>NZ_JBIAGW010000015.1:17587-76975 GCF_042869955.1 Streptomyces sp. NPDC006691
CCCGGTCCCCGGTCCCCGGTCCCCGGTCCCCGGTCCCCGGTCCCCGGTCCCCGGTCCCCGGTCCCCGGTCCCCGGTCCCCGGTCCCCGGTCCCCGGTCCCCGGACCCCGGACCCCGGTCCCCGGACCCGGTTCGTCGGCTGCGGGCCGTGGGTGGCTGGTCGCGCAGTTCCCCGCGCCCCTAACCCCCTGTCGGGCTCGCACCGTGGGTGGCTGGTCGCGCAGTTCCCCGCGCCCCTGTAGGTGGCCCGGGACCCGTAGGTCGCGGCTGTCGGGGCGGAGTCCTGAGGGGGCCGGGCCGTCGGCCCCGGGTCGGTGGGCCTTCCGTGCCGGGACCAAAGCCCGTTTGTGTCCGGGTGATGCCCGAATTGATTTACATGGGCCCAGTCCGCCCGTACGCTGGCCGTGTAACCACCGGTTCGGGTAGGGAAACGGACGTAACCAGACATGTATGCACCGGAGCGCCAGCAGGAGATGCTGCGGATCGCGCGGGAGAGCGGACGCGTCGACGTGCTCTCGCTCGCCGAGACGTTCCAGGTCACCGCCGAGACCGTGCGGCGCGACCTGAAGGCCCTCGACCGGGCCGGCCTGGTCCGCCGGGTGCACGGCGGGGCCATTCCGGCCGGGCGGCTCGACTTCGAGCCCGACCTCGCCGAGCGGGAGTCCACCGCCGCCGACCAGAAGGACCGCATCGTCCACGCCGCGCTCGCCGAACTGCCCGCCGAGGGCAGCGTCATCCTCGACGCCGGATCGACCATCGCGCGCCTGGCCGCCGAGCTCCCCCTGGAGAGCGGGCTCACCCTGGTCACGCACGCCCTGCCCGTCGCCGCCCGGCTGGCCGACCACCCCTCCATCGACCTGCACCTCGTCGGCGGCCGGGTCCGCCACCGCACCCGGGCCGCGGTCGACGCCTGGGCGCTGCGCGCCTACGGCGAGATCCGCGCCGACGTCGTCTTCCTCGGCACCAACGGCTTCTCCGCCGCCCACGGCCTCACCACCCCCGACCTCGCCGAGGCGGCCGTCAAGCGGGCCGCGATCGGCGCCGCCCGGCGCGTGGTGCTGCTCGCCGACTCCGCCAAGCACGGCCAGGAGCACTTCGCCCGCTTCGCCGGCATGGCCGACGTGGACCTCCTCATCACCGACAGCGGGCTCGCGCCCGACGACATCGCCGCCATCGAGGCCGCCGGCACGGACGTGATCACCGTATGAACATCCTCACCGTCACCCCCAACCCCAGCCTCGACCGCACCTACGAGGTTCCCGGCCTCCAGCGCGGTGAGGTGCTGCGGGCCACCGGCGAACGGGTGGACCCCGGCGGCAAGGGCGTCAACGTCTCACGCGCCGTCGCCGCGGCCGGGCACCGCACGGTCGCCGTCATGCCGCTCGGCGGCGCCCCCGGCGCCCTGGTCGCCGAACTGCTCGGCGCCGAGGGCATCGAGGTCGCGCCCGTACCCGTCGCCGGGCACACCCGCTCCAACATCTCCGTCGCCGAACCCGACGGAACCCTCACGAAGATCAACGCGCCGGGTCCCGAACTGAGCGCCGCCGAGAGCGAGTTGCTGCTCGACGCCGTGCGCGAGCACTCCGGCCGGGCCGACTGGATCGCCTGCTGCGGCAGCCTTCCTCGCGGCCTCGCCCCCCAGTGGTACGCCGAGCTGGTGGCGCGCGCCCACGCTGCCGGGGCCAAGGTCGCCCTCGACACCTCCGGACCGTCCCTCATCGCCGCACTGCGCGAACGCCCCGACGTGGTCAAGCCCAACGCCGAGGAGCTCGCCCAGGCCGTCGGCCGCCCCCTCGCCACCGTCGGCGACGCGGTCAAGGCGGCCGAAGAAGTACGGGAGTTGGGGGCCGGCGCCGTCCTCGCCAGCCTCGGCGCCGACGGCCAGCTCCTGGTCACCGCCGCCGGCACCTACTTCGCCTCCGCGCCCGTGGCGACCGTGCGCAGCAACGTGGGAGCCGGTGACGCCTCGCTCGCCGGATTCCTCGCGGCCGGCGGCGAAGGGCCCGGCGCGCTCGCCGCCGCCGTCGCCCACGGCGCCGCCGCCGTCCAACTGCCCGGCAGCGTGATGCCCGCCCCCGGCGACCTCGACCCGGCCTCCGTGACCGTCACCGACGCCGTACCGCTGGACCGCCCCCTGACGGAACCGGCGCCATGACCCCCGCCCCGCCGGACCGCGCCCTGACGGCACCGGCGCGAACCGGAGCCATGCCCCCCGCCCGCCCTCACCGCCCGCAAAGGAGCCCGCGATGAGCCAGATGATCAGCGCGGAACTGGTCGACCTCGAACTCGACCGGGCCGCCGACTCCAAGGCAGCCGCCGCCCGTTCGCTCGCCGAGCGGATGGTCGCGCTCGGCCGCGTCACCGACCTCGACGGCTTCCTCGCCGACGTGGCGGCCCGCGAGGCACAGATGCCCACCGGCCTCGACGGCGGCATCGGCATCCCGCACTGCCGCAGCGCCCATGTCACCGAGCCGACGCTGGCCTTCGGGCGCAGCGCGGCCGGGATCGACTTCGGGGCGCCGGACGGCCCGGCGGACCTGATCTTCCTCATCGCGGCCCCGGCGGGCGCGGACGACGCCCACCTCTCCATCCTGTCCGGCCTGGCCCGCCAGCTGATGGACGCCGACTTCACCGCGGCACTGCGCGCGGCGACGACGGCCGGCGAGGCCGCGGCCCTGATCGGGGGCGAGGAGGAGCAGCTCGCCCCGGACGCGCCGCCGCAGGCCGCACCGGAACCCACGTCCGACCCCGAACCGCAGGGACCCGCGGAAGCGACGCCCGCGCCCGCGGACCGGCCCTTCCGGATCGTGGCCGTCACCTCCTGCCCGACCGGCATCGCCCACACCTACATGGCGGCCGAGTCCCTGGAGCGGGCCGGGCGCGCCGAGGGCGTCGAGGTCAGCGTCGAGACGCAGGGCTCGTCCGGGTTCACCCGACTCGACCCGGACGTCATCGCCGCGGCCGACGGCGTGATCTTCGCGCACGACGTGCCGGTCCGGGACAAGGAGCGCTTCGCCGGGAAGGCCACGGTGGACGTCGGTGTGAAGGCCGGTGTCAACCGGCCCGCCGAGCTGATCGCCGAGGTCCGCGAGAAGGCGGCCCGCGGCGAGATCACCGAGGCGGGCGCCAAGCCGTCTCCCGTGGAGGCGGCCGGCGAGCCCGGCGAGGGATATGGCACCAAGCTGCGCAAGTGGCTGATGTCCGGCGTCAGTTACATGGTTCCGTTCGTCGCCGCCGGCGGACTGCTCATCGCGCTGGGCTTCGCCCTCGGCGGCTACAAGGTGAGTGACGCCCCCTCCGTCATGGACCACTTCCTGTGGACGGACACGAGCAGCTGGGGCGCGCTGCTGTTCCAGGTCGGCGGCGTCGCCTTCAAGTTCCTCGTCCCGGTCCTGGCCGGTTACATCGCGTACGGAATGGCCGATCGGCCCGGTCTGGTGCCGGGCTTCGTCGGCGGCGCGATCGCCCTCGACATCAAGGCCGGCTTCCTCGGCGGCCTCGCCGCCGGTCTGATCGCGGGCGCCGTGGTGATGGCGATCCAGAAGGTCAAGATCCCCGCCTCGCTGCGCGGCATCATGCCGGTGGTGGTGATCCCGCTGATCTCCTCGGCGGTGGTCGGCTTCCTGATGTTCCTCGTCATAGGCGAGCCGATCTCCAAACTCCAGTCCGCGCTGACCAGTTGGCTCAACGGGCTCAACGGCGCCAACGTGATCGTCCTCGGCGTGATCCTCGGCCTGATGATGTGCTTCGACCTGGGCGGACCGCTCAACAAGGTGGCCTACACCTTCGCCATCGGCGGGCTCGCCGACGGCACCGCGGGCAGCTTCAAGGTGATGGCGGCCGTGATGGCCGCGGGCATGATCCCGCCGCTGTCGATGGCCCTGGCCACGACCGTGCGGGGCCGGCTGTTCACCCGTACCGAGCGCGAGAACGGCAAGGCGGCCTGGGTGCTGGGGGCGTCGTTCGTCACCGAGGGCGCGATTCCGTTCGCCGCGGCCGACCCGCTGCGGGTCATCCCCTCCGCGATGGCGGGCGGCGCGGTCACCGGCGCCCTGTCGATGGCCTTCGGCTGCACCCTGCGGGCCCCGCACGGCGGCATCTTCGTGGTCCCGCTGATCGGCAACGCCCTGCTCTACCTGGTCGCCATCGCGGCCGGCACGGTGGTCAGCGCGGCCCTGGTCGTCCTGCTCAAGGGCCTGCGCAAGCAGCGGCCGGAGCCGGAGGACGCGGCGGTCGGCCACGCCGAGAAGCGGGAGGTGGCGGTGGTCGCCTGAGACGCGCCTTCCGCCCTGCCCCTCCGCCCATGACGCCCGGCCCCCGAGGGCCGGGCGTCTTCGGCCGTCATGACGTGACATGTACCACTTGAGGACCAAAGTCCCTTCAGGCCCTGCCGCAAGTCCCGGACGGTGTTGTCTACTGGGGCGCGTGGCTCAGAACATCACGATCATTCAGCAGATAGGCCTTTCCGTCCTCGCTGCGGCGAGTGTCGCCTGGGTCGTGGGTCTTGTCCGCATACTGCGCCGCGAGCGCGCCGACCGGGCCGAGTGGCACGCGCTGCGCGGCCTGCGCGCGGTGGGCCGCCAGGCCGGGCCGCCCGCCCGGGAAGCGGTGGCCCTCACCGAGGCCGAGCGGGACGCCTTCGCGGGCCTGATCCGCCAGCTCGACCCGCGCAGTTCCTGAACCGTCCCGTGCCCGCTTCCCCCGCCCTGCGCCCAGACCTCGCGCGGGGCGCAGCGCAAGCGGAGCTCGGCAGGCCGGGGCTCAACTCACCCGTGCGCGGCGCTTCATGGCGGCTCGGGCCGCCTGCTCGGTGGCGTACACCTCGCACATGTGACGGCCGTCCGGCGTCGCCGTGTGCTCGACCTCCCACAGGCTCAGCTCACCGCCGTCGAGCAGCCGGAACGCGTGCTCGTACAGCGTGAACGCGGCGTCGCGGCCGCCCGTGCGGCAGTGCCGGCCGAAGGCCTGGGTGATGCGGTGCCCGTGCGCCGACCGCAGCCGCAGTGCGACGCGCTCGTCGGGCCGGTCCGGGTTCTCGGCGCGGCGCAGCAGCCGGCGCGCGTGGTCCGCCGAGTCGGCGTGGGCGTACGGGGCGTACGGTGCGCGGCCGGAGGGCGGCGCGGCGCGGTCCCGGCCGATGGCGGCGTCGGGGCCGAACGGCCCGGCCTCCCAGCCGCCGGCTAAGCCCTCGACGTCCTGGTGGGGCTCGTAGGGGCCCCCGATGCCGAGTCCGATGCCGTTCAGCTCGGTGACCAGGGCCTCCAGTTCGTCGTCGGCGCCGGGCGCCGGGAGCGCTTTGCGGCACAGCCGGGCGGCGGCCAGGCGGGCCTCGTCCTCGTTCGCGTACACCTCGTGCGTGTACGCGCGGCCGTCGTGGTGGGTCAGCTCCCACAGGGTGACGGTGGTGCCGTCCAGGAGCAGATAGCAGTGCCGCCACGTCTCGCGGCTCAGCCGGCGGCCGCCCGCCTCCGCCGCCGAGGTGTGCAGCGAGGAGTGGAGCGAGGTGGTGTGGGCCATCGCCAGGCCGAGGCGCTCGACGAGTTCGTCGGGCAGATCGAAGGAGTTCAGGGCCCGCCCCAGAAGTGCGGCCAGCTGATCCTGGGCCGATTCCTCGTGGGGGCCGCGCTCGCCGTCGAGCGGGTGGGGCACATGGAGCACCAAGGCTTCTCCTGGCCGTCGCTGTTGGTCACGTAGAAGGTGCTCAACGTAGCCCTTGAGGGCGTTTCGCGCAGCGGGCATGGCCGAAACTTTTCCGGCCGGCAGCCCACACATGGGTTACCGGCCGGTGAAGTACCTTCAAAGGAAAGGGAGTTGGTCAGGAGGTGCTGTCCGCCGTCCACTGCGCCCACGACAGGTTCCAGCCGTTGAGGCCGTTGTCCGGGGCGATCGTCTTGTCTGGCGAGCCCTTCACGACGACGACATCACCGATCATGCTGTTGTCGAACATCCACTTGGCCGAGGTGTCACCCGCGGCGCCCTTCACGTCCCGCATGCCGACGCAGCCGTGGCTGGTGCCCTCGTTGCCGAACACCGAGGGGTCGCCCCAGTAGTTGCCGTGGATGAAGGTGCCGGAGGTGGACAGGCGCATCGCGTGCGGCACGTCCTTGATGTCGTACTCGCCGCCGAAGCCCACGCTGTCGCCGTTCATGCGGGTCTGCGTGAACTTCTCCGAGATCACCATCTGCCCGTTGTACGTGGGGTGTTCGGCGCTGCCGGTGGAGACCGGGATCGTCTTGACGGTCTTGCCGTCCCGCTGGACGGTCATCTCCTGCGTCTTCACGTCGACGGTGGAGACCTGGTTGCGGCCGATGGTGAAGGTGACGTCCTTCTTCTGCACGCCGTAGACGCCCTTGGCGCCTTCGACCTTGTCCAGGTCGATCTTCATCGTCACCTTGGACCCGGCCTTCCAGTACTGCTCGGGGCGGAAGTCGAGGCGCTGCGAGTTGAACCAGTGTCCGACGACCTGCTGCCCGCTGCTGCTGGTGACCGTGATGTGGGAGAGGACGTCCTTCTTGTTCGTGATCGCCTTGTTGAAGTTGAAGGACACCGGCATGCCGACGCCGACCGTGGAGCCGTCGTCGGGGGTGTAGGTGCCGATGAAGCTGTCCTTGGCGGAGACGGTGGTGAACTGCGAGTTCTCCGTCGCGGCCCGGCCCTTGTCGTCCTTGCCGTTCGCGGTGATCCTGTACTGGGTGCCGCGCTCGACCTTGCCGGTCGGCTTCCAGGACAGGCCGTCGGCGGCGAGCGTGCCGGGCACGGCCTTGCCGCCCTGCGCCTCGGTCATCGTCACGTCGGAGAGCTTGCCGCCGTCGGCCTTCACGGTGACGTCGTTGATGGAGGCGTTGGTGGAGCCGTCCTTGGCCGAGATGGTGATCTTCAGCGTGGAGGCGTCCTTGGCGGCCGAGGCGTCGGCGCCCTTGCCGCTCTTGCCGTCGTCGTTGGCCTTGGCGTCCCCGCCGCAGGCGGTCAGCGCGAGCGCGCCGACCAGCAGGCCGGCCGCGCCCGCGATGAGGCGGACACGACGCCGGGCGAGCGGACGCGCGGTGCGCGGGGTGCTGAACTGCTGAGGCTGCGCTGCGTTGTCCGACGCCGGCGGTGTCACGGGCTGCTCCATGTCTGCGTTATGTACTGCGAATTGAATCCAGTACGGGCATAGAGAACCCAAATGGGCCAACTGGTTGCGAGATTCAATTGTGACGGCGGTCACAATGGAGGGTTTCAGGGGCTCAACTCCCGTACAGATCCCCATAAGAGGGGAATGTCCCCCCGGGTCCGTCGATGCCTTCTGCGGCCCGCACGCCCCTCACGATCGCCCGCGCGACGACATCCGCTCCGGCGGCCAGGACGGCGTTCAGCTCCAGGGCGCCGAGCGGGGCGGGCGCGGGCGTGCCGTCCGGCGCGTGCGACCCGGTGGCCAGGGCGAACACGGTGTCGCCGTCGTGCATCAGATGGACCGGCCGCAGGGCGCGGGCCAGGCCGTCGTGCGAAGTCCCCGCGAGCTTCTGCGCCTGCGGCCGGCTGAGCGGGGCGTCGGTGGCCACGACGGCGAGGGTGGTGTTGAGCGGAGGGATCCCCATCCGCTCGCGGGACCGGGCGATCTGCTCCTGGGCCGCCAAGTGCAGTTCTGTTGACGGGAGTTGGGGGCGGCCCTCTCCGTACTCCCCGTACAGCACCCCGGTGTGCGGGTCGATCGCGGAGCCGAGGGCGTTGACGACGGCCAGCGCCGCGACCGTCGCCCCCGAGGCGAGCCGGACGCTCGCCGTGCCGACCCCGCCCTTGACGCCGCCGACCACCGCGCCCGTCCCGGCCCCCGCGTTGCCTTCGGCGACCTCGGGCCCGGCGGCCCCGGCCGCCTCCGCCGCGGCCCGCCCGACGTGCGCGTCGGGCCTGGCCCCCCAATCACCGCCCCGCCCCAGGTCGAACAAGCAGGCCGCGGGCACGACGGGCACCACCTGGTGCGGCTCGGGCCCCACGCGCACCCCGCGCCCCTGCTCCGCCAGCCAGGCCATCACGCCGCCCGCCGCGTCGAGCCCGAACGCGCTGCCGCCGGTGAGGACCACGGCGTCGATCCGCTCCACGACGTTCCGCGGATCGAGCGCGTCGGTCTCCCGGGTGCCGGGCCCGCCCCCGCGCACCTCGACGGCGGCGACGGCCCCGCCCGGCGGCGCGAGCACGACCGTCGTACCGCTCAGGGCGCCCGGCCCGGCGACGGCGGCGTGGCCTACGCGAAAGCCGGGCACGTCGGTGAGGGAGTTGTTCGTGGGTGCGGGATTCGTCATGGTGGCCATCCCTACCATGCCGCCCCGTCCGGCCCTGGGTGCTGAACCCCCTTGGCTGCGAACGGTGTTGCGGGTGGGAGCCGGGCTACGCCCTGAGCCCGGTCACGAAGGCCGCCCAGGCGGCGGGGGTGGTGGTCATGGTGGGGCCGCCCTGGGGGCCGTGCTTGCTGTCGCGTATGGGGACCATGCCGGTCGCCGCGGCGTAAGTGGGCGCCCATTCCAGGCAGTTGCCCCCTTCGGGGCCGCTGTGGCTGGACCTGACCCACTCGGTGGGGATGTGGTTGTTCACGTCAGCTTCTCCATCTGCGCCTGGATGAGTTGCATGCTCTGCCGTCTGGTGAGCGCTTCACCCGTGATCTCGTCGTAGGCGTGCTCAGCCCTTCGGACATGTTCGGGATCGTCGATGATTCCCGCCGTACGGTAAGCCTCGACACAGACCACGGTCACATGGTTTGGGGTCGTCAGAAAGCTGGCCGAGCCTTCCAGCAGCAGATGGGCCTCGGCGTCCAGGGGCAGCACGCGCACGCTGGTCGTGGGCCGGGCGGCCTGGGTCAGTAGGGCCGCGAACTGGGCCCTCATGACCTCCCGAGAGGCCAGCTGTCGTCGGAGTACTGATTCGCACAGCACCACACGCAGCACCGGCGGCGCGGTTCCGTTCAGTACGTCTTGCCGCGCCATCCGCAGGTGGACGGACTTGGCGATCTCGGTGTCGCTCGCCCTGGGGTCGCCCTTGCGCAGGATGGCGTGGGCGTACCCGGCTGTCTGCAACAGTCCTGGAACGACCGTCTGAGACCACTCCCGCACCTCGACGGCGGTCCGCTCGATCGCCATGCGGCGCTGATAGAGGACGGGGAAGGTGGAGGCGATTACCTCCTCGTACAGGCGCTTGAACCGACCGTCGGTCCCGAACAGCCGGTCAAGGGCGGCCGGAAGCTCGTCAGGAATCCGCCCCGTGCCTGATTCCACTCGACTGATCGTGCTCTTGGAAGTGCGGGTGAGCCGGCCGACCTCCGTCTGTGTGAGCGCGCTGTCCGAGTGCAGCTCCCGAGCGCTCTTCAGTTCCTCGGCGAACCGACGACGTGCGTCGTGGCCGTCCGCTTCCCGCTCGGCGGTCATCTTGTCCCCGTTCCCACAATGGTGGGCGTGGTCGGCGATGTCCGCCCATTGCAGGTCGGCTGAACGGGCATATGCCGCCGTGCCCAAATCCCTGGTCGGGCTCCGAAATGCTTCCGATGGTAGCGGCACCAGTGAACTCTTGCGTGCGGCAAGGGAGTTGATTCATCGGGGAAGGTGAGCGACATGAAGCAGGGACGGTACGCGGTCGACAGGGACACGGGCCGCGTCGGGGAAATCGTCGGGCGGTACGCCGGGTCCGTGTATCTGCGGCCCCCCGGCGGCGGCAGGGAGTGGGCCGTGGCCCCGCACCGGCTTCGGCCGCCCACCGAACTCGAACGTCGGCGGGCCGAGATCTACGGCACCCCGGTCGGGGGTGAGCGCTGATGTGGGCCGTGCAGCCCTCGGCGAGTCTGGACGCGTGGCTGTACGAGGCCGACCCCGTGGCGGGGTGCGACGGCTGCGCGCGGGCCATACGGCGACTCGCCGAGGCGGAGAAGGCGGGCGATCAGACGGGGCGGTACGAGGCGTCCCGCGATGTGCGGGCGCATCCTCGCCACCCGGGGGAGCCGTGAGGGGTGGGCTCGGCGGGCCGCGCGGGTGTGTGCGGTGGGCCGACGCGGCGTGCCGCCGTCACGTGGTGGCCGGGGTCTCCGGGTTGCGGCGGTTCAGGGTCCAGCCGACCGCGACCGTCACGGCGGCCACCGCCCCGGCCAGCGGGACCGCCGTGTGGCCCGCGAAGGTGCAGGCCAGGATGGCCAACGCCGAGACGGGCAACACCAGTTGCTGGGACGTGCCGCGTTTGAAGTGGCGGGAGTGCAGGAGCCATACCGTCAGGAGGAACAGGGCTGCCGGGACCGTCACGGCGGCCGCGCCCGCGTTCGCCGAGATGGGGGCCTTGCCGACGGTCTGCTCGATCGCGACCTCCATGCCCGCGCCGATCGCCGCCGCCGACGCGAGGACCACGAAGTGGCCGTAACCCCAGGCGAACGCCTGCCGGTTGGAGGTGAGGTGGTCGTGGATGGGGACCGCGAAGTAGATCCACCAGGCCGCGAACACGATGAGCAACCCGCCTGCGGCCAGCGGCAGGAGATCGCCGAGCTCGTCGTGTTCGTCCAGCGCCTCCTGTACGGCGATGGTGGCCGCCGACACCGTCTCGCCGAGCACGATCAGGGTGAACAGGCCGTACCGCTCGGCGATGTGGTGCGGATGCCAGCTGGTGGAGTGGTCGCGCTCGGCGAACAGCGGCACGCTCAGCTCGGCGAGGGCGAGCAGCGGGAACAGCCAGGTACGGGACGAGTCCGGCACGAACAGCATCACGACCCAGCCCACCTGGCACACCACGAGCCCGGCCGCGTACCGCAGGCACACCCGGCGTTCGGCCGGGTCCCCGCAGCTGTACGCGGCCCGCAGCCACTGGCTCGTCAGCGCGAGCCGCATCACGATGTAGCCGATGACGCCGATCGTGAAGTCGCCGTCGTCGAACGCGCGCGGCACGCCCGCCGCGAGGATCAGGACGCCGGTGATCTGGATCAGGGTCACCACCCGGTACAGGGCGTCGTCGGTGTCGTAGGCGGAGGCGAACCAGGAGAAGTTCATCCACGCCCACCAGATCGCGAAGAACACGGCGGCGTAACCGGCCAGGCCCGTGCCCACGTGGCCTTCGGCCAGGGCGTGGACCAGGCGGGCGCCGGCCTGTGCGACGGCGACGACGAAACACAGGTCGAAGAACAGTTCCAGCGGGGTCGAGGCGCGGTGGTCCTCGTGGCGGCTGCGTGCGGTCATGCGGGGCATGCGCACAGCACACCAGACGGGCCGGTGCGCTAGGCGGCCAACACTTCCGGGCGTACGGATTCGTACCGGTTCAGCACAAGGCGCGCGAGCAGCGGGTGGTCGGCGATCGGCGCCGATGCGGCGTGCACGCCGGGGGTCGTGTCGCGGATCGCGTCGAGCGCGTGGGTGAAGCGGCCCGGGGCCAGGAGGTGGGTGGCGATCGTGATCCGCCGGAACCCGGCGCGGTGGAGCTGTTCGACGCGGTCACGGACGCCGGGGTGCGCGGCGGAGCAGTACGCGTCGAGTACGGGGATGTCGGGGTGGGCGGCGCTCAACTCCCTTGCCACGGCCCGGGTTCCGTCGTTGCCGTGCGGGCGGGTCGAGCCCGCGCCGGCGACGACGACCGCGTCGCCGGGCCCGCCGGCCGCGAGGAGCCGGTCGTGCACGGCTCGGGCCACGTCGGGCTCGCCCGCGAGTCCGGCGGTGACGGTGCAGTGGAAGCGGCGGGCGACGGCGGGCACGTCCACGCGGCGGTGGTAGCCCTCGCCGAGGAGGAGCGGCACGACTACGGCGCCGGGGTTCCGCGCGAGGACATCGGCGAGGCTGGGGCGCTGCACGTCCAGGTGCGCGATGAGGGCGGGGCGGCCCAGGGCCTGGGCGAGCCGGCCGATGGTGGCGCCCGCGCCGGGGGCGGAGCTGCCGTGTACGGCGATCACGAGCATCGCGGGCCTCCCGGGGGGTGGGTGGTGGGTGCCGGGGTGGTGTCGTGGCACCCCGGCGTCTTCACGCTAGCGCGGGGTCGCGTGCGGCGGGCCCGGCCAAGGTCCCCTGGTGGGAGGCCTTTGTGCTCGTCCGGGGCAACCTCCTGGGGTTTTTGCCCACCCGCCCGCCGTGGCCCGGGGTTGGTTGGTTCCGGCCCCTGGGGCTCCGCCCCAGACCCCGTTCGCGCCTTGAGGGCGCTCGTCCTCAATCTCCCCCAAGGCCTTGAGGGCCAGGGGGGACCCCCATGACGGGCTGTAGGTGCCCCAGCACCGGTCTTGCCGGGGGCGCGGGGAACGGCGCGAGAAGCGGGCACGGCCTGCGGATGAAGGCGGGTTTGAGGGGCGCGGGGAACTGCGCGAGCGGCCACGTGCGGCGCGAAGCCGAGAAGGGGGTTGGGGGCGCGAGTGGCCACGTGCGGCGCGAGGGCGAGAAGGGGGTGGGGGTTTCCCGGGGCGGGGAAGCCGCGCAGAGTGGGGGGATGACCACACCCGTGCAGCAGCTCCGCGACCTCGCCCGCACCCGCGCCTCCCTCGGGGGCGAGGACGTCACCTACTGGTGGTCCGGGGACGTGTACTCCTGGGCGCCCGACGAGCCTTATACGCGGCTCTTCGGGTTCGAGGGGGTCAACGTCGCCCGCCTCGTCCAGGACGAAGAGGGAGGCCCGGACGCGTATCAACTGCTCACCCGCGAGGCCGCGTTCTACCTCGACCCGGTCAGCAGGGACATCCTGGAGAACTGGCAGGACCTGCCCGTCGTGCACATCTGGAACGACCCGGCCAACCAGCGCTGGCGTCCCTTCCCCGTGCCGACCACCGAGCTCGGCGGGCAGGTCTGCTTCAGCCTGGAGATCCCGCTCGCCTACCCGTCGCCGCTGCCCGTCGCGCAGTACCCCCTGCACTCGGCCGGCGACACCTACAAGGCCCTGGAGCTCTTCCAGTTCTTCGCCGACCGCGCCGACCTCGCGGGCGACGCCGACAGCGTTCCGGCCACCATGTCCTGGACCCGGATGTCCCCGTGGCTGCCCTGGATGGCGCGCGGCCAGCGGCCCGGCGGCCTCACCTACCACTGCCGGGGCCGCAAGCTCGGCTCGTACGGTGAGGTGCCCGAGCGCACCCGCGCGTACATCGCCGAGCACCACCCCGAGTACGCGCACGCCCCGGAGAAGTGGAGCGAGCCCAACGAGACCAGCTGGACCTACTTCCGCAAGCTCAACCCACCCGCCTAGAAGAACCGCCTGGAAGCCCCGCCCGGAAGCCCCGCCTGGGAGCCCCGTCGAGAAGACCTGCCTGCAAGACCCGCCCGGAGGAAGCGCGGTGCGGGTCCAACTACCCGCCCCGGGGGGCCACAAGGCCCTGGTGACGAGGGCTTTTTCGGGGGCTCGGGCGGGCGCGGGCGGTCTAGCGTCGAAGGGGTAGACCGCCCAGTCCCCGTCGTGTGGACCTCCAGCACCGTCGACGGGGCAGGGCCCGAGCCCCCGGAGCGAAGCCATGTCGCAGCCCGCGCAGAACCTCGTGCTGATCGGCCACGGCATGGTCGGCCACCGCCTCCTGGAAGCCCTCGCCGAGCGCGGGGCCCTGGCCCGGCCCGGCGCCCCCGGCTGGCATGTCACCGTCCTCGCCGAGGAGGACGTCCCCGCCTACGACCGCGTCCATCTGTCGTCCGCCTTCACCGGTGCGACGGGTGAGCAACTAGCGCTGTGCGACGGCGAGTTCATGGACCGGCACGGCATCGACCTGCGGCTCGGCGACCCCGCCGAGGCCATCGACCCGGCGGCCCGCACGGTCACCACCACCTCCGGCACCGTCGTCCGCTACGACGCGCTCGTCCTGGCCACCGGCTCCTACCCCTTCGTGCCGCCCATCCCCGGAGCCGACGCCACCGGCTGCTTCACCTACCGCACCCTCTACGACGTCGAACAGCTCACCCGGTACGCCCGCGAAGGCGCCCGCACCGGTGTCGTCATCGGTGGCGGACTGCTCGGCCTGGAGGCCGCCGGTGCGCTGCGCACGCTCGGCCTGAGCACGCACGTCGTGGAGTTCGCGCCCCGCCTCATGCCGCTCCAGGTCGACGACGGCGGCGCCGCCGCCCTGCGCACCACCATCGAGTCCATGGGCGTCGCCGTGCACACCGGCGTCGGCGCCCACGAGGTCGAGCTCGACGACGCCGGCCGGGTGCGCGAGCTGCGCCTGAGCGACGGCCGCCGCATCGGCGCCGACGTCGTGGTCTTCTCCGCCGGGGTGCGCCCCCGCGACCGCCTCGCCCGTGAGTGCGGGCTCGCCGTCGGTGACCGGGGCGGCGTGGCCGTCGACGCGCACTGCCGCACCACCGACCCGTACATCTACGCCGTCGGCGAGTGCGCCCAGACCGTCGACGGCCGTGTCTACGGCCTGGTCGCGCCCGGCTACCAGATGGCCGAGACCGTCGCCGAGCGCCTCGCGGGCGGCGCGGACCTCACCTTCACCGGCGCCGACACCTCCACCAAGCTCAAGCTGATGGGCGCCGACGTCGCGTCCTTCGGCGACCCCTTCGCCACCTCCGGGAGCGGCGCCGTCGAGGTGCTCTTCTCCGACGGGCGCGAGGGCGTCTACAAGAAGCTGCTGCTCGGCCCCGACGGGCGCCTCCTCGGCGGCATCCTGGTCGGCGACGCGGCGGCCTACGGCTCGCTCCAGCCGCACACCGGCCGCCAACTCCCGGGGCCCGCGGAGGCGTTCATCGCCCCGGCCGGCGCAGAGGTGCCCGGCGCCGACGCGCTGCCCGACGACGCCGTCGTCTGCTCCTGCCACAACGTCACCAAGGGCCGGGTGCGTGACGCCGTCGCCGAGCACGGGCTCACCGACATCGGCGGCATCAAGCGCTGCACCAAGGCCGGGACCGGCTGCGGCGGCTGCCTCGGCTCGCTCCAGGCCGTCCTCGACGCCGAACTCGCCGCCGCCGGCGTCATGAAGGCGCGCGGCCTGTGCGAACACTTCGAGCTGTCCCGCTCCGAGATCTACGCCGTCGTGAAGGGCGAACGCATCCGGACCTTCGGTGAGTTGATGGAGCGTCACGGAAAGGGCGGGGAAGGCTGCGCCGTCTGCAAGCCCGTCGTCGGCAACGTCCTCGGCACCCTCGCCCCCGAACTCGGCATCGGTCACGTCCTCGACGGCGAGCAGGCCACCCTCCAGGACTCCAACGACCTCTTCCTCGCCAACCTCCAGAAGGACGGCACCTACTCCGTCATCCCGCGCGTCCCCGGCGGCGAGGTCACCCCCGAACAGGTCATCGCGCTCGGCGAGGTCGCCCGCGACTACGGCCTCTACACCAAGATCACCGGCGCCCAGCGGATCGGCCTCTTCGGCGCCCGCGCCGACCAGCTCCCCGACATCTGGCGCCGCCTCGGCACGGCCGGCTTCGAGTCCGGGCAGGCATACGGAAAGTCGCTGCGGGCCGTCAAGTCCTGCGTGGGCGCCCGGTTCTGCCGCTTCGGCCAGGGCGACTCCATCCAGCTCGCCATCGACCTGGAGAACCGCTACCGGGGCCTGCGCACCCCGCACAAGTTCAAGGGCGGCGTCTCCGGCTGCCTGCGCGAATGCGCCGAGGCACGCGGCAAGGACATCGGCGTCATCGCCACCGCCGGGGGCTGGAACCTGTACGTCTGCGGCAACGGCGGCGCCCAGCCCCGCCACGCCGACCTGCTCGCCTCCGACCTGTCCACCGCCGAGCTCCTCAGGACGATCGACCGGTTCCTCATGTACTACGTGCGCACCGCCGAACGCCTGGAACGCACCGCCGCCTGGATCGAGCGCATCGACGGCGGTCTCGACCACCTCAAGGACGTCCTGCTCGCCGACTCCCTCGGCATCTGCGCCGAGCTCGAAGCCCAGATGGACCGCCATGTCGCCGCCTACCGCGACGAGTGGGCCGCCGTCCTCGCCGACCCCGCCGCCCTCGACCGCTTCGGCCACGTCGACTTCGGCGCCCACGAGGACCTCGAACCCGGCCGGGGACGACCCGCCAGGCTCCCCGACGGCGGCGAGGCCGCCCTGTTCAAGTCCCCTACGGGGCAGGTGTACGCGGTGTCCAACCGCGACCCGTTCTCCGGTGCCGACGTCATCGCGGGCGGCATCATGGGCAGCCGCGACGGCGTTCCCGTCGTCGCCTCACCCATGCACAAGCAGGAATTCGACCTGCGCACCGGCCAGTGCCTCGACGACCCGGACGTCCGCCTCCCCGTCGTCGACCTCTCCGAGGTCGCCGCGACCCGCTTCTAACGACGCCGCCGTCCCCTCGGTTCGCGGCCCCGGCCCGCCGTCCCCGCGACCCGGTTCCAGCGTCGAGCCGCCCGGTGGTTCCGGGCCCCGGCCCCGGCCCGTCGTCCCGTCGTGGACCGGCGGGCCCTACGGCGGCCGACCCGGGGACCTAGGGCCGCCCGCACTCATGGCATTCGGCTCTCACCCCGGCGGCGCGCGAGGCGCAGTCTGGATATGTCAGGACTCGTCTCAACCCCCTGGGAAGCACCATGAGTTCCGCGCTCCAGCCATCCACCCGGCACGACGCCGGCCCCGACACCACAGGCTCGTACGACCCGGCGGACTATCGTCCCGGACGCACCATCACCGCATGGGAGCCGGAGAACGAGGTCTTCTGGCGCTCGGTCGGGCGGAAGGTGGCCACCCGGAACCTGTGGATCGCCGTCCCCGCCCTGCTCGTCGCCTTCGTGGTCTGGCAGGTCTGGTCCGTCACCGCGACCAACCTCAAGGACGTCGGCTTCACCTTCTCCACCTCCCAGCTGTTCTGGCTCACCGCCATACCGGGCCTGACCGGCGGCACCGCCCGCATCCTCTACACCTTCCTCGGCCCGATGATCGGCCAGCGCCGCTTCACCGCGCTGTCGACGGTGGTGCTGATCGTGCCGCTGATCTGGCTCGGTATCGCCATCCAGAACACCTCGACCCCGTACGGCGTCATGGTGGTCATCGCCGCGCTCTGCGGCATCGGCGGCGCCAACTTCGCCTCCTCGCTCGCCAACATCGGCTTCTTCTTCCCGAAGAAGGAGAAGGGCAACGCCACCGGCATCAACGGCGGTCTGGGCAACCTCGGCGTCTCCGTCGTCCAGCTGCTCACCCCGATCGTCATCACCTTCTCGACCATCGCGATCGGCTCCGCCCAGCACAAGAAGGACGGCACCCCGGTCTACCTCCAGAACGCCGCGTTCCTGTGGGTCCCGGTCCTGATCGTCCTCGCCCTGATCGCCTGGTTCGGCCAGAACGACCTGAAGGTCGCCTCCACCCCGTTCAGCCGCCAGAAGGTCATCTTCCAGCGCAAGCACAACTGGCTGATGACCTGGCTGTACGTCGGTACCTTCGGCTCCTTCATCGGCTTCGCCGCCGCCCTGCCGCTGCTGATCAAGACGACGTTCCCGGCCTACTCCGTCGCCACCTACGCCTGGATGGGCCCGGCGCTCGGCGCACTGGCCCGCTGGGCCGGCGGCTGGATCGCGGACAAGCTCGGCGGCGCGAAGGTCACCATCATCTCCTTCGTCGGCATGGCGCTCGCGATCATCGGCGTCATCAACTTCCTTCCGGCGGGCGGCGATTCGGGCAACTTCTACGGCTTCTTCGCCTGCTTCCTCGCCGCGTTCTTCTTCTCCGGCGTGGGCAACGGCTCGACCTTCCGGCAGATCCCGGTGATCTTCCGCAACCAGCACCTCAAGGGCCTGACCGAGGGCACCCCCGAGTACGCCAAGGCGCTCAAGCAGTCCGAGATGGAGGCGGGCGCGGTCACCGGCTTCACCTCCGCGATCGCCGCGTACGGCTTCTTCTTCATCCCGGCGATGTTCGCCAACTTCGCGGTGACCAGCGCCATGTGGGGCTTCGTGGCCTTCTACGTCAGCTGCATCGTGGTCGCCTGGTGGTTCTACGCCCGCAAGGGCGCGGAGGCGCCGAGCTAGGCGGAACGCCCTGGAGGAGGTCCTGGAGAAGGAGGCCCGCACGTTCTGTGCGGGCCTCCTTCGTTTTTCCTCCGAGGCCGGTCGGCAATTCTTGTGAATGCGTTCACAAGCGAACTAGGGGCCAAAGTCCCGACGGGAAGTGCAGGTCATGAGCATCGTCAAGGAATTCGGCGGCGGAAGAAGGGGCCTTTCGGCCCGGATCTGGTGACCTATGCCGCCGCAATTGATCGATCAAAAGGAGTGGAATGGAAGCAGTCGAAGAGCGGTCGGAGAGATACCGCTCAACGACGCGAAGTGCGACACGAAGTACCACGTCAACGGCGATTCGGAAGGGTGCCCGCCATGACCGCGACCCCCGCAGAGGCAACGAAGAACGGCGCAGCCTGGGACGGCTTCAAGGGCGGACTGTGGCGCGACGCCATCGACGTCCGCGACTTCGTCCAGCAGAACTACACCCCCTACGAGGGCGACGCCGACTTCCTCGCCGGCCCCACCGAACGCACCACCGCCGTCTGGAACAAGCTCCTGTCGATGTTCCCCCAGGAGATCGAGCAGGGCATCTACGACGTGGACGTGAAGACCCCGTCCCGCATCGACGCCTTCAAGCCCGGCTACATCGACGGCACCCCCGCCGACCACAACGACCTCATCGTCGGCCTCCAGACCGACGGCGCCCTCAAGCGCGCCATCATGCCCAACGGCGGCTGGCGCATGGTCGAAGGCGCCCTCAACGCCTACGGCTACGAGGCCGACCCCGAGATCCGCGACGTCTACACCCACCTGCGCAAGACCCACAACGAGGGCGTCTTCGACGCCTACACCCCCGAGATCCGCGCCTGCCGCTCCTCCGGCATCATCACCGGCCTGCCCGACGCCTACGGGCGCGGCCGCATCATCGGCGACTACCGCCGCGTCGCCCTCTACGGCGTCGACCGCCTCATCGCCGCCAAGGAGGCCGACAAGGCCCGCCTCGGCGAAGCCTGGGCCACCGAGCACGTCATCCGCGACCGCGAGGAAATCTCCGAGCAGATCAAGGCGCTCGGCGAACTCAAGGCCATGGCCCTGTCCTACGGCTACGACATCTCCGGCCCCGCCACCACCGGCCGCGAAGCCGTCCAGTGGCTGTACTTCGCCTACCTCGCCGCCGTGAAGGAGCAGAACGGCGCGGCCATGTCGATCGGCCGCATCGACAACTTCCTCGACATCTACCTCCAGCGCGACATCGAGGCCGGCCTCATCACCGAGGAGCAGGCCCAGGAGTTCATCGACGACTTCGTCATCAAGCTCCGCATCGTCCGCTTCCTGCGCACCCCCGAATACAACGAGCTGTACTCCGGCGACCCCACCTGGGTCACCTGGTCCATGGCCGGCATCGGCGAGGACGGCCGCCCCCTCGTCTCCCGTACCACCTTCCGCGCCCTCCAGACCCTCTACAACCTCGGCCCCGCCCCCGAGCCCAACCTCACCGTCTTCTGGGACCGCGAACTCCCGGCCGGATTCAAGGACTTCGCCTCGAAGGTCGCCATCGACACCTCGGCCATCCAGTTCGAGTCCGACGCACTGATGCGGCCCAAGTACGGCGACGACACCGCCATCGCCTGCTGTGTGTCGGCCATGGCCGTCGGCAAGCAGATGCAGTTCTTCGGCGCCCGCGTCAACGTCGCCAAGGCCCTCCTCTACGCGATCAACGGCGGCCGCGACGAGAAGAGCGGCAAGCTGGTCGTCGAGGGCTTCACCCCCATCGAGGGCGAGTACCTCGACTACGGGACCGTCGCCGCCCACTACGACGCGATGCTGGACTGGCTGGCCAAGACGTACGTCCACGCGCTCAACGTCATCCACTACATGCACGACAAGTACGCCTACGAGCGCATCGAGATGGCTCTGCACGACCAGCAGATCCTGCGCACCATGGCCTGCGGCATCGCCGGGCTCTCGGTCGCCGCCGACTCGCTGTCCGCCATCAAGCACGCCAAGGTCAAGGTCGTCCGCGACGAGACCGGCCTCGCCGTCGACTACGAGATCGAGGGCGACTACCCGGCCTACGGCAACAACGACGACCGCGCCGACGAGATCGCCACCAAGATCGTGCACGACTTCATGGAGAAGGTGCGCAAGCACCCCACCTACCGCGACGCCGTCCACACCCAGTCCGTGCTGACCATCACGTCCAACGTCGTCTACGGCAAGAAGACCGGCAACACCCCCGACGGCCGCCGCGCCGGCACCCCGTTCGCGCCCGGCGCCAACCCCATGAACGGCCGCGACCAGCACGGCTACATCGCCTCCGCGCTGTCCGTCGCCAAGCTGCCCTACGACGACGCCGAGGACGGCATCTCGCTCACCAACACGATCACTCCCGACGCCCTCGGCCGCACCCCGCGCGAGCGCATCGACAACCTGTCCGGCGTCCTCGACGGCTTCATGGCCAGCAACGGCTTCCACATGAACGTCAACGTCCTCGACAAGGCCACCCTGGAAGACGCCATGCAGCACCCGGAGAACTACCCCCAGCTCACCATCCGGGTCTCCGGCTACGCGGTCAACTTCGTCCGCCTCACCCGCGAACAGCAGCTGGACGTCATCAACCGGACGTTCCACGGGGGGCTTTGAGAGGTGGGGGGCGGGGGGGGCTCCCCCTCCCCCCCGCCCCCCTCGCCCACCCACCCCACCCCACCCCACCCCTCCCGCCCCCCGTTCAGCCCTCGTCCAGGAAGGTCCTGCCATGGCCGTTCTGCTCAGCCCGGAGATCCCCGTCGGCCGGCCGGCCCGTTTCGGCTGCGACGAGGACGCGACCACGCCCGCCGGGGCGGCCACCCGCCGGCCGATCGTGGGCTCGGTCCACTCCTGGGACCTGTCGACCGGCGTCGACGGCCCGGGCACGCGCTTCGTCACCTTCCTCTCGGGCTGCCCGCTGACCTGCCTGTACTGCCACAACCCCGACACCTGGCGGATGCGCAACGGCAAGCGCACCAGCGCGGACGACGTGGTCGCCGAGGCCGCCAAGTACACGACGTTCATCCGGGCGGCGGGCGGCGGCGCCACCGTGAGCGGTGGCGAGCCGCTGCTCCAGCCCGTCTTCGCCGGCGAACTGCTGCACCGCTACAAGCACGACCTGGGCCTGCACACCGCCCTGGACACCTCCGGTTTCCTCGGCACCCGGGCGACCGACGCGCTGCTGCGCGACGTCGACCTGGTGCTTCTCGACATCAAGTCCTGGGACGACGAGACGTACCGGAAGGTGACGGGCCGGCCGTTGCGGCCGACGCTGGACTTCGCCCACCGCCTGGCGGACCTCGGCAAGGAGGTCCATATCCGTTTCGTGCTGGTGCCGGGCCTGACCGACGACCCCGCCAACATCGACGGTGTCGCCTCCTTCGCCGCCTCCCTCGGCAATGTGTCCCGCGTCGACGTCCTGCCCTTCCACAAGCTGGGCGAGAGCAAGTGGCAGGCCCTCGACATGAACTTCACCCTCCACGACACCCCGTCACCGACCCCGGTCGCGCTGACGACAGCCCGTGAGATCTTCGCCTCGCACGGTCTGAACGCGGTCTGAACGCGGTCCGATCGCGCTCCCACCACGATCGGAGCCCGATCGGAGCGGGATCCGGCCCGGTCCCGAGTGGTTCGAGGCGAGTGGCTGCCGAACGTCGGAGATCGGAGGTCGGAGGTCGGAGGCCCGGACCCGGGCCTGCCTAGGCTGTCGGCATGATCGTTCGCTGCGACCACATCATCAGCCCGACCACCGGGGAGGTCGTGCCCGAGCACCCCTCCATACAGGTCGGTGGGGAGTACCCGGTGCTGGAAGTCCTCACCACCGTGCACGGGGTACGGCTTCGCCTTCCTGAAATCGTCGACACGACGGAGTACCGGGACTCCCCGGGACTGTGGGACGCCGCCATGTTCACGGTGGTCAGCGACCGGGTGCCGAGCTGCTGGGTCGCGCAGTTGAGGGACGGCGAGCTGACGCTGGCCCCGCGGGAGTGGCAGCGCGCCGGCTTCTGGGAGGACTACTTCGATGGGGTGCTCGCTGCCGTCGACGCCTACGACCGGGTGCGGGCCGCGATTCTCGCCGAGGCCGACGCTCACCCTGTTGATGCCTAAAACAGGTGGTTCACCCCTTCCTGTCCCTACCGTGAGGAGGTGACCGAGCCCCCCGCGCCCCCCGCCGCACCCCAGGACGCGTCCTCCCCGGGCGGGCCGCCGCCACCGGTGGTGGCTGTTGCCGTCGCCCGTGCCCCGCGTTCCGTGGCGCTGCGCGCGACGCTGGCCGGTGCGGCAGTCTCCGTGCTGCTGATCCTGGCCATCGTCTTCGGCAGCCGGCTGCTCCAGGACTTCGACTCCGCCCTCCTTCCGTACGCGGTCGCCACCGTCTTCCTGGCCTTCGGTGTCGCCTACCGCTACACCGTGTGGATCTCCTCTCCCGGCGCGCGCCGCCTGTTCAGGCAGGGCTGGCGCAGCCTGTTCTCCGTCGCCAACTTCCGCAAGACGCCCACCGCCCTGCCGAAGATGATCGCCACCTATCTGGGTTTCCAGAAGTTCCTCGGCGCCCGCTCGCACGCACGCTGGGCCGCCCACCAGCTGATCTTCTGGGGCTGCATCCTGGCCGCGGCGATCACGTTCCCGCTGACCTGGGGCTGGTTCACCTTCACCTCGGGGTCCGGCTCGGGCCCCGGGTACGAGATGCGGATCTGGGGGTTCAAGATCCTCGGGTTCGACGCGCTGAGCCCGGTCGGCTGGCTGATGTTCCACGGCCTGGACATCGCCGCCGTCCTGGTGATCCCCGGCGCCTCGTACTTCCTGTGGCGGCGGATGAAGGACCGCGGTGCCATCACCGGCCAGCGCTTCGGCTACGACCTCGTCCCGTTGATCGCGCTGATCGTCATCTCCGTGACCGGACTCCTCCTCACCTTCTCGTCGATCTTCCTGCACGGCGGCGGCTACGAGTTCCTCGCGATCCTGCACATGGTGTCGGTGGTGTTCACGCTCATCTACATTCCGTTCGGGAAGTTCTTCCACATCGTGCAGCGGCCGGCCGCGGTCGGCATGCAGCTCTTCAAGTACACGACCCGCCAGGACGAGCAGGTCTTCCCGTGCAAGCGCTGCGGCGAGCCGATCGATACCGCTCCTTACGTCGAGAACCTGCGCGGCACCATGCGCGATCTGAAGCTCGACTTCGACGCGTGGGCCCAGTACTGCCCGCGCTGCAAGCGGGTGCTGCGCGGCACCGCCTACCTCAGCCACGTCAAGAAGGGCTTCAAGTGAGCAGCCCCATCCCGCTGGACCCTTCGATCGCACCGCCCGGCACCCGCAACTTCCGGGACGCGGGCGGCATCCCCGCCGACCAGTGGCACGCCGACCAGAACGGCGAAACCCTGGTGCCCACCCACTGCTGCTTCTGCGGGGTGCAGTGCGGCATGTATCTGCGGGTCGACCGGGCGGGCAAGGTGTTCGGGGTCGAGCCCCGCAACCACGACATCAACCGGATGCGCCTGTGCCCCAAGGGCATCAACGCCTACCAGCAGGTCAACCACCCCGACCGGTTGACCGCGCCCCTGCTGCGCCGCTCCCGGGACGAGCCGTTCCGGGAGGCATCCTGGGAGGAGGCGCTCGACTTCACGGTCGCCGAGATCCGCCGCATCCAGGGCGCGTACGGCAATGACGCGTTCGGGCTGCTCGGCGGGGCGAGTCTGTTCTCCGAGAAGACGTACCTGGTCGGCAAGTTCGCCCGGGTCGCGCTCAAGACACGGCACGTCGACTACAACGGCCGGCTGTGCATGGTGTCCGCGGCCGGCGCCAACAAGCTGGCCTTCGGCATCGACCGGGCGGGCAATCCGTTCTCCGACATCCTCCTCACCGACTGCCTGCTGATCGCCGGGTCGAACGTGGGGGAGTGCTTCCCCGTCATGACCCAGTACCTGTGGGGGGCCCGGGACCGCGGGGCCAGCCTCATCGTGATCGACCCGCGCGAGACGGCCATCGCGCGCACCGCCGACATCCACGTCGCCCTGCGCCCCGGCACCGATGCGGCGTTCTTCAACGCCGTACTCCACGTCGTCATCGAGGAGAACCTCGTCGACAAGGAGTTCGTCGCCGAGCACACCACCGGATGGGACGAGGTGCGTGCCGCCGTCGCCGACTGCACGCCCGAGACGGCCGCCGACATCTGCGGGATCCCCGCCTCGCAGGTCGTCCAGGTGGCCCGGGCCTTCGCGGGCGCCAAGCGGGCGATGGCCTGGCACGCCCGGGGGATCGAGCACCATTCGCAGGGCGTCGAGAACTGTCTGACCGTCATCAACCTGTGCACCGCCACCGGCCACCTCGGCAAGCCCGGCGCCGGTTACGGCACCATCACCGGCCAGGGCAACGGGCAGGGCGGACGCGAGCACGGGCAGAAGTCCGATCTGCTGCCGGGCGGGCGTTCCATCTCGAACCCGGAACACCGCCGGCAGATCTGCGAGATCTGGGGCATCGAGGAGAGCGAACTCCCGCCCGCCGGGACCTCGATGATGGAAATGGTCTGGCAGATGCAGCGCCAGGAGATCCGCGGCCTGATCGGCATCTGCAACAACCCGTTCGTCTCGCTGCCCAACTACGCGACGGTCAAGAACGGTTACGACACTCTGGAGTTCCACGCCCAATTCGACTTCTTCCTTTCCGAGACCGCGGCCAATGCCCACGTCGTCTTCCCCGTCACCACCTGGGCCGAGGACGAGGGCGTGATGGCCAACGCCGAGGCGAGGGTGGTCAAGCACAACAAGGCGCAGGAGCCCCCGCCCGGGGTGCGCACCGACACCTGGGTGATGTGCCAGCTGGCCGGGCGTCTGGGCGTGGGCGACAAGTTCAGCTATCCGGGCTCCCGCGAGGTGTTCGAGGAGCTGCGCATCGCGTCGGCCGGGACGGTCAACGACTACTACGGCATCACCTACGAACGCCTGGAGGAGACCGGCGGTATCGCCTGGCCCTGCCCCTCCACCGACCATCCGGGCACGCCCCGCCTCTTCGAGGGCGGCAAGACCTCGCACCCGGACGGCAAGATCCATATGCAGGTCGTCGAGTGGCACCCGCCGATGGACCCGTACGACGAAGAGCACCCGATGTCGCTGACCACGGGCCGTACCGTGGCGCACTTCCTGTCCGGCAACCAGACCCGCCGGCTCGGCGCGCTCGTCGAGCAGACGCCGCGTCCCTGGGTGGAGGTCCATCCCTCGCACGGGTTCCGCAACGGTGACCCGGTGCGGGTGGTGACCCGGCGCGGCAGCGAGGTCTTCCCGGCCCTGGTGACCGAGGCCATCCGTCCCGACACCGTGTTCATCCCGTACCACTGGCCCGTCCCGACGGCCGCCAACGCGCTCACCATCGACGCGCTCGACCCGCGCTCCAAGATCCCCGAGTACAAGGTGTGCGCCTGCCGCATCGAGGCCGCCGAGCGGATCGACGAGGTGCCGGCGCCGCCGACCGCGCCGGGGCAGGTGGCGTATCCGGCGGCCCAGGTCTCGCGCACCGACCCCCTGCCGCCCACGTCCCCGCAGGGCCGTGGCACCGCGGAGAGGAGCTGACGTCCCATGATGGGCAGAACGATCTTCATCGACCCGGGGCGCTGCATCGGCTGCCAGGCCTGTGTGTCCGCCTGCCGCGAGTGCGACTCGCACCGCGGCAAGTCCATGATCCATCTCGACTATCCCGACGAGGGTCATTCCGTCGCCTCCCTTCCGACCGTCTGCATGCACTGCGAGGACCCGGTCGCCCCGTGCGCCGAGGTGTGTCCCGCCGACGCGATCCTGGTGACCGCGGACGGGGTGGTGCAGCAGGCCGACACCACCCGCTGCATCGGCTGCGCGAACTGCGTCAACGCCTGTCCCTTCGGCGTACCGAAGATCGACCTCCAGGCGAAGCTGCAGATGAAGTGCAACCTCTGCTACGACCGCACCGCCTACGGTCTGGCCCCCATGTGCGCCACGGTCTGCCCGACCGGTGCGCTGTTCTACGGGACCGTCGAGGAGCTGCGTGCCGAGCGCCCCGGGGTCCAGGTCGCCGACTCCTTCACGTTCGGCGATGTCGTCGTCTCCACCGGCGTGGCCATGGTCGTGCCCGCCGACAAGGTCCAGTGGCCGGTGCCCGGCGGGCTCCCGATCGTCGAGGTCAACGGGAAGGACGTCACGCGATGAGCGTCACCGACCAGTCCCCGGTCGCTCCCGACCCGGGCGCCGACCCCGCCCAGGCCGCCCTCCGCGACCGCATCGCCGCCGACTCCCTCACCACCCGGCGCGACTACCTCCGCATCGTCGCCACGGTCTCGGGCGGCCTCGCGGTCGGCGGGCTCGCCGTAGCCGGGGGAGTGCTGCACCGGCACGGCGACAGCGACGGCCCACCCGACGCCAAGCGCGTCGCGCAGGTGCTCGCACCCGGTGAGTCCGTGGCCTTCCGCTTCCCCGGCGAGGACGACCGCGCGGTCGCCGTTCGCCTCAAGGACGGCACTCTCGTCGGCTACTCCGCCGTCTGTACGCATCTGGCCTGCGGGGTGCTGTGGCGCGAGGACCGCGGCACCGAAGGAGAGCTGTACTGCCCGTGCCACGAGGGGGTCTTCGACGCCCGTACCGGCGAGGTCACCGCCGGGCCGCCGCCGCGCCCGCTGCCCAAGGTGCTGCTCGTCGAGGAGGCCGACGGGGCCGTCTGGGCGGTGGCCACGGCACGCTCCGGTGAGAGCGACGAGGCCGCCATGTGCCGGCAGTTCGCCGACAAGCGGCCCGACCTGGCGGCCCGCCTCGGCTGCCCCGCCGCGAAATCCGAGCCGGCCGAGAGGAGCGAGCGGACATGACCCCCGATCCCCTCAATCCCCTCAATCCCCCCGATCCCCCCGATCGCACCGGTACCCCCGGCCTTCCCGAGGTCCCCGGTGGCAACGCGTCCCCCGATGGCAACGCGTCCCCCGGTGGCAACGCGTCCCCCGGCTTCGACGGGCCGCCCGCCCCCCACGGCAGCCGCAGCTCCGGCGGGCACGGCGGCTTCGGCGGTTCGCCCGGTCCCGGTGGCCTGCCCGGACCCGGCGGGCACTCCGGTCCCGCCGGAGGTGCCCAACCGGGCGATGACCCCGACGTTCCCCCGCGGCCCGCGTACACCCCCGGCTCCGCGCAGCGACGGCTCAACCGGCCGGTCCGCGAGCGCTACCCGCAGATCCGCGCGACCAGCGGTTACGGGGACCCCCGGACCCGGCACACCGGGCCCGGCCCGGGTGCGGGCACCGAGCAGGAGCCGGAGCGCTCCTCCAAGCTGACGGCCCGTCTCACGCTCGCCATCACCGTGGTCATCGGCCAGCTGTGGGGGCTCACCGTGGTGGTCAACGAATGGATGCGGGGCAACACCGGTACCGCCTGGTGGGGCGCGGGTTTCCTCTGCCTCTCGTTCCTGGTGGTCCTGGGCATCTGGGCCCTTGACCCGAAGGACCGCTGACCCGGGCCCGGATCACGGCCCCGACGGAGGCCCGGACCGCGGCTCGGAGAACGGGGGAGCGAGCCTGGTCGGTCGCGCGGCCCCTGGTCCCGGGCCCGGTGGCCGGGCCGCGGGCGCCCTCGCCGCCCGCCGTACCCTGGAGGCATGAGCACCGCCCCCGCCCCCGGACCGCGCGACCCGGAAGCAGCGCCCACACCAGCGCCGGCATCAGCGCCCAAGGAGCAGCCGAAGCCCAAGCCGCGGCTGGTCTTCGACGATCCGCTGGACCAGCAGTCGGCGGACGACACCGACCGCGGGTGGGGCGAACGACCCGCGTCCGCGGGCAGCGCCGCCGACCTCGCGCGCTTCCTCGACGAGAAGCCGCCCCACCACATCTGAGCCGTCGCAGCCGGTACCGGTACTAGAACTCCACGCCCGGGCCGGACCCGGAGCCCGATCCCGGACCAGCGCCGGGACCGGCACCCGTGCCGGGGCCCGTACCGGGGCCGCGCTGGGCGACCAAGGTGTCGCGGATCTCCTTCAGCACCTCCAGCTCGCTGACCTCCATCGTCTCCTTCACGCCCTGCTGCTGGGCCCGCCGGGCCAGGTACTTGGCCATCGGCAGCACCATCAGGAAGTACACGACCGCGGCGGTGACGAGGAAGCTCAGCAGGGCGCTGAGCACCCCGCCCCAGAGGATCTGAATGCCCGAGTCGCCGGTGCAGGGGGCCTTGAAGCAGGAGCTGTAGTGGTCCAGATCCTTCGTGCCGAGCGCGCCGACCAGGGGGTTGATCACGCCCTTCACGATCGAGTTCACGATGTTGGTGAACGCGGCGCCGATCACCACGGCCACGGCCAGGTCGATCACGTTCCCGCGCATCAGGAAGGCCTTGAAGCCGGCCAGTACGCCTGTCTTCTCCTCGCTCACCAATGAGCCTTTCTTCGCATGTGCAGGGGGTGGGGCAAACTCCTGCGCCACCTTGGACAGGGCAGGGTCGCGCTGTCCAATCCATGCACGCGAACTGGTGACTTGACCGTTCGCCCGTGCGAATCAGCACAGTGTCACCGCCAGGCGGGACGAGGGGCCGGCGCCCACCAGCACCCGGGCGGTCTCGCGCGGCACGGCGAGCACGATCAACGCTCCCGCCTCCGGCGCGCCGGTGTCCGCTCCCGGAACTCGCTTGACCAGGGCTCCCGTTGCCAGCACCCGGGCCTCTCCGCCGCTCGGTGAGGGCGAGTTGGCGGCGGCGATCACATCGACGAGGTCGCCGGGCCTCAGCAGCCGTACGGTCTCCGCGTCCGCGATCCGTACCGGAGCTGACACCACCTGGGCCTCCCGCGCCGGCCCGCGTTCCCGTGGTGCCGGGGCCGCGGGCGGATGCGTACGCTCGGCCGCCTGCGGGCTGGACACCGCGAGGGCGGCTGCCGTGACGGCGAGGCCCGCGGCCATGGCCCGGCGCCGCCTGCGCATCGCGCGGCGCAGGGCGTGCTGCCCGCCCCGCACCCGAAGCGGCGGGAAGAACGGCACCCCGCAGGGCTCGGGCGCGGGCGCGGGCGGCAGGAAGGGGAGAGGGCGGGGGCGGGGGGCGGGTGAGGAGGGTGCCACGGGGACGTGCCCTGCGTGGCGTGTGGGGCCTACAGGACCTGCGGGGTTGGCGGGGTTGGCGGACATGGGGTTGGCGGGGTTTGCGGACATGGTGACCACTGCCGATCGTGGAGAGCCTGTGCTGCTCGGACGCTCTTCACGATCCCCTGCCCGGCGGGATCTCGCCGGGGCCTGTGGACGGCGACCCGCTTGTGGACAACTCGCTCACCCGTATGGGGAGTTCACCCCCGCCAGGTCACGGCAGTTCGATCCCGAGCTCCCAGCCGTCGTGCGCGTGGGCGCACAGGCAGTCCCGGTCCTCGGTGGCCGGCAGTGCGCCGACCGCGTCGAAGAGCACCTCGCGCAGGCGCGCCACGTTCTCGCCGAACACCTTCAGGACCTCGGTGTGCGAGACGCCCTCGCCGGTCTCGGCGCCCGCGTCCAGGTCGGTGACCAGGCTCAACGAGGTGTAGCAGAGCCCGAGTTCGCGGGCCAGCACGGCCTCGGGGTGCCCGGTCATGCCGACCACCGACCAGCCCATCGCCGCGTGCCAGGTGGACTCGGCGCGGGTCGAGAAGCGGGGTCCCTCGATGACGACCATGGTCCCGCCGTCCACGGCCCGCCAGCCCCGCCCGTTCGCGGCGGTCAGCGCCGCCTCGCGGCCGCTGGGGCAGTACGGGTCGGCGAACGTGGTGTGCACGACGTTGGGGACGGTGCCGTCCGGCAGCGGCAGCCCGTCGAAGAAGGTCTGTACGCGCGCCTTCGTGCGGTCCACCAGCTGGTCCGGTACGAGCAGTGTGCCCGGCCCGAACTCGGGGCGCAGGCCGCCGACCGCGCACGGGCCGAGCACCTGGCGCACCCCGACCGAGCGCAGCGCCCACAGGTTGGCGCGGTAGTTGATGCGGTGCGGGGGCAGGTGGTGGCCGCGGCCGTGGCGGGGCAGGAAGGCCACGCGCCGGCCGGCGACCTCACCGAGGAAGAGCGAGTCGCTGGGGGAGCCGTAGGGGGTGTCGACCTGGACCTCGGTGACGTCCTCCAGGAACGAGTAGAACCCCGAGCCGCCGATGACGCCGATCTCTGCGTTAACCATGGCGGTCACACTAACCGGGGGCGAAAACGCGAGAACCCCCGCCGTAGTGGGGCGGGGGGCGAAAACGCGAGAACCCCCGCCGTGGTGCGGCAGGGGCCCTGGCGGGAAGGCTGGGTCAGGCGGCGGGGCTGGCGCTCGACGAGGACGAGCCGGAGCCCGACGACGAGGAGGAGGCCGCGGGCTTCGCGTCCGAGCCCGACGACGTCGAGGTCTTCGACGCCGAGGACGCCGCGGGCGAGCTGCTCGACGACGCGCCGCGGCTGTCGTTGCGGTAGAAGCCGGAGCCCTTGAAGACGATGCCGACCGCCGAGAACACCTTCTTCAGGCGTCCTTCGCAGTTCGGGCACACGGTCAAGGCGTCATCGGTGAACTTCTGCACCGCCTCAAGGCCCTCGCCGCACGCGGTGCACTGGTACTGGTAGGTCGGCACTTGTCTTCCTCCTGGCACTCTCACTCGATGAGTGCTAACGACGGTCCATAGTGACGTATTCCCCGGGATCAGTCCACCGTGACGGGGACACGGTGACCGACGCCACGCGCCACGGTACGTGCCGCGGGGCGCGGAGTGAGCCGCGAGCGCAGGGCGAGCAGCGTCACGAGGGCCAGCGCGGTGCCCGCCATCGGCACCAGGAAACCGGCCGTCGAGCCATGGGCGTCGGTCAGCCGGCCGGCCACCGTGACCGCGGCGGCCTGGCCGAGCGCGACCGCGCCCGTCAGCCAGGTGAATGCCTCGGTGCGCGAGGTCGACGGCACCAGCGACTCCACCAGCGTGTAGCCGGTGATCAGGGCCGGTGCGATGCACAGGCCGACGACGAGGCCGAGGCCGCCGAGCAGCAGCGCGGATTGCGCCGCCCACAGGCCGGAGGCCGCGATGGTCAGCGCCGCGTAGCCGGCGATCAGCCGGGTGCGGGGAGCGGACTTCCAGGCGATGGCTCCGCAGGCGATGCCCGCCAGCATGTTGCCGGCGGCGAAGATGCCGTAGAGGACGCCGTTGATGCCCGGGTTGCCGATCTCCTCGGCGAACGCGGTGAGCGAGACCTGCATGCCGCCGAAGACCGCGCCGATGCCGAGGAAGGCCATCGCCAGGACGCGTACGCCCGGGATGGACAGCGCGGAGGTGTGTTCGGCCTGCTCCAGCTCCGCGGCGCTGCGCACCGGCGGCTGGGTGGCGCGGCGGGCCGCGAACAGCAGGCCGCCGACCAGGGTGAGCGAGGCTTCGGCGATCAGGCCGGCCGCCGGGTGCACGCCGGTGCACAGGGCGGTGGCGAGGACCGGGCCGATGACGAAGGTGAACTCGTCCGTCACGGACTCGAAGGCGGCGGCGGTCGCCATCAGGGGCGAGCCGTCGAGCTTGTTCGCCCAGCGGGCCCGCACCATGGGCCCGACCTGCGGGACCGAGGCGCCGGTGGGCACGGCGGCGATGAACAGCGCCCACAGGGGCGCGCCGGCCAGGGCGAGCGCGGTCAGCGTCGAGACCGAGGCCGCGTGGACCAGGACGCCGGGCACCAGGACGGCGCGCTGGCCGAAGCGGTCGGCGAGCTTGCCGCTCTGCGGGGCGAACAGCGCCATGGAGACGCCCGTGAAGGCGGCCACCGCGCCGGCGCCGCCGTAGGAGCCGGTCGTGTGCTGGACCAGGAGCAGGATGCCGATGGTGAGCATCGCGAAGGGCTGCCGGGCGGCGAAGCCGGGCAGGAGGAAGGACAGTGCGCCGGGTGTGCGCAGCAGCTGGCCGTAACCGGGCCGCTTGTCAGAAGTGACCGTGGATGCCACGGCCCCTTGCCTTTCTGCCGCCTGGTAGCGCGCCCCATGCACAGATCTGTGGGTGCGGGCGTTGCCGAGAGCTGTCCTCTTGCGCGGAACTGCGGTAGATGCCGGGGGTGCTGCGGGGAGCCCCCGACCGCCATACGGTCGCGCCAGCTCTGCGTCAGGCAGAGTTGGTCGATCAGTGGTGTGCCTTCATGATACAGAGTCTTGGCACTCCGTGCCTACGATTCCGCACGGAGTGCCAACTTTCGGCCTGTGTTTATGCGGCCGACACACGGTTTAACAGTGCGCAACGCGCCTTAATGCGCCGTTCTTCTGGGCTTCGCGTCCGTGCCCGTGCCCGTGTCCTGGCCCGTGTTCTTGGTCGCGCCGTTGCCCGAGTTCTTGTTCGGGCTCTTGGCGGTGCTCCTGGCCGAGCCCTTGCCCGGCTTCTTGACCGCGGTCCTGGCGGGCTCCTGCGTGCCGCCGGTGCCCAGCCAGCCCGCGAGCTTGCCGCCCTGGCCGACCGCGCGGAGCCGGGCCTCGGCCGCGTCGCGCACCGGATCGGTGGCGACCACCAGGAGCTCGTCGCCCTGGCGCAGCACCGTGGTCGGCCCCGGCACGAAGCTCTTGCCGTCCCGTACGACCAGGGTGACCGCGGCGCCGGGCGGCAGCCGCAGCTCGTGCACCTCGACGCCGTGCATCCGGGACTTCGGTGGGATCGCCACCGACAGCAGATGGCCCCGCAGCCGCTCCAGGGGCGCCGATTCGACGCCGAGGTCGGCGGCCTCGTCGGAGTCCGAGAGCTGGAGCTTGCGGGCCAGCCACGGCAGCGTCGGCCCCTGGATCAGGGTGTAGACGACGACCAGGATGAAGACGATGTTGAAGACCTTCTCGCTGCCGTCGACCCCGGAGACCATGGGGATGGTGGCGAGAATGATGGGCACGGCACCGCGCAGGCCGGCCCAGGACATCAGGGCCTTCTCCTGCCAGGGCATGCGGAACGGCAGCAGGCTCAGCAGTACTTCCAGCGGCCGCGCCACCATGGTCAGGACGAGCCCGATGATGACGGCCGGCCAGAAGTCGGCCGCCAGGTTGTGCGGGGTGACCAGCAGTCCGAGCAGGACGAACATGCCGATCTGGGCGATCCAGCCGAGCCCGTCGGCGAAGCCGCGGGTGGCCGGCCAGTGCGGCAGCTTGGCGTTGCCGAGCACCATGGAGGCGAGGTAGACCGCGAGGAACCCGGAGCCGTGGGCCATCGCGCCGGCCGCGTAGGCGGACACGGCGATCGCCATCACCGCGATCGGGTAGAGGCCGGAGGCGGGCAGCGCCACATGACGCAGTCCGTACGAGCCGAGCCAGCCCACCGCGAGCCCGATGGACGCGCCGATGGCGAGCTCCAGGGCTATCTTCCCGACCAGCAGGTACCAGGAGTCGACCGGCCCGGGCGTCGAGAAGGCGACGACCAGGATCACCACGGGGGCGTCGTTGAAGCCGGACTCGGCCTCCAGGACGCCGGTGATGCGCGAGGGCAGCGGCACCTTGCGCAGGACCGAGAAGACGGCCGCGGCGTCGGTGGACGACACCACCGCGCCGATGATCAGTGCCTGCCGCCATTCCAGGCCCACCAGATAGTGCGCCCCCGCCGCCGTGACGCCCACGCTCACCGCGACGCCGACGAGCGACAGCACCACGGCCGCCGGCAACGCCGGTTTGATCTCCTTCCACTTCGTGCCCAGACCGCCCTCGGCCAGGATCACCACGAGTGCGGCATAGCCGATCACCTGCGTCAGTTCGGCGTCGTTGAACTTGACGTTGAAGATGCCGTCCTGCCCGATGGCGATCCCGATGCCGAGATACAGGAGCAGGCTGGGGAGCCCGCTGCGGGAGGAGATGCGCACCGCCGCGACGGCGATGAGCAGGACGAGCGAGCAGATGAGCAGGAGTTCGTTGAGCTGGTGGACAGTCAGTGGCCGATCCTTCCCCTCAGGTGCCGTCAGGCACCCCCTGAAAATCGTGCATCCCCAAGCGCCTGGTGCGCATCCGGGGACTCCCGGGGCGCAACGGATGAAACGTTCCGGCACCCCAAGGTACTTCGTTACCTTACCTAATCTTTGACGCTTTCTTTACGCGAGAGCTCCTGTGGACGCCGTCCCGGTATGTGAACGCAGACACCGCGTCAGGGGCTCTCAGCGGCTGCGCCTATGGTTGCTCCCAGCACTCCTGGACCACCCTGCCCCTCGAAGGACAGCGATGCCCGCCACCACAACCGCCCCTTCCGCCGGTACGACGGCCGGCAAGACGAGCAGGAAGAGGGGACGCCGCCTGAGGCTGTTCGTCCTCGTCCTGGTGCTGGCGCTGGTCGCGGGCGTCGCCTACGGCGCGTACTGGGGAGTCAGTACCGTGCGCGCCTCCTTCCCGCAGACCACGGGCACCCTCAAGGTCCCCGGTCTCCTCGGCCAGGTCGAGGTCAAGCGCGACGACTACGGCGTCCCGCAGATCTACGCCGACAACGACGCCGACCTCTTCATGGCCCAGGGCTACGTCCAGGCGCAGGACCGGTTCTACGAGATGGACGTCCGGCGGCACATGACCTCGGGCCGGCTCTCGGAGATGTTCGGCAGCGGCCAGGTCGACACCGACGCCTTCCTGCGCACGCTCGGCTGGCGCAAGGTGGCGCAGCAGGAGTACGACACCAAGCTGTCGCCCGCCACGAAGCAGTACCTCCAGGCGTACGCGAAGGGGGTGAACGCGTATCTCAAGGGCAAGGACGGCAAGGACATCTCCGTCGAGTACGCGGCACTCAACCTCACCAACGACTACAAGCCCGAGGCCTGGTCGCCGGTCGACTCGGTGGCCTGGCTCAAGGCGATGGCCTGGGACCTGCGCGGCAACATGCAGGACGAGATCGACCGCTCCCTGATGACGAGCCGGCTCAGCCCGCAGCAGATCAAGGACCTGTACCCGGCCTACCCGACGGCCACCCACCGCCCCATCGTCGACGAGGGCTCGTACAGCAAGGCCGGCGGCAAGTTCGACCCCGACCGGGCCGCGACCGCCTCGGACGGCACCTCGAACACCGCGCAGGGCGCGCTCCAGGGCATGCAGAGCCAGCTCGGCGCGCTGTCCGACACCCTGGACAAGATCCCCTCGCTGCTCGGCCCGAACGGCAGCGGCATCGGCTCCAACTCCTGGGTGGTGTCGGGCAAGTACACGACGACCGGCATGCCGCTGCTCGCCAACGACCCGCACCTCGCGCCGATGATGCCCTCGCTCTGGTACCAGATGGGCCTGCACTGCCGGACGGTCTCCAGCAAGTGCGGCTACGACGTGGCGGGTTACACCTTCTCGGGGATGCCCGGCGTGGTCATCGGCCACAACCAGGACGTCTCCTGGGGCTTCACCAACCTCGGCGCCGATGTGACCGACCTGTACCTGGAGAAGATCTCCGGGTCCAACTACCTCTACGACAACCAGGAGAAGCCCCTCGCCACCCGCGAGGAGGTCATCAAGGTGGCCGGCGGGGCCAGCAAGACCATCACGATCCGCGAGACCAACAACGGCCCGCTCGTCTCCGACCGGGACGACGAGCTGGGCAAGGTCGGCCAGAAGGCACCCGTGAACTCGGCGGCCCCCGACCGGGGTTCCGGCTACGCGGTCGCCCTGAAGTGGACGGCCCTGGAGCCCGGCAAGTCCATGGACGCCGTTTTCGAGCTCAACAGGGCGAGCGACTTCAAGTCCTTCCGGGCCGCCGCCAAGGACTTCGAGGTCCCCTCGCAGAACCTGATCTACGCCGACACCAAGGGCCACATCGGCTACCAGGCGCCCGGCAGGATCCCGATGCGCGCGGACGGCGTCGACGGCACCATGCCGGCCCCGGGCTGGGACTCCAAGTACACGTGGAAGAAGTACATCCCCTTCGACGCGCTGCCCTACGAGTACGACCCCAAGCGGGGCTTCATCGTCACCGCCAACCAGGCCGTGATCGACGAGAAGAAGTACCCGTACCTGCTCACCAAGGACTGGGGCTACGGCACCCGCAGCCAGCGGATCAACGACCTCATCGAGTCGAAGACCAAGGGTGGCGGGAAGATCTCCACCGAGGACATGCAGAAGATGCAGATGGACAACAGCAGCGAGATCGCCGCGCTGCTGACGCCCGCCCTGCTGAAGATCGACGTGTCCGACCCGTCGGTGCGCGAGGCGCAGAAGCTGCTCGAAGGCTGGGACTACACCCAGGAGAACGACTCGGCGGCCGCCGCCTACTTCAACTCGGTGTGGCGCAACGTCCTGAAGCTGGCCTTCGGCAACAAGCTGCCCAAGGAACTGCGTCCCAAGGGCGAGTGCCTGTACGTGAAGCCGCCGGCCGGTACCGGGCCGGTCGACGACCCCGACAAGAAGGTCTGGGAGTGCGGCGAGCGCGACGGCGACTCGGCGCAGCCCGACGGCGGCGACCGGTGGTTCGAGGTCGTGCGCAAGATCTTCAACGACCAGAACAACAGCTGGTGGAAGGCGCCCGCGACCCGGCTCGACAAGGCCACCACGACACGTGACCAGCTGCTCGCGCGCGCCATGAAGGACGCCCGCTGGGAGCTGACCGCCAAGCTCGGCAAGGACACCACGAGCTGGACCTGGGGCCGGCTGCACCAGCTGATGCTGAAGAACCAGACCCTCGGCAAGGAGGGCCCGGGCGTGCTCCAGTACATGCTCAACCGGGGCCCGTGGAACCTGGGCGGCGGCGAGGCGGCGGTGGACGCGACCGGCTGGAACGCGGCGAGCGGCGACTACGGGGTGACCTGGGTGCCCTCGATGCGGATGGTCGTCAACCTCAAGGACTTCGACAAGTCCAAGTGGATCAACCTCACCGGCGCCTCGGGCCACGCCTACAGCGCGCACTACTCGGACCAGACCGAGAAGTGGGCCAAGGGCGAGCTGCTCGACTGGTCGTTCACCGGCAGGGCGGTCGACGGCTCGACCGTCGACACGCTGAAGCTCACGCCGTAGTACGGGCGCTCAGGCCGTCATCTCATCGGGTGCGCTCAGGCCGTAGTGCAGCCGGTCACGCGGGAAAGCGCGTCACCCCGTAGGGGGTGACGACAGCCTGCACGGGGTGGTCGTGCGGTTCCTCCGGGACCCGCGCGACCACCTCGTTCGCGTACAGGAGCACCACGAGCGCCGGTGCTCGCCCCGACGCCTCGACGCGGGCCAGGACCCGGTCGTAGGAGCCGCCGCCCCGGCCCAGGCGCATGCCGCGCGCGTCCACGGCGAGGCCGGGCAGGAGCACCGTGTCCGCGGCCGTCACTGCGTCCGGGCCCAGGCGTTCGCCGTCCGGTTCGAGCAGCCCGCGCCCGGCCGGGCGCAGGTGTTCGGGGCCGGCGTAGGGAGCCCAGTCCAGGTCGTTGTCCGGGAGCAGCACCGGGAGCAGCACGCGGACGCCCCGGGTGTGCAGGGAGTGCACCAGGGCGCGGGTGCCGGGCTCGCTGCCCACCGAGACGTAGGCGGCCACCGTGCCGGCGGCGGCGAGTTCGGGCAGGGCCAGGGCGCGGTCGGCAAGAGCCACGGACGCGGTCAGGAGTTCGTCGGCGGTCAGCCGCTTCCTGGCGTCGAGAAGGCTCCGCCGCAAGACCGCCTTTTCGGACATGTGATCACTCACCGTATTTCTGTCGACCCCTCAAATGTGTGCGAAAGAGAACGAATTCACCGCAGGACAATCTCCCGCACATACGCAGCGGATAGGGTGCCCGCATGACTCAGTCGCCCCCACGGATCACCAAGGCTGTCATCCCCGCCGCCGGGCTCGGCACCCGGTTCCTTCCGGCCACGAAGGCCACCCCGAAGGAGATGCTGCCGGTGGTGGACAAGCCGGCCATCCAGTACGTGGTGGAGGAGGCGGTGGCGGCGGGCCTGTCGGACGTCCTGATGGTCACCGGGCGCAACAAGCGTCCGCTGGAGGACCACTTCGACCGGAACTACGAGCTGGAGTCGGCGCTGACCCGCAAGGGCGACGCGGACCGGCTCGCCAAGGTGCAGCAGTCCAGCGACCTCGCGACCATGCACTACGTGCGCCAGGGCGACCCGAGGGGCCTCGGCCACGCGGTCCTGTGCGCGGCCCCGCACGTGGGCAGCCAGCCCTTCGCGGTGCTCCTCGGCGACGACCTGATCGACGCCCGCGACCAGCTGCTCTCGCGGATGGTGGAGATCCAGGAGCACGAGGGCGGCAGCGTGATCGCGCTCATGGAGGTCGACCCCGAGCAGATCCACCTCTACGGCTGCGCGGCCGTCGAAACCACCGCCGAGAGTGACGTCGTGCGGGTCACCGGGCTCGTCGAGAAGCCCGAGGCGTCCGAGGCGCCCTCCAACCTCGCCGTGATCGGCCGTTACGTTCTGGACCCGGCCGTCTTCGACGTGCTGCGCACCACCGAGCCCGGCCGCGGCGGCGAGATCCAGCTGACCGACGCGCTCCAGCAGATGGCCGCGGACGAGTCGATCGGCGGCCCCGTGCACGGTGTCGTCTTCAAGGGCCGTCGCTACGACACCGGCGATCGCGGAGACTATCTCCGAGCCATTGTCAGACTGGCGTGCGAACGTGAAGACCTGGGCCCCGACTTCAAGGCCTGGCTTCGCCGGTACGTCACCGAGGAGATGTAGGCCCCGTGAGCAACACGATCTGGTCGGTGGACGAGCACCTGGACGACATCCTCGCCGCGGTCCGGCCGCTCGATCCCATCGAGCTGCAACTGCCCGACGCCCAGGGCTGCGTCCTGGTCGAGGACGTCACGGTGCCGGTCGCCCTGCCGCCCTTCGACAACAGCTCGATGGACGGGTACGCGGTGCGTGTCGCCGATGTCGCGGGGGCCAGCGAGGAGTTCCCCGCCGTGCTCACCGTGATCGGTGATGTGGCGGCGGGCACCGACGACCTGCCCACCGTGGGCCCCGGCCAGGCCGCCCGGATCATGACGGGCGCGCCGCTGCCGCCCGGCGCCGAGGCCGTCGTGCCCGTCGAGTGGACCGACGGCGGGACCGGCCGGGGCGCCGCCACCGGCATGCGCCCGGCGGGCCAGGCCCCCGAAGGGGCCAGCGGCGAGGTGCGGGTGCACCGCGGCGCCGAGTCCCGCGCTCACGTCCGCGCGCGCGGCAGCGACGTCCAGGCCGGCGACCTCGCGCTGCGGGCGGGCACCGTCCTCGGCCCGCCCCAGATCGGGCTGCTCGCCGCGATCGGCCGCGGCACCGTGACCGTACGGCCCCGCCCGCGCGTGGTGGTGCTCTCCACCGGCAGTGAACTGGTGCAGCCCGGCGAGCAGTTGGGCCAGGGCCAGATCTACGACTCCAACAGCTTCGCCCTGGCGGCCGCCGCCAAGGACGCGGGCGCCATCTCCTACCGGGTCGGCGCGGTCACCGACGACGCGGCGGTGCTGCGCGACACCATCGAGGACCAGCTGATCCGCGCCGACCTCCTGGTCACCACCGGCGGGGTCAGCGTCGGGGCGTACGACGTCGTCAAGGAGGCGCTGTCCTCGGTGGGCGACGCGGACGAGCCGGGCAGCGGCATCGACTTCCGCAAGCTGAAGATGCAGCCCGGCAAGCCCCAGGGCTTCGGCTCGATCGGCCCCGACCACACCCCGCTGCTCGCCCTGCCCGGCAACCCGGTGTCGAGTTACGTCTCCTTCGAGCTGTTCGTACGCCCCGCGATCCGCACCCTGATGGGCCTGCCCGACGTCAACAGGCCCACCGCGCGCGCCGTCCTGAAGGCCGACAAGGCGCTGTCCTCGCCCGCCGACCGGCGCCAGTTCCTGCGCGGCAGCTACGACGCCAAGGCCGGCACCGTCAGCCCCGTGGGCGGCTCCGGATCGCATCTGATCGCGGCGCTCGCGCTGGCCGACTGCCTCATCGTGATCCCCGAGGAAGCCACCTCCGCGGAGCCCGACAGCGAGGTGGAAGTGGTCCTGCTCGGCTGACCGACGGCCGGTGGGGGTACGGTGTCTGCCCACAGAAGCCGTACCGGGAGCGCCACCGAATGAGTTCGACGCAAGGCAGGCTCACGCACATCGACGAGGCGGGTGCGGCCCGCATGGTCGACGTCTCCGAGAAGGACGTCACCGCACGCACCGCCCGCGCGAGCGGACGCGTCCTCGTCTCGCCGCGCGTGGTGGAACTCCTGCGCGGCGAGGGCGTACCGAAGGGCGACGCGCTCGCCACCGCCCGGATCGCCGGGATCATGGGGGCCAAGCGCACGCCCGACCTCGTCCCGCTCTGCCACCCCCTCGCGGTGTCCGGAGTGAAGCTCGACCTGTCGGTCGCCGACGACGCGGTGGAGATCCTCGCGACGGTGAAGACCACCGACCGCACGGGCGTCGAGATGGAGGCCCTGACCGCGGTGTCGGTGGCCGCGCTCACCGTCGTCGACATGGTCAAGGCCGTCGACAAGGCCGCCGTCATCACCGACATCCGGGTCGAGGAGAAGACCGGCGGCAAGTCCGGCGACTGGAACCGGCCCGAGGGGACGACCGGCGGTGGGTCGGGCGCCCGTAACCGGCCCGAGGCGGCCGGAGCATGACGGCCCCTCAGCCCGCCGAGACCCCGCCGCGGCCCGGGCCGCAGGCCGCCGTGCCGTTCCCGCCCGGCGGCGAAGGCCTCGGCCGGGCGCTGCTCGCGCCGTACGCGGCGCTCGTCGTGACCGCCTCCAACCGGGCGTCCGCCGGGGTGTACGCCGACACCGGCGGACCGCTGCTCGCGGACGGCCTCGCCGCGATCGGCTTCGCCGTGGACGGGCCGCTGGTGGTGCCGGACGGCGCCCCCGTCGAGCAGGCGCTGCGGGCCGGCGCGGCCGCCGGATACGACGTGATCGTCACCACCGGCGGCACGGGCCTGTCGCCCACCGACCGCACGCCCGACGCGACCCGGTCCGTCATCGACTACGAGGTGCCCGGCATCCCCGAGGCCATCCGTGCCGAGGGCCTCGCCAAGGTCCCCACCGCCGCCCTCTCCCGGGGCCTGGCCGGGGTGGCCGGCGGCCGCACGCTGATCGTCAACCTGCCGGGATCCACCGGCGGCGTACGCGACGGAATCGCCGTCCTGGAGCGGATCCTGCGGCACGCCGTGGACCAGATCCGCGGCGGCGACCACCCCAGACCCGCGGGGAGCCCGAGCTGAACGTTCCTTCCTGGCCGGTCGAGCTGGCGGAGGGCGATGTGGTCCTCCGCCCCATAAAGCTGCGCGACCAACGGGCCTGGCGCGAGGTCAACCGGCGCAACCGCGACTGGCTGCGGCCCTGGGAGGCGACCATCCCGCCGCCCGCGCCCGGCGCGCCCTTCGCGCAGCGCCCCACCTACCGGCAGATGGTCCGCCATCTGCGGGCCGAGGCCAACGCCGGCCGCATGCTGCCGTTCGTCATCGAGTACCAGGGGCAGCTGGTGGGCCAGTTGACGGTCGCCGGGATCACCTGGGGCTCGATGTGCTCGGGCCACGTCGGGTACTGGGTGGACCGCGAGGTGGCGGGCCGCGGTGTGATGCCGACCGCCGTCGCGCTCGCCGTCGACCACTGCTTCCGCGCGGTCGGGATGCACCGCATGGAGGTGTGCATTCGCCCGGAGAACGGGCCGAGCCGGCGCGTGGTGGAAAAGCTCGGTTTCCGCGAGGAAGGGCTGCGCCCGCGCTATCTCCACATCGACGGCGCCTGGCGCGATCACCTGGTGTACGCGCTCACCGCGGAGGAAGTCCCCGACGGGCTGCTCGCCCGGTGGCGGCGGGCCCGGCAATCACATCACGGGAAATAAAATAAATGTTCGAATTCGATCGGGATTGGCGCGCTGTCCATCGTCGACAGAACATCGAACGAACATCGAACGATCTGAGAAATCACAAAAAAAGCCGGTGATATCAGCCAGATCGTGCGACACACCGGCTCAATTGGCGTATCCCCGCGCGCCCATCCCTCTACGGTGTGGTGTGTGAGCAGCAGCGGCCTCATTTACGCAGTCATCGTCGGGGCCTGGGCCGCCTACTTGGTGCCGATGTGGCTCCGCAGGCAGGACGAGCTCAACGAGGCCCGTCCGACGGAACGCTTCAGCACCGCCATCCGGCTCCTGTCCGGACGGTCGGCCATGGAGCGCCGGTACGCCAAGGAGCTGCGCCAGCGGGCCACCGAGGAGGCATCCGCCGAGGCGGGACCCGGGACCCCTCCGGACGCCTTGACCGAACCCCTCGACACCCCGGGGGAGTCCACGGGCGCCCGGCACTCCGTCGTGCCCCCGGCGCGCTCCCAGCGCTCCGCGCGCCCGGAACCGCACCCCGAGCGCCAGGCCGAGCGCCAGGAGCGCCCGCGCCCCACGAACGCCGCCTCCGCGGAGCGCGCCCGGCGCGCCCAGCGCAGCGCGGTGCTCGCCCGGCGCCGGCGCACCACCGTCGTGCTCTTCCTCGCCTTCACGCTCGGCGCGGTCGTCGCGGCGGTCGGCGGGCTCGGCTTCCTGTGGGCACCGGCCGTGCCGGCCGCCCTGCTCAGCGCGTACATCGTGCATCTGCGCATCCAGGAGCGGCGGCGCTTCGCCTTCACCATGGACCGCCGTCGCGCGGAGGCCGCCGCCCAGCGGCTGCGCGAGAGCCGGCCGCGCGCCCGGGCCACCGCGCCGGGCGTCGAAGCCGACGACGAACCCGACGCCCACCACCCGGCCCCCGTGCCCGAACCCGTACCCGCCCCCGCGCTGTCCCCGCAGGAGGCCGGCCGGCGCGCGCTCGTCGAGCAGACCGACCACCAGGAGTGGGTGGACCAGCAGCGCGAGCGCGGCCCCGAGCGCGGCGCGAGCTGGGAGCCGGTGCCGGTCCCGCTGCCGACGTACGTCACCGCGCCGGTCGCTCCGCGCGCCACCGGCAGCATCGACCTCGGCGCCCCGGACACGTGGTCCTCGGCCCGCTCCTCGACGGCGGAGCCCACCCCGTCCCCACCCGCCGCGGACCCGCCGCCCCGGCAGCGCTCGGGTCCAAGTAGCCGCCGTACGCCGCTCTTCGACCAGTACGCGGACGACGACCGGCCCCGCGCGGCCAACGAATGACCCCCTGCCGCCGACCAGCGAGGAACCGATTTCCGAGCACCCTCTTCCGGGTGCTAAGGTTTCACTCGTTGCAAGGGCCTGTGGCGCAGTCCGGTAGCGCACCTCGTTCGCATCGAGGGGGTCAGGGGTTCGAATCCCCTCAGGTCCACAACAACAACGAGATCCCGTCCGATCATCACGATCGGGCGGGATCTTCGTCGTTTCCGGGATGCCGCGATGCCGGGCGACGGTGCCGAGCGGCCACCGCCGTGGTGAATGCCGACGGTCGCCTCAGGCGTCGCTGAGCCGCTTCGCGAAGCAGCGGCTCGTGTCGTACGTGCGGTAGTGGCCGAACTTCTCGCAGGGTTCGTAGCCCGTCGAGGTGTACAGGGTGATGGCCTCGGGCTGTTTGATGCCCGTCTCCAGGACCATGCGGGTGCGGCCGGCCGCGCGGGCGTCGGCTTCCAGGGCGGCCAGGATGCGGCGGGCGAGGCCCCGGCCCCTGGCCTCGGGGACGACGTACATGCGCTTCAGCTCGGCGTCGCCGTCGCGGTAGTTCTCCTCGTTGGCGTCCTGGCTGCGCCAGCCGCCGGTCGCCACCGGGCGGCCCTCGGGGTCGTAGGCGATCAGGTACAGGCCGCGCGGGGGTAGGAACATCGCGGCGTCCAGGGGTGTGATGTCGCCCTCGTCCCCGTACCGCTCGGCGTATTCGAGCTGGACCTGGTCGTTGAGGGTGACGGCATCGGGATGGTCGTAGCCGAGTTGCTGGATAATCATGCGAGACAGCGTACTTCTATGCGGGCGGTGGGTGGGGCCCGGTCGGTAGGGTGCCGGGATGCTCACTGTGACCTCTGTGAATGTAAACGGGCTGCGCGCCGCCGCCAAGAAGGGCTTCGTGGAGTGGCTCGCGGAGACCGGGGCGGACGTGATCTGCCTCCAGGAAGTACGGGCCGAGCCGCAGCAGCTGCCCGCCGAGGCCGGCGCGCCCGAGGGCTGGTTCGCCGTGCACGCACCGGCCGCCGCCAAGGGCCGGGCCGGGGTGTCCCTGCTCACCCGGCGCGAGCCGGACCGGGTGCGGATCGGATTCGGGAGCGCGGAGTTCGACGGCAGCGGGCGCTATGTCGAGGCGGATCTGCCCGGCGTGACCGTGGCCTCCCTCTATCTGCCCTCCGGCGAGGTCGGCACCGAGCGGCAGGACGAGAAGATCCGCTTCATGGCGGAGTTCCTGGAGTACCTCAAGGAGCTGAGGGTGCGGGCCGCCGCCGACGGGCGCGAGGTCGTGGTCTGCGGCGACTGGAACATCGCCCACCAGGAGGCGGACCTCAAGAACTGGAAGGGCAACAAGAAGAACTCGGGCTTCCTGCCCGAGGAGCGGGAGTGGATGACCCGGGTGTTCGACACTGCCGACGGCGGCTATGTCGACGTGATGCGTCAGCTGCACCCGGACGTCGAGGGACCGTACTCGTGGTGGTCCTACCGTGGCCGTGCCTTCGACAACGACACGGGCTGGCGGATCGACTACCAGGTCGCCACGCCGGGGCTGGCCGGCCGGGCGGTGAAGGGGTTCGTCGAGCGGGCCGCGACGCACGGCGAGCGGTGGAGCGACCATGCGCCGGTGACGGTGGTCTACGAGCTCTAGCCCCGCGAGTGTGCGGAGCTCAGGGTTCCTGGGACAGGCGGCGGTCCAGGGCCAGCGACAGTTCCGCGTCCACCACCGCCTTGGCCAGCGGGCGCATGCGTTCGGCGTCCTTCCCCGAGGTGTGCGTGTGCAGCAGATCGGTGAACAGGGCGGCCAGGGCGTCCGCGTGCTCGCGGACCTCGCGTGCCGCCGCGAGCACCGCCGCGAGCGGGACCCCTTCGCGCACCAGTGAGGCCGAGACGTCCAGGAGGCGGCGGCTGATGTGGACGATCTCCTCGCCCGAAACCGCGAGGTAGCCGAGGTCGAGGGCCGCCGCCAGGTTCTCCGGGGTGGCCTCGCCCGCGAAGTGGTCCGCCAGCGCCTCGGGCGTCAGGCGCACCGGGGTCTCCTCGGTGGGCTCGACCAGGCCGAGCTCTTCGCCGGCGTCGCGGCCCGACTCGAAGGCCGAGGTCAGGTCGGCGATGCCGGAGAGGGTGTGGCCGCGTTCCAGGAGCGCCGAGATCGTCCGGAGCCGGGCCAGGTGGTGGTCGTCGTACCAGGCGATCCGCCCCTGGCGGCGCGGCGGCGGGATCAGTCCGCGCTCGCGGTAGAAGCGCAGGGTGCGTTCGGTGATGCCGGCCTCCCGGGCCAGCTCCGCCATGCGGTACTCGCGGACACCCGGATCGCCGTTACCTGCCTGGTCTGCTGCCACGGGCCTCAGCCTATGCGGTGCCCGACGGCTTGTACCGGCGGTAACTTTCCCCGTCCGCACCCCTACCGCTCGGTATGCGACTGCTCTACGCTCCCAACAGTGCCAGTGATTGCTGGCAACATCATGGGACCGACCGTGGAGGCGGTGGCATGGCCAAGCACGAGCATGTACGTGTGGCGGTGATCGGCTCGGGGTTCGGCGGCCTCGGCGCGGCGGTGCGGCTGCGCCGCGAGGGGATCACCGACTTCGTCGTCCTGGAGCGGGCCGGTTCGGTCGGCGGCACCTGGCGCGACAACAGCTACCCGGGGTGCGCCTGCGACGTGCCCTCGCACCTGTACTCCTTCTCCTTCGCGCCCAACCCCGACTGGCCGCGCACCTTCTCCGGCCAGGAGCACATCCGCGCCTACCTCGAACACGTCGCCGACGTGTTCGGGCTGCGTCCGCACATCCGCCTCGACCACGAGGTGCTGATGATGCGCTGGGACACCGAGCGGCTGTGGTGGGAGATCGAGATCGCGGGCGGCGAGACCCTGACCGCCGATGTCGTCGTCTCCGCCACCGGGCCGCTCTCCGACCCCAAGATGCCGGAGATCCCCGGGCTCGACACCTTCCCCGGCAAGGTCTTCCACTCCGCGCGCTGGGACCACGACTACGACCTGCGCGGCAAGCGCGTCGCCATGGTCGGCACCGGCGCCTCGGCCATCCAGATCGTGCCCGCCATCCAGCCCGAGGTCGCGCGGCTCACGCTGCTCCAGCGCACGCCGCCGTGGGTCATGCCCCGCATGGACCGTGGCATCACGGAAGCCGAACGCTGGCTGCACCGCCGGCTGCCCTTCACCGGCGCCGCCCGCCGCGGACTCCTGTGGGGCATCCGGGAGTTGCAGGTCAGCGCGTTCACCAAGCGGCCCAACGAGCTCGGCCTCATCGAGTCGCTCGCCAAGTCCAACATGGCCCGAGCCATCAAGGACCCCGCGCTGCGGGCCAGGCTGACCCCGGACTACCGCATCGGCTGCAAGCGGATCCTGCTGTCCAGTACGTACTATCCGGCGCTCGCCAAGAGCAACGTGGACGTCGTCGGCGGGCTCGCCGAGGTGCGCGGCTCCACCGTCGTCGCCGCCGACGGCACCGAGGCCGAGGTCGACGCGATCATCTTCGGCACCGGCTTCCACGTCACGGACATGCCGATCGCCGACCGGGTCGTCGGCGCCGAGGGACACACGCTCGCCGAGTCGTGGAAGGACGGCATGCAGTCGCTGCGCGGCGCGACCGCGGCCGGGTTCCCCAACTGGATGACCATCATCGGGCCCAACACCGGCCTCGGGAACTCCTCGATGATCCTGATGATCGAGTCCCAGCTCAACTACATGGCCGACTACCTGCGGCAGTTGAACGTGCTCGGCGGCCGCACCGCGCTCGCCCCCCGGCCCTCCGCCGTCGGCGCCTGGAACCGGCAGGTGCAGGAGCGGATGAAGCGGACGGTGTGGAACACCGGCGGCTGCACCAGCTGGTACCTGGACGCCAACGGCCGCAACACCACCGCCTGGCCGGGCACCACCGGCGAGTTCCGCCGCCTGACGCGCGAGGTCGACCTCGGGGAGTACGAGGTCGTACGGGCCCGGGCCGCCGAGGCGGCGTCCGCGCTCGACGTCGCGCCCGCCGCCGGTGAGCAAGCGGCGGTGTCCGCGTGAGCCGGGCGGGGTTCGTGCGGCACGGCGTGTACGCGCCGCCCGCGCCCGACCGGGTCCTGACCGCGCGCTCCGCCGACGGCAGCCCCCTGCACGTCGAGGTGCACGGGGCGGCCGACGCGCCCGCCGTCGTCCTCGCGCACGGCTGGACCTGCTCGACCGCGTTCTGGGCCGCGCAGATCCGGGCCCTTGCCGGGGAGTGCCGGGTCATCGCCTACGACCAGCGCGGCCACGGGCGTACGGCCGCGGCCGAGGTCTGCTCCACCGACGCGCTCGCCGACGACCTCGAAGCGGTGCTCGCCGCGACGCTGGCGCCCGGAGAGCGGGCCGTGTTCGCCGGGCACTCCATGGGCGGCATGACCCTCATGGCGGCTGCCGGGCGCCCGGGCCTGCGCGAGCACGCGGCGGCCGTCCTGCTGTGCAGCACCGGCGCGTCCCAGCTCGTCGCCGACGCGCGGGTGGTGCCGATACGGGCCGGGCGGCTGCGGACCGGGCTCACCCGGCGGGTGCTGGGTTCCGGCGCGCCGCTCGGGCCGGTCACGCCGCTCGCCAAGAAGGTCCTGCGGTACGCGACGATGGGCCCCGGGGCTGCCCCGGACAAGGTCGAGGCGTGCGCCCGCATCGTGCACGCCTGCCCGCGCGATGTCCGCAAGGCCTGGTCGCACGTCCTGGCCGAGCTCGAACTGGGCGTACGCGTACGGGGGTTGACGATGCCGACGGCAGTGGTGTGCGGCAGCGCCGACCGGCTCACGCCGTCCGTGCACGCGCGCCGGCTCGCCGCCCTGCTGCCCGACTGCCGCTCGCTCGACGTGCTCACCGGCGTCGGGCACATGACGCCCATCGAGGCGCCCGCATTCATCACCGAGAAGATCCGCGCGCTGGTGGCCGAGCATCTCGCCGCCCCGGCCGCCGTCGACGCCGAGGAGCGTGCCGTATGAGCAGGGTCAGTCTTGAAGGACAGGTCGCGGTCGTCACGGGCGCGGCCCGCGGTGTCGGCGAGCTCCTCGCGCGCAAGCTGTCGGCGCGCGGTGCCAAGGTCGCGCTCGTCGGCCTCGAACCGGACGAGCTGAAGCGGGTCGCGGCGCGGCTGCACAGCGAGGCGGAGTCCTGGCATGCGGACGTCACCGACCACGAGGCGATGGCGCGGGTCGCGGTCGAGGTCAAGGAGCGGTTCGGGAAGGTCGACATCGTCGTCGCCAACGCGGGGGTCGCCTCCGGAGGGCCGTTCGTCGACTCCGACCCCGACGCCTGGCGCCGGGTCATCGAGGTCAACCTCATCGGCGGTGCGGTCACCGCGCGGGCGTTCCTGCCGGTCCTGATGGAGTCGCGCGGCTACTTCCTCCAGATCGCCTCGCTCGCGGCGATCACGCCGGCGCCGATGATGACGGCGTACTGCGCGTCCAAGTCCGGGGTCGAGGCGTTCGCGCACAGCCTGCGCGCGGAGGTCGGCTACAAGGGGGTCCGGGTCGGGGTCGGATACCTGTCGTGGACCGACACGGACATGGTGCGGGGGGCGGACCAGGACGAGGTGATGCGCGAGCTGCGCTCGCGGCTGCCGTGGCCCTCTAACCGGACGTATCCGCTCGGGCCGGCCGTCGACCGCATCGTGGCCGGGATCGAGCGGCGGTCCTCGCACGTGTACGCGCAGTGGTGGTTGCGGGGGATGCAGTCCGTGCGGGGGTATCTGCCCGCGGTGATCGGGGCGGTGGGGCAGCGGGAGATGCGGCGGTTCGAGCCGCGGCTCGGGTCGGTTTCGCGGGGGCTGGTCGGGGCGGGTGGCTCCGCCGACGAGCAGTCCCGGGCAACCCGCTCGGCTCGGCCCTGAGCTCCCCGAGCGCTGGGGCTCCGCCCTGGACCCCGGGGGGGTTTGCCCACCCGCCCGCCCGTTGCCCGGGGTTGGTTGGTTCCGGCCCCTGGGGCTCCGCCCCAGACCCCGTTCGCGCCTCAAGGGCGCTCGTCCTCAAACGCCGGACGGGCTGAAGATGCCTGCGCGGGCCCGCACCCATCAGCCAGGCGGCCTCAAATGCCCCGATGCGGGCCCGCACCAAGGCTTTTGGGGGCGCGGGGAACTGCGCGAGCGGCCACGCACGACGGGTGCCCGAAGGCGGCGTTTGGGGCGCGGGGAACTGCGCGAGCAAGCGGGCACGGTCCGCAGGCGAAGACGGGTTCAAGGGGCGCGGGGAACTGCGCGAGCGGCCATGACGGTCCGCAGTCGAAAGCGGCGTTAGGGGCGCGGGGAACTGCGCGAACGGCCATGCTCGCACCCGGCACCCGGCACCCGGCACCCGGCACCCAGCGCCCGGCACCCAGCACCCGGCACCCAGCGCCCGGCACCCCGGCACCCCGCCCCCGGCGCTCGCCGACCGCGCCCCCGGCGCTCGCCGACCGCGCCCCGGCACGGGGAAACGGGGGTGACCCCGGGTCAGAAGGATCGCGGGGGAAGTTTGGGGCGTTGGCGGTTGGGGGTCGTGGTGTAGCCGGGTGGGGTCGACGCGGGGTGCAGGGCCAGCAGGTCCAGGGCCAGTTGGACCGCGTCGTCCAGCTGGGCGTGGCGCCCCTCCGCCCAGTCCAGGGGAGTGCGCAGGATCTCCAGGTCCGGCTCCACCCCGTGGTTCTCCACCCCCCACCCGTACTCGTCGAACCACGCCGCGTTCATCGGCACCGTGATGACCGTCCCGTCACCGAGGACATGACGGCCCGTCATGCCGACCACCCCGCCCCAGGTGCGCTGGCCCACCACGGGGCCGAGCTTCAGGAGCCGGAACGCCGCCGTGATCATGTCGCCGTCGGACGACGTCGCCTCGTCGGCGAGGGCGACCACCGGACCCCGTGGGGCACTTGAGGCGTACGAGACCGGCGCCGCGTTGCGCGTCAGGTCCCAGCCGAGGATGCGCCGGGTCAGCTTCTCCACCACCAGCTCACTGATGTGGCCGCCCGCGTTGCCGCGTACGTCCACGATCAGGGCGGGGCGGCTGACCTCCAGGCGCAGATCGCGGTTGAACTGGGCCCAGCCCGAGCCGCCCATGTCGGGGATGTGCAGATAGCCGCACTTGCCGCCGCTCAACTCCCGTACCACGTCCCGGCGTTTGGCCACCCAGTCCTGGTAGCGCAGCGGGCGCTCGTCCACGAGGGGGACCACCGCCACCCGGCGCGAGCGGCCCTCGCCCTCGCTCGGGCGGAAGGTCAGCTCCACCGTCGTGCCGCCCGCACCCGCGAGCAGCGGGAAGGGGCCGGCGACCGGGTCGACGGGGCGGCCGTCCACGTGGGTCAGGACCGCGCCCTCGCGGATGCCGGCGCCCGCCAGCGGGGAGCGGGCCTTGGAGTCGGAGGAGTCGCCCGGCAGGATGCGGCGGATCTGCCAACTTCCGTCCCGGCAGACCAGGTTGACGCCGAGCAGCCCTTGGGCGCGCTGGTAGTGCGGGGGTCCCTCGTTGCGGCGGGCGGCGGTGACGTAGGCGTGCGAGGTGCCCAGTTCGCCCAGTACTTCCCGGAGCAGGTCCGCGAACTCGTCGGGTGACGAGACCCGTTCGACCAGCGGGCGGTACTGCTCCAGGACCCCCGGCCAGTCGATGCCGCACATCTGGGGCTCCCAGAAGTACGCGCGGATGATGCGGCCCGCCTCGTCGAAGGCCTGGCGCCATTCCAGGGCCGGGTCGACGTCGTGCAGGATGCGGCGCAGGTCCAGGTAGACCGTCGAGTCGCCGTCGCCGGACTCGGTGGAGGGCACCGCGCGCAGCTCGCCCTCGTCCACCACGACCAGCCGGCTGCCGTCGCCGCTGACCGCGAAGTAGTCGAGGTGGTCGACGAGTTCGGTCCTGCGGGCCTTGGCGATGGTGAAGTGCTCCAGGGTGGGGCGGCCCGAGGTGTCGGCCGGGTTGGCGAAGGTCTCGCCGAGCGCGCCCGAGATGGGCCAGCGCAGCCAGACCAGGCCGCCGCCCGAGACCGGGTGGAGCGCCGAGTACTTGGAGGCGGAGACCGGGAACGGGGTGACCCGGCTCTCCAGACCCTCCACCTCCACCGTCACCGTGCCGTCGCCCGAGTCGTCCAGCGGGTCCATGCCGCCGGCCGCGGGCCGCCCGTCCGGCGAGAGCGCGAACGGTGAGGGCGTCGCCGAGGAGAGCGGCACCAGATAGGGGCGGCAGCCGAGCGGGAAGGACAGGTCGCCGGTGTGCACGTCGTAGACCGGGTCGAAGCCGCGCCAGGACAGGAAGGCCAGATAGCGGCCGTCGCTGGTGAACACCGGGTTCTCGTCCTCGAAGCGGCCGTTGGTGACGTCCACGACCGTGCGGCCGCCGGGCCCGGCGATGCGGGCCATCTTGATCTGGCGCAGCGAGCGGCCGATGCCCGGGTGCGACCAGGTCAGCCAGGCGCCGTCGGGCGAGAAGGCGAGGTCGCGGACGGGCCCGTTGACCGAGCGGATCAGCTCGGTGACCTCGCCGGTGGACTCCTCCGTCACGTCGATGAGCAGCAGCCGGCCGTCGTTCGCGGCGATCGCCAGGCGCTCGCCCTCCGGGTCGGACACCATCTCCTGCACCCGGCCGAGCTCGCCCGCCGCCAGGCGCCGCGGCTCGCGCTCGCCGCTGGCGCGCGGCAGGAAGGCGATCTCGACGGCGTCCTCGCCGTCCGCGTCGGTGATGTAGGCGACCTGGCCGTTGCCGCCCAGCATCTCCGGCAGCCGCACCCGCACCCCCGGGGTGTCGGCGATGGTGCGGGCCGGGCCGTCGCGGTGGGTGAGCCAGTACAGGCTGCCGCGCACCACGACGGCGCTGGCCCGGCCGGTGGTGTCCACGGACAGCGAGTCGACGTGGTTGGCGGCCGGCACCTGGTAGCTGCGCCGCCCGGCGCGCGGACCGCCCAGGCGTACGTCCAGCTTGCGCGGCGCCGAGTCGGGGGTGAGCGCGTCCACGATCCACAGGTCGCCCGCGCACTGGTAGACGACCCGGCGGCCGTCGCTGGAGGCGTGCCGGGCGTAGAAGGCGTCGTGGTCGGTGTGCCGGGTCAGGTCGCTGCCGTCGGGCAGACAGGAGTACAGGTTGCCGACGCCCTCGTGGTCGGAGAGGAAGGCGATGCGGCCGTCGACGAACATCGGCGAGTCGAGGTGGCCGCCGATGTCGGGGAGCAGCCGCTCGCCGTGCAGCCACAGGCGGCCGGTCGCGCCGCCGCGGTAGCGCTTCCAGGCGGCCGGCTCGTGCGGCGGCTTTCCGGTGAGCAGCAGGGTGCGCCGCTCGCCCTCGACATCGGTGACGGCGATGTCGGAGACCGGGCCCCAGGGCAGCTTTCCGCCGGGGGAGCCGTCGGTGGGCACGCTGTAGGCCCAGGAGAAGTACGAGAACGGCTGGCCGTGCGAGGACACCGCGAGGATGTCGCCGTCGGGCGTCCAGCCGCACACCCGGGCGTCGGACGACCCCCAGAAGGTGAGCCGGCGGGCCGGACCGCCGCTCACCGGGGCCAGATGGATCTCCGGGTCGAGACTGCGCCAGGTCGTGTACGCGATCCGGCTCCCGTCGGGCGAGAAGCGGGGATGGCCGACCTTGGTGCGGTCGACCGTGACCCGCCAGGCGCGCGAGGGGCTGTGCCCGGCCGGCACCAGCGGGGCGACCCACAGGTCGTCCTCGGCGGCGAAACAGAGCAAGTCGTCGTGCAGATGCGGGAACCGGAGGTACGCGGCGTCGTCACTCACCCCCCAATGCTTTCCGCGGGGAAGGGGCGCGGCAACTTGTGGGAGGGGTTTATTCCGCTCCCGATTCCGTTTCCGCCGCCTTCCGCGTGCTCCGGTGCGCGCTTTCCGCGTGCTCCCGTACGCGTACTTATCCCGTTCCGACACCTGTGGTCGACGACACAAGCGAAACGGTTCCGTTTCGCTTCGTGACGGAGTTACCTTCGTACGGTACGAAGAAGGAGAGGAGGTCGATCATGGCGGGCAGGCTCACCCCGGAACGCGAGGCGGAGCTCTACGAAGCCGTGCTCGACCTGCTGCGCGAGGTCGGTTACGACGCCCTCACCATGGACGCCGTCGCCACCCGCACCCGCTCCAGCAAGGCCACCCTCTACCGCCAGTGGGGGAGCAAGCCCGAGCTGGTCGCGCGGGCGCTGCGGCACAACAAGCCGGTCAGTCTCGCCGAGATCGACACCGGTTCGCTGCGCGGCGACTTCCAGGCGATGGTCGCCCGCGAGGACGACTGTCAGATGGAGAAGGACTCCGCGCTGATGCGGGGTCTGATGCGGGCCGTCCATGACAACCCCGAGCTCCACAAGGCGCTGTGCGAGGTACTGATCGAGCCGGAGATCACCGGTCTCGGCACCGTGCTGCGGCGCGCGGTGGAACGCGGTGAGGTCGCCGCGGACAATCGCGCCCTCCCCTATGTCGTACACATGATGGTCGGCGCCTTCGCCGCCCGGCAGTTCATCGAGGACCGCCCGGTCGACCAGGCCTTCCTCGCCGACTACTTCGACGCCGTGGTCCTCCCCGCCCTCGGCGACCCCCGCTAGGCATCCCGCCCGGCTCCCCGCGCAGTACCCGCTCCACCTGACGCACGCCGCTCTCGTCGTCGGGCTGGTTCCCCATGCCCTGCTGGTTCCATACGACTTGACCGGGAGTACGCCCTCGTGGCCACGTTCCTCTACCGCCTAGGCAGGTTCGCCTTCCGGCGCCGCCACTATGTCGCCCTGGTGTGGGTGGCGCTGCTCGCCCTCGCCGGGTTCGGCGCGGCCTCCGCCACCACCGCCACCTCCTCCTCTTTCTCGATCCCGGGCACCGAGGCGCAGCGCGCCTTCGACCTGCTCAAGGAGCGGTTCCCGAACCAGGCCGCCGACGGCGCCACCGCCCGCATCGTCTTCAAGGCGCCCGACGGCCAGAAGATGGCCGACCCCGCCAACAAGGCGGCGGTCGAGAAGACCGTCAAGAGTCTTGAGACGGGCTCCAACCAGGTCGGCTCGGTCACGGACCCCTTCAAGGCCAACGCCGTCTCCGGCAACGGCAAGGGTTCCATCGCGTACATCCAGGTCTCGTACAAGACCAACGCGATGGAGCTGACCGACAGCACCCGCGACGCGCTCAAGAAGAGCGGCGACGAGGCGAAGAAGTCCGGGCTCACCGTCGAGATCGGCGGTGACGCGCTCCAGGCCATGCCGGAGACCGGCTCCGGCGAGATCGTCGGCGTGGTCCTCGCGGGCCTCGTCCTGGTGATCACCTTCGGCTCGCTGGTGGCCGCGGGGCTTCCGCTGCTCACCGCCCTCATCGGCGTCGGCATCGGTGTCTCCACCATCACGGCCCTCGCCAATGTGCTCGACCTCGGCTCGACCACGTCCACGCTCGCGATGATGATCGGGCTCGCGGTCGGCATCGACTACGCCCTGTTCATCGTCTCCCGCTACCGGGCCGAACTCGCCGAGGGCAGGGAGCGCGAGGAGGCCGCCGGACGAGCCGTGGGCACGGCCGGATCCGCGGTCGTCTTCGCCGGTCTGACCGTGGTCATCGCGCTCGTCGGCCTCGCCGTCGTGAACATCCCGATGCTCACCAAGATGGGCGCGGCCGCCGCGGGCACCGTCGTCATCGCCGTGCTCATCGCGCTCACCCTGATACCCGCCCTGCTCGGCTTCGCCGGCAAGCGGGTGCTGGGCCGCAAGGCGCGCAAGGCACATGTGCAGGGCGAGAAGGCCGCCGAGGGCAAGCCCAACATGGGCACCCGCTGGGCGAGCTTCGTGCTGCGCAAGCCGGTGTGGGTGCTGCTCGTCGGCGTCATCGGCCTCGGCGCGATCGCGCTGCCGGCGAGCTCGCTCCAGATGGGTCTGCCGGACGACGGCTCGCAGCCGACCTCCACCACCCAGCGCCGCGCCTACGACAACCTCTCCGAGGGCTTCGGCCCCGGCTTCAACGGTCCGCTCATGGTCGTCGTCGACGGCAAGGATGCCGCGAGCGGCGTGCGGGGCGCGGCCGACGCCACGGTCGCCGCGATCAAGAAGCTCCCGGACGTGGGCCCGGTGCTGCCGCCCGCGTACAACAAGGACACCGGCGACGACACGGCGACCATCACGGTCATCCCGAAGTCCAAGCCGTCCTCCACCGAGACCGAGGACCTGGTCCACTCGATCCGGGACACCGGTGCCTCCCTGAAGGCCGACACCGGGGCCAAGCTCCTGGTGACCGGTTCGACCGCGATGAACATCGACTTCTCGCAGAAGATGAACGACGCGCTGCTGCCCTATCTGGCGCTGGTCGTCGGCCTCGCCTTCCTGCTCCTGATGGTGGTCTTCCGCTCGGTCCTGGTCCCGCTGAAGGCGGCCCTCGGCTTCCTGCTCTCGGTGGTCGCCGCCCTCGGCGCGGTCGTCGCGGTCTTCCAGTGGGGCTGGCTCGGCTCGGTGTTCGGGGTGCAGCAGACCGGCCCGATCATGTCGATGATGCCGATCTTCATGGTGGGCGTGGTCTTCGGCCTCGCGATGGACTACGAGGTCTTCCTGGTCACGCGGATGCGCGAGGCGTACGTCCACGGCGAGCGGCCGGGACAGGCGATCGTCACCGGGTTCAAGCACGGCGCCCGGGTGGTGACGGCCGCGGCCGTGATCATGATCGCGGTCTTCTCCGGCTTCATCGGCTCCAGCGAGCAGATGATCAAGATGATCGGCTTCGGTCTGGCGATCGCGGTCTTCTTCGACGCGTTCATCGTCCGGATGGCGATCGTGCCCGCGGTGCTCGCGCTGCTCGGCGCGAAGGCCTGGTGGCTGCCGCGCTGGCTCGACCGGGTGCTGCCCAACGTCGACGTCGAGGGCGAGGGGCTGCGGGGGCACCAGGAGTCCGGCGACGCCGACGGCGACCGCGAGCTGGCGCGGGTCTGACCCCCGCCCCCTGAACGGGCGCGGGTCCGACCCCCGCCCCCTGAACGCCGGGCCCCACGAACCGAGCGGCCGTGGGTCCCGGCCGGTGCGGGCGGCCTGTGGGGACGGGACCGCCGACACCGCGAAGGCCCCCCGTGTGCGATGCGCACGGGGGGCCTTCGCGTGGAGCCATTGGGGGCCGGGGCTCAGCGCCGGGGGCCGGCCGGGGCGGGGGCGGCGGGCGCGTCGGTGGCGTAGGTGTGGCGCAGGAAGCGGACCAGGGGCGAGCTGTCGAACTGGACCACCGCCACCCCGTCCGGCGAGTGGAATTCGAGCACCGTCTGGGCCCGGCCGCACGGCCAGACGCTCACATCGCCCTTGCGGGCCGGGGCGCGCAGGCCCGACTCCAGGAGGTCGCGCGGGAAGATCCACTCGTTGCCGCCGGGGAAGGCGAAGCAGACCGCGCCGGGCGAGCCGGCCGCGTCGTAGCGCAGTGCCACCGGAACCGGGTGGGAGAGCGGGGCGTCCGTGACGATTCTGGCGCGGGCGTGATCCTCCACGGAGGGACGCGCGGAGGGCCCCGCGGAGGGCCGGTCGGCGGCGGCGTGGTCCTCGGCGTGACCCTCGACTGCGGGGGACATCGATCGCTCCTCACGCTGGGTGCTGCTGCTGGGTACCGTTACGCGTTATTTGTTATCCAATGTCCCATAATTTTTGGGTAAGCCCTCGGTGAGTCGGCTTGGCATGTGTCACTCGGCCGCTCTTGCGAGGTGTTCGCAACAAGGCACTATCATCAAACGGTTCTGCGCATGCCGCGCAGGGAAGAGGGCGCCAACGGGAAATCGGAGTCCACCCATGCATGTACCCGACGGATTCATCAACGCACCTGTATCGGCGGTCACAGGCGTGGTCGCCGCCGGTGCCATCGCCGTCAGCCTGCGCGGGGCGCGGCGCGAACTCGACGAGAAGACGGCACCGCTCGCCGGCCTGGTCGCCGCGTTCATCTTCGCCGTGCAGATGCTGAACTTCCCCGTCGCGGCCGGCACCAGCGGCCATCTCCTGGGCGGTGCGCTCGCCGCGATACTCGTCGGGCCCTATACGGGCGTGCTGTGCGTCTCCGTGGTCCTGCTCATGCAGGGCATCCTCTTCGCCGACGGCGGCCTCACCGCGCTCGGCGTCAACATCACCGACATGGCGATCACGACCACGGTCGTCGCCTACGTCCTGTTCCGCGCCCTGGTCAAGGTGCTGCCCCGCACCCGCCGCTCGGTGACCGTCGCCTCCTTCGTGGCCGCGCTGGTCTCGGTGCCGGCCGCCGCCCTCGTCTTCACCGCGATCTACGCCCTCGGCGGCACCACCGACGTGCCCATCACCAAGGTGCTGACCGCGATGGTCGGCGTGCACGTCCTCATCGGCATCGGCGAGGCCGTCATCACCGCGCTCACCGTCGGCGCCGTCATCGCGGTGCGCCCCGACCTCGTGCACGGCGCCCGCGGCCTGACCGCGCCGCTCAAGCTGCGCGTCGGCGGCGAACTCGTGGACGCGCCTGCCGCCGCCCCCGCCGCCGCCCGCACCGGGTCCACCCGCAAGGTGTGGGGCATCGGCATCGTCACCGCCCTGCTGCTCGCCGGTTTCGTCTCCTTCTACGCGTCGGCCAGCCCCGACGGCCTGGAGAAGGTCGCCCACGACAAGGGCATCGACACCAAGACCACCCAGCACGCCTCCTCCGACTCGCCGCTCGCCGACTACTCGGTGAAGGACGTCGGCGACGCCCGTCTGGCCGGCGGTCTCGCCGGGGTGATCGGCGTCGGCGTCACCGTCGCGGTGGGCAGCGGAGTGTTCTGGGCGGTACGCCGCCGCCGCGGCGCCGACACCCCCGAGCGCACCCCGGAACGGGTCTGACATGGGAGCGGGCCACTCCCACCGGCTCTACCGGCACGGCCACTCGCCGGTCCACGAACTGCCCCCGCACTGCAAGCTCGCGGCGGTGTTCCTGTTCGTGGTCGTCGTGGTGTCCACACCGCGCGAGGCGATGTGGGCCTTCGCGCTGTACGCCGTGCTGCTCGCCCTGGTGGCGGGGGCGGCCCGCATCCCGGCCGGCTACCTCCTCAAGCGGCTGCTCATCGAGATCCCGTTCGTCGCGTTCGCGGTGCTCATGCCGTTCGTCGTGCCCGGCGAGCAGGTGCACGTCCTCGGCCTCCCGCTCAGCGAGAACGGGCTGTGGGGCGCCTGGAACGTCCTGGCCAAGGGAACCCTCGGCGTCGCCGCGTCCGTGATCCTCGCCTCCACCACCGAACTGCGCGCCCTGCTGCTCGGCCTCCAGCGCCTCAAGCTGCCGCCGCTGCTGGTCCAGATCGCCTCGTTCATGATCCGGTACGGGGACGTCATCACCGACGAGATGCGGCGCATGTCCATCGCGCGCCGCTCGCGCGGCTTCGAGGCGCGCGGGGTGCGCTCCTGGGGCGTCCTCGCCAAGTCGGCGGGCGCGCTCTTCATCCGCTCCTACGAGCGCGGCGAACGCGTCCACCTCGCGATGGTCAGCCGTGGGTACGCCGGGTCCATGCCGGTGATCGACGAGGTGACGGCCACCCGCGTCCAGTGGACGCGGGCCGCCGCGCTGCCGGTGGCGGCGCTGGCCGTCTGCCTGCTCGGCTGGACGCTGTGACGAAGCCCGACGCCTCCCCGCACCCGGGGGTCTCCCCGCCTGCCCCTGTGCCTGCCGCCATACCTGCCCCTACGCCTGCCGCCATGCCTGCTCCCGTGACTACTCCTGAGGCCACCATGAACGTTCCCTCCCTCGAAGTGTCCGGGCTCGCCTTCGCCTACCCCGACGGACACCAGGCGCTCTTCGGCGTCGACCTCACGGTGGCCCGCGGCGAGCGGGTCGCGCTGCTCGGCCCCAACGGCGCCGGCAAGACCACCCTCGTCCTGCACCTCAACGGCATCCTCGAAGGAGGCGCCGGATCGGTGAAGGTGGCCGGGCTGCCCGTCGCCAAGAAGAACCTCGCCGAGATCCGGCGCCGGGTCGGCATCGTCTTCCAGGACCCCGACGACCAGCTCTTCATGCCCACCGTCCGCGAGGACGTCGCCTTCGGCCCGGCCGCCTCCGGAATGCGGGGTGCGGAGCTGGAGGAGCGGGTGATGGGGGCGCTGGCCCAGGTCGGGATGGCCGAGTACGCCGACCGGCCGCCGCACCACCTGTCCTTCGGGCAGCGGCGCCGGGTCGCCGTCGCGACGGTGCTTTCGATGTCCCCGGAGATCCTGGTCCTGGACGAGCCGTCGTCCAACCTCGATCCGGCGTCGCGGCGTGAACTGGCGGACGTTCTGCGGGGGTTGGACGTCACGGTGCTCATGGTGACCCATGACCTGCCCTATGCGCTGGAGCTGTGCGGACGTTCGGTGATCCTGAGCGACGGGGTCATCGCGGCGGACGGGGCCACGGTGGATGTCCTGTCGGACGGAGCCCTGATGCGTGCGCATCGTCTGGAGCTGCCGTTCGGCTTCGATCCGTCGTCGACGGTTGCTCCGCTGGGGGGTGCGAGCGCGTAACGCCGGGCTCGCCCCCGCCGTGACCCTTGCGTCCGCGCAGCGTGGCGTCCGGCCCGGGGTGCGCCGGCCCGGGGGTGCGCCGGCTCGGTCGTGCGCCGGCTCGGGGGTGCGCTGGGGCTCTGCCCCGGGCCCCGGGGTTTTGCCCCTCCCCGCCCCTTCCCGCAACCCTCCGGGGGTGGAATGGGGGCAGGTCGGCCGGGGGCTGCGCCCCGGGCCCTGCTTGTTCGGGTGCGGATGGTGGGTGGCTGGTCGCGCAGTTCCCCGCGCCCCCAACCCCGTTCCGTCTG
>NZ_JBIAGW010000015.1:77073-191640 GCF_042869955.1 Streptomyces sp. NPDC006691
TGCGGACCGTGGTTGCTTCTCGCGCAGTTCCCCGCGCCCCTAACCCCGTTCCGGTCTGCGGACCGTGGTTGCTTCTCGCGCAGTTCCCCGCGCCCCTAACCCCGTTCCGGTCTGCGGACCGTGGTTGCTTCTCGCGCAGTTCCCCGCGCCCCAACCCCGTTTCCGTCCGCGGACCGTGCCCGCTTCTCGCGCAGTTCCCCGCGCCCCCAAGGGTCTGGGTGCTGGCCAGCATGGACATCTTCAGCCTGTCCGGCGTTTGAGGACGAGCGCCCTTTAGGCGCGAACGGGGGTGCAGGGGGCGGAGCCCCTTGCAGGGGGTTCGAGGGGCGCAGCCCCTCAGGGGGTCTGGGGCGCAGCCCCAGGGGCCCGAACCCATCAACCCGGCCGCACGGGCGGGCGGGTGGGCAGGATGCCCGGGGTCTGGGGCGGAGCCCCAGGGGGCCCGGAACCAACCAACCCCGGGTCACGGGCGGGGCCGATCAACCCCGCACCGAGGGGGTTCGGGCACCATGGGAGGGGAGGGGGTCGGTGGGGCGCCCGGCAGCGTTGGGAGCGGATCGTGGTCGACGTACAGGGCGCCGTAACACCGGGCTACGAACCGGTGAGGGACGCGTTCGTGCGGAACTTCACGCACCGCGGCGACCACGGCGCAGCCGTAGCCGTGTACCGCGACGGCCAGAAGGTCGTCGACCTGTGGGCCGGCACCAAGGACGTGGACGGCACCGCCCCCTGGGCCCTGGACACCGCGCAGATCGTCCGCTCGGCCACCAAGGGCGTGGCCGCGGCCGTCCCCCTGCTCCTGCACCAGCGCGGCCGCCTCGACCTGGACGCCCCCGTGTCGACGTACTGGCCGGAGTTCAAGGCGGCCGGCAAGGACCGCACCCTGGTGCGGCATCTGCTCGCACACCGGGCGGGCGTACCCGCACTGGACCGCCCGCTCACCCCCGCCGAGGCCATCGACGGCGAGAGCGGCCCCGCGGCCGTCGCCGCCCAGGCCCCGCTCTGGCAGCCCGGCAGCGCGCACGGCTACCACGCGCAGACGTACAGCTGGTTGCTCGGCGAGCTGGTCCGGCGGGTCACCGGACGCACCATCGGCCGCTGGCTCGCCGAGGAGATAGCCGGGCCGCTCGGTCTGGACTTCTGGCTGGGCGTGCCGGACATCGAGGCGCACCGGGTGGGCCGCATCGGCCCCGTCGACGCGCCCGAGGGCGAGGGCGGCCTTCGGCTGCGGCCGAAGCGGAACGTCAGCGAGGCCTACGCGGACCCCACCTCGCCGACCCGTCGCGCGTTCGGCGCGATCGACCCGATGCCGGACGAGAACGACCCCGCCTACCGCGCGGCCGAGCTCCCCGCCTCCGCCGGCATCTCCACCGCCCGCGCGCTGGCCCGCTTCTACGCCGCCACCATCGGCCAAGTCGACGGCGGGCGGCGCCTGTTCGCGCCCGCCACGCTCACCCTGGCCCGCACCGAGGAGAGCGCGGGGCCCGACCGCGTCCTGGTCGTGAACACCCGCTTCGGGCTCGGCTACATGCTGCACGGCCCCGCCGCCCCGCTGCTCGCCCCCGGCTCCTTCGGGCACCCCGGACGCGGCGGTTCGCTGGGCTTCGCCGACCCGGAGTCGGGCCTCGCGTTCGGCTATGTGACCAACGGGCTCCAGAAGGGAGTCACCGCGGACCCGCGTGCCCAGGCCCTGGTAAGGGCGCTACGTTCGACCGTATGACGCATCCTCAATTCGCTTCGCGCACCGCACGTTTCGAGGGACACGCCGCGCTGATCACCGGCGCGGGGCGCGGCATCGGCGCCGCCATCGCGCGCAGACTGACCGACGAGGGCGCCCGAGTCCTCGTCGCCGACGTCGACTTGGCGCGTGCGGAGGCGACGGCCGCCGAACTGAAGGGCGCCGTGGCCCGGCACTGCGACGTCTCCGACCGCGCCTCGGTTGAGGCCGCGGTCGCCTTCGCCGTCGAGGAGTTCGGCCGGCTCGACGTCCTGGTGAACAACGCGTACTCCTGCACCCCGGACGCCGACCGCTTCGAGGACGAGGACGACGAGGAGTGGGCCCGTGACCTGGACGTCACCCTCACCGGCGCCTTCCGCTGCGCCCGCGCCGCCCTCCCGCACCTGGCGGCCTCCGGCCGGGGCGCGATCGTGAGCATCGGCTCGGTCAACGGCGAGCAGGACTTCGGCAACCACGCCTACAGTGCCGCCAAGGCGGGCCTCGCCTCGCTGACCCGTACGCTCGCCGGGCACGCCGCGCCGCGCGGAGTACGGGTCAACCTCGTGCACCCCGGCACCATCCGCACCCCCGCATGGGAGGACCGCCAGGGCCAGTTGGAGCGGCTGGCGGCGCTGTACCCGCTGGGCCGGGTCGGGGAGCCCGAGGACATCGCGGCGGCCGTCGCCTTCCTGGCCTCGTCCGACGCGTCCTGGATCACCGGCACCACCCTGCGCGTGGACGGCGGCATCCTCGCCGTCAACACCGGCTTCCGGCGCACGGATCACGACGGGTGAGGCACCCCGGCGGCCATGACCGCGGCCGGTGAGGCGCCCCCGCGGCAGCCCGGCCCGGGCCTCGACCCGCCCGCGGCGCCGCGCGAAGCGGCCGGGCGAGCCGGTTCCACCCCGCGCCGGACGCGAGCCGGTCTCAGCCCGCGCGCAGGACCTGCGCGACGATGGGCCCGGCCGCGGTCCCGCCGTGCCCGCCGGACTGCACGAGCGCGGCGGCCGCGAGGTCGTCGCTGTAGCCGGCGAACCAGCTGTCCGACTTGTTCTGGCCGTCCTTCTCCGCGGAGCCGGTCTTGGCACCCTTGACCCCGCCGACGTTCGCCATGGCCTCCGTCGCGGTCCCGTACGGGGCGGTCGCGGTGATGTGCATCATCTCGCGCAGCTGGGCGGCGATGTTCGACGGCAGCGGGTCGGCCTGGGCCAGCTCGCGGCCGTCGAGGGACTGCGGCACGATCACCGGCTGGCGGAACCGGCCCGACTTCGCGGTCGCCGCGACCGACGCCATGTCGAGCGGGCTCATCTGGACCTTGCCCTGCCCGATGTAGGCGGCGGCCGTCTCGGCGCCGGCCGACGCGGGCACGCTGCCGTCGAAGGTCGGCACGCCGACCTTCCAGTCCTGGCCGATGCCGAAGTAGTTGGCGGCGACCCGGCCCAGCGCTCCGTCGTCGTTCACCTCGTGGATGTGCTTGATGAAGGCGGTGTTGCAGGACCTGGCGAAGCTCTTCGAGAAGGGATCGCTGCTGGGGAGCGAGAAGTTGTCCAGGTTGTGGAAGGTGACGCCCTCCCACTGCACGTCCGAGGGGCACACGGCCGGCTTGTCCGCGGACACCTTGCCCTGCTCGATCAGCATCGTCGCCGTGACGATCTTCATCGTCGAGCCGGGGGCCACCCGGCCCTGGAGCGAGGCCGGGAACTTGTCGTTCCGGTTGTCCGCGACCGCCCGGATCTCGCCGGTGCTCGGCTTGACGGCCACCACCGAGGACTCTCCGAAGCGCTTCACGGCCTGCTCGGCGGCGGCCTGCACATCCGCGTCGAGCGTCGTCTTCAGCTTGCCCGGGGTGCCCTTCTGGAGGGTGATCAGGGTGCGTGCCGGGCTGCCGTTGCCCTGGATCTGGAGCTCGACGCCCGGCGTGCCGTTCACCTTCGCGCCGTACTTCTCGCGCAGCCCGTCCAGAATCGCGCCGAGCGAGGGGTACTTCTCCTTGGTCAGCGGGCGGTCCTTGTAGTCGACCGCCTGGATCTCCGGGTTCTGCGCCGGTTCGGTCACCAGGCGCTCACCCTTCTTCAGCTGCGGGTGGAGCACCGCGGGCTGCCAGTCGACCAGCGGCTTGTGCGTGGACTGACCGCGTACGACGGTGAGTTGGGAGGCGTAGGCGAGCGGAGCCGTCTTTCCCCCGAACGAGACGTCGGCCTTCACCGTGTACGGGACGACCGCGCCGTTCGGCGCGCCCGGCGTGACCGTCACGTTCGTGATGTGCGCCTGCTCGCTGAATCCGGACAGGGCCGTCGAGGCGTCCGCCTGGTTGTTGGTGAGGGCGGCGGCCCCCGCCGCGTCGCCCTTCGCCCAGGCCTGGAGGAAGGCGGTCGACGTCTCCTTGATCTCGTCCGCTCCCGGCGGCCCGGTGCGGGCGGGCGCGCCCTGCGTGTGCGTACCGCCGGGGCCCTTGTCGTCGCTCCCGCCGACCAGCGCGTATCCCCCGTACGCCACGCCTCCGGCGACCACCACGAACACCCCGCCCACGATGGCGACCTTCGCTCCGCTGCGCATCCCGCAGTTCCCCTCCCCAGGAGTCCCCCGAACTCCTTGAACATGTTCAAGGAGTTACTTGGGAGTGACTCTACGGGACAGGAGTGACAGAGGGTCTCGCAGTTGTCCGAACGGTTACCGGAACGCGACCGGCATCACACCCAACTGTCCAGCCACATCCGGCTGCGCCAGGAGTCCAGCGGGATGGGCGTACCGGTGTAGATCGGCCAGAAGTACACGAAGTTCCAGATGATGAGCAGGACGAGGACACCGGCGCCGATCGCCCCCACCGCCCGCCGCCTCTCCCCGGCGGCAAGCCCCGGCTCCACGGGAGCGGCCGCGCCGCGCGCCCCGTGCGGCGGCCCGATGATCGCCCCGATCATCATCGCCACCGCGAGACACAGGAACGGCACGAAGACGACCGCGTAGAAGAAGAAGATCGTCCGCTCCTGGTACATGAACCAGGGCAGGTACCCGGCCGCGATGCCGCACGCGATCGCGCCCGCCCGCCAGTCGCGCCGGAAGATCCAGCGCCACAGGACGTACAGGAGCGCGAAGCAGCCGGCCCACCACAGGAGCGGAGTGCCGAGCGCCAGGACCTCGGAGGCGCACTTGCCGCCCGCGTCCGAGGGGCAGCCGCCGGTGCCGGGACCGGGGCTCTCGTAGTAGTACGAGACCGGCCGGCCGAGGACGAGCCAGCTCCACGGGTTCGACTGGTAGGTGTGGCCCTCGGTGAGGCCGACGTGGAAGCTGTAGACCTCGGTCTCGTAGTGCCAGAAGCTGCGCAGCGAGGCCGGCACCCAGCTCAGGTCGAACTGCGGCAGGTGGTTGACGGTGCCGATGACCGGGAGCTTGATGTGGTCGGGGGACAGGCCCGCGCGGCCGTCCGCCCAGTGCCGCCCGTAGCCCTTGTCGGTGACGAACCAGCCCGTCCACGACACCATGTACGTGGCGATCGCCACCGGCACCGTGGACACGAACGCCCAGAACGCGTCCCGGCGGAGCACCGCCCGGTAGGGGCTGACCGCGCCCGCCGTGCGCCGGGCGCCCACGTCCCACAGGACGGCCATCACACAGAAGAAGACCAGGATGTACAGGCCGTTCCACTTGGTGCCGCAGGCGAGCCCCAGCATGACCCCGGCCCCGATCCGCCAGGGCCGCCACCCGAACCGCAGACTCGCCGCGATCCCGGCGTCCGGGCGCAGCTGCCCGTCCTCGCCCTCGGGCAGCGCGGCCGCGAGCCGGGCTCTCGTACGGTCGCGGTCGACCAGGAGGCAGCCGAAGGCGGCCACGACGAAGAACATGACCACCGTGTCGAGCAGCGCGGTGCGGCTCATCACGAAGTGCAGCCCGTCGACGGCGAGCAGCGCGCCCGCCAGGCAGCCCAGGAACGTCGAGCGGAACAGGCGCCGCCCGATCCGGCAGATCAGCAGCACCGACAGGGTGCCCAGGACGGCGACCATGAACCGCCAGCCGAACGGCGTGAAGCCGAACATCTTCTCGCCGATGCCGATCAGGTACTTGCCGACCGGCGGATGCACCACATAGCCCGGCGCGGTCGGCACCGAGATGAGGTCGGGGTTGGCGAGGATCGACTTGTCGATGTCCTTCGGCCAGTCGCCCTCGTAGCCGTGGTTGATGAGCGCCCAGGCGTCCTTGGCGTAGTACGTCTCGTCGAATATCACCGCATCCGGGGAGCCCAGGTGCCAGAACCGCATCAGGCCCGCGACCAGCGTCACCAGGAGCGGCCCGACCCACGCCGACCAGCGCACGATGCGCGCCGCCGCCTCCGGTCCGATGCCCAGGACCGTCCACAGCTGCCCGGCGGGCCGGGCGAAGGGCGGCACCAGGCGCTCGCGCAGCCCGGTTCTCGGCCGCACGACATGGCCGAACCGGCGCATGCGGTGCGCCCAGGAGGGCGGCTCGTCCCCGGCTTCGTGGCCCGGAAGGGTCGGTGGCGCAGTACTGGTCACCGCGCCATCGTAGGGAACTCACCTATGGGAGTCCCGTGGCCGGGCCCGGCGGCCTCGGCTCCGGCGGGCTGGGAGGATGGTCGGTGTGACCGGAACACTCGTACTCGCAGGCACCCCCATCGGCGACACCGCGGACGCCCCGCCCCGGCTCGCCGCCGAACTGGAGCGGGCCGACGTCGTCGCCGCCGAGGACACCCGGCGGCTGCGCCGCCTCACCCAGGCGCTCGGCGTGCACACCACGGGCCGGGTCGTGTCCTACTTCGAGGGCAACGAGTCGGCGCGCACCCCCGAACTCGTCGAGGCACTCGAAGGCGGCGCCCGGGTGCTGCTCGTCACCGACGCCGGCATGCCCTCGGTCTCCGATCCCGGCTACCGCCTGGTCGCGGCCTGTGTCGAGAAGGACATCGAGGTCACCGCGGTGCCGGGCCCCTCCGCCGTGCTCACCGCGCTCGCCCTGTCCGGGCTGCCCGTGGACCGCTTCTGCTTCGAGGGCTTCCTGCCCCGCAAGGCCGGCGAGCGCCTCGGGCGGCTGCGCGAGGTCGCCGGGGAGCGGCGCACCCTCGTCTACTTCGAGGCCCCGCACCGCCTCGACGACACCCTCGCGGCGATGGCCGAGGTGTTCGGCGCCGAGCGGCGCGCGGCGGTGTGCCGGGAGCTGACCAAGACGTACGAGGAGGTCAAGCGCGGCCCCCTGAAGGACCTCGCGGTGTGGGCGGCCGAGGGGGTGCGCGGCGAGATCACCGTCGTGGTCGAGGGGGCGCCCGAGAGCGGCCCGGCCGACCTCGACGCGGCCGAGCTGGTGCGGCGCGTACAGGTCCGGGAGGAGGCGGGGGAGCGGCGCAAGGAGGCCATCGCGGCCGTCGCCGTCGAGACCGGTCTACCCAAGAGGGAGGTCTTCGACGCGGTGGTGGCGGCAAAGAACGCGGCACGTCAGAGCCCCGCGGACGGTAAAGGACTATCGTAAAAAGTAAAACGCAGGCCGCGCACCGGGGCAGGGAAATGCACGCAGCCCTAGGAAAGGCCAAGACCGCGCCAACTCTCGACAGCACCTGATGCGTTTTGGCAGCGAAAGGCGTCTCCTGGATCGGGGGACCTTTCGCCCCCGCTCGCAAGAGCGCTCGCAAGAGCTTGTCCAGCGGACAAGAGGAGCCGGCACATGAGTGAGATCGCTGAGACCACGGCACACGAGGCGTACGCCTTCGCGTGCATGCGGTGCGGATACGGCTGGGAACAGGCGTACGAGATAGAGCACCACGTAGACGCCTCCGGCCAGGCATTCGTCATATACAAGGCCAACGGCGACCGGGTGCCTTCCCCGCTGTCCGCCCCCACCTGCCTCAACTGCGGCGGCCACGTGGTGCGCATCATGCGCGCCGGGCGGGTGTCCTCCGCGCAGCAGGTCCAGCACCGCGCGTCCGCCCCGGCACAGCCCGGGCCCCAGGACGCGGCCGACGCCACCGTGAAGCCGGAGCACCACTGGCACCTGTCCGACCTCCTGCACCCCTTCCACCGCAAGTAGGCACCAGGTTCCACCGCAAGTAGGCGCCAGGGCGCCGGGGGCACGGGCCCTTTCGTAGGATCGGCGGCATGAGTGCCGCCAAGAAGGACGCCCCGCCCCCGCTGCCCGAGCCGCTCGGCGTGGCGGTGGCCGATTCGCACACCCACCTGGACATGCAGGACGGCACGGTCGAACAGGCCCTGGAGAAGGCCGCGGCCGTCGGCGTCACCACGGTGGTCCAGGTGGGCTGCGATGTGAAGGGCTCCCAGTGGGCCGCCGACACCGCCGAGGCGTACGCGGCCGTCCACGCGGCCGTCGCCCTGCACCCCAACGAGGCGCCCCGGATCGTCCTCGGTGACCCGGACGGATGGTCGCGCCAGGGCGCGCGCGGCCCCGGCGGCGAAGGGGCCCTCGACGAGGCCCTCGCGGAGATCGAGCGGCTCGCCGCGCTGCCCTGGGTCAAGGCCGTCGGCGAGACCGGTCTCGACTACTTCCGCACCGGGCCCGAGGGCAAGGCCGCCCAGGAGCGGTCGTTCCGGGCGCACATCGAGATCGCCAAGCGGCAGAACAAGGCGCTCGTCATCCACGACCGCGAGGCGCACGCCGATGTGCTGCGCATTCTGCGCGAGGAAGGCGCCCCCGAACGTACCGTCTTCCACTGTTATTCCGGCGACGCGGAAATGGCCGAACTCTGCGCCGAATACGGGTACTTCATGTCCTTCGCGGGAAACATGACCTTCAAGAACGCCCAGCCGCTGCGGGACGCCCTCGCGGTCGCCCCGCAAGAACTCGTTCTCGTCGAGACGGATGCGCCGTTCCTCACGCCGGCGCCGTACCGCGGACGGCCCAATGCGCCGTATCTCATTCCGGTCACGGTGCGCGCCATGGCGGCCGTCAAGGGCGTCGGCGAAGATCTGCTGGCCGCGGCGATCGCCGACAACACCGCGCGGGCGTTTGATTACTGAGCGATAACGAATCCGGCCCTCCGGCGCCGTTCCGCGGTGGCGCGCAGGGTAATGCCACGACGCTGGGTAGTCGAGCCGCTTTGGAGAGTGACCGTCCCTCCGCTAATGTCCCGGCCCGCACCACCGGACCGGACCCTGGAGCGTCGTGAGCAATTCGCAGGGCAGTCACCGTGCCGCACGCGGCGGCCACCGCGCCGCGACCGTCACGGCGCCGCCTCCCTACGCCACCGCGTACGCCGGCCACGAGACCCGGATCGCGCCCGTGGCCCCCGTCCCCGAGCCGCGCGGCCCCGAAGCGTTCGAGCCGGCGCCCGCACCGGATGCGGACGGAGGCCGCGCCGGGGCCCGCCGGGCGGCGCGGCGCCGCAAGTCGTCGGGCGGCCCCGACAAGCTGCGCCGGCTCATCCCGCAGGCCCTGGTCGTCGCGTTCCTGGCGGGCGGCACCTCCGCGTTCCTGGTCACCGACAAGGCCGTCCGGCTCACCGTCGACGGCGTGCCGCGCACCATGCACACCTTCGCCGGCAGTGTCGAGGAACTCCTCGCCGACGAACACGTACCGGTCGGCACGCACGACATCGTGGCGCCCGGCCCCGATGCCGCGCTCGCCGGCGGCGACGAGGTCGTGGTCCGCTACGGCCGCCCGGTCCAGCTGACCCTCGACGGACAGCGCCGCCAGGTGTGGACGACGGCCCGTACCGTCGAGGGCGCCCTGCGCCAGCTCGGGGTGCGCGCCGAGGGCGCCTATCTGTCGGCGTCCCGCTCCTCGGAGATCGGCCGCGCCGGCCTCGCCCTGGACGTACGCACCGAACGCTCGGTGACCTTCCTCGCGGACGGCCGCGAACGCACCCTGCGCACCAACGCGGCCACCGTCGCCGAGGCGCTCCAGGAAGCCGGCATCTCCCTCCAGGGCCAGGACACCACGTCCGTGCCCGGCGCCTCCTTCCCGCGCGACGGGCAGACGGTCACCGTGATGCGGATCAGCGGCACCAAGGAGGTGCGCGAGGAGCCCATCCCGTTCAAGGTCGAGAAGACCAAGGACGCGACGCTCTTCGCGGGCACCCAGGTCGTGGTCCGCCAGGGCGAGAAGGGCGCCCGCAGGGTCACGTACGCGCTGCGGACCGTCAACGGCGTCAAGCAGAAGCCCAGGAAGATCGCCGAGGAGGTCGTCCGCGAGCCGGTCACGCAGCAGATCAAGATCGGCACCAAGGCGCTGCCGTCCTCGGTGGGCGGCGCCGAGCACCTCAACTGGAGCGGCCTGGCCCACTGCGAGTCCGGCGGCCGGCCCGGCGCCCTCGACCCGTCGGGCACCTACGGCGGGCTCTACCAGTTCGACCCCGGCACCTGGCACGCGCTCGGCGGCAGCGGGCGGGCCGAGCAGGCCCCTGCCGCCGAGCAGACCTTCCGGGCGAAGAAGCTCTTCGTGAGCCGGGGGGCGAGCCCGTGGCCGCACTGCGGCCGTAGGCTGTATCGGTGAGCACCACTGAGCCCGACGCACTCCTTACCCCCGCCGATGTCCGTGAACTGGCCGCAGCGCTTGGCGTACGCCCCACCAAGCAGCGCGGCCAGAACTTCGTCATCGACGCCAACACGGTCCGCCGGATCGTGCGGACCGCCGAGGTCCGCCCCGACGACGTCGCGGTCGAGGTGGGGCCGGGTCTCGGCTCGCTGACGCTCGCGCTCCTGGAGGCGGCGGACCGGGTGGTGGCCGTCGAGATCGACGACGTGCTCGCGGCGGCGCTGCCCGCGACGATCGAGGCGCGGATGCCCGCGCGGGCCGACCGCTTCGCGCTGGTCCACTCCGACGCGATGCTCGTCCGGGAACTGCCGGGCCCGGCCCCCACGGCCTTGGTCGCGAACCTCCCGTACAACGTGGCGGTCCCGGTCCTGCTCCACATGCTGGACCGCTTCCCGAGCATCGAGCGCACCCTGGTCATGGTCCAGGCGGAGGTCGCCGACCGGCTCGCGGCGAAGCCGGGCAACAAGGTGTACGGGGTGCCGTCGGTCAAGGCGAACTGGTACGCCGACGTCAAGCGGGCCGGGTCGATCGGGCGGAACGTGTTCTGGCCCGCGCCGAACGTCGACTCCGGCCTGGTGTCCCTGGTCCGCCGCTCGGCTCCCGTCGCGACGACGGCCTCCAAGGCGGAGGTGTTCGCGGTGGTCGACGCGGCGTTCGCGCAGCGCCGCAAGACCCTGCGGGCCGCGCTGTCCGGATGGGCGGGCTCGCCCGCGGCGGCCGAGGCGGCCCTGGTCGCGGCCGGGGTGTCGCCCCAGGCGCGGGGCGAGGCACTGACGGTGGAGGAGTTCGCGGCGATCGCGGAGCACCGGCCCGGCTGATCCCTCCGGGGGGTGGGAGGCGTTGGGGTGCGCTTTCGGGTTCGAGTGCGGCTGCGGACCGTGCGTGGCTGGTCGCGCCCGCCCCTGGCCGTACCGGTGCTGGGGCACCTACAGCCCGTCCGGCGTTTGAGGACGAGCGTTTGGGCGCGAACGGGGTCTGGGGCGGAGCCCCAGGGTCCTTTCAACCCCCGGAGGGTCTCGGGAAGGGGCGGGGCGGGGGCCGAACCGGGGTCCGGAGCGGAGCCCCAGGGCGCTTCGACCCCCCGGGGTGGGGGAAAATGGGGGCGCCCCAGCCGAAGGAGCCCGCCCCCCGTGACCCCCCGCACCGTCACCGTCCGCGTCCCCGCCAAGGTCAACACCCAGCTGAGCGTGGGCCCCGCCCGCCCGGACGGCTTCCACGACCTCGCCAACGTCTTCCTCGCGGTCGCCCTCCACGACACCGTCACGGTCACCCCCGCCGACGAACTCCGCATCACCTGCACAGGACCGGACGCCGCCCAGGTCCCCCTGGACCGGACGAACCTGGCCGCCCGCGCCGCGGAACTGCTCGCCGCACGCCACGGCATCCAGCCCCGTGTGCACATCCACATCGACAAGGACATCCCCGTCGCGGGCGGCATGGCCGGCGGCAGCGCCGACGCCGCGGGCGCCCTCCTGGCCTGCGACACGCTGTGGGGCACGGGGGCGAGCCAGGACGAACTCCTCGACATCTGCGCCGAGTTGGGCAGCGACGTCCCCTTCAGTCTGGTCGGCGGCGCGGCCCTCGGCACCGGGCGCGGCGAGCAGCTCACCCCGCTGGAGGTCGGCGGCACCTTCCACTGGGTGTTCGCGGTCGCCGACGGCGGGCTCTCCACCCCGGCCGTCTACCGCGAGTTCGACCGCCTCACCCCGGACGCCCCCGAACCCGCCGCCGCCCCGGCCCTGCTCGACGCACTGCGCACCGGCGACGCCAAGGCACTCGCGGCCACCCTCGCCAACGACCTCCAGGCCGCCGCGCTCTCCCTGCGCCCCTCACTCGCGGACACCCTCGCGGCGGGCACGGCGGCGGGCGCCCTCGCCGCCCTGGTCTCGGGCTCGGGCCCGACCACGGCCTTCCTGTGCGCGGACGCCGAAGCGGCCCACCGGGTGGCCACCGCCCTCACCGGCTCCGGCACCTGCCGCACCGCCCGCGCCACCACGTCCCCGGCCCCGGGCGCGACGGTACTGACGGGCTGAGTCAGAGCTCGTCGATCGCGGTGAGGTCGACCTCGATGACGTACGGCCTGCCGGCCTTGAGCCGCTCGCGCCGCAAGCCCAGGTGGACGTACGCGTGCGCCTACGACGCGAGCCGCATGCTCCCCTTGGCCAGCTCGTAGGCCGGGAGCATCTCCCGGTGCTCCTCGGTGTCCAGGCCGCCCAGGTGCAGCACCAGCGTGCCCCTGGGGGTGACGACCGCCAGGGCGTGTTCCTGCTTCGACTCGTCCAGCAGCTTGCTGTACGTCTCGAAGACGACCTCCGCCGCCGGCAGTGGGCCCGCCTCGATCTCCTCGTACGTCGCCTTGCTCGCGTTCCTCTGGGAGCCGACGAAGGACTCAAGTGCCGCGCGGGGCGTGCCCGTTGAGGTGTTCTGGACCCAGGTCCGCAGATAGCCGAGGTGCCCCGCGGGCTTCGCGTCGATCTCGCAGACCAGATCGAACGGGCCCTGCTTGGTCCACGAGGCGAGCGGGGAGTCGGCGGCCGGCCGTGGCGCCGGCTTCGGCTTCCAGTCCGGCGCCAGCTCGAAGGAGACCGGCATGGCGCAGGCCGTCCCCGGGGCGCCCACCCTGCCGTCCTTCGTCGCCGCGTTCCGGCCCGGTGCGGGCGAGGCCCCGGCCGTCGAACTCCCGCCCGCGGAGGGGGACGGGCTCACCGAGGCCGACGGGCTGCCGCCCCCTGAAGGGGAGGCAGCCGTTGCCGTCGCGTTCCGCGACGCCGGCTCCTTCTGCTCGCCGCACCCGGCCAGGGCCGCCCCCACCAGTGCCGCCGCGACCGTGCCCCGCACCACATACCGCTTCACAACCCCGCCCCTTATATGCGTTGTCCGCCCCATAAACCTCGCAATCCGAGGATTTGACCATCGTATGACCTCACGGACGCCCCCTTGATCGCCGCCGCCCGTCGCCACCCCGCCGCGGCGACTACTCTGGACGACGATCCATCCCCCTGCTCAGGAGTGAAATGGCCGTCAACCTGGTCAATGTCGAGGCAGTCAGCAAGGTGTACGGGACCCGTGCCCTGCTCGACGGAGTCTCCCTCGGCGTCTCCGAGGGGGACCGGATCGGTGTCGTCGGGCGCAACGGCGACGGCAAGACCACCCTGATCCGGATGCTCGCGCAGCTGGAGGAGCCGGACACCGGCCGCGTCACCCACGTGGGCGGGCTGCGGCTCGGCGTGCTCACCCAGCACGACTCGCTCGACCCGCAGGCCACCGTGCGGCACGAGGTCATCGGCGACCTCGCCGACCACGAGTGGGCCGGCAACGCCAAGATCCGCGATGTGCTGACGGGGCTGTTCGGCGGGCTCGACCTGCCCGGGTTCGCGCAGGGCCTGGACACCGTCATCGCGCCGCTGTCCGGCGGCGAGCGCCGCCGCATCGCGCTCGCCAAGCTGCTCATCGGCGAGCCGGACCTGATCGTGCTCGACGAGCCCACCAACCACCTGGACGTCGAGGGCATCAGCTGGCTCGCCCGCCACCTCCAGGCCCGGCGCTCGGCGCTCGTCTGCGTCACCCACGACCGCTGGTTCCTCGACCAGGTCTGCACCCGCATGTGGGACGTCCAGCGCGGCTCGGTCTTCGAGTACGAGGGCGGCTACTCCGACTACGTCTTCGCCCGTGCCGAGCGCGAGCGCATCGCGGCCACCGAAGAGGTCAAGCGGCAGAACCTGATGCGCAAGGAGCTGGCCTGGCTGCGCCGCGGTGCCCCGGCCCGCACCTCCAAGCCGCGCTACCGCATCGAGGCCGCCAACGAGCTCATCGCGGACGTGCCGCCGCCGCGCGACACCAGCGAGCTGATGAAGTTCGCCAACGCCCGGCTCGGCAAGACCGTCTTCGACCTGGAGGACGTGACCGTACAGGCCGGCGAGAAGCTGCTGCTCAAGCACCTCACCTGGCAGCTCGGCCCCGGGGACCGCATCGGCCTGGTCGGTGTGAACGGCGCGGGCAAGACCTCGCTCCTGCGTACGCTCACCGAGGCCTGGCGCACCGCGGGCGAGGCGCAGCCCGCCGCGGGCAAGGTCGTGGTCGGCAAGACGGTCAGGCTCGCCTACCTCTCCCAGGACGTGGCCGAACTCCCGCCCGCGCTGCGGGTGTTGGAGGCCGTCCAGCAGATCCGCGACCGCGTCGACCTCGGCAAGGGCCGCGAGATGACGGCCGGTCAGCTCTGCGAGCAGTTCGGCTTCTCGAAGGAGAAGCAGTGGACGCCGGTCGGTGACCTCTCCGGCGGTGAGCGCAGGCGGCTCCAGCTGTTGCGGCTCCTCATGGACGAGCCCAACGTCCTCTTCCTCGACGAGCCCACCAACGACCTCGACATCGAGACGCTGACCCAGCTGGAGGACCTCCTCGACGGCTGGCCCGGCTCCATGGTCGTCATCTCGCACGACCGGTTCTTCATCGAGCGCACCACCGACCACGTCTGGGCGCTGCTCGGCGATGCCGCGCTGCGGATGCTGCCGCGCGGCATCGACGAATACCTGGAGCGCAGGCAGCGGATGATCGAGTCCGCGCCCGCGCCGAGCGCGGCCCCCACCGCCCGGCCCGTGAGCGCCGTTTCGGCCCAGGACGCCCGGGCCGCGAAGAAGGAACTCCAGAAGGTCGAGCGGCAGCTCAACAAGATCAATGAGCGTGAGACGCATCTGCATGCGCAAATCGCCGATAACGCCACGGACTTCGAGAAGGTGGCGAAACTGGATGCCGAACTGCGCGAACTGATCGTCGAACGCGACGAGTTGGAAATGCGCTGGCTCGAACTCGCCGAGGACGCCTGAGGCATACCTCTGCGGAGGTGTTGCGGCGCTCGCGTAGAGACGGCGTGGGAACTCAGTAACGGCGGCATTACGGGCCGGTTCTCCCTTGGGAACAGGGATGACCGGCCCGTGGCCCGTCCTGCCCCGAGTGATAGAAAGTAGCTCCGTTCGACTGGCGTAAAGACGCAAAGACGCAAATTCGGGGGTATCTCGCTGTGACTCAGCCGCCCAGTTCGCAGCCACCGCAGGGTGGCTTCGGAGCACCGCAGGACAAGCCCCAGGGACCGCCCGCGCAGCCGCCCGGACCGCCGGCGCAGCCGCCGCGGATGCCGGCCGCTCCGCCCACGCCCCCGGCGCAGCCGCCGCAGACGCCCCCGGCCCCGCCGGCCGGGCAGCCCGGCTACGGCTATCCGCAGGCGCCCGGGCCGCAGCCGGGCTACGGATACCCCGCGGCCCCTTCCCCGCAGGGCGGCTACGGCTACCCGGGACAGCCTCCCACCCAGCCCAACCCGTACGCGGGGACCCCGCAGGGCGGCTACGGCTACCCCGGTCAGCCGCCGTACCCCGGCCAGGCGCAGTACCCAGGTGCTCCGGTGCCCCCGCAGGGCGGTGGCAAGAACCCGTTCAAGGGCAAGCCCGCGATGATCGTGGCCGCGGCGGTCGCGGGCCTCCTGGTCATCGGCGGCGGCGTGTACCTGGCGACGAGCGGCGGAGGTGACGACAAGAAGCCCGTCGCCGACAAGAGCCACAGCGCGCTCCCCTCCGGCTCCCCCTCCGTGGACGAGGGCGACGGCAAGGGCACCGGCCGCACCGGCAGCGACGACATCAACTCCGGTGCCAAGGCGGGCGACGCGCGGGTCTGGCTGCACCAGAACGACACCCCGCTGACCCAGAACGGCGCCGATCAGTACGGGCCGTGGGTCCTCGGGGACACCGTCGTCAAGGCCATGTACAAGGAGGTCGTCGGCTACGCGGTGGCCGACGGCAAGCAGAAGTGGTCGGTGCCGCTGGACACCGCCATATGCGGTGCGCCGCAGAGCCCGACCGCGGACGGACGGATCGTCCTGGGTGTGCAGGGCGACAACACCAAGAACGCGAAGTGCAACCAGCTCCAGTTGATCGACCTCGCCGCGGGCAAGGCCGGCTGGAAGGCTCCGGTGCCGGCGGAGGGGCTCTTCGACTTCATGGAGAGCTTCGACATGGCGATCAGCGGCAACACCGTGGCCGTGGCGCGTGACATGGGCGGAGCGAGCGGCTTCTCCCTCACGGACGGCAAGAAGCTCTACGGCACCCCGAAGACCGGCAATTGCAGTGCCAAGTCCTTCGCGGGCGGGGCCAAGCTGATCGCCGTCAGCCCGTGCGTCGACGCGGACAACATCGACGCGCCCGAGTCGGACCTCCTCCAGGAGCTGGACCCGGCCACGGGCAAGCCCAAGTGGAGCTACCAGTACGCCAAGGGCTGGACGATCAGCCGCGTCTACTCGGTGGACCCGTTGATCGTCTACTCGACCAACAAGGACAAGAAGACGGCGAACATCTCGACCTTCACCGCGGACGGCAAGCTCCGTTCGTCGGTCAAGTCCAAGTCCGCGCTCACCGCGAACTGCACCGGCCTGGGCTTCGGCGTGGGCACGCTCCAGGGCTGCTGGGGCACGGCCGCCGACGCCGACACCCTCTACATGCCCACCGATGGCAAGGACAGCGGAGAGCTCGGGGTCGGCCGCACCAACGACGTCGTCGCCATCGACCTGAACACCGGCGAGGAGAAGTGGCACGCGGCGGCGCCCAAGGGCCGCATGATGCAGCCCGTCGCCGTGGAGGGCGGCAAGGTCGTGCTCTACATGGAGGCCGGCGTCGAGGACGCGGCCGCGATCGCGTCGATGCCGCTGACCGGCGGCACCCCGCAGATCACCCTGCAGAGCCCGTCCTCGGCCGCGAGCACCGAACGCTACTTCTTCCAGCCCACGGCAGCGTGGGCGGGCGGACGGTTCTTCCTCATGAACACCAGGGTGAGCAGCCCCAAGGGCGACAAGAAGGACATCACGCTCCTGTCCTTCGGCAAGTGACGCCCCAACTCCCCGTCCCCGCCTTCCAGTCAGAGGTCCCCCCGGTATGAGCCAGCCACCCCAGCCCCCGCAGCAGCCCCCGCGCCCCGAGGACACACCCCCGGGCTTCGGCGCGCCCCAACAGCCCCCGGCCCCCGGCTTCGGCGCGCCCCAGGAGCCACCCGCCGGCGGCTTCGGCGCACCCACCCCGCCGCCGCCCGCCGGCCCGCCGAGCACCCCGCCGCCGGCCGGACCCCCGGCCTACGGCTACCCCCAGGCCCCTCCGCAGCAGCCCGGCTACGGCTACCCGGGCCAGCCTCCGACCCCGCCCCAGCAGCCGGGTTACGGCTACCCGGGCCAGCCTCCGACCCCGCCCCAGCAGCCGGGCTACGGCTACCCGGGCCAGCCCCCGACCCAGCCCGCGCAGGCCGGTTACGGCTATCCCGGCCAGCCCGCGCAGCCGCAGTACGGGACGCCCGGCGCGCCCGTTCCCGGCGGGCAGCCCGGTGGCAAGAGGCCCAGCACCCAGCTGACGATCATCATCGCGGCGGTCGTCGCGGTGGCCCTGATCGTCGGCGGCGGCATCTGGTACGCCTCCGGCAAGGACGACGGCAAGAGCGATGCCAAGTCGGGCGACACCGGCGGCGCCAAGGGCGGCGGCGGCACGACCGGGGGCGGCGGCAAGGAGAAGGCACCGGCCAACACCGCCGCGAGGGTGCTCTTCCAGACCCCCCAGCCCAAGGTCACCGACCTCACCTCGGTGCACGGCTCCTGGCTCACCGACAAGGTGTACGTCAAGGCCGGGGTCAAGGAGATCGTCGGCTACGACCCAGCCAAGGGGACGCAGGTCTGGAAGCTCCCGCTGACCGGCAACGTCTGCGAGGCGAGCACGCACGTCTCGGCCGACGGCAAGACCGCGTTCGCCTTCGAGAGCCAGGACGGCGGCTCCAAGTACGCCTCCTGCACCGAGGCCGCCGGCCTCGACCTCAACACCGGCAAGCTGTTGTGGCAGGCTGACATCAAGGGCGCCAACGGCGACCGCAAGACCCGGTTCGACGAGATCACCGTCGGCGCGGGCACGGTCGCGGCCGGCGGCCTCGACGGCGGCGCGGCCTGGGACCTGAACACCGGCAAGGAACTGTGGAAGCCCACCACCACCGCCGACCAGTGCAAGGACGTCGGCTACGGCGGCGGTGACGCACTGGTGGCCGTCCGCAAGTGCGGCGACTACGACAAGCCCACCCTCACCGTGCAGCCCCTCGACCCCAAGAGCGGCCAGCCGCTCTCCACGTACAAGGTGCTGCCCGGCATCGATTACCTCCACATCGTGTCCTCCAAGCCGCTGGTGCTCGCCGCCGACGTCGGCGACAGCGCGGGCGACGGCAGCGGCATCTCCGACTTCTTCTCCGTCGACGACAAGACCGGCAAGCTCCTCGCGCGCATCCCGGCCCCCGGCGACAAGTACTCGGCCAGCTGCGACAGCACCTCCGTCGAGAAGTGCACGATGGTCGTGGCCGGCGGCGGCAAGCTGTACGTGCCGACCGAGGAGCACGACAACGCGGCGAGCGGCTCCACCGGCTCGCTCGGCCGCACCAACGAGATCCTCGCCTTCGACCTGGCCACCGGCCAGCCCGTCCCCGGCAGGGCGGACGCGGGCGACGGCTACACGATGTTCCCGCTGCGCATGGACGGCAACAACGTCATCGCGTACAAGAACGCCCCGTACGACAAGGGCACCCAGGTCGTCAGCATCGACGGCGGCAGCCTCAAGTCGACGCTGCTCCTGGAGAACCCGGCCGACCGGACGGTCCGCGACGCGATCACGTCGTTCTCCGGGAAGTACGCCGACATCCTGTACGGCAACGGCCGCCTCTACCTGGGCGCGCAGCTCCTGAGCAAGCCGTACTCGGATACCGACGCCGAGAAGAAGTTCCTGTTCATGGCGACCGGCACGGGCTGAGCCGCCGCCCGGCGCGGGCCCCGCCGGCGGAGTCCGTTCTCCGCCGGCGGGGCCCGCGCCTTTTCCGCCCCCTTTCGTGCTGCCCTTCCCGGTGTCCTCCGCCGCAGGTCGGGGGCGCGTGGTGAGCCGGAAAACGGCCGAGATTGTCGTTTCGCCGTCCCTCGTACTTCCTCAACCACGCCTGAATGCAGGAGAATTCGGCATTCTGGGGGCTTCTTACAGGTAAGCGGCGCGCGGCGTCGAACAAGCGTGTAGCTTGCCGGGGCAAGAGGGGCCGGGGGGATGGGGGTAGCTCGATGGGCGTGCGGCTCATGGTGGTCGACGACCACCGGCTGCTCGCCGAGGCACTCGCCTCGGCGCTGAAACTGCGGGGCCACCGGGTCCTCGCCGCGGCGGCTCCGGTCGCCGGGGCCGCCGATCTGGTGGTGAGCCGGGCGCCGGAGGTGTGCCTGCTCGGCACGGCGGCACCCGCCGAACCCGGGGTGTTCGACCCGATCGTGCGGATCAAGCGGGAGCGGCCGCAGGTCGCCGTGGTGGTGCTCGGCCCGGTGCCGAGCCCGCGCGGGATCGCGGCGGCGTTCGCGGCCGGGGCGTCCGGCTATGTGCGCCACGACGAGCGCATCGAGGGTGTCGAGCGGGCCATGGTGAAGGCCAGGGCGGGGGAGGCGGCGGTCGCCCCGCAGCTCCTCCAGGGCGCCTTCGCCGAACTCCTCAACCCCGCCGCCCAGCCCGACGACGAGGGCCAGCGGCTGCTGCACCTGCTGACCCCGCGCGAGGTGGAGGTCCTGGTGCGGGTCGCGGACGGCGAGGACACCCGGCTGATCGCGGCCGGCATGGGCATAGCGCCGTCCACCGCCCGCACCCACGTCCAGCGGGTCCTGATGAAGCTGGGGGTGGGCTCCCGCCTTGAGGCGGCGGCCCTCGCCGCCCGGACGGGCCTGCTCGACCGTGCCACCCACGCCAAGACGCCCTAGCCGGGCCGCACTTCGAGCCCCGGCCGGGGCGCCCCGTCATCGGCCGGCCGGCGCCCAGTACGTCAGCTCTCCTCGGGGACGGGGGGCGCGGTGGGCCGCAGCTTCAGCCACACGAGGAAGAACACCCCGAGGACCAGCATGCCGAGCCCGGTCCACAGGTTGATGTTGATGCCCTGCGCCTTCTTCAGATCCGCGTCGGAGGCGAAGACCCCCGCCGCGCCGACGATCACCCCGTACAGGGTGAACAGGCCGCCGATGATCCGGCGGATGTCGAAGAGCCGCGCGGCCGACGCCGACTTCTTCTCCAACTCGGAGACTTCACGCTGTAGTTCGGACATGTCTTGGCCTCCGGTCAGAACGAGTAGGGGACGTAGCAGAGCGCGGCGAGCACGATCGCGCCCCAGCCGAGCAGGGCCGGCTTGCGGTACCAGGCGCTGTCGCCCTCGGCGGGCGGCTCCTCGACGCCGGGCGACTTCGTCCCGTACACCAGGCCGGCCAGTTCGGCGGCGGGCTTGGGCGCCGTGAACAGGGTGACGGCCACCATGACCACCGCGCCCGCCACGAATCCGACGATCGCCGAGACGAAGTTGGCGCCCTGGTCGGTCGGGATCGAGATGACGCCCTGCTTGTAGATCCAGAAGTAGTTGACCATCGCGGCGGTGGTGCCCGCGAGCAGGCCCCACACGCCCGACTTCACCGACGCCCGCTTCCAGAACATGCCGATCACGAACACCACGAACATCGGCACGTTGAAGAAGGAGAACAGGGTCTGGAGGTAGCCCATGATGTTGGAGAACGAGGACGCGATGAACGCCGTGCCGATCGAGGCGAGCACCCCGATCGCCGTGATCAGCCGCCCGAAGCGCAGGTAGTAGCCGTCCGGCTGGTCCTTCTTCACGTACTTGGCCCAGATGTCGTACGTGAACACGGTGTTGAAGGACGACACGTTGGCCGCCATGCCCGCCATGAAAGCGGCGAGCAGACCGGTGACCGCGATGCCGAGCACACCGTTGGGCAGCAGGTCCTGCATGAGCAGCGGGATCGCGTCGTTGTACGTCAGGGACGAGCCCGGGGTGCCGATCTTCGGCACGAGGACGGCCGCGACCAGGCCCGGGATCATCACCAGGAACACGATGAACATCTTCGGGAACGCCGCGATCAGCGGGGTCCGCCGCGCCGCGCTCAGGTTCTTCGCGGACAGCGCCCGTTGCACCTCGGCGAAGTTGGTCGTCCAGTAGCCGAAGGACAGCACGAAGCCGAGGCCGAGCACGATGGTCAGCCAGTTCGCGCCGAGCGGGTTGGACTGGCCGATGCCGGTGCCGCCCCACGCGGACAGGAAGTTGTGGCCGTGGCTGCTCTTGAGCGAGCTGGTCAGGCCGTCCCAGCCGCCGACCCGCTTGAGGCCGAGGATGGTCAGGGGTATGAGCGCGGCCAGGATCACGAAGAACTGGAGCACCTCGTTGTAGATCGCCGAGGAGAGGCCGCCGATGGTGATGTAGGCGAGCACGAAGAGACCGGCGACCACGATCGCCACCCACTGCGGCCAGCCGAGCAGCGCCTCCACGACGATCGAGAGGGCGTAGAGGTTGACGCCCGCGATCAGGACGGCGGCGAACGCGAACAGCGCCGAGGAGAGCAGGTGAGCCGACCTGTCGAAGCGCTGGAGCAGGAACTCCGGTACGGAGCGGACCTTCGAACCGTAGTAGAAGGGCATCATCACGAGCCCGAGGAACACCATCGCCGGGATGGCGCCGATCCAGTACCAGTGCACGACCGCCACGCCGTACTGGGCGCTGGTGGCGGACATGCCGAGGATCTCGGTGGCGCCGAGGTTGGCCGCGACGAAGGCGAGGCCGGTGACCCAGGCCGGCAGCGAGCGGCCCGACAGGAAGAAGTCGAGGCTGGTCTTCACGCTGGCGCGGGCGGCGAAGCCGATGCCCAGAACGACGATGAAGTAGATCGCCAGAATCGTGTAGTCGAGCCCGTTGGTGGGGAGCCGGAGCCCCGCGGCCAGATATTGCATGCGTACTCGCTTCGTCGCGCTTACTGATCCGGACGGGAACCTACGCCTCCATGTTCAGAAACTGAACAGTTTTGATGAGATTGTTTGTTTGATTGTGATCGAGGGTGCGTTTCGGCGACGGCACTGGCAGTGATCGTTCAGGGCCCGCCAGGCGCTTGCGCGCCCATTGACGGGTGCTGTTGGCTTGTGGTTTGTTGTGTGCGATTCTGTTGGATGGTGGAGGTTGCAGGTGAAGAAGACGTCGACCCGGCTCGCCGACGGACGTGAGCTGCTCTACTACGACGCGCGGGACGACCTCGTCCGGGACGAGACCGACCACCGCCCCCTCGACCCGGTCTCCACCGCGTCCGAGCTGCGCCACGACCCGCTGCTCGGCGACACGGTGGTCGTCGCCTCGCACCGCCAGGGCCGCACCTATCTGCCGCCCGCCGACGCCTGCCCCCTGTGCCCCTCGCGCGAGGGCCGCGACAGCGAGATCCCGGCCGCCGACTACGACGTCGTCGTCTTCGAGAACCGCTTCCCCTCGCTCGCCGGCGACTCCGGCCGCTGCGAGGTCGTCTGCTTCACCCCGGACCACGACGCGTCCTTCGCCGACCTCACCGAGGACCAGGCCGCCCTCGTCCTGGAGGCCTGGACCGACCGCACCGCCGAACTCGCCGAACTCCCGCAGGTCCAGCAGGTGTTCTGCTTCGAGAACCGGGGCGCCGAGATCGGCGTCACCCTCGGCCACCCGCACGGCCAGATCTACGGCTACCCCTTCACCACCCCGCGCACCGCCCTCATGCTCCGCTCGCTCGCCGAACACCGCGAGCGCACCGGCGGCCGCAACCTCTTCGACGACGTGGTCCGGCGCGAGCTCACCGAAGGCGACCGGGTGGTCCTGGAGGGCGAGCACTGGGTGGCCTTCGTGCCGTACGCCGCCCACTGGCCCTACGAGGTGCACCTCCACCCCAAGCGCCGCGTCCCCGACCTGCGCGCCCTCGACGACGACGCCCGCGCCGAGTTCCCCCGGATCTACCTGGAACTCCTGCGCCGCTTCGACCGGATCTTCGGCCCCGACGAGCCGCCCACCCCCTATATCGCCGCCTGGCACCAGGCGCCGTTCCGGGGCGAGGGCGCCGTCGACCGGGGCGAGTTCGGGCTCCATCTTGAGCTTTTCACCATCCGCCGCACTTCCGGCAAGCTGAAGTACCTCGCGGGTTCCGAGTCCGGCATGAGCGTGTTCATCAACGACGTGCCGCCGGAGGCCGCGGCCGAGCGACTGCGAGAGGTGGCCAGCAAGTGAGCAAGTACCTGGTGACGGGCGGTGCGGGATATGTGGGCAGCGTGGTGGCGGCCCACCTGGTCGAGGCCGGCCACACGGTGACCGTCCTCGACGACCTCTCCACGGGCTTCCGCGAGGCCGTTCCCGCCGGGGCCGAGTTCGTCGAGGGCCGTATCCAGGACGCCGCCCGATGGCTCGACGCGTCCTTCGACGCCGTCCTCCACTTCGCGGCGTTCTCCCAGGTCGGCGAGTCGGTGGCGGTCCCCGAGAAGTACTGGACCAACAACGTCGGCGGCACGATGGCGCTGCTCGCCGCGATGCGCGAGGCGGGCGTGCGCAGGCTGGTGTTCTCCTCCACCGCGGCCACCTACGGCGAACCCGTCTCGACCCCGATCACCGAGACCGACCCCACCGCCCCCACCAGTCCCTACGGAGCCTCCAAGCTGGCCGTGGACCACATGATCGCCGGGGAGTGCGCGGCCCACGGCCTGGCCGCGGTGTCCCTGCGCTACTTCAACGTGGCGGGTGCGTACGGGAGGTGCGGAGAACGCCACGACCCCGAGTCCCACCTGATCCCCCTGATCCTCCAAGTGGCCCTGGGGGAGCGGGACTTCATCTCCATCTACGGCGACGACTACCCCACCCCCGACGGGACCTGCGTCCGCGACTACATCCACGTGGCGGACCTGGCCGAGGCGCACCTGCTCGCCCTGGACGCGGCGACCGCCGGCGAGCACCTCGTCTGCAACCTCGGCAACGGCAACGGGTTCTCGGTCCGCGAGGTCGTCGAGACCGTGCGCAAGGTGACCGGCCACGAGATCCCCGAGGTCGTCGCGGGGCGGCGCGGCGGCGACCCGGCGGTCCTGGTGGCCTCCGCGGCCCGCGCCCACAAGCGCCTCGGCTGGCAGCCCTCGCGCGCCGACCTCGCCGCCATCGTGGCGGACGCCTGGGCGTTCGCGCGCCGGACGGAGCACACCGGTGAGTGAACGGAGCACGCCGGCCGAGGAAGTGGGCGCCGCCTTCCGGGAGTTGTACGGGTACGGGCCCGAAGGGGTGTGGGCCGCGCCCGGCCGGGTCAACCTCATCGGCGAGTACACCGACTTCAACGAGGGCTTCGTCATGCCGCTCGCCCTGCCGCACACGGCGGTCGCGGCGGTGTCCCGACGCACCGACGGGGTCCTGCGGATCCACTCGGCCGACATCGCGGGACCCGTGGTGGAGCTGCGCGCCGACGAGTTGGAACCGCTGTCCGGCGCGGGCTGGGCGGCCTACCCGGCGGGCGTGGCGTGGGCACTGCGCGAGGCGGGCCACGCGGTGCCGGGCGCGGACATCCACCTGACGTCGACGGTGCCGACGGGAGCGGGCCTGTCCTCCTCGGCCGCCCTTGAGGTGGTCACCGCCCTCGCCCTGCGCGACCTGTACGAACTCCCGCTCTCCCTCCCGGAGTTGGCCGCGCTGGCGCAGCGGGCGGAGAACGCGTTCGTCGGCGTGCCGTGCGGGATCATGGACCAGACGGCGTCGGCGTGCTGCGTGGAGGGCCATGTCCTGCACCTGGACGCGCGTGACCTGACGACACGTCACATTCCCTTCGACCTCCCCGCGCAGGGGCTGCGGCTGCTGGTGGTGGACACCCGCGTGAAACACGCGCTGGGAGACGGCGCGTACGCGGAGCGGCGCGCCGGCTGTGAGCGGGGCGCGCGGGAGCTGGGTGTACGCACCCTGCGCGAACTCCCCTACGCGCGACTCCCCGACGCGCTGGGGGAGCTGTCCTCCGAGACGGTCCGCGGCTGTGTGCGGCACGTGGTGAGCGACAACGAGCGAGTGGCGCGGGTGGCGGGGCTGCTCGCGGCGGGCGACGTCCGCGGGGTGGGCCCGGTGCTCACCGAGGGCCATGCCTCCCTCCGGGACGATCTTCGGGTGTCCTGTGCGGAGCTGGATCTGGTGGTGGACACGGCGGTGTCCGCGGGGGCCCTCGGGGCGCGGATGACGGGCGGGGGCTTCGGGGGCTCGGCGATCGTCCTGGCCGAGGAGGCGGTGCTGGGTGCGGTCTCGAAGGCCGTGGCCGTGGCCTTCGAGCGGTCCGGGTGGGCCTCGCCCCGAATCTTCGAGGCGGCCCCCTCGCCGGGGGCGCGGCGCCTGGCCTGAGGGTCCCCCCCTCGTCCGGGGCGGGTGTACTGGGCCTCTGCGCTGGGCGCCTGTGCTGGGCCTCTGTGCTGGGGCTCTGCGCTGGGTCCCTGTGCTGGGCCCCTGTGGTGGACCTCTGCGCTGGGGCTCTGCCCCAGACCCCGGGGTTTTCGCCCCGCCCCACCCCTTCCCGCAACCCTCCGGGGGTGGAATAGGGGCGGCCGGCTTTACGGGGCTGGGCCCCGGGCCCCTGGTCCGGCTGCGGACCGTGCGTGGCTGATCGCGCAGTTCCCCGCGCCCCCACCTCCCTCTCGTCCGTCCACCGTGGGTGGTTGGTGGCGCGGTTTCCCGCGCCCCTCACCCCCGTTTCCGTCTGCGGATCGTGGTCGCTTCTCGCGCAGTTCCCCGCGCCCCTAAAAGCCTTGGTGCTGGCCCGCATCGGGCACTTCAGCCCGTCCGGCTGATCGGTAGGGGCCGGTGGAGGTATCTCCAGCCCGTCCGGCTGATCGGTACGGGCCCGTACCGGGCACCTTCAGCCCGTCCGGCGTTTGAGGACGAGCGCCCTTTAGGCGCGATACGGGGTCCGGGGCGGAGCCCCGAACCGGGGGGTGCAGGGGGCGCAGCCCCCTGCGGGGGTCCGAGGGGCGCAGCCCCTCGAAGGGGGTCTGGGGCACAGCCCCAGGGGCCGAACCCATCAACCCGGCCGCACGGGCGGGAGGGCGGGCAAACCCCCAGGGGGTGCAGGGGGCAGAGCCCCCGCAGGGGTCTGGGGCGCAGCCCCAGGGGCCGGAACCCACCAACCCCGCCGCACGGGCGGGAGGGTGGGCAAACCCCCGGGGTCTGGGGCGGAGCCCCAGGGGCTGGAACTCTCCAACTCCGGGCAACGGGCGGGTGGGTGGGCAAACCCCCGGGGTCTGGGGCCCCTGGGGCCCCAGACCTGCCGCCCCCGGGTCAGGGCAGCCGCTTGGTCAGGGTGTACTCCGTGACCCCCGGCGGATAGTCGGGGATCACCGCCACGACCTCGTACCCCCGCCCCCGGTAGAACCCCGGCGCCTGGAAGTCCCACGTCTCCACCCGGGCAAACCCACACCCCCGCTCGGAGCGCGCCAACTCCTCGGCGCGGGCGAGGAGTTGGCTGCCGAGCCCCCCGGAGCGGAGCCCCGCGTCCACCCACAGGAGGTCGACGTGGAGCCAGCCCGCCCAGGTCCGCCCGGTCAGGCCCCCGGCCAGCAGGCCCTCCTCGTTCAACCCCCAGACGTGGAGCGGTACTTCCTTCCCGGCCGGCGTCCCCCGCAGGGCCCGCAGCGCCGGCGACCGCTCGGTGTTGGTGTCCCGCAGGCGCCGCCCCAACTGCGCCTGCCGGGCCTTGTCCACTTCTGTCTCAAGACGAAACATGGAACTCACCCTAAACATTCGCACACGCCAAGTAGCCGGACGGGTTCCCTCAGTTCGGCAAAGTGCCTTCCGCTCACAGCTCACGGCCCTACGCTGATGCACAGCACCGGTGGGGGCCGGTGTTGATCAGGGGGCGAGACAGTCGGGTACGTCGCCCGGGGTGGGGTAGAACTCAGTGCACGGCGGCGGCCGTGCGACTGCGGTCGCCGGCTCCGGGCGTCGTACCCGTACCGGTCCGCCACCGAACCCTGGGGGTGTCACTTGGTACGGATCCGAGTTCTCGTGGTGGACGACCATCGCATCTTCGCCGAGTCGCTCGCCGCGGCCCTGGCCGCGGAGCCCGACGTGGACGTCGCCGCGGCCGGCAGCGGTCCCGCGGCGCTGCGCTGTCTGGAGCGGGGCGCGGCCGAGGGCCGCAGATTCGATGTGATGCTCGTCGACGCGGACTTGGGCGCATCGGCCGCGGTCCCGGTCGCCCGTGTGGTGCCCGACGGGGGTGGTGCGGACGGCCTGGTGGACGGGATCTCGCTGGTCGCGGGCGTCCGCGTGGGCCAGCCCGCGGTGCGTACCGTCGTGCTCGCCGAGAAGGACGACCCGCGCCGGGCCGCCCTGGCCCTCCAGGCCGGAGCGTGCGGCTGGGTCGCCAAGGACTGCTCCCTGCAACGGCTGCTCGCCGTGATCCGGGGCGTACTGCGCGACGAGACGCATCTGCCGCCCGCGCTGCTCACGGGCGTACTGCGGGAGCTGACGGCCGCGCGCAAGCACCGCACCGAGTCCGAGCGGCTCGTGGAGTCGCTCACCCCGCGCGAGCGCGAAGTGCTGCGCTGCATGGTGGCCGGCCTCGGGCGCAAGGCGGTCGCCGAGCGCCTGTTCCTGTCCCCGCACACCGTGCGGACCCATATGCAGAACGTGCTCGGCAAGCTGGGCGTGCATTCCACGCTCGCGGCCGTCGCGCTGGCCCGCCGGGCCGGTGTGGGCCCGGTCGACCTAGCCGGGGATGTTGTCGAACGGGGCGGTCAACTGGCGTAGCAGCGCGGCCAGTTCACCCCGCTGCTGGCGGCTGAGCTCGCCGAGGATGGCCCGCTCCTGTTCGAGCAGGCCCGCGAGTGCCTGGTCGGCGCGGTCGCGCCCCTCGGGGGTGAGCCGGACCAGGACCCCGCGCCGGTCGCTGGGGTCGGGCAGCCGCTCGACCAGGCCCTTCTTGGCGAGCCGGTCGATCCGGTTGGTCATCGTGCCCGAGGTGACGAGCGTCTGGGTCAGGAGCTGGCCGGGGGAGAGCTGGTAGGGCGCGCCGGCCCGGCGCAGCGACGTCAGGACGTCGAACTCCCAGGGCTCCAGGCTGTGCTCCGCGAACGCGAGCCTGCGGGCCCGGTCGAGATGGCGGGCCAGCCTGCTCACCCGGCTGAGCACCTCAAGTGGTTCCACGTCGAGGTCCGGGCGCTCGCGGCGCCATGCAGCGACCAATCGGTCGACCTCATCCTCCATGTCGATCAGTGTAGAGGGTCCCTCGATGTGAAGTCTCTTGACGTCAAGATATATATCGAGCCACCATTGGGCATGGAGGGGCCGGGACCCTGTTCCGCTTCGACCGGCCGTACCTGCAAGGGGGCTCGAACATGCATTCCGATTCATCGTCGACCACACCACCCGGGCCGCCGGTCTGGGACCCGCAGCAGTATCTGCGTCACGCCGGGCACCGCACCCGGCCGTTCCTGGACCTGCTGACCCGCATACCCGACCTGCCCACGACCGGCGGCCTCTCGCCCCGGATAGCCGACCTGGGCTGCGGCCCCGGCAACGTCACCGCCCGCCTCGCCGACCGCTGGCCCGACGCCCGCATCACCGGCTTCGACCTCTCCCCGCAGATGCTGGCCCAGGCCGACAAGGACTTCGCCGGCACCACCGCGGGCGGCGGCTGGCTCGACTTCCAGGTCGCCGACGCCGCGCACTGGACCCCCGGCGAGCCGTACGACCTGATCGTCTCCAACGCCGCCCTGCAGTGGGTCCCCAACCACCCCGAGTCGTTCCCGGCCTGGATCGACGGGCTCGCACCCGGCGGCACCTTCGCCTTCCAGGTTCCGGGCAATTTCACCTCGCCCAGCCACGCGATCCTCGCCGAACTCTGCGAGTCCCCGCGCTGGCGCAGCCGCCTCGACGACCACGGCCGCCGCTACGTCCACATTCTGGAGCCCGCCGACTACCTGACCCGCCTGGCCGACCTCGGCTGCGAGACCGATGTCTGGGAAACCGTCTACTGCCAGTTGCTGACCGGCCTCGACCCCGTCCTCGACTGGGTCAAGGGCACCGCCCTGCGCCCCGTCCTGACCGCCCTCGACGGCGACCAGGAAGCCATCGACGCCCTGCTCGCCGAATACCGCGACCGCCTGCGCGAGGCCTACCCGCCGGGCCCGCACGGCACGGTCTTCCCCTTCCGCCGCATCTTCGCGGTCGCCAGGAAGAAGTAGGGGCCCGGCGATGCTCTCCGCTGTCGACCACGTCCAACTCGCCGCCCCGCCGGGCAGCGAGCCGCGGCTGAGGACGTACTACCGCGACGTCCTCGGCATGACCGAGATCCCCAAGCCCCCGCCCCTCGCCGCTCGCGGCGGCTGCTGGTTCGTGTCCGGGGACGTCCAGCTCCACCTGGGCATCGAGGAGGACTTCCGGCCCGCGAGGAAGGCCCACCCCGGGCTGCGGGTCACCTCGATCGAGGCGTACGCCCGCCGGCTCGCGGAACACGGCGCCCCGGTCGGGTGGGACGAGGGCCTGCCGGGGCACCGCAGGTTCTACTCCGAGGACCCGGTCGGCAACCGCCTGGAGTTCCTGGAGCCGCTCGCCTGAACCGCTCGCCCGAGCCACTCGCCGAGCCACTCGCCCTGAAACGGGAGCGCCCTGCCCCCTCGCACAGAGGGGACAGGGCGCTCGGTACCGCTGGTGCCGGCCTAGTAGATGCCGTACTTGTAGGTGTTCCAGCCGTAGCCGATCTTCACCCGGCCCTTGAGCCCGCCGGAGCCATCGGCGTCGTAACGCCACAGGTTGCCCGCCGAGTCCACCGCGAGGATGTCCGAGCGGCCGTCGCCCGTCAGGTCGCCGGGGGCCGCGAGCATCTTGCCGCTGTACGTGTTCCAGCCCGTGCCGATCTTGACCCGGCTCTTGAACGGGGCCTTGGCGTTGCCGGTGCCCGCGTACAGGTAGAGCTCGCCGCCCGGGGTGCGGGCCAGCAGGTCGGGCAGGCCGTCGCCGTTGATGTCACCGGCGCCGAAGAGCTTGTCGTACGCGTTCCAGCCCGCGCCCACGTCGATGCGCGAGTAGACGCCGGTGCCCTGGCCGTTGCCCGGGTACAGGTACAGGTGGCCGTTGCCGCCCTGACGGGCGAGCAGGTCGCCGTTGCCCTCACCGGTGAGGTCGCCCACGCCGATGACGGTGTTGTAGATGCCCCAGCCGCCGCCGAGGTCGGCCCCGTTGACGTACAGGTTGCCCCAGGAGGCGATCTCCAGGACGTTGGCCCAGCGGCTGGCGCTGTTGAGCGAGGAGGGGCTGGAGATGTAGTTCGCTCCGGCCCAGCCGCCCTTGTCTCCGGGGTGTGCGGCCGACAGGTAGCCGTCGCCCTGTCCGTAGTAGTAGGACAGGGTGCCGGCACCGTCGAGGCCGAACAGGTCCTGCTTGCCGTACGCCACGTTGGCGCCCGACGGGAAGAGCTGGGCGCCCTGCCAGCCCTTGCCGAACTGCTTGCGGGCCTGGAGCCGGCCGTCGGGCAGGGAGACGTACATCCACAGCGTGCCCGACAGGTCGCGGCCGACCAGGTCGCCGCGGCCGTCGCCGCTCTGGTCGTCGACGGCGACGATCTGGTTGTAGGCGTCCCAGCCGAAGCCGACCTTGACGCCCGCCTTCAGCGGGTTCGCGGCGTTGCCGGTGCCCGCGTAGAAGTACAGGTCACCGTTGGGCGTGCGGCCGTAGACATCGCCCAGGCCGTCGCCGTTCACATCGTTGGCGCCGACGATCTGGTCGAAGATGTTCCAGCTGCTGCCGACCTTCTTGCCCGCCGCGAACGGCGCGCTCAGGTTGCCCGTGCCGGCGTACAGGTAGAGGTCGCCGCCGGGGGTGCGGGCCATCAGGTCGTTGTGGCCGTCGCCGGTGACATCGGCGACCGACACGACCTTGTTGAACATGTTCCAGCCGGAGCCGGACCAGCCGCTGGAGTACATGCCGTTGGGGTCGGCGTCCGGGTGCAGCGTCAGGACGCCGTTCGGGGACAGGTCGAGGGCCTCGGGAGCGGAGCCGCCACCCAGGTCACCCGGCAGGATGAGGTCCTTGTAGGCACTCTGGGGGCCGTAGAACTCGGGGTTCTGCGCGCTGCTCCCGTCCTCCAGGTACAGCTTGTCGTCGGGTTCGCGGGCGAGCAGGTCGGTGTACCCGTCGCCGCTCACGTCGAAGCGGGGCTTCGCGACCCCGGCCGCGTCCGCGGCCAGCGAGCGCTTGGCCTTGCCGGGCGCCTTGAGCGGGGCCTTGGGGTGAGGCAGCGTGATGTTCGGGGCGACGGCAGACCTGGGCGTCTTCACGACGGCGTGCGGGCCGGCCGGGTTGGAGTCTGCCGAGGCCGTGCCGGCGAGCAGCATGCCCGCCGACAGGACGATGGCGGTGCAGGCCGCGAGGCGGCTCGCGCGCTTGGTGCGCACAGAGGACAAAATTCCCCCCATGGGAATAAGCGGGTAGACCCGGGGAGAATCGCGTCGCTGCGTATTCGTCGTCGCATGGGCGCGCGGAAAGGTGCGCGGCTCGTACACCGTGACGGCACTGACGGCCGTCACGGGTGATGGCACGCGAGGAATGGCGGGAATCCCCCCCGGGATTGTGGGTGAAGACTACCGCCGATTCTTGTGTAGTTGAAGTGAAAATTGGGGCAGGTGGTGATTGATCTTGACCGTGGGTGGGCCGAATCAGCTCTTCCGGTGTCCTATGAGCCGCGGTTTCGGTTCAAGACCGTCCAAACCGTGCCACGCCAGATTCACCAGATGGGCCGCGACTTCCGCCTTCTTGGGTTTGCGCACGTCCAGCCACCACTGCCCGGTCAGTGCCACCATGCCGACCAGCGCCTGCGCGTACAGCGGCGCCAGTTTCGCGTCGAAGCCCCGTGCCTTGAACTCCAGGCCCAGAATGTCCTCGACCTGGGTGGCGATGTCGGAGATCAGTGAGGCGAAGGTTCCGGTCGACTGGGCGACCGGGGAGTCGCGCACCAGAATGCGGAATCCGTCCGTATACGTCTCGATGTAGTCGAGCAGCGCGAATGCGGCCTGTTCCAGGAGTTCGCGCGGATGGCCCGCGGTCAGGGCGCCCGTCACCCCGTCCAGCAGTGAGCGCATTTCCCGGTCCACGACGACCGCGTACAGGCCTTCCTTGCCGCCGAAGTGCTCGTACACCACCGGTTTGGAAACACCCGCCTTCGCGGCGATCTCCTCGACCGAGGTGCCCTCGAAGCCCTTTTCGGCGAAGAGCGTGCGACCGATGTCCAGCAGTTGCTCCCGGCGCTCGGCCCCGGTCATCCGGGTCCGGCGGGTGCGTCGGGGCTTCTCGGCGGAGCCGGTCGCCCCGGCGGAGCGGGAGGAACCAGTGGTGCGAGAGGAACCAGTGGTGCTGGTGGTGCGGGTGGTGCTGGAGTCGGTCGCCACGTCGTCCATCATGCCGCCTCGGCGGCCTTGTCCTTGCGCCGGGACCGGTCGGCTTCGTTCCGCTTGGAGTCGATACGTGCTGCGCTCGGCCAGCGCACGTCGTACGCCAGGCCCAGCTGCTCGCACCAGCGGATGATCCGGGCACTGGAGTCGATCTGCCCCCGCATCACCCCGTGCCGGGCCGACGTCGGGTCCGCGTGGTGCAGGTTGTGCCACGACTCGCCGCACGAGAGCACCGCCAGCCACCACACGTTGCCGCTGCGGTCACGCGACTTGAAGGGACGCTTGCCCACCGCGTGGCAGATCGAGTTGATCGACCACGTCACGTGGTGCAGCAGCGCCACCCGGACCAGCGAGCCCCAGAAGAACGCCGTGAACGCGCCCCACCACGACATCGTCACCAGACCCCCCACCAGCGGCGGGATCGCGAGCGACAGGATCGTCCACCACACGAAGTCGCGCGAGATGCGGCGGATCGCCGGGTCGGCGAGGAGATCCGGCGCGTACTTCTCCTGCGACGTCTGCTCCTCGTCGAACATCCATGCGATGTGCGCCCACCACAGGCCCTTCATCAGCGCGGGCAGCGTCTCGCCGAAACGCCACGGCGAATGCGGGTCGCCCTCGGCGTCCGAGAACTTGTGGTGCCTGCGGTGGTCGGCCACCCAGCGCACCAGCGGCCCCTCCACCGCCATCGAACCCGCGACCGCCAGCGCGATCCGCAGCGGGCGCTTCGCCTTGAACGAGCCGTGCGTGAAGTAACGGTGGAAGCCGATCGTCACACCGTGACAGCCCAGGTAGTACATGAAGACGAGCAGGCCCAGATCGAGCCAGCTCACCCCTCCCCAGCCCCAGGCGAGCGGTACCGCCAGGACGAGGGCCACGAACGGGACGGTGATGAAGAGGAGCAGGGCGATCTGCTCGATGCTGCGCTTTTTCTCGCCGCCCAGCGTCGCGGACGGCAGGGGATCCTTGTCCGACGACGGAAGCAGATCGGGACTGGTGGTCATGGGGAGTACCCCCGGCAGGGTGAGGAAAACGAGCGGAAGGCCCGGCTACGGATGCGTAACCTACGGCAACGTAAGTATGGCAGCGCCAAGGCTGGGGACAAGAGCCCGTGACGGCGGGGCGGAACGGGACACCTATCCTGGGTGTCGTCGGACAGCGCGGTCCGCAAGCCTCCAGAACCCTCCAGACGTGCTCAAACACTGCAAGGAGCCGCACCTGTGAGCAGTGCCGACCAGACTCCCGCCGCCAGCAACGAGCTGCGCGCCGACATCCGCCGACTGGGTGACCTCCTGGGCGAGACCCTCGTCCGACAGGAGGGACCCGAGCTCCTGGAGCTCGTCGAGCGGGTCCGCGCGCTGACCCGGAGTGACGGCGAAGCCGCCGCCGACCTCCTCGGCGGCACCGAAGTCGAGACCGCCGCCAAGCTGGTGCGCGCGTTCTCCACCTACTTCCACCTCGCGAACGTGGCCGAGCAGGTCCACCGCGGGCGCGAACTGCGCGCCCGCCGCGCCGCCGACGGCAGCCTGCTCGCCCGCACCGCCGACATGCTCAAGGACGGCGACCCCGAGCACGTCCGCGAGAGCGTCAAGAACCTCAACGTCCGGCCGGTCTTCACCGCCCACCCCACCGAGGCCGCCCGCCGCTCCGTCCTGAACAAGCTGCGGCGCATCGCCGAACTCCTGGAAACCCCGGTCGTCGAGTCCGACCGGCGCCGGCACGACCTGCGCCTGGCCGAGAACATCGACCTGGTCTGGCAGACCGACGAGCTCCGCGTCGTACGCCCCGAGCCGGCCGACGAGGCCCGCAACGCCATCTACTACCTCGACGAGCTGCACGCCGGCGCCGTCGGGGACGTACTGGAGGACCTGGCGGCCGAACTGGAGCGCGTCGGCGTCGAGCTGCCGCCCGGCACCCGCCCGCTCACCTTCGGCACCTGGATCGGCGGCGACCGCGACGGCAACCCCAACGTGACCCCCAAGGTCACCTGGGACGTGCTGATCCTCCAGCACGAGCACGGCATCAACGACGCGCTCGACACGATCGACTTCCTGCGCGGACTGCTCTCCAACTCCATCCGCTACGCGGGCGCCACCGAAGAGCTGCTCAGCTCGCTCCAGGCCGACCTCGAAGCCCTCCCCGAGATCAGCCCCCGCTACAAGCGGCTCAACGCCGAGGAGCCCTACCGGCTCAAGGCCACCGCCATCCGGCAGAAGCTCGTCCACACCAAGGAACGGCTCGCCAAGGGCACCACCCACCAGCCCGGCCGCGACTACCTCGGCACCGCCGACCTGATCGCCGACCTCACCCTCATCCAGACCTCGCTGCGCGCCCACCGCGGCGCCCTGTTCGCCGACGGCCGCATGGACCGCACGATCCGCACCCTCGCGGCGTTCGGCCTCCAGCTCGCCACCATGGACGTACGCGAACACGCCGACGCCCACCACCACGCGCTCGGCCAGCTCTTCGACCGGCTCGGCGAGGAGTCCTGGCGCTACGCCGACATGCCGCGCGAATACCGGCAGAAGCTCCTCGCCAAGGAGCTCCGCTCGCGCCGTCCGCTCGCCCCGACCCCGGCCCCGCTGGACGCGGCGGGACAGAAGACCCTCGGCGTCTTCAGCACCATCAAGGAAGCCTTCGAACGCTTCGGACCCGAGGTCATCGAGTCGTACATCATCTCGATGTGCCAGGGCGCCGACGACGTGTTCGCCGCGGCCGTCCTCGCCCGCGAGGCCGGCCTCGTCGACCTGCACGGCGGCTGGGCCAAGATCGGCATCGTGCCGCTCCTGGAGACCACCGACGAGCTGCGCGCCGCCGACGTCATCCTCGACGAGATGCTCGCCGACCCCTCCTACCGGCGCCTCGTCTCGCTGCGCGGCGACGTCCAGGAGGTCATGCTCGGCTACTCGGACTCCTCCAAGTTCGGCGGCATCACCACCTCCCAGTGGGAGATCCACCGCGCCCAGCGCCGCCTGCGCGACGTCGCCCACCGCTACGGCGTACGGCTGCGGCTCTTCCACGGCCGCGGCGGCACCGTCGGCCGCGGCGGCGGCCCCTCGCACGACGCGATCCTCGCCCAGCCGTGGGGCACCCTCGAAGGCGAGATCAAGGTCACCGAGCAGGGCGAGGTCATCTCCGACAAGTACCTCATCCCGTCCCTGGCCAGGGAGAACCTGGAGCTGACCGTCGCGGCCACGCTCCAGGCCTCCGCCCTGCACACCGCGCCCCGCCAGTCCGACGAGGCGCTCGCGCGCTGGGACGCGGCCATGGACACGGTGTCCGACGCCGCGCACTCCGCGTACCGCACGCTGGTCGAGGACCCCGACCTGCCCGCGTACTTCTTCGCGTCCACCCCCGTCGACCAGCTCGCCGAGCTGCACCTGGGCTCGCGGCCCTCGCGCCGCCCGGACTCCGGTGCGGGCCTCGACGGGCTGCGGGCCATCCCGTGGGTGTTCGGCTGGACCCAGTCCCGGCAGATCGTGCCCGGCTGGTACGGCGTCGGCTCCGGGCTCAAGGCACTGCGTGAGGCGGGACTCGAAGAGGTGCTCGGCGAGATGAGCGAGCGCTGGCACTTCTTCCGCAACTTCCTCTCCAACGTGGAGATGACGCTCGCGAAGACGGACCTGCGGATCGCCCGGCACTACGTCGACACGCTCGTGCCGGAGGAGCTCAAGCACGTGTTCTCGGCGATCGAGGCGGAGCACGAGCTGACGGTGCGCGAAGTTCTGCGGATCACCGGGCGGGACGAACTGCTGGGCGCCAGCCCCGTGTTGCAGCAGACGTTCGCGATCCGGGACGCGTATCTCGACCCGATCTCCTACCTCCAGGTCGCGCTGCTCGCGCGTCAGCGGGCGGCGGCCGACCGGGGCGAGGCCCCGGACCCGCTGCTGTCCCGTGCCCTTCTCCTCACGGTGAACGGCGTGGCGGCGGGCCTCCGCAACACGGGCTGACCCCGGCCCGGGGTGCGCCGGGTCTCCGCCCCGGACCCCGGGTTTTCGCCCCGCCCCGCCCCTTCCCACAACCCTCCGGGGGATGCAGGGAGGGGCGGGGCCGTTCCCGGGTCTCCGCCCCCGACCCCGTTCGCGCCTGAACGGCGCTCGTCCTCGAACCCCCCAAGGCGTGGAGGGCCAGGGGAGCCCCCCATGACGGGCTGAAATGCCCCGATACGGGCGGGCGTTGATCCACCGAGGGGCGCGGGGCTGTGACCTTGCGCGGCTCCGCCGCGGTGGGCGCGAGGGGTGGACCCCGGTTCGCCTACAGGGGCGCGGGGAACGGCGCGAACGGCCACGCACGGTCTGCGGACGAAGGCGGATTTGAGGGGCGCGGGGAACTGCGCGAACAGGCCGCACGGTCCGCGGACGAAGGCGCTTTTGAGGGGCGCGGGGAACTGCGCGAAAGGGCGGGCCCGCACGGGGCGCGAGGGAGGTCCCAGCCACTCCGGCGCATGAGGAGCAGACCGCTACAGGGCGATGAACGCCGAGGCCATCGCGGCGGCGCCGAGGAGCCCCACCGCCCACGCCGTCCGCGGCATCCGCACACCCCCCGCGACCAGCAGCGAGGCCAGGAGCAGCGCTCCGGCCAGCGGGAGCCAGGCGTAGAGGAGGCCCGCGAGGCCGCTGCGTACCGCGTCATCCGTGCCGGGCTTCAGGACCACCGGCAGATCGTCGCCCCGCCGAGCCGCCACCGACTCCGCGATCGTCACGCGGGCGTGCGCGGCGGACCCGGGCGCGGGCGCGTACCGCCCCGTGCACACGTCGGCCGCGCAGGACGTCACCGTCAGCCGCCCGTGATCGCGCCCCTTCGCCAGCATCACGTGCTGCGCCGTGCCCCACGACGACCAGAACCCGGCCACCACGAGCACCACGGCGACCAGGGCCGCCGCTGCCCGCACCACGACCAGCAGGAAGGTACGGCTCCGCTTCGTCATGGGGCGCGATCCTGGCGGCAATGACCGCACACGGTCAACCTCGGGCCCGTGCCGACGGCCCCTTTGCGTGCCGTTGTCAGGAGTTGTACGTCGACTGGGCCCGCTCCAGGCCCTCGATCACCAGCGCCTCGGCCGCATCCGCCGCCCGGTCCACGAAGTAACCCAGTTCCTTGCGCTCCGCCGAGGAGAAGTCCTTCAGGACGAAGTCCGCCACCTGCATCCGCCCCGGCGGGCGCCCGATGCCGAACCGCACCCGGTGATAGTCCGCGCCCAGCGACTTGGTGATGGACTTCAGGCCGTTGTGCCCGTTGTCCCCGCCGCCCAGCTTCAGCCTCAGCACCCCGTAGTCGATGTCCAACTCGTCATGAATCGCAACGATGTTGGCGACCGGCACCTTGTAGAAGTCGCGCAGCGCGGTCACCGGCCCGCCCGACAGGTTCATGTACGACATCGGCTTCGCGAGCACCACCCGGCGGTTCAGCGGGCCCGGCGGACCGATCCGTCCCTCCACCACCTGCGCCCGCGCCTTGTGCGCCTTGAACCGGCCGCCGATCCGCTCGGCAAGCAGGTCCGCCACCATGAATCCGACGTTGTGCCGGTTCGCGGTGTACTCCGGACCCGGATTGCCCAGGCCCACGATCAGCCAGGGTGCGTTCGCGTCGTCGGTCGTCATGGGGGCTGCGTCTCCTCGGTCACGTACAGCGGGAACAACACGTACAGCAGGAACAACACGTACACAGAAAAACGGGGCGGCGGGCCAAGTGTGGCCCGCCGCCCCGTCGGAGTCCGTGCCCGGCACGGTCTCAGGCAGAGCGTGCGGCTCAGGCCTCGGCGCCCTCGGCGTCCTCGGTCTCGGCAGCCGGCTCCTCGGCCTGCGCGGCCAGGATCTGGATGACGACGGCCTCGGGGTCGGTGACCAGGGTGGTGCCGGAAGGCAGCTTGATGTCCTTGGCGTGGATCGCCGCGCCGGCCTCAAGGCCCTCGATGGAGACGGAGACGGAGGTCGGGATGTGGGTGGCCTCGGCCTCGACGGAGATCGTGTTCAGCACGTTCTCGACCAGGAAGCTGCCCGGGGCCAGGTCGCCCTCGGTCTCGACCGCGATCTCGACCGTGACCTTCTCGCCCTTCTTGACGAGCAGCAGGTCGACGTGGACGAGGAAGCCCTTGATGGCGTCACGCTGGACGGCCTTCGGGATCGCGAGCTCGGTCTTGCCGTCGAGGTCCAGGGAGAGCAGGACGTTCGGGGTACGCAGCGCGAGCAGCAGGTCGTGGCCCGGAAGGGTGACGTGGACCGGCTCGGTGCCGTGACCGTAGATGACGCCGGGAACCTTGTTCTCGCGGCGGATGCTGCGGGCGGCGCCCTTGCCGAAGCTGTCACGGACGGCAGCGGCGAGCTTGACCTCAGACATGTGCACTCCTCGTAAAGGTGATCCAGAAAAGGTGGTCACCCGGCCACGACTGGCCTGCTACGAAGAGCGCGTCGATAACGGACCGCCGTACCTCAGGTACGGCCTCCCTCGCCGAGCAACTGACCCAGAGTACCCGGACACCCCCCGGCCGCCCAATTGGATCAACAGCCGGGCCGGGGGCCGAACCGGACGATCGAAGTCAGTCCCATAGGCACTCGCCTATCCTTGCTGTTCATGGACCTGCTGCTGCACCTCAGGTACTTCCGCACCGTCGCCGAAGAACAGCACTTCGGCCGCGCCGCAGAACGCCTGCGCGTCGCCCAGCCCTCCCTGTCCCAGCGCATCCAGCGCCTGGAACGCGAACTCGGCGTCCGCCTCCTCGACCGCGGCCGCACCGGCGCCACCCTCACCCCCGCCGGCCGCCTCGTCCTGGCCGAAACCGACGCCCTGCTCGACGCCGCCGACCGGCTGCGCACCCTCGTCGGCCGGGTCCAGGGCGGCGCCGCCGGCACCCTGCGCGCCGCCGTCCCGCCCCAGCTCGGCGGCGCCACCGTCGCCGCCCTGCTCACCGCCTACCGCGAACGCAGCCCGGGCGGCGCACTCGACCTTCGCGAACTCACCACCGCCGAGCTGACCGCCGAACTCGCCGCCGGCACCCTCGACGCCGGCATCGTCCGCCACCCCTGCCCCGCCACCGGCCTCGGCTTCGGCCCCCAGCTCCACCAGCCGCTCGGCGCCCTCCTCGCCGACCAGGACCCGCTCGCCGAGCACCCCGAGGTCGACGTCGCCGACCTCGACGGCCGCGAACTCGTCCTCTTCCCCCGCCCCACAGCCCCCGCCCTGCACGACGAAACGCTCACCGCCTGCGCCCGCCACGGCTGCACCCCCAGCGCCGTACGCGAAGTCGCCGGCATCGAATTCACCCGCGCCCTCATCCTGTCCGGCACCCACGTCGCCGCCCTCGTGCCCAGACCCGCACCCGAACCCGGCACCACCTGGCGCCCGTTGCGCGGCAACCCCCTCACCTGGCGCACCTCCACCGCCTGGCCCGCCGGACGCGACGGGCCCGCCGTGCGCCTGTTCACCGAAGCCGCCCACGACGTCCTGCGCGAACACGCCGGGCTCCTCCCCACCGCCACCCCGCGGCGCCTGTTCCCCCGCCCCGCATCGGAGTTCCCGCTGTGAACACCCCCGTACGCGGCCGCCTCACCGCCGCCCTCACCGACGCCGGCCTCGGCGGGGCGCTCTGCGCCACCGACATCGACACCGGCGCCACCGTCGCCCTGGCCGCCGACACCCCCGTCTCCACCGCCAGCGTCCACAAGCTGTGCCTCGTCGCCACCCTCTACCGCGAAGCCGCCGCCGGCCGCCTCGACCCCACCACCCCCGTCGACATCCCCGCCGGCGCCCGCGCACCCGGCCCCACCGGACTCGCCGTCATGCGCGACGCCGCCCGGCTCAGCCTGCGCGACCTCGCCTCGCTCGCCGTCGCCGTCAGCGACAACGCCGCCGCCGACATCCTCTGGGACCACCTCGGCCTCGACACCGTCAACGCCACCATGAACGCCCTCGGCCTGACCCGCACCATCGCCGTCCACAACCAGGCCGGCCTCTACGCCACGATGGTCGCCGACACCGGCGACAGCGGACCCGCCGCCCTCGTCGACCCCGCCGCCGTCGCCCGCCTCACCGTCCTCGACCCCGCCCGCACCAACCGCTCCACCCCGCGCGAGATCGCCGCCCTGCTCACCGCCGTCTGGCGCGACGAGGTGTGCGCCGGGGCCTGGGGCGAGGAACTCCGGGCCGTCCTCGGCGTCCAGGCCTGGAGCCACCGCCTCGCCTCCGGCTTCCCCTTCGACGACGTACGCGTCAGCGGCAAGACCGGCACCCTGCCCACCCAGCGCCACGAGGCCGGCGTCGTCGAATACCCCGACGGCGGCCGCTACGCCGTCGCCGTCTTCACCCGCGCCGCCTCCACCGCCGCGACCCTGCCCGCCGCCGACGCCGCCATCGGACGCGCCGCCCGCATCGCCGTCGACGCCCTGCGCAACGGCCGGGAAAGGACATGAGGAAGGCGGGAACGGACATGAGGAAGGGCCGCGTCCGACACCGGACGCGGCCCCAACTCCCAGCAGACTAAGGCTAGTTCTCCTCGAAGAGGCTCGTCACCGAGCCGTCCTCGAACACCTCGCGCACCGCGCGGGCGATCGACGGAGCGATCGAAAGCACCGTGATCTTGTCGAGCTCCAGGTCCGAGGGATCCGGCAGCGTGTTCGTGAACACGAACTCGCTCACCTTGGAGTTCTTCAGACGGTCCGCGGCCGGACCCGACAGGATGCCGTGCGTGGCCGTCACGATGACGTCCTCCGCACCGTGCGCGAACAGCGCGTCCGCGGCGGCACAGATCGTGCCGCCCGTGTCGATCATGTCGTCCACCAGGACGCAGACACGGCCCTTCACGTCACCGACGACCTCGTGCACCGTCACCGTGTTCGCGACTTCCTTGTCACGGCGCTTGTGCACGATCGCCAGCGGCGCGTCCAGCCGGTCGCACCAGCGGTCCGCGACCCGCACCCGGCCCGCGTCCGGAGACACGATCGTCAGCTTCGAGCGGTCCACCTTCGCGCCCACGTAGTCCGCGAGGACCGGCAGCGCCGTCAGATGATCCACCGGACCGTCGAAGAAGCCCTGGATCTGGTCCGTGTGCAGATCGACCGTCAGGATGCGGTCCGCACCCGCGGTCTTCAGCAGATCGGCCACCAGACGCGCCGAGATCGGCTCACGGCCCTTGTGCTTCTTGTCCTGACGGGCATAGCCGTACGACGGAACGATCACGGTGATGGAGCGCGCCGACGCCCGCTTCAGGGCGTCGATCATGATCAGCTGCTCCATGATCCACTTGTTGATCGGAGCCGTGTGGCTCTGGATCAGGAAGCAGTCCGCACCACGCGCCGACTCCTGGAAACGAACGTAGATCTCACCGTTCGCGAAGTCGAAGGCCTTCGTCGGCACGAGGCCCACACCCAACTGGTGCGCAACCTCCTCGGCCAGCTCGGGGTGGGCGCGGCCGGAGAAGAGCATCAGCTTCTTCTCGCCGGTCGTCTTGATCCCGGTCACAGCACAGTCTCCTCAGACGTGTTCGATGCTGCTGCACCCGCGCGGTCCCTTTCGCGGCGAGCCAGCCGAATATGTGCACCTATCACGGTAGCCCGAGAAAGGTGCACCCGAATCCGGTCAGTTCTCCCCGCCCGACTGCTCGGCCGCAGCCTGAGCAGCCTGCGCGGCAGCACTTCCCGGACGCTTGCGCTCCACCCAACCCTCGATATTCCGCTGCTGGCCCCGGGCGACGGCCAGCGAACCGGGCGGCACATCCTTCGTGATCACCGAACCCGCGGCGGTGTAAGCACCGTCCCCCACTGTGACGGGAGCAACAAACATGTTGTCCGAACCCGTCTTGCAGTGTGAGCCGATCGTCGTGTGATGCTTCGCCTCACCGTCGTAGTTCACGAACACACTGGCCGCGCCGATGTTCGTGAACTCACCGATCGTCGCGTCGCCCACGTACGACAGATGCGGAACCTTCGTCCCCTCGCCGATCGACGCGTTCTTCGTCTCCACATACGTACCGATCTTGGCCTTCGCCCCGAGCCGCGTCCCCGGCCGCAGATACGCGAACGGACCGACCGTCGCACCCTCGCCCACCTCGGAGTCGTACGACACCGCGTTGTCGACCCGCGCGTCCCGGCCCACCACCGTGTTCGTCAGCCGCGTATTGGGACCCACCTCGGCACCCGACGCCACATGCGTCGAACCGAGCAACTGCGTCCCCGGAAGCACCACCGCGTCCTGCTCGAACGTCACCTGCACATCCACGAACGTCGTGGCCGGATCCACCACCGTCACACCCGCGAGCATCGCCCGCTCCAGCAGCCGGTCGTTCAGCAAACGGCGCGCCTCGGCCAACTGCACCCGGTTGTTGATCCCCAGGATCTCCCGGAAGTCCCCGGCCAGCGACGCACCCACCCGGTGCCCCGCCTCCCGCAGAATCCCCAACACGTCCGTCAGGTACTCCTCGCCCTGACTGTTGTCCGTACGCACCTTGCCCAACGCGTCCGCGAGCAGCGCCCCGTCGAACGCGAACACACCCGAGTTGATCTCACGGATCGCGCGCTGCGCCTCGGAGGCGTCCTTGTGCTCGACGATCGCGGTTACCGCACCCGACACGTCGTCCCGCACGATGCGGCCGTAGCCGGTCGAGTCGGCGACCTCGGCGGTCAGCACGGTCACCGCGTTGCGGTCGTTCTCGTGCGTACGGGTCAGCTCCGCCAGCGTCGCGCCGGTCAGCAGCGGCGTGTCGCCGCACACCACGACGACCGTGCCCTCGATGGACTGGCCCAGCTCCTCCAGCGCCATCCGGACCGCGTGCCCGGTGCCGTTCTGCTCGTACTGCACCGCGGTCCGCACTCCGGCGTCGATCGCACCCAGGTGCGCGGAGACCTGCTCGCGGGCGTGGCCGACGACCACGACGAGGTGCTCGGGGTCCAGCTCACGGGAGGCTGCCACGACGTGCCCGACGAGCGAGCGCCCGCAGATCTCGTGCAGAACCTTGGGAGTGGCCGACTTCATGCGGGTGCCCTCACCCGCGGCGAGGACGACGACGGCGGCCGGGCGGGTTGCGCTCACGGAGGTGCCCTTCGGCTTCGGGGGGTGGACACCCGAAGGATACCGGGGGGCTTCGCGGATGAAATCGGGGTGGGGGCTGGGGAAATGCGGCGGGTCCTGACGGAAATCGTCAGGACCCGTGACCGCGATGCTCCCCCGCCAGGACTCGAACCCGGACATAGGGCACCAAAAGCCCCAGTGCTGCCAATTACACCACGGGGGATGGAAACCGGCTAAACCGGACATTCGGTCAGGTTGCCGGATGGGCACCCAACACTATGCCGTACCAAGCGCCTTCCATGCGACGGTATAGATGAGCACCTTTCGTCATGTAGACCACCAAACACCCCCGGTACGTCTCTGCGGTGTTCTTTCGCCTGGTGCGCGGGTTGTGCTTCTTGAGGGTGGCCCGCTGGAAAACGGAGACATCGACTTCGGCCAGGTCGGCCCAGAACTGCTCGGCGCCGGCCACGTCTCCGGACTCGTGAATGCTGACGCGGAAGCGCATCCGCTCGCGCGAGACCCCCAGTAGCTCCAGCCATCGCAGGTAGATCTTGATCACGTCGGGGTCGCTGTTGATGAACTGCAGTTGCTCGGTGCGTCGATACGTCTTGTCCTTGGCTCCCTCCGCCCAGTAGAGCCCGACGCCCACCATGAAGAGCTCCCGTTCGGACAGCCGCCCGATCTCGTCGCGTGCCGCCCTTTTCGTCGCTTGGCGTTCCTCGTCCTGAGCTGCGCGCAGGCGCGCGAGCCCCTCGTTCATCAGGGCGCGCCGCTCTTCGTCGGTGTAGCGCGGCGCCGGCTTCGGCAGGTCCCGCACCCAGAGCGATATGGAGCTCTTCGAGCAGCCGAGCTCGGCCTGGATCGCGTCGTACGTCATGCCTTGCGCGCGCAGCTCCCGCGCGCGGTCGCGGAGGTCGTCCTTGGCGTTGGGGCGCCTGGTCCACTCGGGGGCGGGCTCGCCGTTCAGGAGGCGGTTGAGGAGGTCGTTGTTGTCGACGAACAGGCGGTCGCGGATCTGGCGGCGGCTGAGCCCCTCGCGCCGCAGCGCGATCGCCTGCCGCCGCAGGCCCTCGAAGTCGGCGTACTTGCCGGGTGTGGCTGATGTCATACGGACACGTTCGTCCGGCGTCCGGACGCCCGCTCGAATGTCCGGGTGATTCACCGGATCGTAGGATTCGTACCGCTTCACGGCGTGTTGGGGGAGATTCTGTGCAGCGCGCGCGGGACGAAAGCCATAGGAAAATCGTTCGCGCCCGCCCGTAGTCTGGGAGCCATGACCGCAACGGGGGCTGACCAGGAAGCCACGGGGTTGACCTCCCGTGGCTGGTGGTGGTGGGAGCGCAGACGCAGCGCGGTGCTGGATGTCTCGCTCGGGGTGTTCTCCGCGCTGGAGTGTGCGCTGGAGGGTGTGGGTTTCGCGGGGGGCTCGGGGCTGCCCGTGCCGGCCGGGATGGTGCTCGGCCTGATGGCGGGGGCTTCGCTGGCGCTGCGGCGTCGGTGGCCGATCGCGGTGGTGCTTGTCTCGATCGCGGTGACGCCGACCAGCATGGGTTTTCTGCTGAGCGTGGTGGGGCTCTACACACTGGCCGCGTCGGAGGTGCCGCGCCGGATCACGGCGGCGCTGGCGGGGATGTCGGTGGCGGGGACGTTCATCGTCACGTTCGTACGGCTGCACCAGAGTGTGGCGCGGGGTGATTACGACCCGGGGTACTGGTACGTGCCGCTGATGTCGGCGGTGATGTCGCTCGGGATCACGGGTCCGCCGCTGCTGTACGGGCTGTATATAGGGGCGCGGCGGCGGTTGATGGAGTCGTTGCGGGAGCGGGCGGATTCGCTGGAGCGGGAGTTGTCGCTGCTCGCGGACCGGGCCGAGGAGCGGGCGGAGTGGGCGCGTACGGAGGAGCGGACGCGGATCGCCCGGGAGATGCACGACGTGGTGGCGCACCGGGTGTCGCTGATGGTGGTGCACGCGGCGGCGTTGCAGGCGGTGGCGCGCAAGGATCCGGAGAAGGCGGTGAAGAACGCGGCGCTGGTCGGTGACATGGGCCGGCAGGCGTTGACGGAGCTGCGGGAGATGCTCGGGGTGCTGCGCGCGGCGGATCAGCCGCCGGTGGCGGTGCGGGTGGATCCGGTGCCGCTGGCCGCGGTGGGGGCGGCCGCGGCGGCCGCGGCGGCGGCCGCGGAGGAGGGGCCTTGCCTCGCGGACATCGAGGCTCTGGTGGGGCAGTCCCGGGAGGCCGGGATGGTGGTGGAGCTGATGGTGCAGGGGGAGGTGCGTGACTATGACGCGCTGGTGGAGCAGACCGCGTACCGGGTGGTGCAGGAGGCGTTGACCAACGTCCACAAGCATGCGGCGGGCGCGAAGGTGATGGTGCGTCTTGCCCGGCGGGAGGCCGAGGTGGCGATGCAGGTGGAGAACGGTCCGGCGGACGGTGTCACGGCGGATGCGGGGTTGCCCAGTGGGGGCAATGGTCTGGTGGGGATGCGGGAGCGGGTGAAGGCGCTGGGTGGCGTCTTCGTGTCGGGTACGACGGATGCGGGCGGGTTCCGGGTGTCGGCGGTGCTTCCCGACCGGGCCCCGGTGGCCCCGTAGCCCGTAGCCCGTGACCCGGGCGGCGGGTCGCCCACAGGGGCGCGGAGAACTGCGCGATCGGCGACGCACGGCCGTGGGGTGGGGGAGGCCGGCCCGCCTGGTCGGGGGCAGCCGTGCCGGGTCGGGGTCAGCCCGAGGTGAGGCGGATGGGCTGGGTGCCGGTGACCAGGGTGTTGAGGGCGTGGTCGATGTCGGGGCCGAGGTACCAGTCGCCGGTGTGGTCGAGGGAGTACACGCGGCCTTGGGCGTCGATGGCCAGCACGGCCTGCTGGTCGCCTTCTTCGCCGAGCGGGGCGATGTCGGTTTCGAGGGCGCGGCCGAGGTCGGCGAGGGTGCGGGCGAGGTGGAGCCCGGCGAGGGGGTCGAAGCGCAGGGCGGCGGGCGCGTTGCGGCGGCCGGGTCCGGGGGCGGTGAGGCGCAGGCCGCCGAATTCGGCCCAGGCTTCGACGGCGGCGGGGAAGACGGTGTGGCGGTGGCCGGCGGGGGAGGTGTGGGCGCGCAGGACGTCGGCCCAGGCTTCGGCCTGGCGGATGTCCCAGCGCCCGGGCTGCCAGCCGGCGGTGCGCAGGGCGGCGTCGACGGGGACGGGGAAGCGGGTGGTGGAGACGTCCGGCATCGGCCGCGGTCTTTCCGTGAGTTCGGGGGCGTGGGGTTGGGTCGGGGCCGTGAGTTCGGCGGGGCGGGGTGGGTCAGAGCCGCGAGTTCGGCGGGGCGGCCGGCTCAGGGTTCGACGCTGCGGACGCCGAAGTGGTCGAGCAGCGCGGCGCAGGAGCGGCAGGGCGGGGCGTAGCTGCCGTGGAGGGGGTCGCCGTCCTCGCGTATGCGGCGGGCGGTGAGTTTGGCGTGTTTGAGTGCGCGGCGGGCTTCGCCGTGGGTGAGGGGTTTGCGCTGGGCGCGTTTGGAGCGTGCGGTCTCGACGGCGGTCAGGTGTCGGGAGAGCAGGATCGCTTCGGGGCAGCGGCCGGTGAAGCGTTCGCGCTGGCCGCTGGTGAGGGTGTCCAGGTAGTCCTGGACGAGGGAGTGCAGGGCGGGCGGCTGTTCGCCCTTGCCCGCGGTGCAGGTGAGGGTTTCGCCGCGGACGGAGAGGGCGGCGGCGATGGCGGGGAGGATGCCGTCGCGGCGGTGTCTCAGTAAGGGCACGGCGGTGCCGGGGGTGGCGCTCCAGTGAAGGCGCGGGTCGCCGGGTGTCTCTTTTACGGTGTTTATCGCGCTGGTTGCGGATGTTTCGCCTGGTGCGGTGTGCATGGTGCGGTGTTCCTCCCACTGGCGGCGGCTTTCGCCGCACGTGTCAGCGCCCCCGAGTTGCGGGGACAGCCTGCCAAATAGGGGCGCTGATACGGAAGCTGGGGCGTGATAAGCCGCGCGTCGCGGGCGCAGGGTGATATGCGGGTGACGGTTGGTGACCGAATGCGGGGCCGGTCGCGGGGCCGGTCGGCGGTATTGCGGCACCGCATAGTCTGGTCCCACCAGCCAGACGCAGGAGCACGCAGCAGGGGGCAACCGCCATGACGACAGGTCGGCTCGGGCAGCATGCCGCGCCACCGAACGCGGCCTATGCCGGGCAGGTCGTGCACTTCCCGGATCCGGTCCGCGCCTCCCGGCATCCCAGGGGGGTGCGGGTGGACGAGAACGGTTTCCCGGTCTTCTCGGCGTACGCGCGTGCGGCGGCGGAGATCGCGGAGCCGCCCGAGGGGTTCGGGGTGGATGAGCTCCGGCTGACCGACTATGTGTCGGCGAACGCGGCGCTGGCCGCCGCGGGGCACGAGTTGTGGGACACGGTGGCGCCGGTGGCGACGCCGCACGGCTGGACGTGGCACCACGTGCCCGGCGGCCGTCGCCTCGAACTGGTGCCGGTGGAGGTGAAGGCCCTGTTGCGGCATTACGGCGGTCTGGCGACGGCGCGGGTCGAGCACGACAAGCGCGGTACGCGGCCGTTGCAGGAGACGCGGCCGGCGCACTTCGGGCTGCCGAAGGGCTCGGTGTCGGTGACGGAGTCCCAACTCCTGGGTGTGGAGGAGGACTTGGGGTACCGCCTGCCGGGCGCCTACCGGTCGTTCCTGAAGGCGGCGGGGGGTTGTGCCCCGGTGGGTGCGGCGCTCGACGCGGAGCTGGGTCTTCTGGTGGACCAGCCGTTCTTCACGGTGCGGGACGAGGCGGCGGTCAACGATCTCGTCTACGTCAACAAGTGTTTGCGGGACCACCTCACCAAGGACTATCTGGGTGTCGCCTTCGTGCAGGGCGGGATCCTCGCGGTGAAGGTGAAGGGTTCGGCGGTCGGTTCGGTGTGGTTCTGCGCTTACGACGACGCGCGGGATCAGGACGGGTTGAGCGTGAACGAGCGGGTGGAGCGTCTGCTGCTGCCCTGTGGTGAGGACTTCGACGCGTTCCTCGGGCGGCTCGCGGGCAATCCGCCGGAGCTGGAGACCGTGGCGAACCTGATGGTGGACGGTGGCTTCGCGCGTGCCGTCGAGACGACCTCGGTAGGGGAGTGAGCCGGCCGATGGTGACTTTCGCTCAGGCGCAGGAGCGTGCCGAAGAGTGGATCAACGGCGATGTGCCCGCGTATCAGCACCGTGAGGTGCGGGTGCGGGAGTTCGAGCTGGGTTTCGTGGTGTGGGCGGAGGACCGCGAGAACGGGCCTTCGGGCGGCGGCGGTGCGCAGCGCCTGGTGATCGCCCGGGACAGCGGCGAGGCGACGCTGTGGCCGGGGTTGCCGGTGGGTGAGGTGATCCGGCGGTACGAGGAGGAGTACGGGGTTCCCGAGGACGCGCCGCCCGTGCCGGAGCCGCCGGCCCGGATCGACCTGAACCAGACGTCGTTCCTGCTCAGTCCGCCGGAGTGGCTCCAGGAGGCGGCGGACAAGCTGGGCATTCCGGACCGGCGGGGCGAGGGTTCCACGTCGGGTTCCGACTCGGGCTCCGGCTCCGACTCGGGCTCTGGTTCCGACTCGGGCTCTGGTTCCGACTCGGGCTCCGGGTCTGGTTCGGGTTCCGCGCCCGCTTCCGGTTCCGCGCCCGCCTCCGCCTCCGGTTCCGTATCCGGCTCGGGCGCCGGCGCTCCGGCCGGGGCCACGCCGTGGGCCGGGACGGACACCAACGCCGGGTCCGACGACGGTTCGGTGCCGCTTCCGGCGACGGTGTTCGCGCCTCCGCTCTCCGGTGTGGACGGCGAGGACGAGGCGCCGCCGAGGGCGCTGCCCGAGGCGAAGACGGCGTTGATGGCGGGCGGCAGCCAGCTTCCGCCGACGGCGCTCGCGCCCGCGTACGACCCGCAGGCCGCGCCGCCGCGGGGTGCCACTCCGCCGCCGGTGGCTCCGGCCGCTCCGGCCGCGCCGACGGGTCCTTCGGCGCCGGACGGCGTCGGGGACATCGCGGATGCCGCCACCAGCAAGGCTGTTGGGCCGCCCCCGGGTGCGCGTGCCGCACGAGTCGGGGGCTCGACTGTTCCGCCCCCGCCCGGCGCACCCGGCACTCCGGGTGCCCGCCCGGGTGCGCCGGTGCCTCCTCCGGCTCCGGGTTCGACTCCGCCGCCGGGTGGTCCGGCGGGTGGTTACCTGCCGACACAGTTGGTCTCGCAGCTCGGCCCCGAGGGGCAGGGTCCTGCCGCCCCTCAGACGCCGGCGCCGCCGCCCGCGCAGGGCGGGGTGCACCACGCCGCGACGATGTTCGCGGACCCGCATCACGTAGGTCCGTCGGGTCAGGGCGGCCCGGGTGCGCCGCTGCCTCCTGGTCCGCCGGGAAGTCCGGGTGGCCCGGGTGCTCCCGGTGCGCCGCTGCCGCCCGGTCCTCCGGGTGCGCCCGGTGGTACGCCCCCGGGCGGGGTGCATCAGGCCGCGACGATGTTCGCGGATCCGCATCACGTGGGTCCGTCGGGTCAGGGCGGCCCGGGTGCGCCGCTGCCTCCTGGTCCGCCGGGAAGTCCTGGCGGTCTCGGTGGTCCCGGTGCGCCGCTGCCGCCCGGTCCTCCGGGTGCGCCCGGTGGTACGCCCCCCGGTGGGGTGCACCACGCCGCGACGATGCTGGCGGGGCCCGCGCAGACGGGGCCCGGCCAGATGGGCCCCGGCGGTCCCGGTGCGCCCATGCCGCCGGGTCCCCCCGGGATGCCGCCCGGCGGTCCCGGGCCGCAGGCGCCGCCCGCGTACGGGTATCCGCAGCAGCCCCCGGCGGGGCTGCCGACGGTCGGCCCCGGCTATCAGGCGGTGCTGCGCTACCGCGCGCCCGACGGTTCCGAGCAGCAGCTCATCCGCCGTTCGGCGCCCGGTACCGCGCACCCGGAGTGGCAGATCTTCCACGAGCTGCGGGCGATGAACGTGCCCGCCGACCATGTGCTCGAACTGCACACGGAGCTGGAGTCGTGCGAGCTGCCGGGTGGTTACTGTGCGCGGATGATCCGCGAGCAGTGGCCGCAGGTGCGGATCACGCACGTCGCCCCGTACGGCAAGGACCATGGCTCGCGCCGCCAGGGCGTCCAGCATCTGCTCACCCACCAGGGCGAGTTGGCGCAGGTCGCGGATGGTCCGGCCCGGCCCCAGCCGGTGCGGGCGCCGATCCCGGCGGTGCAGCCGGTGCCTCCGCTGCCGCCGGAGGGCGTGGCCCACGAGCTGGCGGGTGCGTTCGGTCCGCAGGGCGTGTTCCGCTTCGACCAGCGTGCGGTGTCGCGGCAGGGCGTGCCGGAGGTCGTGGCGGTCACGCTGGTGTGGGCGGGTCTGCCGCTGGACTTCGGGCCGTTCTTCTGGGCGCAGGCCGTGCCGGGGCAGCCGGTGCCGACGCTGGCCGAGCTCGCGCAGCAGCGCGGGGTGCAGCCGGCGGCGGACGCGGGTTCATATCTGGTGATGGGCTCCGACTTCGGGCGGGCGATCTGTGTCCAGTACGGGACCGCGAACATCGTGGCGGTGCCGGTGGAGGCGGGGCCGGGCGGGCAGTCGGTGCCGCCGCAGTTCGTGAACTCGGGGCTGCCCGAGTTCGCCCGCTCGCTCGCGCTGCTCGGCCGGATGTGGCGGCTGCGGTTCGGGCTCAACCCGGAGCAGGCGGGCCGCTGGACGGTCGACTTCCAGGCGCAGCTCGCGGCCCTCGACCCGGCGGCGCTGGCGTCGCCGGAGAGCTGGTGGTCGGTGCTCCTTGAGCAGATGTGGGACGGGCTGCTCTGAGCGGCGCCTTCGCGGCGCCTTCGCGTCGCCTTCGCGTCGCCTTCGCGTCGCCTTCGCGTCGCCTTCGCTGTGCCGGGGCGCTCACCGTGCGGGTCGCGGTGGGCGCCTTCGGCGTGTGATGGGGCTGGCACCCGGGTGATTCCGGGTTCTGGCGCCGATTGACGCATCCTTGACCGTGCCGTGTGGGCGGAGTGTCGCGTTATGACCATTTCGCTTCGATCGGCCAGGATGAGCGCCGGGCAGCCAGAACGCGTACCGGGCGCCAGTGGGTGCGGGAGAGAGGCTTCAGGGATGAGCGCAGCATCGTTGCCGCCGGCGGCGCAGCCGTTCGGGGTGGGCCGGGGCCGCGGCTACCGTACGGATCAGGTCGACCGCACCCTGGCCCGGCTGTCGCAGGAGCGGGACGCGGCGTGGGAGCGGGCGGCCCGGCTCACCGTCCTCGCCAAGCAGATGGGCGCCCAGGCGGCGGCCCTCGCCGAGCAGGTCGGCGCGCTCGCCCCGCAGACGTACGAGGTGCTCGGCGGCCGGGCCTCCTCGCTGTTCGCGCTGACGGTCGATGAGGCCGACGCGGTGCGGGCCGGTGCCGAGGAGGCGGCCGCCGCGGACGTCCTGGCCGCCGAGGAGGCGGGCCGGGCGCTGCGGGAGGCGGCGCGGACGCGGAGCGAGGCGCTGCTCGCGGAGGCCGAGGAGCGGGTGCGGCGGACCCTGCTCGCGGCCCGTACCGCGGCGGACGAGCTGCGTCTGGCGGCCCGTACCGAGGCCAAGGAGCGCCGCGAGGAGGCGGCCGGTGACCTGGACGGGATGCGCAGGCGCTGCGAGGCGTATCTGGCCGGGCAGGACCAGGAGCGGGCCGAGGCGCTGGCCGCGGACGAGCGTGAACGGGCCGCGCGCGAGGCGGAGTTGGACGCGAGGATCGCCGAGCTGACGGCGGTCGCGCAGGCGGGTCTCGACGAGGCGCGGCGGGTGTTCGCCGAGGTGGAGGAGAACGCGCACCGCGGTCAGGAGGACGCGGAGGCGCGGGCCGCCGAGCTGGTGGCGGGGGCGCGGGCGCATGAGGACCGGATCGCGGCCGAGACGGACCGGGTGCTGCGCGAGCACACCGCCGCCCGCGAGGAGGTGCAGGCGCACATGACGCATGTGCGCAACAGCCTGGCCACCCTCACCGGACGCCCCCCGGAGAGCGAGAGCTGACGGTCAACTCGCCCTGTCCGTGCGGGAGTTCAGTCCTTTGTGGGGGTGGGGTCCGTGAGGACGGGGAAGCGGCGCGGGGCGAGGAACACCAGGACGAGCAGGGACAGGACGGCCGCGATCGCGGCGCCGAGGTAGACGTGGTCGACCGCGCTCGCGACCGCCCGGCGCAGGTAGTCGGCGGCAGCCGCGGTGAGGGACGCCGGGTGGTGCAGGGCGCGCGAGACGGAGTCGAGGTCGCCGGGCAGGCCGGGCATGGGGGCATGGGCCAGGCGGGCGGCGAGGGTGGCGTTGGCGATGGCGCCGAACAGGGCCGCGCCGACCGACTGGCCGACCTGGCGGCAGAACAGGACGGACGCGGTGGTGGTGCCGCGCTCGGCCCAGCCCACGGTCGACTGGACGCCGACGATCAGCGGAAGCTGGAACAGGCCGAGCGCGCCGCCGAGCAGCAGCATCAGCAGGGCGGGCTGCCAGGCGTGGCCGGGGAACGGCAGCAGCGGGAAGGCGGCCAGGATCAGGGCGGCGAGCGCGATGCCGGTGATCGCGGAGTTGCGGAAGCCGATGCGGTTGTAGACGCGGCTGGAAAGGGCGGCCGAGAGCGGCCAGCTCAGGGTCATCACGGACAGGACGAACCCGGCGGCGGTCGGGTTGAGGCCGAGCACCGACTGGGCGTAGGTGGGCAGGAACACGGTGGGGGCGACCATGAGGAGGCCGAGCCCGCCGAGTGCCAGGTTGACGGCGGCGATGGTGCGCCGGCGCCACACCCAGCCGGGTATGACGGGTTCGGCGGCCCGGCGTTCCACGAACACGGTGAGGGCGGCGCACGCGGCACTGCCCGCGAGCAGGGCGAGCGAGGGCGCCGAGAGCCAGGGCCAGGCGACGCCGCCCTGGACGAGCGCGGTGAGCAGCAGGGCGCCGGTGGCGAAGACGCACAGGGCGCCGGCCCAGTCGATGCGGGGCCGGGCGGCGGGCGCCTCGCGGGCGGGTTCGATGAAGTACCGGATGACGAGGTAGAGGGCGACGGCGCCGACGGGCACGTTGATGAGGAAGATCCAGCGCCAGTCCGCGTAGGAGGCGAGGAGTCCGCCGAGGGCGGGGCCCGCGACGGCCGAGGTCGCCCACACGGTGGACAACTTGGCCTGGATCTTGGGGCGTTCCTTCAGTGGGTACAGGTCGGCGGCGATGGTCTGGACGGTTCCCTGGAGCGCGCCGCCGCCGAGGCCCTGGACGATGCGGAACGCGATGAGCGCGGCCATGTTCCAGGCGAACGCGCACAGGACGGAGCCGGCGAGGAAGACGATGACGCCGACGACGAGGACGGGCTTGCGGCCGAAGGTGTCGGAGAGTTTGCCGTAGACGGGCAGGGTGACGGTCACGGCGAGCAGATAGCCGCTGAACAGCCAGGAGAAGACGGCGAACCCGCCGAGGTCGCCGACGATCTGGGGCACGGCCGTCGAGACGATGGTGCCGTCGAGGGCGGCCAGGGCCATGCCCATCATGAGGGCCGCGACGACCGGGCCGCGCCCGCGCGGAGCGGCGGCGGGCGCCGCGCCGGGTATCGCTTCGGTGTGGGGTGTTCCGCCGGAGACGCTCACCGAGATCCCTTCACTGTGCATGCATCTGGGGGCCCCACCTTCTCACTGGGGGCCGGAGCGGCGGCAGGGGTGGAGGGGCCCTGACACGTAGTGGTCCTCGGGGTGGAGACCCCTAGGGGGCGGGCCCTACGTGGGGGGAGGGCCTGTTCGTCCCGGCGGAGGAGGTGGCGGGAGGGGCCCGTTCCCTACCTTGGTTCGAAGCCGAAGGGGGCGCCCGCACTGGCGGGCGACCGGCTGCATGAGACCTAGGAGAACCACCGTGACCACGGCTGTGACCATTCCTCGACACGGGGGCACTGGAGGAGGGCGTGCGGCGGTCGCGGCACGGGCGCGCCAGGTCGTGAAGGCGTACGGGTCGGGGGAGACCCGGGTGGTGGCCCTGGACCGGGTCGACGTGGACATCGCCCGGGGGCAGTTCACCGCGATCATGGGCCCGTCGGGTTCCGGCAAGTCCACGCTGATGCACTGCCTGGCCGGCCTCGACACGGTGACGAGCGGCCAGATCCATCTGGACGAGACCGAGATCACCGGGCTCAAGGACAAGAAGCTGACGCAGCTGCGCCGGGACCGGATCGGTTTCATCTTCCAGGCGTTCAACCTGCTGCCGACGCTGAACGCCCTGGAGAACATCACGCTGCCGATGGACATCGCGGGCCGCAGGCCCGACGCGCGGTGGCTGGAGCGCGTGGTGGAGACGGTGGGCCTGGCCGGGCGGCTGGGGCACCGGCCCACCCAGCTCTCCGGCGGACAGCAGCAACGCGTCGCCGTGGCACGGGCGTTGGCGGCCCGGCCGGAGATCATCTTCGGTGACGAGCCGACCGGAAACCTGGACTCGCGGGCGGGCGCCGAGGTGCTGGGCTTCCTGCGCCGGTCCGTGGACGAGCTGGGCCAGACCATCGTGATGGTCACCCACGACGCGGTGGCCGCCTCCTATGCGGACCGGGTGCTCTACCTGGCCGACGGCCGCATCGTGGACGAGATGTTCCGCCCGACCGCCGAAGCGGTCCTCGACCGCATGCTGCGCTTTTCCGGGGGACAGCCCCAGACCTCCGACGTCGACGCGCGGGAGCGTACGTCATGAGCGTGCTCAAGACCTCGCTGCGCAACTTCCTCGCGCACAAGGGGCGGATGGCGCTCTCGGCCGTCGCGGTCCTGCTGTCGGTGGCGTTCGTGTGCGGCACGCTCGTCCTCACCGACACCATGAACACCACCTTCGACAAGCTGTTCGCGGCGACCTCGGCCGATGTGACGGTCAGCCCCAAGTCGGCCTCCGGCGACGGCACCACCTCCCAGACCGGCAAGCCCGAGGCGCTGCCCGCCTCGCTCGTCGACAAGGTCGCCAAGGTGCCCGGCGTGCGCACGGCCGCGGGCGCGATCGGCAGCACCGGCGTCACGGTCGTCAACGCCAAGAACGAGAACATGGGCTCCAGCACCGGCGCGCCGACCATCGCCGGCAACTGGACGGAGAACAGCCTCAAGGCGATGGAGATCACCTCCGGCCGTGCCCCGCGCGGGCCGACCGAGATGATGGTCGACGCCGACACCGCCGGCAAGCACCATCTCAAGCTCGGCGACGAGCTGCGCACCATCGCCGTCACCGGCGACTTCACCGCGAAGATCACCGGTATCGCCACCTTCAAGGTGACCAACCCCGGCGCGGCCGTCGTCTACTTCGACACCCCGACCGCCCAGCGTGAACTCCTGGGCGCGAGCGGCGTGTTCACCCAGATCGACGTCACCGCCGCGAACGGCGTCAGCGACGCCGGGCTCAAGCAGGACGTGGCGGCCGCGCTCGGTTCGGGCTCCTACAAGCTCCAGACGGCGAAGGAGGCGGCGGACGCGGGCCGCGCCGGCGTCGGCTCGTTCCTCGACGTGATGAAGTACGCCATGCTCGGCTTCGCCGGGATCGCCTTCGTCGTCGGCATCTTCCTCATCATCAACACGTTCTCGATGCTGGTCGCCCAGCGGACCCGCGAGATCGGCCTGATGCGCGCCATCGGCTCCAGCCGCAAGCAGGTCAACCGCTCGGTGCTCGTGGAGGCCCTGCTGCTCGGCGTGTTCGGCTCGGTCCTCGGGGTCGGTGCGGGAGTGGGCCTCGCGGTCGGCCTGATGAAGCTGATGAGCTCCATCGGCATGGACCTGTCGACCGGTGACCTCACCGTCAAGTGGACGACCCCCGTCATCGGCCTGATCCTCGGTGTCGTGGTGACCGTCGTCGCCGCCTATGTTCCGGCCCGCCGCGCCGGGAAGGTCTCGCCGATGGCCGCCCTGCGCGATGCCGGCACCCCCGCCGACGGCAAGGCCGGAGCGATCCGGGCCACCATCGGCCTGGTCCTGACCGGCGCCGGCACCGCGGCCCTGTTCGCCGCCGCCAACTCCTCGAAGGCGGCGGCCGGTTCGGGCCTGCTCGGCCTCGGTGTCGTGCTCACCCTGATCGGCTTCGTCGTCGTCGGGCCGCTGCTCGCGGGCCTCGTGGTGCGGGTGATCAGCGCGCTGGTGCTGCGGATGTTCGGTCCCGTGGGGCGGATGGCCGAGCGCAACGCGCTGCGCAACCCGCGGCGTACGGGGGCGACGGGCGCCGCCCTGATGATCGGGCTCGCCCTGGTGGCCTGCCTGTCGGTGGTCGGCTCCTCGATGGTCGCCTCGGCCACCAGCGAGCTCGACAAGTCGGTCGGCGCGGACTTCATCGTCTCCTCCGGCGCCGGCCAGCCGATCGTGCCGCAGGCCGCCGACGCGATCAAGAAGGCCCCGGGCATCTCGCACGTCACCAACTACAAGTCGGTGGACGCCAGACTGACCGCTCCCGACGGCAAGGCGCAGAACGGCCAGGTCACCGCCGCCGACCCCACCTACCAGGACGACCTGCGGCGCAAGACCGTCGCCGGTGACCTGTCGGCGGCGTACGGCAGGGGCGCGATGTCGGTCGGCGACGCCTACGCCAAGGAACACGGGATCAAGGTCGGCGACACGATGACCGTCGCCTTCAAGGGCGGTACCACCGCCGGGCTGAAGGTCGCGGCGATCACCTCGGACGACACCAACGTCGACAAGGGCGCGATGTACACCAGCATCACGACCGTCGAGCAGTACGTGCCGGCCGACAGGATGCCGAAGAACCTGCTGATGTTCGCCAAGGCCGACGACGGGAGGGCCAAGGACGCCTATGCCTCCCTGAAGGAGTCGCTGAAGGCCTATCCGCAGTACAAGGTGCAGAACCAGACGGACTTCAAGAAGGACCTGAAGGACCAGATCGGCCGGCTCCTGAACATCGTGTACGGGCTGCTGGCCCTCGCGATCATCGTGGCGGTGCTCGGTGTGGTGAACACCCTGGCCCTGTCGGTGGTCGAGCGGACCCGGGAGATCGGTCTGCTGCGGGCGATCGGCCTCTCGCGCCGGCAGCTGCGCCGGATGATCCGCCTGGAGTCGGTGGTGATCGCCCTGTTCGGGGCGCTGCTCGGCCTCGGGCTCGGCATCGGCTGGGGCACCACGGCACAGAAGCTGCTGGCCCTGGAGGGCATGGGCGTCCTGGAGATCCCCTGGCCGACCATCCTCACGGTGTTCGTGGGCTCCGCGTTCGTGGGCCTGTTCGCCGCCCTGATACCCGCCTTCCGGGCGGGCCGGATGAACGTCCTGAACGCGATCGCCGCCGACGGCTAGGGCTGCCGATCCGCCTGCCCCGGCTGGAGTTTGAGCAGTACGTATCCCCCTGCCACCCCGGTGATCGAGTACTCGGCGTCGGGGTGCAGGGTCGTCGCGTACTGGACGGGATCGCCCGCCCAGCCGTCGGAGTTGTCGATCGCGATGTAGCGCGGGACCACCGGGCGGGCGGCGCCCACCCAGAAGACCCGGCAGCGGGAGGTGAGCCGGGCGATGGGCCCGATGTCCGCCTCGACGGTGGCCCCGTCCGGGATCCGCTCCAACAGCCGTTCCACGGCGCCCACTTGGGGGCTCTTGCGGTACGTGGCCGACGCGGTCAGGGCCGCGAGCGGCAGCGAGGGCGTCAGGGCGAGGGCCGCGGCGGCCGTGCAGGCCGGCAGGTTGCGGGCGTACGTACGCAGCCAGGGGCGCGGGCTGGTGCGGGCGGTGGCCACCGCGTCGGCCAGCGCGAGCGCGAGGACCGGCATCAGGACCGCGCTGTAGTGCCAGTCGGTCGACCAGTAGTGGTCGTCCGAGGACAGGAAGCGCCAGCCCAGGGTGGGCAGCGCGGCGAGCAGCAGCGGGGAGCGCAGCGCGAGGAGGCCCGTGGTGGGGATCAGGGTCCACAGCAGGGTGGAGAGCTTGACGTCCCAGGCGGCGAACGGGCCCGCGCCGCCGTGCATCTTGCTCCAGTAGTCGTAGCTGTCCGTGGAGTTGAACGCCGGGATGACGAGGGTGAGCGTGACCAGGACGGCCACCGCACCGAACGCGGCCACCACGAGCGCCCAGCGCGCCGCGCGCGGTGAGGCGCGGCGGGCGCGCACGGCGACGACGACGGCGAGCGCGGACGCGGTCAGGCCGAGGTCCTCCTTCACCAGGACGAGGGGCAGCGCGTACAGGAGGGCCGCACGCCACCGACCGCACAGCACCGCCTCCAGGCTGAACGCGATCAGCGGGACGGCGAAGCAGATCTCGTGGAAGTCGAAGTCGGCGGCCCGCTGGATCCCCCAGGAGAGCCCGAACGCGACCCCGATCGCCAGCCCGGGCCCCCGCCCCAGCAGCCGGGCCGAGCCCCGGACCACGGGAATCGCGGCGAGGGCGAAGAGCGCGGACTGGGCGACGAGCAGGGTGACGGGCGTGGGGAACAGCCGGTAGGCGGGGGCGAGCAGGGCGGTCACCGGGCTGAAGTGGTCCCCGAGGACGTTCGCGCCGGGCCCCTTGAGATCGGCGACCGGCGCCTGGAAGTGCGCGTAGGCGCGGACGACCTGCTCGAAGATTCCCAGATCCCAGGACAGGGTCTCCATGCGCCGGTAGCGCAGGACGCTGAGCGCGGTGTACGCGGCGAAGAGCGCGGCGGCCAGCAGATGGGGATCGGCGGCCGGCCGCCGGCGTATTCGCGGCCTGGGCGGCCCGTTCTTGCTCGGGCCTTTCGTCGCCGTCGCCTCCCCGGTGGTGGTCTCGGGCAGGGAGAGGAGGACTCCGGACACGGGTGGGGCTCCTTGGGTCAGCGGTTGGGGGTGGTGGGAACGGTCGGGGTGGTGGAGGGCGAGGGGGGCCGGGGCGGGAAGGAGGGCGTGGGCGAGCCGGAGGGCGGGGAGGCCGACGGGGTGGCGCTGTAGGTCGGGGTGCCGGAGCTTTCCACGGGGGACGGCGAGCCGTAGGCGGGGGTGGGGACGGAGGCGGGCGGCACGGGTCCGCTCTGCTGGAGCCGCAGGCCCAGCGCGGTGCCGGACCCGGCGAGCAGACATACCGCGCAGGCGGCGGCTGCGGCCAGGTTGCGACGCCGGCGCCGCAGCCCGCGGGCGGCCACGAGGGCCGCGGGTTCGGGCAGGATGGCGCGGCCGGCCGTGTCGGCGGCCAGCTTCAGGGCGCGGGCGAGGGGCTCGTCGCCCCGGCGTACGCCGTCGAGGTCAGACACCGTGTTCCTCCTCCTGGAGACGGGGCGCGAGGGCGGCGCGGGCGCGTGAGAGGTGCGTCTTGACGGTGCCGGCGGAGATGCCGGTCTCGTGGGCGACCTGGTCCACGCTCAGGTCGCACACGTAGTGCAGGACGGCGACGCGGCGCTGGCGGTCGGAGAGCCCGCGCAGGGCGTCGACGAGGGCGACCGTGCCGGGGTCGGGGGCGGGGGCCTCGGCCGTGTGCGCACGGCTGTGGCGCCGCCAGGCATCGGCGGCGCGGCGGCCCCTGCGCCAGCGGCTCACGGCGAGGCGCCAGGCGACCGTGCGGACCCAGGCCTCGGGGCCGGCGCCGGTGTCCAGGCGGCCTCGGCGGCCCCAGGCCCGGACGAAGGCCTCCTGGACCACGTCCTGGGCCTCGTGGAGGTCGCCGGTCATCAGGTACACCTGGCCGACCAGCGGTTTCACGGAGTGCGCGTAGAACTCCTCGAACTCGGCGTCGGTCAATGCGGCTCCTGTGGCTGGATAGGTCTCACGGGGTATACGCCCCCGGTGCCGCGCTCGGTTGACACCTGCCCCCAACTTTCTCCCAGCCCCCAGCGCCGGCCTCCCCTGGGGGCTCCGCCCCCAGCCCCCCGTTCGTGCCTGAAGGGCTGAACGTGCCCGCATCGGCCGGCACCGAGGCACGCGGGGTCGCCCACAGGGGTGCGGGGCTGTGGCGTGCGCGTGGCTCCGCCGCGGTGGGCGCGGGGCCGAGGGGGCGCCGGGTCACCTACAGGGGCGCGGGGAACCGCGCGGCGGGCCCGGCGGTCCGCGGACGAAGGCGGGTTTCCAGGGGTGCGGGGCCGGGGGGCCCGGGGGCCCGGGGCTGAGGGGGCCCGGGGTATCCCGGGGGCGAGGGGGGTCGGGGCGTCGTACGCTGGGAGACCCCGGCCCGTACGACGTGTCGGGCGGTTCGCGTTGCCCACTCCCCGGGATGGAAGCCCTTCATGAGCCTGCACGGTCTGCTGAACGCCGTCGTACGAGACCCCGCGCTCGCCGAAGCGGTGAAGGCCGCCACCGACGGCCACCGGATGCACGTCGACCTGGTCGGCCCCCCGGCCGCCCGGCCCTTCGCGATCGCCGCCCTCGCCCGTGAGGCCGGCCGCCCCGTGCTCGCGGTGACCGCCACCGGCCGCGAGGCCGAGGACCTGGCCGCCGCCCTGCGCGCGATGCTGCCCGCCGAGGAGATCGCCGAGTACCCGTCCTGGGAGACGCTGCCGCACGAGCGCCTCTCGCCGCGCAGCGACACCGTGGGCCGCCGCCTCGCCGTGCTGCGCCGCCTGACCCACCCCAGCAAGGACGACCCGTCGGCCGGGCCGGTCAGCATCGTCGTCGCGCCGATCCGTTCCGTACTCCAGCCGCAGGTCAAGGGGCTCGGGGAGCTCGTCCCCGTGGCGCTGCGCACCGGGCAGAGCGCGGACCTCGGCGAGGTCGTCGAGGGGCTCGCCGCCGCCGCGTACGCCCGGGTCGAACTCGTGGAGAAGCGCGGGGAGTTCGCTGTCCGCGGTGGCATCCTGGACGTGTTCCCGCCGACCGAGGAACACCCGCTGCGCGTCGAGTTCTGGGGCGACGACGTCGAGGAGATCCGCTACTTCAAGGTCGCCGACCAGCGCTCCCTCGAAGTCGCCGAGCACGGCCTGTGGGCGCCGCCCTGCCGCGAGCTGCTGCTCACCGACGACGTGCGCACCCGCGCCGCCGCCCTAGCCGAGCAGCACCCCGAGCTCGGCGAGCTGCTCGGGAAGATCGCCGAGGGCATCGCGGTGGAGGGCATGGAGTCCCTCGCCCCCGTCCTCGTCGACGAGATGGAACTGCTCATCGACGTGCTGCCCAAGGGGTCGATGGCCGTGGTCTGCGACCCCGAGCGGGTGCGGACCAGGGCCGCGGACCTGGTCGCCACCAGCCAGGAGTTCCTCCAGGCGTCCTGGGCGGCCAGCGCGGACGGAGGCCGGGCGCCCATCGACGTGGACGCCGCCTCGCTGTGGGGCATCGCCGACGTCCGCGACCGGGCCCGCGAGCTCGGCATGATGTGGTGGTCGGTGTCCCCGTTCGCCGCCGACGAGGCCGATTTCGACGACGAGACCCTCAAGCTCGGCATGCACGCGCCCGAGACGTACCGGGGCGACACCCAGCGCGCGCTCGCCGACACCAAGCAGTGGCTCGCCGACGGCTGGCGCGCCGTGTACGTGACGGCGGGGCACGGCCCGGCCTCGCGCACCGTCGAGGTGCTCGGCGGCGAGGGCATCGCGGCCCGGCTCGACGCGGAACTGGACGAGCTGGTCCCCTCCGTCGTCCATGTGACGTGCGGCGCCATCGACTTCGGTTTCATCGACCCCGCGCTCAAGCTGGCCGTCCTGACCGAGACCGACCTCACCGGCCAGCGCTCCGCCACCAAGGACCTCGGCCGGATGCCGGCCCGCCGCCGCAAGACCATCGACCCGCTCACCCTGGAGGTGGGCGACTACATCGTGCACGAGCAGCACGGCGTGGGCCGCTACATCGAGATGGTGCAGCGCACCGTGCAGAACGCGACCCGCGAGTACCTGCTCGTCGAGTACGCGCCCGCCAAGCGCGGCCAGCCCGGCGACCGGCTCTACATCCCCACCGACCAGCTGGAGCAGGTCACCAAGTACGTCGGCGGCGAGGCCCCGACGCTGCACCGGCTCGGCGGCGCCGACTGGACCAAGACCAAGGCGCGCGCGAAGAAGGCCGTCAAGGAGATCGCCGCCGACCTGATCCGGCTGTACAGCGCGCGCATGGCCGCGCCCGGCCACGCCTTCGGCGCCGACACCCCCTGGCAGCGCGAGCTGGAGGACGCGTTCCCGTACGCGGAGACCCCCGACCAGTTGTCCACGATCGCCGAGGTCAAGGAGGACATGGAGAAGACGGTCCCGATGGACCGGCTGATCTGCGGCGACGTCGGCTACGGCAAGACCGAGATCGCGGTGCGCGCCGCGTTCAAGGCCGTCCAGGACGGCAAGCAGGTCGCCGTCCTCGTGCCCACCACGCTCCTGGTCCAGCAGCACTTCGGCACCTTCACCGAGCGGTACGCCCAATTCCCGGTCAACGTGAGGGCGTTGAGCCGGTTCCAGACCGACACCGAGGCGAAGGCGACCCTTGAGGGCCTCAAGGACGGCTCGGTCGACCTCGTCATCGGCACGCACCGCCTGTTCTCCTCCGAGACCAAGTTCAAGGACCTGGGCCTGGTCATCGTGGACGAGGAGCAGCGCTTCGGCGTCGAGCACAAGGAGCAGCTGAAGAAGCTCCGTGCCAACGTGGACGTGCTGACGATGTCCGCGACGCCCATCCCCCGTACGCTCGAAATGGCCGTGACCGGCATCCGCGAGATGTCGACGATCACCACCCCGCCGGAGGAGCGCCACCCGGTTCTCACCTTCGTCGGGCCGTACGAGGAGAAGCAGATCGGCGCGGCCGTCCGGCGTGAACTGCTGCGCGAGGGCCAGGTCTTCTACATCCACAACCGGGTCGAGTCCATCGACCGGGCGGCTGCCCGGCTGCGCGAGATCGTGCCGGAGGCGCGCATCCAGATCGCGCACGGTCAGATGGGCGAGAGCCAGCTGGAACAGGTCGTGGTCGACTTCTGGGAGAAGAAGTTCGACGTGCTGGTCTCGACGACGATCGTCGAGTCCGGCATCGACATCTCCAACGCGAACACCCTCATCGTCGAGCGCGGCGACAACTTCGGCCTCTCCCAGCTGCACCAGCTGCGCGGCCGGGTCGGCCGCGGCCGCGACCGCGGCTACGCCTACTTCCTGTACCCGCCGGAGAAGCCGCTGACGGAGACCGCGCACGAGCGGCTCGCCACCATCGCCCAGCACACCGAGATGGGCGCGGGCATGTACGTGGCGATGAAGGACCTGGAGATCCGCGGCGCGGGCAACCTGCTCGGCGGCGAGCAGTCCGGGCACATCGCGGGTGTCGGCTTCGACCTGTACGTGCGCATGGTCGGCGAGGCCGTCGCCGACTACCGGGCGCAGATGGAGGGCGGCGAGCTGGAGGAGGCGCCGCTGGAGGTCAAGATCGAGCTGCCGGTCGACGCGCACGTCCCGCACGACTACGCGCCGGGCGAGCGGCTGCGGCTCCAGGCCTATCGGGCGATCGCCTCGGCCAACTCCGAGGAGGACGTCAAGGCGGTCCGCGAGGAGCTCACCGACCGGTACGGCAAGCTGCCCGAGCCGGTCGAGAACCTGCTTCTGGTGGCCGGTCTGCGCATGCTGGCCCGCGCCTGCGGAGTCGGTGAGATCGTGCTCCAGGGTCCCAACATCCGTTTCGCACCGGTGGAGTTGAGGGAGTCGCAGGAGCTGCGCCTCAAGCGGCTCTACCCCCGTACGGTCATCAAGGCGCCGGCCCGGCAGATCCTGGTGCCGCGCCCGACCGCCGGAAAGATCGGCGGCAAGCCGGTCGTCGGCCGCGAACTGCTCGCCTGGACCGGCGAGTTCCTCACCACGATCCTGGGGTCCTGAGCGGTAGGCGTACGGGCTGAGGGCGGGCGGCGCCGACGGGCGCCGCCCGCCCTGTGCGTGTCCGGCGCGTGCGGCGCGTCCGGTGCTCCGGCGCCTGCCGGCGGGGGCCCGCGCCCGGGCCCGTGCGCCGGTCGAGCCGGGGCGATCAAGGGCGGAGGGCTGTCCCTTTCGGGACCGTTGACCCGGGGCGGGCCGGGTAGGAGTACCTACGATTGCGAGGTTCCGCCAACTGCTGCCAGGACGGCCCGCCTTGATGCGTATGTACCGAATTGCCCTGCCCGTGACCGCGCTCACGGCCTCCCTCGTCCTCACCGGCTGCGGGGGTGACGCGGGCACCGGCAAGAGCGGTGCCCCAGGCCCCAAGGGGGCGGCGGGTTCCGCGCTCGCCGCGGTGGACACGCTCCCCGTCAAGGGGCGCGCACCGAAGACCGGCTACACCCGGGACCAGTTCGGCAAGGGCTGGACCGACACCGACCACAACGGCTGCCAGACCCGCGAGGACATACTCAAGCGGGACCTGAAGGACGTGAAGCTCAAGGACAAGTGCGACGTATCGTCGGGGACGCTGGTGCACGACCCGTACACCGGGGAGTCCATCACGTTCAAGCGCGGCGCCAGCAAGATCGACATCGATCATGTGGTGGCGCTCTCGGACGCCTGGCAGAAGGGCGCCCAGCAGTGGGACAAGCAGAAGCGGGCGGCGTTCGCCAACGACCCGCTCAACCTGATCGCCGTCGACGCGAGCGCCAACCGCCGCAAGAGCGACGGCGATGCGGCGACCTGGCTGCCCCCGTACAAGGCGTACCGCTGCACGTATGTGGCGGACCAGGTGGCGGTGAAGAAGAAGTACGGGGTGTGGCTGACGGATGCGGAGAAGTCCGCGATGAAGTCGGTCCTTGACGGGTGCCGGGACCAGCAGCTTCCGGCGGGGTGAGCCGGCCCGGGGGCGCCCGATTGCGCGTTCCCCGCGCCCCCGGGGTGCGGTCGGCCGCCCGCCGGGGGTGGCTGGTCGCGCGGTTCCCCGCGCCCCTGCGGTGGGCGGTTTCCCGGGCCCCTGCGGTGGGGGGTGGTTCAGCCCTCAACACCCCCGGAGGGCCTGGGGAAGGGGCGGGGCGGGGGCTGGACCCCCCGCGGGGCGACGCGCCGCCGCACCCGCCCCCACACCCCCACCCCCGTAAGGGCAACGAGGGCCGCCCCGCCCACCAGCGTGCCCGAACGCAGGCCCGGCGGGCGGAAGCCGCAGTCCACCGAGCGGGCTCCGGAAGCGGGCAGGCGGACCGCGACCAGTCCCAGATGATCCGCCGCCGGGGTCGCGGCCGCCCCGTTCACCCCGCACGACCACCCCGCGATACGGGGCATCGCGAACACCGCCGTCCCCGACGCTCCGGAGGGCAGCTCCGCGTGAACGGCGCTGTCGGAGACGGTGACCCGGGTCGCACCCGTGGCCCGGAGGCCGTTCACCGCCCGCGCGAGGGCGGCCCGGTCCAGGCAGCCCAGCTCCGTGTCGCGGTCCGCGGGGGACAGGACGATCCGGGAGGCCCGGCCCGGCCCCGCCGAGGGGCCGAAGGGGATCAGCGGCGCCCGCCGGCTGGGCGCGCCGCCCCGCATCTCGACCACGGGCCCGTCGCCGAGGCGAGCCGTGCCGAAGTGCTGGGGCGCCCAGAGGAATATGTCGGTCCCGGCGGGACACCCCTGCGTGAGGGTGCGGGTCGTGTAGACCCGGGCGCCCAGCAGCAGCTCCTGGTTGCGGAAGGGGTTGGTGCCGTACGCCGGTTCCGGCCCGGCCGGCCGCAGCGTGACGAACGGCGGAGTCGCACCGGCCCGGAGCAGCTCGGGCGGACCGCCCTTCTGGGCGACCCGCACCCGCGCCCCCACGGAGAAGATCGCGTCGGTCACCGGATTGTCGAGGCTCTGGAGCGCCCGCCCCCGCGAGGTCCACCCGCCGCCGAGCGCGGTCATCGTACGGTTCAGGACCTCCGGGGTGAGGCTGGAGTAGTACGCCCCGCCCTCGCCTCCGAGCAGCAGCGGATCGTTGTTGGTGATCTGGCGCTGGCCGGGGTCGGTGCGGTAGGCGGGCCAGCCGGAGGCGGACGCCTCCAGGGCGGCCCGCGCCGTGTGTTCGTCGCCCCAGGCGGGATAGCCGTCCATGCGGGCGGCGCGCTGCTGGTCCCCGTACGCCACCGTCACCCCGGCCTGCGCGATCTGTGTCCCGGCGATCAGGGCGAGCGCGAGAAGGCTGAGTCCGCGCCGGCCCCGCCGCACCAGGAGCAGGCCGCCGACGACCGCGGCCAGACCGAGCGCGAGCAGCGGATACGTCCACGCCGAGACCAGCTCGCTGAAGGCCGCGCCGAGGGCGATGAGCGCGAGCACACCGCCCCCGCCGAGCAGTGCGCGGCGCCCGGGGATCCCGTACGAGAGGCAGACCCAGGCGGCGATGACGAGGATGCCGCACAGGACGAACGTCTGGCGGTAGGGGCTGCCGTTGGGCGTGACGAAGGCGTGCCAGGCCAGATGGGTCGGCTTCCACTGGAAGGAGAGCGCGACGGCGAGGGCGAGCCCGCTCCACGCGTACCGCTCGCGGCGCGGGACCGCGCGGTGGAAGCCGAGGGCGCACGCGAGCAGCAGCGCGCCGGTGCCGAGGAAGACGGCGGGGGAGGAGAAGGAGTACGTGCCGGGCAGGGTGCGGGCCAGGTAGTCCGGCCAGGACACCGGCGCGAACTCCCGCACCCAGCCCGGATGCGCGTGCTTGGTGCCGAGGTAGACGGTGAACAGGACGGGCGCCGAGAGCCCGATGCCGATCGCGACCGAGCGGCCCGCGACGAGTACCGCCCGCACCCGCCCGCGCGCGTCCGCGTCGCGGTCCACGAAGAGCAGGAGGAGCAGGACGAGTCCGGCCCCGATCGTCGCCATGTACGCGGTGTAGAAGTTGGCGATCCAGGCGAGCGCCACGACCAGCGGGCCGAGCACCGGCCGCGTTCCCGCCTTGGCCCAGTGGCCGACCAGGCACAGCAGCGGGAAGGCGATCAGGCCGTCCAGCCACATCGGGTTGTAGATCGACTCCAGTACCGACCAGCCGCACAGCGCGTACGAGGCGCCGAGCACCCCGGCCACCCAGCGGTGCCGGACGGCCGGGCGCAGGGCGAGCAGCAGCACCGTCATCGCGACGGCCGCGGCGACCATCTTCAGGACGGTGATCACATACAGCGCGAGGTCGATCCGGTCGCGCGGGAAGAGCCCGACGAGCGGGGCGAACGGACTGCTGAGGTACGTGCCGAGGTCGGGCAGGAACGAAGTCCCGTAACCGGACTGCCAGTTGAGGAGCAGCCCGCCCTCGGCCCGGCCGTGCAGCAGGTCCCACAGGTGCTCGTGGAAGGGGACGAACTGGTTGCCCAGGTCGTTGATGCTGCGGGTGTGCCGCTGGAGCGGGCCGAGCGGGATCACCCCGGCGACCGCGTCCGCGCCGCACACCGAGAGCAGGGTGATCAGTGCGGAGAGGGCGGCGGCCCGGGCGCGGGGACGGCGGGCGGCCGGGGCGCGTACCGGGGCCACCGGTGGGGCGGGGGCGGCTTCGAGGGTCGGCATCGAGGTCCTTTGCTGTGCGCTGCCGTCGAATATGCCGGACCCGCCGGGGCAACACAGGGGGCCCGCACGTCAGTTCACGCAATGGACGGCGCGGCTTCACCCGGCTTCACCCCCGCGACCGATGCGGGTCGCGAATCGTTGGTCGAATCAGTGGCCCCGGCCACGCCGACTGCCTAACATCGATCACCGCAAGGTCTTAGCAAGGTTCGTCGCCACGCCGCACGTATCTGCTCCGCCGGGAGGCTCCTTTGCACCGCCGCCGTCGTACCGCGCTCTCCGTCTCCGCCGCCCTGCTCGCCGCGGGCCCACTGCTCGCGGCCTGCGGCAGTACGGCCCATCCGGGGGCCGCGGCCGTCGTCGGGGGACAGCGGATCGAGGTCTCCGCGCTCCAGGCCGAGGTCAAGGACGTACGGACGGCCCAGCGGAACTCCCCGCAGTCCGCCCAGCTGATCAAGGACTCCGGTCAGCTCGGCAAGGTGAAGCTCAGCAACATGATCTTCGACCGGGTCCTCGCGCGCGCCGCCGAGCAGGCCGGGGTGAGTGTGACTCCCAAGGACGTCCAGGACGCGCGGGCCGCGATGGTCCAGCAGGCCGGCGGGGAGGCCCAGCTGCGCGAGCAGGCCCTCACCAACGGCGGGCTCGCCCCGGACCAGATCGACACCTACGTCCAGCGGCAGGTCACCGAGCAGAAGCTGGCCGGTGCGATCGGCGCGCGTACGCAGCAGGATCTGCTGCCCGTCCTGGTCAAGGCGTCCAAGGACCTGGGCGTGGATGTGAACCCGCGTTACGGCAGCTGGAACGCGAGCCAGATCCAGCTCGCCGACTACCAGGCGCCCTGGCTCGCCAAGCCCAAGCAGCCCGCGCCCGCGCCCGCGCCGGGTGCGCCCTCACAGGGCGCGCCCGAGGACCAGCAGGTCGACCCGGGGGACTCCGCGTCCACGGGCTGAGCGGGACGGCTGCGGGGCTCCGGGGGGACTCGGCGCCGGCCGGCTGGGGCGCCGGGTAGGTTCGTGGGGTGACTGCTGTTGAAGAGCCCGGCCTGCCCGACCTGCCCGGCCGCATCGTTCTGCTCACCGCGAGCCACCGGGTGGCCCCCGGCCTCCTGTCCTGGCCCGCGTGGGAGACGCTGCGCGCCGCCCACCTCGTGCTGTGCCCCGACCCCGGGCACCCGCAACTGCCGTACCTGCGCGAGGCCGGCGTGCCGGTGGAGATCTCGGCGCCGGACGCGCAGGAACTGGTCGAGGCCTGCGCGGGCGGGCGCACCGTGGTCGTGCTGCCCTCCGGCGAGGGCGACAGCCGCCTGACCGACGGCCTCGCCCGGCTCGCCGGGTCCGGCCGGGTCCGGATGCCGGACCTGGAGCTGCTGCCCGGCTCCTACGATCTGCCGGGCGCGCGCCTGCTCGACCTCGTCCAGGTCATGGACCGGATCCGGCGTGAATGCCCCTGGTCCTCGCAGCAGACCCACAAGGGCCTCGCGAAGTACGCCCTTGAGGAGGCGTACGAGCTCGTCGAGGCGGTGGAGGAGGGGGACCGGGACGAGCTTCGCGAGGAGCTCGGCGATGTGCTCCTCCAGGTCGTCTTCCATGCGCGGATCGCGGAGGAGGACGGGGAGGAGCCGTTCTCCATCGACGATGTCGCGGGCGGGATCGTGGAGAAGCTGATCCACCGGCATCCGCATGTGTTCGGCTCGGAGCGGGCGGACACTCCGGAGGAGGTCAAGGAGCACTGGCTGCGGATGAAGGCGGTCGAGAAGCAGCGGGCGTCCGTCACGGACGGTGTGCCGCTCGGCCAGCCGGCCCTGGCCCTCGCGGCCAAGCTGGCCTCCCGTGCCCGCACGGCCGGCCTGTCCGTGCCGCTCCCCTCCGGGGAGGGGGTCGGCTATCGGCTGCTCGCGCTGGCCGTGGCGGCGGAGGAATCCGGGGTTGACCCCGAGGCGGCCCTGCGGGCTGCTGCGCGGGCGTACCGGGTCGCGATCCGCGCGGCGGAGTAGCCCGGGGGGTTTGCCCACCCGCCCGCCCGTGCGGCGGGTTGCATCGGCTGAGCCCTGGGGCTGCGCCCCAGACCCCTGCGGGGGCTCCGCCCCCTGCACCCCCGTTCGCGCCTGAAGGGCGCTCGTCCTCAAACGCCGGACGGGCTGAAATACCTGGTGCTGGCCAGCACCAGCCCTGCCAGGGGCGCGGGGAACTGCGCGAGAAGCGCCCACGGTCCGCGGCCGAAATGGGGGTTGGGGGCGCGGGGAACTGCGCGAACAGTCGGCTCGGCCCGCAGCCGAAAGGGCGGCCTTTGGGGGGCCGGGGGCAGCGCCCCCGGACGTCCCGCTACGCCCCGCACCGCCAGGGCAAACTCACTGGACGCCCCCTCAACCCCATATGGCACACTGCCCCCACACCGCAGGGGAGCGGTCAGGGGGGCAACACCGCACGGTTCAGGCAGCACGCCGCTACCAGCGACGCGCGCCGTACCTGTGCGTGGACTGTGCGCAGGCCGTGCGTCCGACACACCCGACCCGACCATGCGGCACAGGGCAACCGCCCTTCGGGAGGGGAAAACAGCATGAAGAAGAGACGCGGCCTCAGACGGTCCGGACACGTCGCCGCGGTGAGCACGGCAAGTGTCGCCCTGCTCACCGCACTTGTGGGGTCCGGGGGCGCGGCCGCCGCCGACACGCCGCCGTCGGCACCCGCACCGTCGCACCACACCGCGTCGCCCGGCTGGGCACTGGCCGCGGGCGACGGCTCCGCCGCGGACAAGCTCAAGTCGGTGTCCTCGGTGGACGCCGACCACGCCTGGGCGACCGGCTGGAAGAGCGACCCGGACGGCATGGGCGGCCTGCTCCTGCGCTGGGACGGCACGACCTGGTCACCGATCACGGATCCGGCACTGCCGAAGGTGATGGAGTGGTCGGGCGTCAGCGCGGCATCCGCCGACGACGTGTGGGCCTACGGGATGACCGGCACCGAGCAGTTCCTCGTCCATTACGACGGTGAGAAGTGGACGGCCGTGCCCGCCGCGGGCGCCCTCGACCGGTCCTGGCCCGAGGTGCCGATCAAGGCGGTCCCCGGCAGGCTCTTCAAGGGCGGCGACGCCCTCTACACCTACAGTGGCGGCACCTGGGGGACCTTCGCGCTGCCCGACGGCGTGGACGTCCAGGGCATCGACGCCCTGTCCGCGAACGACGCCTACGCGACGGGCATGCAGTTCCCCAAGCACGGCGGCCACCCGGTGACGTACCACTGGGACGGCACGGCCTGGACGCTCATGCCGCAGCTGTCCGCGCCCGACGACACCAACATGGCCCACATCGCGGTGGAGTCCGCCACGAGCGTGTACGTGGCCGGCTGGGGGCAGTCCTCGGCGGAGCCGGTCCACAATCGGGTCGAGCACTGGGACGGGTCCGCCTGGCACGACGTCACGGGTGAGTTCGCCGGGTTCGTCGTGAACGCCATCCGGCCGGACGGGCACGGCGGCCTGTGGGCGGTCGGCGGGGACGACGCGGCGCAGTACGCGCAACCCGTCTTCTGGCACTACGACGGAACCTCATGGACCAAGCAGGCCGGGGCCGCCGTGCCCGAACCCACCGCCGAATCCTACGAGTTGAGGGACATCGCCCCCGTCAACGGCGCCTCCGGCAGCCGTCTCCTGGCGGTTGGCGGGTACATGGTCCCGGCGAAGAACCCCTCCGACCTGGCCACGGGGCAGGGCCTGATCGAGCAGACCCAGACCTCCCTCGACCTCACGACCACGGACCTCGCCGTGTCCTCGACGGCCACCCACACCGTGCGCGTCCACGCCGAGAGCGCGGGCCGGCTCACGGTCGCGTTCCGTCCCGAGTACGGGCAGCCCGACTGGAACGCGAGCGCGGTGGACCTCAAGGTCGCGTCGGTGAGCGGCGGGCCCGCGGGGGCCTGCGGCCGCACGGCGGGGCCGGTCAACACCGCTTCTCCGGCGGTCTCGTGCACCCTGCCGGCCGGCGATCACACGATCACCTACACGCTCGCGGCCGGCGCGTACGTCGACGCCTGGCAGGTGGAGACGGACCTCCGCTTCGAGGCGTCGGACGAGGGCGCCTTCAGCCCGAAGGCGACGGGGGGCTTCGTGGTCAATAGCCCGTACCCCGTTCCCACCGGAACCCGTTTCCTCGGACGTGACGCGCAGGGGACGCTGTGGCGCTACGACGGCACGGGGAACGCGGCGGCGCCCTACCGCGGCCGCGTGGCCGTCGGCGGCGGATGGCAGGGGTACACCGCGCTCACCGCGCTGTCGGGCCTGACCGTGCACGGCTCGGGTGACGTGGTCGCCCGCGATGCCGCCGGAGTGCTCTGGTACTACCGCGGCGGTGGCGACGCCGTCCCGTTCACGGCTCCCGTGAAGGTCGGGGCCGGCTGGAACACCTACGACTCGCTGGTGGGCGCGGGCGACCTGACCGGTGACGGCCGGGCCGATCTGCTGGCCCGCGACACCTCGGGCGTCCTGTGGCTGTACCAGGGCACCACGAGCACCACGGCTCCCTTCGCCCCCCGGGTGAAGGTCGGCCCCGGGTGGCAGGCGTACGACTCCCTCGCGGGCAAGGGCGACCTGACCGGCGACGGCCGCGCCGACCTGCTGGCGCGCGATGCCTCGGGCGCCCTGTGGCTGTACGAGGGCACGGGCAAGGCCTCGGCCCCGTACGCGCCGCGCGCCAAGGTCGGGACCAACTGGTCCCTCTACAACGCGCTCCTCGTCCCCGGCGACCTGACCGGCGACGGCCGGGCCGACATCCTCGGCCGCGACGCGGCGGGCGCGCTGTGGCTGTACGCGGGTACGGGCCAGGCCGCGGCTCCCTATGCCCCGCGCACCAAGGTGGGTTCGGACTGGTCCCTCTACAACGGCCTTTTCTGACAGCCCAGTTGACCGTGTGGCCCCGCCGGCCCCGCCCCTGTTGCCCTTGCCCGGGCGCCGGGGCGGGGCCTTACCCTTATGCGCGAATATTCTCGAATCAAGCCGGACAGAACACCGGCGTCGGTCTCATCCTGGTCGTCATCGGCCCGGCGAAAGGGGAACGACGATGGCTCGGCGGCTTCGCTTCATCGGTACCAACTCCGGCAACAACGGATGCCCGACCCTGTATGAGGACCTGGATACTGGGGAGGTCCTGGTCCAGGGGGATGCGGTGGCTGATCCCGACGACGTGGCCCAACTACGAAACGTCAAGCCGGGGGAAGCCTTCGTCACGGTGCCGCGCGTGCTGCTGGCGGACTTCGCTCCGAGGGAGGTGGACAGAGTGCCCGTGATGATCGGCTTCGACGAGTTCGACGGCATGTTCCGCACCTTCGAGCACACGGCCTGGCGCCTTGAGAGCCGCCGCCGGTACCAGTCGGACGAAGAGACCGAGACCTACCGCCGGTTCGCCTGTGGTGAGGAGGCCGGATGGGACCTGGACGACCCGTGGTGCGTCTCCCGGCGCGAACAGTCAGCCCTTGGCAAGCGGTTCGAGCGCGTACGCGTCATGGACAACCCTCCGACGTCGGGCCAGCGATACCTGCTCGACAACGCCCGCCGCAACAGCGCGGTGGGGGAGGACATCCGCAGCCTGTGGAGGAGCGACGCGGATCGGTTGAAACTCCCGGACGAGGACTTCTGGCTCTTCGATTCACGCGTGATCGCGCGGCTCCACTTCGATGACGCCGACCGGATGACCGGCGTCGAGCTGGTCACGAACCCGGTGGAGGTCGTCCGCGCCTGCCAGATCCGTGACGCCGCCTGGCACCACGCCGTACCCTACGACGTGTTCGCGGGTCAGGTGCCGGCCGTCGAGTGACCACCGATTTTCAGCAGGCGAGACTTGCCCTCGGTGCGCGGCTGCGTGAGCTGCGCACCGAGGGCGGTCTGACCGGTAGGGAGTTGGCGCGGGAGCTGGGGTGGCCGCAGTCCAAAGTCAGCAAGCTGGAGACCGGCCGCCAGACCGCGACAGCCGATGATCTTCAGGCATGGGCGCTGGGGACGGGTCGGCCGGCGGCAGCCGAGGAGTTGACCGTCAGGCTCCGGACCCTGGAGTCCCGGTCTCGCTCCTGGCGACGACAACTCACTGCCGGGCACACGCCGGTTCAGGACGCACTCACGGCCGAGTACGAACGCTCCACGGTGCTCCGGGCCTGGGAGGGTTCCATGGTCGTCGGAATGCTTCAGACGGCCGAGTACGCCCGTCACGTGTTCTCGCGGTACATGGACCTCCACCGGTCGGTGCGTGACGTGGAGGAAGCCGTTCGGGCCCGCGTGAAGCGCCAGGAGATGTTGTACCTGCCTGGTAAGACGTTCCACATCGTCATGTGGGAAGCCGCCCTGTGCGCCCTGGTCTGCCCGCCCGCAGTGCTGGCCGCGCAACTCGACCGGCTCAGCGGCGTCATCGGACTGGACTCCGTCACCTTGGGAATCGTCCCGCTGGGCGCTCCGCTCAAGCTCCCGCCGGCTAACGGCTTCTGGCTGTACGACGATCGACTCGCCATCGCGGAGGACTGGCACGCGGAGCTGTGGCTGAACGACACCGAGACCATCAATGTGTACCGGCGGGCCTGGCAGTCGCTCTCCGACTCGGCTGTCTACGGGGCCGAAGCCCACCGCGTCATCATGCGCGCGAGGCGGGCAGTGGGCAGCTTCTGAGAATCGGCCGGAAGCACGTTGCCCACCTTGCGAATCGCCGCGAATCAGCGCCCGTACGGCATGCCCGTGATCCCTATCGTCGGTAAGACAGTGCGCTGGCGGGGAGCAGATCCGCAGAGCCCAGCACGATCGAGGGGAAGGCAGAGCCATGCCGCAGGAGGAACAAACGCAGGGGCGGAACACCCACTACAAGGTGGACGCATCCGGCAAGCTCGGGGAGGTGGTCGGCACCGGTCCGGGGAGCGTCTGCCTCCGGCCGCCCGGCGGCGGCCGGGAGTGGACCGTCCCGCCGGACGCCCTGCGGGACCCGACCCCGAGCGAGCTGAGCCGGGCGATCATGCTCTCCACGCCCGTGGTGACACGCTGATGTGGGCCAACGCGCCGTTCACCCCGCGACCGCTCCCGGACGGCCCCCTTCCATCGCCGAAATGGCTGGCCCGTACCGCCGGTGAAGCCCGTGATCCGTTGCCTCAACACGCCGCCAGGGAAACAGAATTGACCCGCCACCCCCTCCTCCAGGCCGCGCTGGCGCGCATCGCCGAATGCCCCGACGGCCGCGGTGCCGGTTTCAGCTCCGACTGTGTGGCCCTGGACTGCGGCTGGTCGCACGGCATCACCGCGGAACGCGAAGGGGTCCACAGGGCTCTGGAGGATCACGCCCTCGACACCGGCCACGTCATCTTCCACACCGTGGTGGCCACCCTCAACGCCGTGGACGTCGTCGGGGTCCGGGAGCGGCGCCGGACGACGCAGCGTTCCGCCGGCCGGAGCCCCGCGTGAAGCGGGAGCCGGGGGAGGGGCCGGACGGCCTCCAGCCGCGCGCCCCCTCTATAGAGGGGCCCGGATACTGTCGGACCCATGCACGACCAGCCGCCCACCCCCCACGCCCCCGGCACCCCCGCCGCCCCCGAACTCTTCACCTGGGAGTTCGCCACCGACCCGTACCCCGCCTACGCCTGGCTCCGCGAGCACGCGCCCGTGCACCGGACCCGGCTGCCCAGCGGGGTCGAGGCGTGGCTCGTGACGCGGTACGGGGACGCCAGGCAGGCGCTCGCCGACCAGCGGCTCTCCAAGAACCCGGCCCATCACGACGAGCCCGCCCACGCCAAGGGCAAGACGGGCATCCCGGGTGAGCGCAAGGCCGAGCTGATGACGCATCTGCTCAACATCGATCCCCCGGACCACACCCGGCTGCGCCGCCTCGTGTCGAAGGCGTTCACGCCCCGTACGGTCGCCCAATTCGCGCCCCGCGTACAGGAGTTGACCGACCAGCTCATCGATGCGTTCGCGGCCAAGGGTGAGGCCGACCTCATTCACGACTTCGCTTTCCCGCTGCCCATCTACGCCATCTGCGATCTGCTCGGCGTCCCGCGCGAGGACCAGGACGACTTCCGGGACTGGGCGGGCATGATTATCCGGCACGGCGGCGGCCCCCGCGGGGGCGTCGCGCGCTCGGTGAAGAAGATGCGCAACTACCTCGCCGAGCTCATCCACAAGAAGCGCGAGAACCCGGGCGACGACCTCATCTCGCGGCTCATCGAGGCCAGCGACCACGGCGAGCACCTGACGGAGAACGAGGCCGCCGCGATGGCCTTCATCCTGCTCTTCGCCGGGTTCGAGACGACCGTCAATCTGATCGGCAACGGGGTCTATGCCCTCTTGCGCAATCCGGAGCAGCGCGAGCGGCTCCAGGCTTCGCTCGACGCGGGGGAGACCGGTCTGCTCGAAACCGGTGTCGAGGAGCTCCTCCGGTACGACGGGCCCGTGGAGATGGCCACCTGGCGGTTCGCCACCGAACCGCTGACGCTCGGCGGGCAGGACATCGCCGCCGGCGACCCCGTGCTCGTCGTGCTCGCCGCCGCCGACCGCGACCCCGAGCGCTTCGACGGGCCGGACACGCTCGATCTCGGCCGCCGTGACAACCAGCACCTCGGGTACGGGCACGGCATCCACTACTGCCTCGGTGCGCCGCTCGCCCGGCTCGAAGGGCAGACCGCGCTCGCGACCCTGCTGCGGCGCCTTCCTGACCTGCGCCTCGCGGTGGAACCTGGCGATGTGCGCTGGCGGGGCGGGCTCATCATGCGGGGACTGCGCACCCTGCCGGTCGAGTTCACGCCGCCGCGGTAAAGGGGCGTACCCAGGCATTGACTGACGGAACGTCAGGACTGTGACTTTTATGTGATCTCCAGTGCATCGACTTGTGACGGACGTTCGAGTACGGCTACGTTCACCGTTCATTCGGCTCAGCAGTCACACGGAAGGTCTTTCGCATGCGCTCCGGGAATGGACGGCATCGTCGACCCCGCCAGGCACCCGCCCTCGTCGTCGCGGCAGGAGTGACCGGATCGGCCATCGCGCTTCCGCTGCTCGCCGCGACCGGTGCGAACGCCGCGGACGCGAACACCTGGAACCAGGTCGCCGCCTGCGAGTCCGGCGGGATGTGGAGTGCCGACTTCGGCAACGGCCTGTACGGCGGGCTCCAGTTCTCCCAGGCCACCTGGGAGGCGTACGGCGGCAACGAGTACGCCCAGCGTGCCGACCTCGCCAGCCGCGCCCAGCAGATAGCCGTGGCCGAGAAGGTGCTGGCGGCCAAGGGGCCCCAGGCGTTCGCGAACTGCGGCAGCGGCGCGGGGCTCACCACGGGCGGCGGTTCGGCGGACGTGGACCCGGGTGTGCCCGACACGTCCGACAACACCCCCGCCCCCGTCCCGAGCGCTCCGGCGACCAAGACGCCCGGCGCCGACGCGAAGGCGCCGGGCACCCCGGCCACGGGCACGCCCGCGCCGGGCGCCACGCGGCCGGGCGGCACCGCCAAGTCCCCGGCTCCGTCCGCGTCCACCCCGGCGAGCCCGGGCAAGCACCGCGGGACGCCCGCGCCGGAGGAGAGCGCGGGCGCGACGCCGGACGCCACCGGCAAGGACGCCCCGGCGGGCACCGGCACGGACAGCCCGGCCGGGCGGACCGACCCGACGGGCCGGTCCGGCACGAGTGGTTCGAGCAATTCGGGCGACTCGTCCGATACCCGCGATTCCGGGCGGCACGCGTCCCGGGGTGACGGTGCCTCACGTGAGGTCGGCAACACCCCTGCGGCGAACGGCGGCTACACCGTCCGGCCCGGCGACAATCTCTCGGTCATCGCCGAGGCGAACAAGGTCCAGGGCGGCTGGCCCGCCCTCTACCGTGCCAACGAGCAGCTGATCGGCACCGACCCGAACCTCATCCTGCCTGGCCAGAGCCTGGAGTTGAAGGGTGCGACTGGGGCCTCGGCGACCCCGAACTCGGCACCGAAGCAGGGTTAGTTCGCGGGGCTATGTCCGTTTGGTGCAAGTGAGACATGGGTCTCTTCGCCCCAACTGGTGTGTCCCGTCTGCCCGGTCCGTCCGCCCCGCCCCTCACCTGCGGAAACATCCCTTCTGTGCCGGCAAGTAGGGGGGATTTCTCCCCGATGTGCGTCTTTGAACATTGGCGGGGCGTGTGTTTTCGTCGGACTCGCTCGTCACCGCGGGCCCCGTCGACCGAGAACGCCGAATCCTGCCGTCGGCCGATGGGAACAGTCGACGCTTATGCGCCGTAGGCAGGAGCGGGGGACCCAAGGTAAGTGCCGGGCAAGGCAGTTCACGCGACTGCCGAACCGGCTTGGGGTGAAGACGGGCGCATCGACGCTCGGCCGGGCAGCTCACGCCCGAACCCGACAGCTCACCTCGCAGGCGTCGGTGAGGAGAACTTCCATGCTGCTTTCCGGCAAGGGCAAGCACCGCCGCCCGTCCAAGGCCGTCCGTGTCGCCACGCTGGCCGGTGTCACCGGTGCCGCCGTCGCCGCTCCGCTCATGGCGGCCGGCAACGCCTCCGCCGCCTCCGTGCAGACCTGGGACGCCGTCGCCCAGTGCGAGTCCGGCGGCAACTGGTCCATCAACACCGGCAACGGTTACTACGGTGGCCTCCAGTTCTCGAACTCCTCCTGGGCCGCCGCCGGCGGTACCCAGTACGCCCCGCGCGCCGACCTCGCCACCAAGGGCCAGCAGATAGCCGCGGCCGAGAAGCTGCTCGCGATCCAGGGCCCGGGTGCCTGGTCCTGCGCCGGCGCCGGCAACCTGTCGTCCGGCGGCGCCAAGGCCGACGTCGACACCTCGGGCTCCTCCTCTTCCTCCTCGCACTCCGCGAAGCCCTCGAAGCCGAAGCAGCAGGCCCAGCCGCAGCAGAGGTCGCAGAAGTCCGAGCGCACCGAGTCCGCGCCGGCCAGCCGTGGCGAGCAGCGCAGCCAGCCGGTCCAGCAGGGCGACGGCGAGTACACCGTCAAGTCCGGCGACACCCTCGGCACCATCGCCACCGCCAAGGGAGTCAAGGGCGGCTGGCAGAAGGTGTTCGACCTGAACAAGGACATCGTCAAGGACGCGAACCTGATCTTCCCGGGTCAGAAGCTGCACCTGAGCTGAGTCCGCACCACCCCCTGATCGCCCCGGTCCGGCGCGCATTCCCCCGTACGCGCCGGGCCGGGGTTTTCGCTGTCACCCCGCGACCCGGGGCTGCTACCGGGCAGTAGGGTTGTGGTCCTTTGCCCGGGAATCCGGGCCATTGGGCCCTTTTTCGTCCCATGGGGCGGGCACTCGGCTGGCCGGAGCCCCGGAGCCGGTTAGGCTCTTGTCGCAAGGCGAAGCGACCCGCGTGGCCCTGCACCTTGCGTCACATCTAGCGTCACATCCCAGAAGGAGATGCTCGTGCCGTCCATCGACGTCGTCGTAGCCCGGGAAATCCTGGACTCCCGAGGCAACCCCACGGTCGAGGTCGAGGTCGGCCTCGACGACGGCAGCACCGGCCGTGCTGCAGTTCCGTCCGGCGCCTCCACCGGTGCCTTCGAGGCCATCGAGCTTCGCGACGGTGACCCCAACCGCTACGGCGGCAAGGGTGTCGAGAAGGCCGTCCTCGCCGTCATCGAGCAGATCGGCCCGGAGCTCGTCGGCTACGACGCCACCGAGCAGCGCCTGATCGACCAGGCCATGTTCGACCTGGACGCCACGGACAACAAGGGCTCGCTCGGCGCCAACGCCATCCTCGGCGTCTCGCTCGCCGTCGCGCACGCCGCGTCCGAGGCCAGCGACCTGCCGCTGTTCCGCTACCTGGGCGGCCCCAACGCGCACCTGCTGCCCGTCCCGATGATGAACATCCTCAACGGTGGGTCGCACGCCGACTCCAACGTCGACATCCAGGAGTTCATGATCGCCCCGATCGGCGCGGAGTCCTTCTCCGAGGCCCTTCGCTGGGGTGCCGAGGTCTACCACACGCTCAAGGGCGTCCTGAAGCGCAAGGGCCTGTCGACCGGCCTCGGCGACGAGGGCGGCTTCGCGCCGAACCTGGAGTCCAACCGCGCCGCCCTGGACCTCATCGTCGAGGCCATCAAGGAAGCCGGCTACGCCCCGGGCAAGGACATCGCGCTCGCGCTCGACGTCGCCGCGTCCGAGTTCTACAAGGACGGCAAGTACGAGTTCGAGGGCAAGTCCCGCTCGGCCGCCGAGATGACCGAGTACTACGAGGAGCTCGTCTCCGCGTACCCGCTGGTCTCCATCGAGGACCCGCTGTTCGAGGACGACTGGGCCGGCTGGAACACCATCACCTCGCGCCTGGGCTCCAAGGTCCAGATCGTCGGTGACGACCTGTTCGTGACCAACCCCGAGCGCCTCGCCCGCGGCATCGAGGAGGGCTCGGCCAACGCCCTGCTCGTCAAGGTCAACCAGATCGGTTCGCTGACCGAGACCCTGGACGCCGTCGAGATGGCCCAGCGCAACGGCTTCAAGTGCATGATGTCCCACCGCTCCGGCGAGACCGAGGACGTCACCATCGCCGACCTCGCCGTCGCGGTGAACTGCGGCCAGATCAAGACCGGCGCCCCGGCCCGCTCGGACCGCGTCGCCAAGTACAACCAGCTGCTGCGCATCGAGGAGATCCTCGACGACGCCGCGGTCTACGCCGGCCGCAGCGCGTTCCCGCGCTTCAAGGGCTGACCAGGCCCCACCGGCCGAACAGGCCCTACGGCTGAGCAGGGTGAAGGGCCGATGCCCTAGCCAGTCGTACGTACGTCCCCGGCCGCGGTCCCGTACCGTGTCCGGGGACGTACGTGTGTAACGGGGAGGCGCGAGAGCGATGGGCAACGACGCCAAGGTCAAGGACCGCGACCGGTTCTCCACCGCGGCCCGGCTCAAGGTGCTCGGCGAGCAGACCGCGGCCCGCGTCTACCGCTCGCAGAACAAGCGCCAGGCCCGCCGGTCCCGGCTCACCGGCCGGGCCGCGCTGCTCGCGCTCGTCCTGTGCTCGCTGATCGTGGCCCTCGCCTATCCGATGCGGCAGTACGTGTCGCAGCGCGCCGACATCTCCGACCAGCAGCGCAAGGCCGCCGACGCGCAGCAGGCGGTCGAGCGGCTGCGGGACGAGAAGGCGCGGCTCCAGGACGACGCGTACATCGAGAAACTGGCCCGCGAGCACCTGCACATGCAGTTCCCGGGCGAGACCGGCTTCACCGTCGTCGACCCGGACGCGGCGAACAAGCATCGCGAGGACAAGGGCGCGACCGGCCGCGCCTGGCACTCCAACCTCTGGGACGGCGTCGACAAGGCCGACCGTTCCGCCAACTGACCACCGCTAGCGATAGAGACTGACCCAGGCATGGAAACGCCCCCGCCCCAGACCGACCGCACCGAGCCCACCGACGCGGACATCGCCGCCTTCAAGCAGCAGTTGGGCCGCCCGCCGCGCGGTCTGCGCGCGATCGCGCACCGCTGCCCCTGCGGCAACCCGGACGTCGTCGAGACGGCCCCGCGCCTGGAGGACGGCACGCCCTTCCCGACGACGTACTACCTGACGTGCCCGCGTGCCGCGTCCGCGATCGGCACCCTTGAGGCCAACGGCGTGATGAAGGAGATGACGGAGCGGCTGGCGAGCGATCCCGAACTGGCCGCCGCCTACCGCGCCGCCCACGAGGACTACATCGCGCGCCGCGACGCCATCGAGGTCCTGGAGGGCTTCCCGAGCGCCGGCGGCATGCCGGACCGGGTCAAGTGCCTGCACGTGCTGGTCGGCCACTCGCTGGCTGCGGGCCCGGGTGTGAACCCGCTGGGCGACGAGGCGATCGCCCTGCTGCCCGAGTGGTGGGCGAAGGGCCCGTGCGTGACGCCGTGCGGCGAGGGGGACGGCCAGTGACGCGCGTCGCCGCCATCGACTGCGGTACGAACTCGATCCGCCTGCTCGTCGCGGACGCCGACCCGTCCACCGGGGAGATCACCGACCTGGACCGGCGGATGACCATCGTCCGGCTCGGCCAGGGCGTGGACCGCACCGGCCGGCTCGCCCCCGAGGCCCTGGAGCGCACGTTCGCGGCGTGCCGCGCGTACGCCGCGGTCATCAAGGACCTGGGTGCCGAGCGCCTGCGGTTCGTGGCCACCTCCGCCTCGCGCGACGCCGAGAACCGGGACGACTTCGTACGGGGAGTCCTCGACATCCTGGGCGTCGAGCCCGAGGTGATCTCGGGCGACCAGGAGGCCGAGTTCTCCTTCGTGGGCGCCACCAAGGAACTCGACGGCGACGACGATTACTTGGTCGTCGACATCGGCGGCGGCTCCACCGAGTTCGTGGTCGGCTCCGCGGGCGTCGAGGCGGCCCGCTCGGTCGACATCGGCTGTGTGCGGATGACCGAGCGCCACCACCCCGGCGACCCGGCGACGCCCGAGCAGATCGCCGCGATCCGCGCCGACATCGAGGCGGCCCTGGACCTCGCCGAGCGGACCGTGCCGCTGCGCGAGCCGCGCACGCTGGTGGGCCTGGCGGGTTCGGTCACCACCGTCGCCGCGATCTCGCTCGGCCTGAGCACCTACGACTCGGCCGCCCTGCACCACGCGCGCATCTCCTACGAGGAGGTCGCCGCGGTCACCGGACGCCTGCTCGCTGCCACGCACGCCGAGCGCGCCGCCATCCCCGTGCTGCACCCCGGCCGGATCGATGTGATCGGGGCCGGAGCGCTCGTTCTGCTGGCCATCATGGAGCGCACCGGCGCCCGTGAGGTCGTGGTCAGCGAGCACGACATTCTGGACGGAATCGCCTGGTCGATCGCCTGATCGCGGTCCGCCGCAGGGTCGTTCGCGGTCCACACCGGGTCTTTCGGCCGGGCCCGGCGAGAAAGTTCGTGAAGTTCTTCACAAGGAATTGGGGCCCTCGGGCCGAAGAATGTGGTCCGAGTACCGCTTTCCGAGGCCCGGGGGCCCGTTCCGTGGGCAATCCACACGGTGATGTCCGTGTTACGCCTACGTTTCCCACGGCAGTGGTCCACCGAGTGGGAAGGCGTGGAGGCCAGTTCAGAGGGGGTGGACAACGCTCGCCCCTACACCGTGGTTCCCTCCCGGCGCCATGACCTCGGTCACGTGGGCCGCGCAGTGTAGCAGAGCCCCCTGCGATCCTTGTGAAGGGGCGCACGAGCAGGGGGTCATCGGCGGGTGGATACTCGATGGCATGAGCACCACGGAGCGTCCCAGGATCCTCGTAGTAGGTGGCGGGTACGTAGGCCTGTACGCAGCGCGACGCATTCTCAAGAAGATGCGTTACGCGGAAGCGACCGTCACGGTCGTCGACCCGCGCTCGTACATGACGTACCAGCCCTTCCTCCCCGAAGCCGCCGCAGGCAGCATCTCGCCGCGTCACGTCGTCGTCCCGCTGCGACGCGTCGTGCGTGGAGCCGAGGTGCTCACCGGGCGGGTCACCAGCATTGACCAGGACCGCAAGGTCGCCACGGTCGCGCCGCTCGTCGGCGAGGCCTACGAGCTGCCCTTCGACTACCTGGTCATCGCGATGGGTGCGGTCTCCCGCACCTTCCCGATCCCCGGCCTGGCCGAGCAGGGCATCGGCATGAAGGGCGTGGAAGAGGCCATCGGCCTGCGCAACCACGTTCTGGAGCAGCTCGACAAGGCCGACTCCACCACGGACGAGGACGTCCGCCGCAAGGCGCTGACCTTCGTCTTCGTGGGCGGCGGCTTCGCCGGCGCGGAGACCATCGGCGAGGTGGAGGACATGGCCCGCGACGCGGCCAAGTACTACACCAACGTCAAGCGCGAGGACATGCGCTTCATCCTGGTCGACGCCGCCGACAAGATCCTTCCCGAGGTCGGCCCGGAGCTCGGCCGCTGGGGCAAGGAGCACCTTGAGGGCCGTGGCATCGAGATCTACCTCTCGACCTCCATGGACTCCTGCGTGGACGGCCACGTCGTGCTGAAGAACGGCCTTGAGGTCGACTCCAACACGATCGTGTGGACCGCCGGCGTCAAGCCCAACCCGGCGCTGTCCCGCTTCGGCCTCCCGCTCGGCCCGCGCGGCCACGTGGACGCCCAGCCGACCCTCCAGGTCACCGGCACCGACTACATCTGGGCCGCCGGCGACAACGCCCAGGTCCCCGACCTCGCCTCGCGCAAGGCCGGCGTGGAGAACGCCTGGTGCCCGCCGAACGCCCAGCACGCGCTGCGCCAGGCCAAGGTCCTCGGCGACAACGTGGTCTCCGGCATGCGGGGCTTCCCGCAGAAGGAGTACGCGCACTCCAACAAGGGTGCGGTGGCTGGTCTCGGCCTCCACAAGGGCGTCGCGATGATCGTCATGGGCAAGATGAAGATCAAGCTCAAGGGCCGTCTCGCCTGGTACATGCACCGTGGCTACCACGGTCTGGCCGTGCCGACCTGGAACCGCAAGATCCGGGTCCTCGCCGACTGGACGCTCGCGATGTTCCTCAAGCGCGAGGTCGTCTCCCTCGGCGCGATGGAGACCCCGCGCGAGGAGTTCTACGAGGCGGCCAAGCCCGCTCCGGCTCCCGCGGTCAAGGCCGAGGACAAGCCCGAGAAGGCCAAGGCCTCCTAGCTCCGAGCGCCACCGGCTGTGCCCCGAAGGGGCCGTCCGCCATCCGTGGTGCGGGCGGCCCCTTCGGCGTGTCCGGGGACGCGGGGTGCGGCTTGCGCGTACGCGCTGTGCTGTGGCCTGCACGCGGCGGGGTGGCGGCCTGGCGGGGTGGCGGGGGCGGAGTGAACCGGCCAAGGGTGGATTCCGGCCAAGAAGATGGTGTATACAGCCATCCTGGCACTCCCTTGCGCGGTAGCGGGATTGCCGCGCGCCCGGGCACTGTTGTGCAGGGTGCTGAGACATTTCTGCGAGGTACGGAGGTGTGCGCGATGGCCCAAGCGGCGCTGCGGCTGACCGCTCTTGCCGAGGAGTTGTTGGGGGAGGCCCTCCCGGTACGGATCCGGGCCTGGGACGGCAGCGAGGCGGGTCCGCCCGGCGCTCCGGTTCTCGTCGTGCGGCACCGGCGCGCGCTGCGCCGCCTGCTGTGGAAGCCGGGCGAACTGGGCCTGGCGCGCGCCTGGGTGGCCGGCGAGATCGACGTCGAGGGCGATCTGTACGGGGCGCTCGACCGGCTGGCCGGGCTGATCTGGGAGCGCGGCGGCGAACCGAAGGACTCCGTGCACCCGGTGCGCGACCCCAGACTCCGCGCCGCCGCCAAGGCGCTGGTGAAACTGGGCGGCGCCCTGCCTCCGCCGGCCCCGCCCGCCGAGGAGATGCGCCGCCGCACCGGCCGGCTGCACACCCGGCGCCGGGACAAGGAGGCGATCAGCCACCACTACGACGTCGGCAACGACTTCTACGAGCTGGTGCTCGGCCCCTCGATGGTCTACTCCTGCGCCTACTGGGAGACCCCCGACGCCACCCTGGAGGACGCCCAGCGCGACAAGCTCGACCTGGTCTGCCGCAAGCTGGCCCTCAAGGAGGGCGACCGGCTGCTCGACGTCGGCTGCGGCTGGGGCTCGATGGCCATCCATGCGGCCCGCGAGTACGGCGCCCGGGTCGTCGGCATCACGCTGTCGCGCGAGCAGGCCGCGTACGCCCGCAAGCGCATCGCCGAGGAGGGCCTCACCGACCGGATCGAGATCCGGGTGCAGGACTACAGGGACGTCAAGGACGGCCCGTTCGACGCGATCTCCTCCATCGGGATGGCCGAACACGTCGGCTCGGTGCGGTACGCGGAGTACGCGGGCATCCTGCACGGCCTCCTCGAAGACGGCGGCCGGCTGCTCAACCACCAGATCGCCCGGCGCCCCGAGCGGGACGAATCGGCTTACGAGATAGACGAGTTCATCGACAAGTACGTCTTCCCCGACGGCGAGCTGGCCCCGCTCGGCCGCACGCTTGCCGCCCTGGAGGAGGCCGGGTTCGAGGCCCGTGACGTCGAACCGATCCGGGAGCACTACGCTCTGACGCTGCGTCAGTGGGTGGCCAACCTGGAGGGCGACTGGCGGCGCGCGGTGGGCCTCACCAGCCCCGGGCGGGCCCGGATCTGGCGGCTCTACATGGCGGCCTCGGCGCTCTCGTTCGAGCGCAACCGGATCGGGGTCAACCAGATCCTGGCGGTGAAGACCCCGGAGGGCGGAGCCTCCGGCATGCCGCTGCGGGCCCGCACCTGGAACTGAGTCCGAAGCCTTGCGGTGGCAGCGAAGGGCCCCGGGAGAATCCTCCCGGGGCCCTTCAACTCGCTGCGGGCTGTTCGGAGTTGACCGTAAGCCCGTGGGGACCTACTCGGTCTTGATCGCGGTGAGCATGTCGAGCCGGGCGGCGCTGCGGGCCGGCCACATCGCGGCGAGCACCCCCACCAGGGCGGCCAGCAGCAGGAAGATGCCGATCCGGTCCCACGGGATGACGAGTGCGTAGTTCGGGATGGAGCCCTTGATCGTCTGGCCGATGGCCCAGGCGAGGAAGGAGCCGAGCCCGACGCCGATCACCGCGCCGAACAGCGAGATGACGACGGCCTCCAGGCGGATCATGGTCTTGACCCGGCCGCGGTCCAGGCCGATCGCCCGCAGCATGCCGATCTCCTGCTGGCGCTCGAACACCGACATCGCGAGGGTGTTGACGACACCGAGGACCGCGATGATCAGGGCCATCGCGAGCAGGCCGTACATGATGTTGAGCAGCGTATTGATCATGCCGCCGAACTCGTTGCGGATGTCCTGCTGGTCCATGATGCTGATCGCCGGGTTGTCACCGAGCGCGCTGACCAGGGCCTTCTCGTTGGCGCTCGTGGCGCCGCCGTCCGTCTTGACGAAGACCTGCGGGATGTAGGGCTGGGGGTCGTGCGGGGCGAGCAGCGTGGTCGGCGCGAGAACGGTGTCCAGGAACTCGTTCTCCTTGAAGGTCGCGCCGATCGTCAGCTGCCCCTTCTTCTTGTCGCTGAACTCGACCGGGAGCTGGGAGCCGGGCTTCCAGCCGTGCTTGGCCGCGGTCTTGTCGTCGACGGCTATCTGCCCCTGCCCGAGGGTGGCGAGCGAGCCGGACACCGTCTCGACGCTGATGACCTTCTCGATGTCGCCAGGCGTCACACCGGCCACCGACTCGTCGATGCCGCCGAGCTTGACGTACGAGGACTGCTTGGGCGAGACCGCCGAGACGCCGGGCGCCTTGCGCAGCGCGGACAAAACGTCCTTGTCGAGCCCGGAGCCGCCGGCCGCCATCTGGACCATGTAGTCGGCCTTGATGTTGTCCGTGGTCATCTTGTCGATGGCCGTGCCCAGCGTGACGCCGAGCACCGAGAGGCCGGTGACCAGGGTGAGGCCGATGGCCAGCGCGGAGGCGGTGGCGCCGGTGCGGCGCGGGTTGCGCACCGCGTTCTGGCTGGCGAGCTTGCCGGAGACGCCGAACACCTTGCTCAGGGCGGGGCGTACCAGGGCGATGATCGGGCGGGACAGGAGCGGGATCAGGATGATGATGCCGACCAGGGCGAGGAAGGCGCCGAAGCCGATGATGACCTTGCCGTCCTTGCCCGCGGCGGCACCGGCCACCACGGCGGCCGCACCGGCGAGGGTGATGACGCCGCCGATGGAGTTCCGTACGACCAGGGACTTGGTGGTGGCCACGCCGTGCACGCTGTTCATCGCGGCGACCGGCGGGATCTTCGCGGCGCGCCAGGCGGGCAGCAGCGCGGCGATCACGGTCACCAGGACACCCACGGCGAGCGCGGCGATCACCGGCGTGGCCGAGATGATCAGCGGGCCCGCGGGCATCTTGGCGCCGAACATGCCGATGGCGGACTGCAGCCCGCTCGCCAGGCCCACGCCGAGCGCGAATCCGATGACGGAGGCGACGGCGCCGACCACCAGCGCCTCGGCCAGCACCGAGCGCCGGACCTGGCCGCGGGAGGCCCCGACGGCGCGCATCAGGGCGAGCTCACGGGTGCGCTGGGCGACCAGCATGGTGAACGTGTTGGAGATCAGGAAGATGCCGACGAAGAGGGCGATGCCGGCGAAGACGAGCAGCATCTGGTTGAGGCCGCTCAGCCCCTTCTCGATGTCCTTGGCCTCCTGGTCGGCGAGCGCCTTGCCGGTCTTGGCGTCGGCGTCCTTGGGGAGCAGCGGCTTGACCTCGTCGAGGATCTTCTGGGCGTCGGCGCCGGGGGCGGCGGCCACGCTCACGTTCTGGAAGTAGCCCGGCTTGAGGTAGAGCTTCTGGGCGACGGCGGTGTCGAACAGGACGAGGCTGCCGCCCGCGTTGACCGCGCCGTCCTCGGTGGTGAAGACGCCGGCGAGCTGGTAGGTCTTGACCGGCCCGTTGGTGGCGACCCGCACGCTGTCGCCCACGTGGTACTCGCCCTTGGAGGCGGTGTCCTTGTCGAGGGCGATCTGGTCGTCCTTCACCGGGCCCGAGCCCTGGGCGAAGGTGTACGCCGGGTCCTTGCCGTCCTTGCCGGGGGCGAAGTTGCCGCCCTTGTTGGCCCAGCCCTGCCCGATCAGCTTGCCGTCGGTGCCGGCCACACCGGCGAAGCCGTCCACCCGGCCGGTGGCCGAGGCGACCCCGTCGAGCCGCTCCATCTTCTGCAGGGTCTGCTTGCTGACACCGGCCTCCCGCTCGGTGTCGTCCCGGCTTGCGTACGTGGTGACGGCGACGGCCACCTTGTCGTAGCTCTTGGACGACTGGTTGCGGAAGGCACTGCCGAGGGTGTCGGTGAACACGAGCGTGCCGGAGACGAAGGCGACGCCGAGCATGACGGCGAGCACCGTCATCAACAGCCGGGCCTTGTGCGCGAGCACGTTGCGCAGGGCGGTCTTGAACATGGGGTTTCTCAGTCCTGGGAAGTGTGCTGGTGCCGGGTGGGTGCGAGCCCGGCTGCGGGCCGTGGGGGCTGTTCGCGCCCACGCGGCGGAGCCCCCGCCGGTCACCGCGCGCGGGCGCGGACCTAGGGGGTTCGGGGGCAGGGCCCCCGACGGCTCGGGGTCAGCTGGTGCGGCCCTTCGCCTCGAACGCCTTCATCCGGTCGAGCACCCCGTCCGCGCTGGGCCGCAGCATCTCGTCGACGATCCGCCCGTCGGCCAGGAATATGACCCGGTCCGCGTACGACGCGGCGACCGGGTCGTGGGTGACCATCACCACGGTCTGCCCGAGCTCGCGCACCGAGTTGCGCAGGAAGCCGAGGACCTCGGCGCCGGAGCGCGAGTCGAGGTTTCCGGTCGGCTCGTCGCCGAAGATGATCTCGGGCTGGGAGGCGAGCGCGCGGGCCACGGCGACGCGCTGCTGCTGGCCGCCGGAGAGCTGGGTGGGCCGGTGGCCGAGCCGGTCGGCCAGGCCGACCATGGCGATGACCTGGTCGAGCCACTCCTTGTTCGGCTTGCGGCCCGCGATGTCCATGGGGAGCGTGATGTTCTCCAGGGCGGTCAGCGTGGGCAGCAGGTTGAACGCCTGGAAGATGAAGCCGATCTTGTCCCGGCGCAGCTGTGTGAGCTGCTTGTCCTTGAGCGCGCCGAGCTCGGTCTCACCGATGCGGACCGAGCCGGAGCTGAAGGAGTCCAGACCCGCGACGCAGTGCATCAGGGTGGACTTGCCGGAGCCGGAGGGGCCCATGATCGCGGTGAACTCGCCCTGCCTGAAGTCGACCGTGACCTGGTCGAGCGCGACCACCTGGGTCTCGCCCGTGCCGTAGACCTTCGACAGCTCGACGGCGCGGGCGGCCACCGCGGTGGCGCGGTGTGCGGTGGGGGTGGTGGTCACGGAGTAACTCCTGTCGGTGCGGCTTTCGGGGACTTCTCCACCCTTCCTGCCGCCCGGCGCCCGATCGTCAGCCCCTGTACCCGTTCACCGGCCCTCTTGAGTCGGACGGAAGTACCCCCGCACTCCTCCTGAGGTATGACGGCACCCCTGAGGCGCGGCCGGATCCGAGGCGCACTCCACCCACGCTCCGGGCGGCCTCCGGCGGGCCCCGTCAGCATCTGTGCGAAGGCGGTACGGGGCATCGACTTTCCGTCATTCCGCGTTCGTATATCGGGATACCCCGGACGCCCTGCCAACCGCCTCCGGCATGTGCCAACACCGCTTTGAGCTGTGCTGACACACCCTCAGGCGTCAATAAAATAAGACAACATCGGGTGGTTGTTCCGCTGTTCGGGGGATGCGTCGGGCTAGGCTCGTCCCGCGAAACGCGGAGCCGCGCGCCCTTGCCCGGATGGTGGAACGCAGACACGGCGAGCTTAAACCTCGCTGGCCTTCGGGCCGTGCCGGTTCGAGTCCGGCTCCGGGCACTCACCTTTGCGCTGATCGAGCTCCTCGCGCAAGGAGCACACCTGTCGTCGCCGGCGTTCCGGCCCGGTGTTCCGCACCGGCGCCGGCCGCATCCACCGCGTTGTCGTCCGGACGGGCCGTCCGAGCCGTCCGGACGGGCCGTCCGAGCCGTCCGGACCCTTGGATCAGACCCGGGGCTTCTCAAGAGACGCGGTGACGACGTCGAGCAGACGGTGCCACGAGGCCAACGCCTCCTCGTGGTCGGCCGCTTCGAGCCCGCGCGCCATGTCGTCCAGCGGAATGCCGAGAGCCGCCAGGGAATCGAGCGTCTGCCGGACCTCCGGCCCGATCCCGCCGTCCCGCTGGATGCTCTGGGTACGGCCGTGGTCGGCGACCGCCCACAGGAGCTGCTCGGGCATGGCGGCGACGGTGCCCGGAGCGAACAACCCGTCCGCGTAGTGGGTGTCGCGGTACGCGGTGTCGTGCACCGTCGTCCCCGCCCACAGCAGCCTCTGGCGCCGGGCCCCGAGCCGTGCGTAGGCCTGCCAGGCGTCACTCTCGTACGTCGCCCGGTGGCGCGCGAGGACGAGCCGGGCGACGGCCAGGGCCGCCTTGCCGCGCAGCTCCTGTGCCGGGCCGGTGGCGAGGGCGTCGAGCCGCGGGTCCACCACACGCGCGATCGGGCTGACGTGGAACGACACCACGGAGTGGATGCGGGCGAGCGGCCGGCCCGCCCGCGCGGCCAGTTCCAGGCCGGCCAGATGCGCCTCGGCGACCTGCTGGTAGCGCTCGGCGGAGAAGACGGGCGTGGCGTTGACACCGATGCCCTCGGCGACGCACGCGGTGAGGGACTCCAGGCCCGCGTCGGTGGCCGGGATCTTGATCAGCAGGTTGGGCCGGTCGACCTCCCGCCACAGCCGCCGGGCCGTCTCCACGGTCGCCGCGCTGTCGTCGGCGAGCCGGGGGTCGATGTCGACCGATACGAGACCGGTCGTGCCGCGCCGCGCCCGGTGGACCGGCAGCAGTACGTCGCAGGCGGCCCGGAAGTCGTGGCCCGCCAGTTCCCGGATGGCCTGGTCGGCGGAGACGTCACGGGCCGCGAGCCCGCGCAGTTGTTCCGCGTAGGAGGAGCCGGTGCCCACCGCGTGGACGAACAGCGCCGGGTTCGTCGTCACGCCCGAGACCCCCCAGTCCCGGACCAGGGCGGCCAGGGCGCCGCTGCTCAGGAGGAAGCGGCTGACGCCGTCGAGCCAGAAGAGGATCCCCGCGTCGGAGAGCTGGCGCAGCCGTTGCGCGGTCATCCGGCGTGCCCGCAGGCGGTGACGCGGTGGTGGCGCGCGTTCCGGGCGTCGTCCGGCGAGGTGGGGTCGGGTTGTGCGGTCACCGTGCGGTCAGGGCTCCTTCGGACTACGGCTGGGTCGGACGACAGGTGCGGGGACGCCGGGTGCCGGCTCCCACCGGGTTCCGGAGGACACCGGGGCCGGGGAACGCGACCGGGAGCCGGAGGGCGGCCCGAGCGGCGCGGGGGATCACATGCACACCCTGACCCTGGCCCATGGCGCGGGGAACCAAAAGGGGACGGACCGGATTCCGTCAAGTACCCGGCGATCGCACGCCGCTTCGGCCGGCGGCCCCCCGCACGGCTGGTGACCAGCACCTCGCGGGGCATCGGCCCCGCCCCGCGGCGGACGTCCGGCTACGCCTCCGGGGCCGGATCGGGCCGGGCGCCGGGGGCCGTCGGCCGCTGCCGGCTCAGCACCTCGCGGGCCCGTACCAGGCGCAGGGCGAGCTGGACCTCCACGGCCTGCTCGCCCTTCTGCCAGCCGGCGCCGAGCAGTTCGGTGATCCGGTCGAGGCGGCGGGCCACGGTGTTGGCGTGGATGTACAGGGACTCCGCGGCGCGGGTGGGGCTCTGGCCCGAGGCGAAGTACGCCTCCACGGTCCCGACGAGGTCGACACCCCGCTCGGCGGAGTGGTCGAGGAGAGGCCCGATGGCCGAGGAGACGAAGCCGTCGACGTCACGGTCGTCGGAGAGCAGCAGCCCGAGGAAGCCGAGGTCGGCCATGGAGGCGGCGCTGCCGGACTTGCCCAGGATGGCCAGTGCGTCCAGGCAGCGCTGTGCCTCTTGGTAGACCCGGGCCACCGAGGCGAATCCGGTGGCGGGTCCGGCGGCGCCGACGGTGACGGGCTGGAGCAGGACGGGCGAGAGCTCGTCGGACACGGCGCGTGCGGCGGCCGAGGGGTCGGAGCCGGGCAGCAGGAGCACGATGCGGCCGTCCCGTACGGTCTTGAGCCCGTGGTGGCGGTGGCTGTAGAACGACGCCCACATGACGGCTTCGCCCTGTTCGCTGCCCTCGGGCCGGATCACCACGACGACATAGGGCTCGTCGAGGCCGACCTGGAGCCGCTGGGCACGCGCGGCGAGCCGGTGCGGGGCGCGCAGGGGCACGGCGAGCAGCTCGTCGAAGAACTCGTCGCGGACCGGACCGGCCGCGACCGCCGTGCTGCGCTGGACGACGAGCAACATGGCCACGGCCTGCCCGGCGAAACGGAGGAACCGCTGGGCGGCGGAGTCGAGTCGGCCGGCCGGCCGGAGCAGGACGATGCCGAGGTTCTCGGCGCCCGCACTGACCGGGGTCGCCCAGAGGTCCGGCGCGAGAGCGACGGGGCCGCGCGCGGCGTGCACCTCCAGAACGGCGCGGTCCGTCATCGCGTCGGTGATGCCCGAGGTCTCGCCGGCCGAGGTGAGGGACCTGCCGTAGGCGTCGCACACCACGATCGCGCCGTCCAGTGCCTGGGCCGCCGCGCTCGCGAGCTGATGCAGATCGCTCCCGTCGAGGACGAGGCAGGCCAGCCGGGACTGGGAGTCCCCGAGGTCCGTCGTGCGGGTGATGGCGGCCCGTGCGCGCGCGACCTCCGCCTCCAGTGCGGAGATCTCCGCCTGCGTACGGTCCAGGAGTTCGGCCTTCTCCAGGGCGACCGAGGCGAAGTCGGCCAGCGAGCGCATCACGCTGATCTCGTCCGGCGTGAAGTGGCGCACCCAGCGGTTCGCCCCGTAGAGCACGCCGATGGGTGTGTTCCCCCGGATGATCGGCACCGAGACGATGGCGGAGAGGCCCTCGGCGCGTACCACCTCGTCGACCTCCTCCCAGTGCGGGATGCGGTCGTCGTTGAGGTAGTCCGTGGTCCAGAACGGCGCGCCCGTGGCGGTGACCAGTTCGCTCAGCCCGCGCTGCTTGCGCACCACGAGGCCGGTGTTGAGGGCCGTCGTGTCGCCGTCCGAGTTGTGGATGTAGAAGGTGTCGTCGGCGTCGCGCAGGCTGACGTACGCCATGTCGAAGTCGAGGAGCCTGCGGGCGCGGCTCGTGACCACTCTGAGCAGGGTGTCGGGACCGGCGGGCGCGGCCATGTCGTGGACGGTGTCCACGAGTCCGGTCATGAAGGTCTCGCGGCGCCGGCGCTGGCTGACCGAGGCCTGGACGTCGAGTGCCAGGTGCGTGGCCTGCTGAAGCTCGGCGAGCCGCTCCGCCGGGAGCTGTTGGCGCTGAGCGCGCTGGAGCAGTTCGTGGAACCGGTCGGGCGGCGAATCCCGGGCGAGGAGTTCCAGTACGGCAAGTGTCGGGACACCGTTGGATTCCTCGCTCTTCACCCTGCCTCTCCCCCAAGATCTCAAATGTGTGAGCCGGTTGAGCGTATGGGGAGCCGTAGGGCGAGTCAAGGCGCTGACCTGGAAGTTTACGTTTGGCATGTGGTTGCAACATCACGCGGCGGCGACGCGGTGTTGCGGGGCCACCTTTTGTCCGGCCCGCCGACCCGGAGACGATCGTCAAGGGGTGGGAACAGCCCTGCCCCGGGGTGATGTTGAGTTTGTGCGAGAACGCGGAGAACGGGGCGCAATGGCTGACATAAGGAACTACGTGCATTCCCTGGAGCGGAGCAGGGCGTCGCTGCTGCACACGGAACGGCCGCGGGTGTTTGCGATGGCGGGCACCGAATGGGACCTGCTGGACGATGTGTTCGCGCCACCTTTCACCACGTCGACCGGAGTGGCCATGGAGCTCCTCGGCCTTGCCGGACCCGAACAGCGGTCGTGGCACGGCTCGTTCCTTGAGATCGGCTGTGGCACCGGAATCATCGCGGTCAGCGCGGCCCTCGCGGGATGCGACCGGGTGACGGCCCTGGACATCAACGAGAACGCGGTGCGGAACACCGCCATGAACGCGGCACGTCATCGCGTGGCCGACCGGGTGACGGCGATCCACAGCGACCTGTTCGACGGGCTCGTGCCGGGCGACCGCTACGACACCGTCTACTGGCACTCGAACTTCGTGCTGGCCCCCGCGGACTACCGCTACGCCTCGATGCACGAGCGTGCCTACGTCGACCCCGGCTACCGGGCGCACCAGCGTTATCTGGCCGAAGCGCACACGTACGTGGCGCGAGGCGGCAGGGTGCTCCTCCAGTTCAGCGAGCGCGGTGACCTGGCGGCGCTGGAGGCGCTGGCCGAGGAGCGCGGCCGGGGGCTGCGGGCGATCGGCGGCCGTACCGTGCGCGAGGGCACGGAGAGCGTGCGGCACATTCTTCTGGAGGTCGACGCGGCAATGGATCCGCACGGTGCGAAGCGGTGAACCGGCCGTTGCGAAGAGAGAAGTCGAGAAAAGAACCCGTGCGGACCCTTTTGATCGACAATTACGACTCTTTTACCTTTAACCTCTTCCACTATCTGGCTCAGGTCAACGGAATTGAGCCGGTGGTGCTCCGGAATGACGATCCGCGCTGGGACATGGCGCTGCTCGCCGAATTCGACAATGTCGTTCTCTCGCCGGGGCCCGGGAATCCCGGCCGCCCGGCCGACTTCGGCATCTGCCGGGAGATAGTCGAGCGCGGCGACCTTCCGATCCTCGGCATCTGCCTGGGGCACCAGGGCCTCGCGCTGCTGCACGGGGGAACCGTCACCCGGGCCCCGGAACCCCGGCACGGCCGCACCTCGCTGGTGCGGCACACCGGCACCGGACTGTTCCGCGGCCTTCCCTCGCCCTTCGAAGTGGTGCGCTACCACTCGCTGGCCGTGACGGACCTGCCGGACGGGATGGAGGCGCTGGCCCGGACCGCGGACGGCGTTCTGATGGGTCACCGGCACCGTGAACGCCCTTTGTGGGGCGTGCAGTTCCACCCCGAGTCGATCCTCACGCAGTACGGCCACGACCTCCTCGCGAACTTCCGGGACCTGACCCTCGAATGGCACGCCGGACGGGGCGGGGCGTCGCGCGCGCCGAAGAGGGCCGCCCTCGCGGAACCGGCCGCGCCCGTCCGGGCCGACGTCCGGTCCGCCGTCCCGGACGAGCCGGTCCGCCGCCGACTGCGCGTCCTGGCCGAGGAGTTGACGACGCGCTGGAACGACGAGGTCGTCCACCAGGCGATCTTCGGACACGGCGAGAACGTCTTCTGGCTGGACAGCAGCAAGTCCGACACGGATGCCGGACGCTTCTCCATCATGGGAGACGCCTCGGGGCCGCTCGCACGAGTGGCCAAGGCCGATGTGTGGAGCCGCACCGTCACGGTCGGCTCCGCCGACGGCCTCCAGATCATCTCGGCCGATTTCCTCGACTGGCTCGACCGCGACCTGCGCGGGACACAAACCGAACTGCCGGACCTGCCCTTCGAGTTCACCCTGGGCTGGGTCGGCTATCTCGGATACGAACTGAAGTCGGAGTGCGGCGGCGACCTGGCGCACCAGGCGGAGGACCCCGACGCGGCCATGGTGTTCGCCGACCGCGCGGTGGTCCTGGACCACCACAGCGGGATCACCCATCTGCTGGCGCTGGTGGAGGACGACGACGAGGACGACGCGCGCTCCTGGCTGGCCGCCACCGCGCGGACGCTCGCCTCCCTCGCCGGCCTGCCCGCCGGGCGGCCCGCCCTGCCCGAACCGGCCGGGGAGATCCGGCTGCGCCACGAGCGGGACGGCTACCTGCGGTTGATCGACGCCTGCCAGGAGGAGATCGCCGCCGGAGAGACGTACGAGGTCTGCCTGACCAACCTGGCCGAGGCCGACTGCTCGGTCGACCCGTGGGAGGCCTACCGAGCGCTGCGCCGCTTCAGCCCCGCCCCGTACACGGCGCTGCTGCGCTTCGGCACCCTGTCCGTCCTCAGCACCTCGCCCGAGCAGTTCCTGCGGGTGACCGCGGCGGGCGTCGCCGAGTCCAAACCGATCAAGGGCACCCGGCCGCGTGGCGCGACCGCACGGGAGGACGCCGAGATCATCGGGGAGCTGCGCGCGAACGAGAAGGACCGCGCGGAGAACCTGATGATCGTCGACCTGGTGCGCAACGACCTCGGGCGGCACGCCGAGATCGGCTCGGTCGAGGTCAGCGGACTGTTCGAGGTCGAGTCGTACGCCACCGTGCACCAACTCGTCAGCACGGTACGGGCCAGACTGCGCCCGGACCGGAGCGCCGTGGACTGTGTACGGGCCGCGTTCCCCGCCGGATCCATGACGGGGGCGCCGAAGATCCGCACGATGCGGATCATCGACCGGCTCGAAGCCGGTCCGCGGGGCGTCTACTCGGGGGCGATCGGCTACTTCTCGTTGTCCGGGGCGGCCGACCTGAGCGTGGCGATCCGCACGATGATGGTCACCCCCGGACGCGTGCGGTACGGGGCGGGCGGTGCCATCGTCGCGCTGTCGGACTCCGAGGAGGAGTTCGAGGAGACCGCGGTGAAGACGGCCCCCCTGCTGATGCTGACCGGATCCGAGTTCCCGGGCCGGCGGAGCGCGGACCCGGTCACCGGCTGACCCCGGACCCCGCGGGATCCCGGAAGCACTGCGGCGGCGCCACGGCGCCGCCGCAGTGCTTCCACCACCGGCACGGTGCTCACGGCACCCCCACAGCCGCTCGTCACCGGGCCGGAGACCGGTGGTGGGGCTGCCGGGTGGTGGCGGGACCACCGTCGGGGGTCCCGGCGGGGGCGCCTCCACACCTGGTCCGGACCGGCCGGGCGGAGCGAGGCTTGAGGAACGGTCGAGAGATCACAGCATCAGAGGGGGAGATCCGTGGTTGTCTCTGTCAGCAGAACGAGGGTGGCGCACGAGCGGTCCCGGCCCGTCGTCCCGTCCGGGTCCGTCGTCCCGTCCGGGTCCGTCGTCCCGTCCGGGTCCGTCGTCCCGTCCGGGTCCGTCGTCCCGACCGGGCCCGCCGGGCTGTCGGACGCGCGGGAAGCGGTGACCCGGGGGCTGAGCGACGTGCTGTTCGCGTCGTTCGCGCGCCGGGACCAGCGCCGTAAGGGGGAGCAGTACCTGCGCGGACTGCTGGGGACCGAGGGCCGCAAGTCCATCCGGAACATCGCCGCCCAGGTGGGCGGCCCGGCCACCGAGCAGAGCCTGCACCACTTCATCAGCAGTTCCACCTGGGACTGGATGCCGGTGCGCGAGGCCCTCGCCGGATACCTCGCGCGGCTCGCCGCGCCGCAGGCCTGGGTGGTGCACCCGATGCCGATCCCCAAGGCGGGCGACCAGTCCGTGGGCGTGGACTACGGAGTGGACCCCTGCACCGGTGTCTTCCGGGGGCAGCGTGCCTTCGGCGTCTGGTACGCCGGCGAGACGCTCAACACCCCTGTCAGCTGGCGCCTGTTCCTGCCGGGCTTCTGGGTCGGCGACGCGGAGCGGCGACGCCAGGCCGAGATCCCCGACGGGGTGGGTCCCGAGAGCCTGGAGCAGTGTGCGGCGGCGGCCGTACTGGAGATGCTGGGTTCCTGGCGGGTGCCCGCCCGCCCGGTGGTCCTCAACACCCATATCAACCGGATCGGCGACACCGTCGACCGCTTCACCGCCGCCGGGGTCCCCGTGATCGCCAGGATCCGCGGCACGGCCCGGCTCCTGATGGGCGACCCGGCGCTGCCGGGCTACGACGGAGGACCGCTGGAGGCCCAGCGGATCCTCGCGGGCGTGCGCGGGCTGCGCAGGCCCGTCGGCGCCGACGGGCACCCCGACCGGCCCGCCGGGCCCGGCGGCACGCTGGCCGTGGCGGTCCGGGTCGCGCGCGTGGGAGAGCTGCCGCGTCACCCCAGGGCCGGTGCGGCCGACGGAGCCGGCGACCTCCTCCTGGTGGGGGAGTGGCAGGACCCGCAGGGCCCGCCCTCGGCCGTGTGGGTCACCAACATGACGTCGGTGCCCGCCGGGGCGCTGCTGCGGCTGACCCGGCTGGGCGGCCGGGCCTGCCAGGACCTCACCGCTGCGGGCGCGGACGTGGGGCTCAAGGACTTCGAGGGCCGGTCCTTCCGCGGCTGGCACCGCCACATGACCCTCGCCTCCGCCGCCTACACCGTGACGGCTCTGGCCGGCAGGGGCGGGATCTCGCCAAATGCCGTGGGCGTGGCGGGACTTGATGGACTCCGGGCCACCTGACGTAGTCGCGCCAGCGACGTTGGCGCCACCTCGCGCAGGCCTCAGGATCAAGCCACAGGGCGCTGCGCAGAGACTTCTGCCGGCCCGGAGGGGGAGCGAATCCGTGACAACCATCGGCTGGCCGGGCGGCGACTTCCCGCTCGGTTCCGCGAACGTCGAGAACGTACTGCTCGACCTGCTCAAGCCGTCGGACTCGCCGCGCGGCGGCTCCTGCGACGAGGGCCATGTCCGCGCCCTCGCCGATTCCGGCCGGGAGTTCGAGGCCATCGTGGTGCACCGGCCGACCATGCGGGTCGTCGACGGCATGCACCGGCTCGGCGCCGCCCGGCTGCGCGGCCAGGACACCATCGCGGTGCGCTTCTTCGACGGCGCGGAGGCGGACGCGTATGTGCTGTCCGTGCAGTTGAACGTACGACACGGTCTGCCGCTGTCCCGGGCCGAACGCCGTGCGGCCGCCGAGCGCATCCTGCACACCCACCCCCACTGGTCCGACCGCGCCATCGCGGAACGCACCGGCCTCAGCGGCAAGACCGTGGGCAAGCTGCGGGAGAGTATGAGTGCGGAAATCCCGCAGTCGCACACCCGGGTGGGCAGGGACGGGACCGTACGACCGCTCAGCAGTCTCGACGGAAGGCTTCGCGCCGCCCGCCTGATCGAATCCGACCCCGCCGTGTCGCTGCGCGAACTGGCCCGCAGATCAGGGGTCTCCACGGCGACCGTGCGCGACGTGCGCGACCGGCTGCGGCGCGGCGACGACCCGGTTCCCGGCGGCCACCATCCGCCTGGAGCACCCGCCGCGGACGGTGGGGTGCGCCCGGACCCGGCGGCCGACGCGGTGCGCAAACTCGTCAAGGACCCGTCCCTGAAGGGCAGCGAGCCGGGCAGGCAGCTGCTGCGCGCGCTGCTCGCCACGGAGTTCACCCCCTGTCAGTGGCAGCGGATCGCCGCCGCGCTGCCCAAGCACTGCGCCCCTCTGGTGCGCACGGTCGCGGCTCAACGCGCCGCGGAGTGGAGCGCGTTGGCCGACGCGGCCTCGGCGCACGCGCAGCGCCCCGCCCGGCGCCGGGCGCCCGCCGGCGACCCGCCGTCCCCCCGCGCGAGCGCACGTGCGGGCCTGCCGACCGCCGGCGCCCTGCCCGCGTAGAACTCGTCCGCCCCGCCCGCGCGGAACCCGTCCGCACGACGTGAGCACGCCTCGCACCCGTCACGCGTGAGGTACCGGCCGACGCCCCGCCGGCCTCCCCGTCCGCCCGCGCCTTCTCCGTCTCCGGCCTTTCCGCCCGCCTTCGGCACCGAACGGCACCCGCGCCCACGGGTGCCCTTCGCCATGCCCGGAATTCGGCCGTGCACGGGAATGTCATGCGGAGTCGAATTTCCTTCCGTGCCCGGCCCCCTTTCATTAGGCTGATTCGAGTCCGCCCCCGAATGCATGCGCCTTCCTGCGCGCCGATGCGCGGACCTCACGCCATCCGATGCGTCCTGCCGCCGTTCCGCCGGCGGCGTATCAACCATGCACTGCGAAGGGATTACCGTGTCCGAAACCACAGCTCCCCAGGGATTCGCCGAAGCGGGCGACCTGCGCCGCAAGCACCGGGCGGTCGTGGAGCAGTACATGCACACCACGGGCGAAGCGCGCCTGCGGCGACACGAGCTGTTCACCGAGGACGGCAGCGGTGGCCTGTGGACCACCGACACCGGATCTCCGATCGTCATCAACGGACGGGACCGCCTCGCCGAGCACGCCGTCTGGTCGCTGAAGTGCTTCCCGGACTGGGAGTGGTACAACATCCGGGTCTTCGAGACGGACGACCCGAACCACTTCTGGGTCGAATGCGACGGGCATGGACAGATTCGCTTCCCGGGTTATCCCGATGGTTACTACGAGAACCACTTCCTGCACTCGTTCACGCTGGAGAACGGGAAGATCAAGCAGAACCGCGAGTTCATGAACCCCTTCGAGCAGCTGCGCGCGCTGGGCATTCCGGTGCCCGAGATCAAGCGCGAAGGCATACCCACCTGACGGTTCCTCCCCTTTCGGAGAACCGGTTCCTCCCCTTGGAGAACAGCATGGAGAACCTTCTGCACGTCACCGGCTCAAGCGCTGCGTTGCAGCAGCCCGACTGGGCCGACCCGCTTCAGCTCCAGCGGGTCAGATGGACCCTGGAGGCCAGGCCCCCGCTCGCCCGGGCCGAGGACATCCGCACGCTGCGTTCGCTGCTCGCCCTCGTCGCCACCGGCCGGGCCATGATGGTGCAGGCCGGGGACTGTGCCGAGGACGTCAACGAGCACACGCCCGGCTACGTGGCCCGCAAGGCCGCGCTCCTCGACATGCTCGCGGGCGTCCTGCGGATGGCGACGCACCAGCCCGTGATCCGCGTCGGCCGCATCGCGGGTCAGTTCGCCAAGCCGCGGTCCAAGCCCACCGAGCTGATCGACGGGGTCGAACTCCCCTCCTACCGGGGCGACATGGTGAACGGGCCCGAGCCGGACGCGGAGTCGAGGCGACCCGACCCGCTGCGCATCCTGGCCGGCTACATGGCGGCCAACGACATCGTGGAGAACCTGGGCTGGAAGGGCCGCGCGGCCGGCCAGGGCATCGAGGCGCCGGTGTGGACCAGCCACGAGGCCCTGCTGATGGACTACGAGGTGCCGATGCTGCGCCGCGACGAGCACGGGGCGAGCTACCTCGGTTCCACGCACCTGCCGTGGATCGGCGACCGGACCCGCCAGGTGGAGGGCGCCCACGTGGCCCTGCTCGCCCAGGTGCTCAACCCCGTGGCGAGCAAGGTCGGCCCCGACATGACGCGTGAGGAACTCCTCGCCCTGTGCGAGCGGCTCGACCCCTCCCGGGACCCCGGCCGCCTCACGCTGATCGCCCGGATGGGCGCGGACCTCGTCGGCGAGCGGCTGACCCCGCTGGTCGAGGCGGTCCGCTCGGCGGGCCACCCGGTGATCTGGCTGACCGATCCCATGCACGGCAACACCGTCTCGGCCCCCGGCGGTCACAAGACCCGCATGGTGGCGACGGTCGTGCGCGAGGTGCGGGGGTTCCAGCAGGCCGTGCGCGACGGCGGAGGAGTCGCGGGCGGGCTGCACCTGGAGACCACGCCGGACGACGTCACCGAGTGCGCCACCGACCAGGAAGCCCTGGCCCGCGTCGGCGACAAGTACACCAGCCGCTGCGACCCGCGGCTGAACCCGCGGCAGGCCGTCGAGGTGGTCTCGGCCTGGAACGGCTGACCCCGCCGCCATCGAGACCGGCCGCCCCCTTCCGGAGCGCAACAGGCTGCCCCCTTCCCGACACGGAAAGCTGAGGTCAGGGCCATGCCCGGCATACCGCCCATCGAATCCTACGCACTGCCGACCCCGGGCGAGCTGCCCGCCAACACCGTCCACTGGACCATCGATCCGGACCGCGCGGTCCTCCTGGTCCACGACATGCAGCGGTACTTCCTCAAGCCGTTCCCCGACCCCACGCGCTCCGAACTCGTGGCCAACGCCGCGCTGTTGAGACGGTGGAGCGCCGCGCACGGCGTCCCGGTCGCCTACACCACCCAGCCCGGCGGCATGGACGACGAACAGCGCGGTCTGCTCAAGGACTTCTGGGGACCGGGCATGCGCGCGGACCCCGCCGACCGCGAGGTCGTCGACGAACTGGCTCCCGGACCCGGGGACTGGCGGCTCACCAAGTGGCGCTACAGCGCCTTCTTCCGCTCCGACCTGCTCGACCGGATGCGCGCCTCGGGGCGCGACCAGCTGATCGTGTGCGGTGTCTACGCGCACGTCGGGGTGCTGATGTCGGCGGCCGAGGCGTTCACCCACGACATCCAGCCGTTCCTGGTGGCCGATGCCGTCGCCGACTTCTCCGCCGAGTACCACCACCTGGCGCTCCGCTACGCCGCCGAGCGCTGCGCGGCGGTCCTCACCGCGAAGGAGGTCGCGGCGTGAGCGAGGAGGACCTGCTCGGCCGGATCCTGAGCGCGGAGCCGGGCCCGTTCGCCGTGCTGCACCGCCCCGAGGCGACCGGACCGGGACACCTGGACGTCCTGATCGGCGAGGTGTCGCAGCCGGCGTCCCTGGCGGACATCCCGCTGCCCGAGCACGCGGATCCGGCGCCGCACGCCGGCGCCGGCCCGCGGCACGAGGTGCTCACCGTCATCCCGTACCGCCAGGTCACCGAGCGCGGATTCGTCGCCCCCGACGACGGCGCCCCGCTGATCGCGCTGACCGTCACCGCACAGCAGACGGTGCGCGTCGAGGACGCGGCCGCACGCATTCCGGACCTGCCGACCGAACTGCGCGACGCCCACTTCGACGTGGACGACGAGGAGTACGCCGACACCGTGCGCCAGGTCCTCGCCGAGGCCATCGGCGAGGGCGAGGGCGCCAACTTCGTCATCAAGCGGTCGTTCGTCGCGGACATCGGCGACTTCGGGCCGCACCGCGCCCTGGCGATCTTCCGGCGGCTGCTCGACCGGGAGAGCGGCGCCTACTGGACGTTCGTCGTCCACACCGGCGAGCGCACCTTCGTCGGCGCCTCGCCCGAGCGGCACGTCAGTCTGCGGGACGGTGTCGCCGTCATGAACCCGATCAGCGGCACCTACCGCTACCCGCCGTCGGGCCCCGAACTGCCCGGCCTCATGGCCTTCCTCGCCGACCGCAAGGAGACCGACGAGCTGTACATGGTCGTCGACGAGGAACTGAAGATGATGGCCCAGATCTGCCCCGAGGGCGGCCGGGTCGTCGGGCCGTACCTCAAGGAAATGGGCAGCGTCGCGCACACCGAGTACTTCATCGAGGGGCACACCGACCGGGATGTGCGCGACGTCCTGCGCGAGACGCTGTTCGCCCCGACCGTCACCGGCAGCCCGCTGGAGAGCGCCTGTCGGGTCATCGCCCGGTACGAGCCGCGGGGGCGCGGCTACTACAGCGGGGTCGCCGCCCTGATCAGCCGCGACGAGCGGGGCGCGCGCTCACTGGACTCGGCGATCCTGATCCGCACCGCGGACATCTCCGCCGAGGGCCGGCTGCGGATCGGGGTCGGTGCCACGCTGGTGCGCCACTCCGACCCGGCGGCGGAGGCCGCCGAGACCCGCGCCAAGGCGGCGGGTCTGATCGCCGCCCTCGAAACCCCCGTCGTGACCCGCTTCGCGGAGCACCCCACGGTCCGTGCCGCCCTGGGCGGCAGGAACGCCTCCATCGCCGGATTCTGGCTGAGCGACGTGGGCCGGCGGCTGCGGCCGGAACCGGACCTCGTGGGCCGCGAGGTCCTCGTGATCGACGCCGAGGACACCTTCACCGCCATGATCGCCGGGCAGCTCCGCTCGGTCGGCCTCGCGGTGACCGTGCGGCGCTTCGACGAGGCGTACTCCTTCGACGGGTACGATCTCGTGGTGATGGGGCCGGGGCCCGGTGACCCGAGCGCCTCGGGCCACCCGAAGATGGAACGGCTGCGCACCGCCGTCGACACCCTGCTGCACGACCGGCGCCCGTTCCTCGCCGTCTGCCTCAGCCACCAGGCGCTGAGCCTCCGGCTCGGCTTCCAGCTGCGCCGCAGGAACGTCCCCAACCAGGGCGTACAGAAGGAGATCGACCTGTTCGGGCGCCGTGAACGGGTGGGCTTCTACAACACGTTCGCGGCGGTGAGCGACACGGACCGCGTCGAGGTCGACGGAGTCGGCACGATCGACGTGAGCCGGGACGCGGCGACCGGAGAGGTCCACGCGCTGCGGGGGCCGCACTTCGCCTCCATGCAGTTCCACGCCGAGTCCGTGCTCACCCAGGACGGCCCGCGGATCGTGGCCCGCGCGGTGCGGGACGTCCTGGCGCTGCCCGATGCGCCCGGTTTGGTGGATCAGCGCGTCATCGCGTGAGCCCGGGGCCGCCGGGAGCGGCCGGGCCGCCCCGTGCGCGGCCCGGCCCCTCGAAAGCCATTCGCCCTCTGCCCAGTTGGAGACACCATCCATGCACCAGTACGCCGTCGTGGACGCCTTCGCCGAGGAACCCCTGCGCGGTAACCCGGTCGCCGTCTTCTTCGACGCCGACGACATCCCCGGCGAGCGCATGCAGCGCATCGCCCGCGAGATGAACCTGTCCGAGACCACCTTCGTGCTGCGGCCGCGGGGGGACGGGGACGCGCGGATCCGCATCTTCACCCCGGTCAACGAACTGCCCTTCGCGGGGCACCCGATGCTCGGCACGGCCATCGCGCTGGGTGCCGGGAGCGACCGCGACAAGCTGCTCCTGGAGACCCAGATGGGGGCCATACCCTTCGAACTGGACCGCCGGGCCGGTGAAGTGACGGGTGCGCGGATGCAACAGCCCATTCCCACCTGGGAGTTGTTCGACCGGGCCGACGAACTCCTGGCGGCCCTCGGCGTGCGTGAGTCGACCCTCCCGGTCGAGATCTACCGCAACGGTCCCCGGCACGTCTTCGTCGGGCTCGACAGCGTCGAGGCCCTGTCGCGGCTGCACCCCGACCACCGGGCACTGGCCGCGTTCCCCGACATGGCCGCCAACTGCTTCGCGGGCCAGGGCACCCACTGGCGCAGCCGGATGTTCTCGCCCGCGTACGGAGTGGTCGAGGACGCGGCCACCGGATCGGCCGCCGGGCCGCTCGCCCTGCACCTGGGCCGCCACGGGCTCATCGAGCACGGGCAGCCCATCGAGATCCTCCAGGGCGTCGAACTCGGCCGCCCCTCGCTGATGCTGGCGCGCGCCGAGGGCACCGGCGGCCGCTTCACCTCCGTCGAAGTCGGCGGCAGCGGCGCCGTGTTCGCCCACGGCACGGCCCTGGTCTGACCGGCGCGGCCGAGCCCTCTCGCCCCGGGGCGCAGGCCCGGGGCGCACGACAACGTACAAGCAATGAGGAGGCAGCAATGAGCTCAGGCAGGTCGGAAACGCTCACCGCGAGCATCGAGATCACCTTCCCCGAGTACGACGCACCGCCGCCGGGTCCGGCGGGGATCGTGCGCCGCTGGTGGGACGACGCCGCGCGCATCGGCGTGCGGGAGCCGAAGGCGCTGGCCCTCGCCACCGCCGACAAACAGGGCCGCCCGTCGACCCGCATCGTGGCGGTCAACGAGATCACGGACGACGGCATCGTCTTCGCCACGCATCTCGGCAGCCAGAAGGGCCGCGAGATCACCGAGAACCCCTGGGCGTCGGGCGTCCTGTACTGGCGCGAGACCAGTCAGCAGATCAGCGTGAGCGGACGGGTGGAGCTGCTCGGCCCCGACGTGGCCGACGCCAAGTGGCTGGAGCGCCCGCTGTTCACCCACCCCGCCTCGGTGACCTCCCGGCAGAGCGAGGAACTGCTGGACATGGCCGCCTTCCGGACGGAGATCGACCGGCTCGCCGGCCTGGGTCCGCTGCCGCGTCCGGACAGCTACGTCGCCTACCTGCTCCGGTTCGACAGCGTGGAGTTCTGGGCGAACGGCGAGAACCGGGTGCACCAGCGCCTGCGCTACGACCGGGACGGCGACGGATGGCTGACCCGACGCCTCCAGCCGTAGGCCGCCCCCCTCGTGTGCCGCCTCGCGCGGCGTGCCGTGTCCGCTGCTCAGCGGGCGCGGCACTTTGCGTTGCGGAACGCCGACGGGCCCGCCGCCTGCCCCGCCGACGACTTGACATAGTGCCGTGCGGGCCGTCGCCAGCCGTCGGCCACCCGCGCAGAATTCAACCTGTGAGCGAAAAGCCTGAGGAAACCGCGGAAGCAACTGCGGGGGAATCCAAGGAGATTGCGGCCGCCTATATCGCGGCCTGGCGCGGCAAGGAATTCGACACCCTGAGGTCGCTGCTTGCGGACGCATTCGAATATGTCGGACCGCTGGCCCGCCTCGACAATCCGGACGCGTGCCGGGAATCCCTGGAGCGAATGGCGCCGGTGACGACGGACCTTGCGGTGGAGCGGGTCTTCGTCTCGGGTGCGGACGTCGTGACCTGGTTCACCCTGCACACCACGATCGCGCCGCCCACTCCGGTGGCGAACTGGATTCATGTCGAGGACGGAAAGATCAACAGGATTCGGGCGGTGTACGACCCGCGCGCCCTGGTCTCCGGCTGACCCACCCCGAACGGCGACAAGCAGCAGACGACGGACAGCAGAGAGGAACCGATCCCGATGACCGATCGCGAGAAGGCCAAGGAGCCGGAGGACCTGGCGCGGCTGTGGGTGGAACTGGCCAACCTGGGTGACGCGGAGGGCATGGCGGCCCTCTACGAGCCGGACGCGGTCATGGCGTTCCCCATCGGCCACGACCACGTCGGCCGCGCCGCGATCCAGAAGGCGTTCGAGGGGATGCTGGCGAAGTTCTCCTACTTCCCGATGGAGGAGTCGCTGCCCACGCTCCGTCTCGGCGACATCGCCCTGACGTCGAGCGTCCCCCAGGACAACAGCCGGGGCCGCTACCAGGTGGCCCGGCGTCAGCCCGACGGCAGCTGGCTGCGCGTCCTGCACTCCTCCGGCTATTTCGGCGAGCCCACCTGATCCGGCCGGCCGGCCCCCGATCCCCACCAGCGCCGGCTGGCACCCCGACCCCCTTGGAAGGAACCCGTGCGATGAGTGCCCACGCTGTGCCTGCCGATGCCTACACGACAGGACTGCTCAGCAAGGACCTGCCCACCGAATTGGAACGCCTCCAGCTGCTGGAGAAGACCTACGACCCCGGCACGGTGCGGGTCCTCGACCGGCTGCCGATGCGGCGGGACTGGCGGTGCCTGGAACTGGGCGCCGGAGCGGGTTCCATCGCCTACCTCCTCGCCGGCCGGGTGCCCGACGGCTCGGTGCTCGCCGTGGACATCGACCCCCGGTTCATCGATGGCGACCGCGCGCCCCACCTGACGGTGCGCGCCTCGGACATCACGGTCGAGGACTTTCCGGACGGCTCCTTCGACCTGATCCACGCCCGCGCGCTGTTCATGCACCTGCCGCGGCGCGAGGAGATCGTCGAGCGCGCGATGAAGTGGCTCGCTCCGGGCGGCTGGCTGGTCATCGAGGACGTCCACTTCCTGCCGGCGGAACACTCCCCGTACCCGGTGTGGCAGCAGGTGCACGGCGCCTATCTGGCGGCGCTGCGGGACCAGGGCATAGACCTGGCCTGGGCACGGCGCATCCCGGCGACCCTGGAGGCGGCCGGCTGCGACTCGGTGGGCCTGACCGCCACCCCCGGCGGCATCGGCGTCGACGAGGTGCAGGACCAGCTCCTGAGCATCCGGCTGGTGCAGAGCGGCCCGCGGCTGGTCGAGGCGGGGCGGGTGACCGCCGAACAGGTCGAGGCGGCCCAACTCCTCGTGGAGAGCGGTCCGGCTCCCGACCTCTCGACCTTCGTCTATTCCGCGTGGGGCCGAAAGCCCGCTTGATCCGCCGGTCCCGTTCGGGCCGAGCCTTTCGCACGTACTCCGCGGCCCGCCGGCGATTCGGCGCGGCTGACGCCGATCAATTTCCCCCCATCCAGCCCTTCGACGGCGGTGTTCCTTTCATGACCTCGACACAATCACCCTCACACACCAGTACGGCGGTCTCCGCGTCCCCCGCGGCGAAGAAGGTATCGGCAACGGCCATTGCCTGGCTTTCGTTCACGACCATGTTCGTGATCGGGACCGACACCTTCCTCGTTGCCCCGATGCTGCCCACCCTTTCCCGCAGTTTCGATGTCTCCACGAGCATGTCGGGGTGGATGGTCAGCGCGTACGCTCTCGGCTTCGCCCTGTTCGCGCTGGTGGCCGGTCCTCTCTCGGACGGCAGGAACCGGCGTAGCGTCCTCCTCCTCGGCTTTGCCGGATTCACGATCGCGACCGCTCTGTGCGGAGTGGCGCCCGGCTTCTGGGGCATGATCGTCTTCCGGGTGCTCGCCGGCATGTCGGCCGCCCTGGTCACCCCGCAGCTGTGGGCGTCCATCCCGGTCCTGGTGCCGGGCGACGCCATCGTGAAGACCATGGGCCTGGCGGGCGCCGGCATGTCCATCTCGCAGGTGGTCGGCGTTCCGATCGGCGGCTGGCTGGCGGCCAGCTCCTGGCACGTGCCGTTCTTCGCGGTCGCCGGGCTCTCCGCCGTCGTGTGGTTCCTGCTGTTCCGGGTCTTCCCCTCGGTGCCCGCCTCCCCGTCGGCCAGTGGCGGCTTCTTCTCGGTGTACGCGGGACTGTTCCGCTCCCGCACGTTCACCTGGTACCTGGTGGGCTATCTCGCCTACCAGACCGGTGTGTTCGAGACCATCTCGTTCATCGGGTCCTGGCTCTCCAAGGACTTCGGTCTCGGCGTCAGCGCGATCGGCGCCGCGATGATGGCGCTGGGCGTGGGCATGGCGACCACCTCGATCTTCGGCAGCCACGTCATCAAGCGGCTGGGTGAACAGCGCACGCTCGCCTGGGCGTTCGTGGCGCTGATCGTCATCTACGGCGCGGTGCCCTTCGCCCCGAACCTGGCCACCGCGATCACCCTCCTGGCCCTCGGCTCGGCGGTGCTCGGCCTCAACTACCCCATCTTCATGGCGATGCTGCTCTCCCAGACCACCGCCGCACGCGGCACGGTCTCCTCGCTCGCCACGACGGCGCTGTACGTCGGCACCACGATCGGCGGCTTCGCGGGCGGCATCCTGCTCTCCAAGTTCGACGGCTTCTACGGGGTCTCCGGATTCACCGTGGCGGCCCTCGTGATCGCCGCGCTCGTCTTCACGGCGTCCGGAACCTTCCGGACGAAGAAGGCGGAGCCCGCGGCCGCCTGACCCGGGGCCCCGGCCCGGCCGCGCGACCACCCCCGCTCGCGACGGCCGGACGTCACCAGGGTTCCCGCAGGCCACTGCCCGTGGCCGTGGACGCTCACTCCGACCGGAGGACGCGCACACGGTCACGGGTTTGTGGGATGTCGGGCAGGCATGCGGGGGCGTCGGGAGTGCGCGCCGGTGGGGCGGCGCACCACCGGCCAGGAAACGTTCATCATCCGTTGCACCAGGGGGAGTTCGTGAGTAGTGCCGCACTGCGCGGAGCAAGCGGATACCTGCCGGCCGTCGACACGCTGCCGTCCTTGTGCGCTCCGCTGGTCGCCTCGCTGACGCGCAGCGACCAGCGCGAGCGGTTCACCCAGTACGTCGAGGGCCTGCTGGCCACTCCGGGCCGCCGGTCCTTCCGGAACATGGCGGCCCGGCTCGGCGGCGGCCCCACGCTGGAACAGCGCCTGCACCATTTCGTCAGCTGCTCCACCTGGGACTGGCTGCCGGTCCGGCGCGCCCTGGCCGCCCACGTGACCGCCTCGGTGCCGCCGGACGCGTGGGTGCTCCGACCGGTGATCGCGCCGAAGGAGGGCGACAACATCGTGGGCGTCCACCGCCGCCATGTGCCCGGCCTCGGTCACCACGTGAACGTGCAGTACGGCATCGGCCTGTGGGCGGTGTCCGGTACGCGGTGCCATCCCGTCAACTGGCGTCTGCTGCTTCCCCGTTCCTGGACCGACGACCCGGTCCGCCGGGCTCGCACGTCCATCCCCGAGAGCAGCGGGCCCGAGACCCCGACGGAGTGCGCGATCGGGGCCTGCCTGGATCTGGTGGGCGGGCACCGCAGTCAACTGCCGGACAAACCAGTGGTGTTGGCCCTGCACGGCATCGATGTGGCCGCGGCGGTACGGATGCTGCGCGCCGCCCGGCTGCGGTTCCTCGTACAGGTCGACCGCACCGACCCGCTCGCTCCCGGCGTTCTGGAGCTCAAGCACCGCGGCGAGGGCGCCGACCCGTCGGCCGCCGGGACCACCGTCGTCCGGGTGCGCCCGCCGCGGGGCGCGGGGCCCTCGTCCGACGAGGTCTGGCTCACCGACCTGGCGGACATCGACCCCGCGGCCCTGGCGGCCCTCACGGCGTCCGCACGCGCGGTGGACGAGTCCTTCGCGCGCGTCACCGACCCGCTCGGCGCACGGGACTTCACGGGGCGGACCTTCGACGGCTGGAACCGTCACATGACGCTCGTCTCCGTGGCCCATGCCGCCTGGGAGGCGACAGCCGGTCCTCCTCGCCCCTGAACTTGCCCCGATCCCGCCGAGGTCCTCGCTCAGGTCCGCGCTCAGGTCCGCGCCGATGAAGTCGCCCGACCTCGCTCATGACCTCGCTTATGACAGAGTCCGCGCACTTTCCTGGTGTTGCCGATCGGGTGTGGTTAGCGTCGGGTACGTCGAGTGCGGGCGGCCGGCGGAACCCCGTCCGTGCCCCGCACCCGGGCCCGCGTGTCCCTTCCCGCGCACCTTCGAACGGCCGCCCAGTGTGCGGACGCCGTACGACTCCCCTTTGTCATCGCCAGCCCCAGGAGTGTCATGTCCCGTCGTCTCTTCACCTCGGAGTCCGTGACCGAGGGTCACCCCGACAAGATCGCTGACCAGATCAGTGACACGATCCTCGACGCGCTGCTGCGCGAGGACCCGGCCTCCCGCGTCGCCGTGGAGACCCTCATCACCACGGGCCAGGTGCACGTGGCCGGAGAGGTCACCACCAAGGCGTACGCGCCGATCGCGCAGCTCGTGCGCGACAAGATCCTGGACATCGGCTACGACTCGTCGAAGAAGGGCTTCGACGGCGCCTCCTGCGGCGTCTCGGTGTCCATCGGTGCCCAGTCCCCGGACATCGCCCAGGGTGTCGACACCGCGTACGAGAAGCGGGTCGAGGGGGCCGCCGCGGACGAGGAGGGCGACGAGCTGGACAGGCAGGGCGCGGGCGACCAGGGCCTGATGTTCGGCTATGCCTGCGACGAGACGCCCGAGCTGATGCCGCTGCCGATCCACATCGCGCACCGCCTCTCGCGCCGCCTGACCGAGGTCCGCAAGGACGGGACGGTCCCGTACCTGCGCCCGGACGGCAAGACCCAGGTCACCGTCGAGTACGACGGTGACACCCCGGTCCGGCTGGACACGGTGGTGGTCTCCTCGCAGCACGCGAGCGGCATCGACCTGGAGTCGCTGCTGGCCCCCGACATCCGCCGGTACGTGATCGAGCACGTACTGGCCGCGCTGGAGCAGGACGGCATCAAGCTGGACACCGACGGCTACCGCCTGCTGGTGAACCCGACCGGCCGTTTCGAGATCGGCGGTCCGATGGGCGACGCGGGTCTCACCGGCCGCAAGATCATCATCGACACCTACGGCGGCATGGCCCGTCACGGCGGTGGCGCGTTCTCGGGCAAGGACCCGTCGAAGGTGGACCGTTCGGCGGCGTACGCGATGCGCTGGGTCGCCAAGAACGTGGTGGCCGCCGGTCTCGCGGCGCGCTGCGAGGTCCAGGTCGCGTACGCGATCGGCAAGGCCGAGCCGGTGGGTCTGTTCGTCGAGACGTTCGGCACCAACACGGTCGACAACGAGAAGATCGAGACCGCGATCACGCAGGTCTTCGACCTGCGCCCGGCCGCGATCATCCGCGACCTCGACCTGCTCCGCCCGATCTACGCCCAGACCGCGGCGTACGGCCACTTCGGCCGCGAGCTCCCCGACTTCACCTGGGAGCGCACGGACCGCGCCGCCGCGCTGCGCACCATCGCGGAGGCCTGACGTGCGGATCGCCGTCACCGGATCGGTCGCCACCGACCACCTCATGACGTTTCCCGGCCGCATCAGCGAGCAGCTGCTGGCCGACAAACTGGACCGGATCTCCCTGTCGTTCCTCGTCGACACCCTGGACATCAGGGACGGGGGCGTCGCCGCCAACATCGCCTACGGCCTGGCCCGTCTCGGCCACCGTCCGCTGCTCGTCGCGGCGGTCGGCGCGGACTTCCACGAGTACGGGCGCCGGCTCGCCGGGCTCGGCGTGGACACCTCCGCGGTCCGGGTCTCCGGCACGCGGCACACGGCCCGCTTCCTGTGCACCACCGACCCCGACGGCAACCAGCTCGCGTCCTTCTACGCGGGCGCGATGGCCGAGGCGCCCGACATCGACATCGCCGGGGTCCTGGATGCCCGCGGTGGCGCCGACCTCGTTTTGATCGGCGCGGACGCTCCCGCGGCGATGCTCCGGCACACCCGCGCCTGCCGCTCCCTCGGCATCCCGTACGCCGCCGATCCGGCCCAGCAGCTGGCCCGCCTCGAAGGCGCCGAGATCCGCGAACTGGCCGACGGCGCGACGCTGTTGTTCACCAATGAGTACGAGCACGAGCTGCTGCTGCGCAAGACCGGCTGGAAGCACGCCGAGGTGCTGGGGCGCGTCGGTACCTGGATCACCACGCTGGCCGAGAAGGGCAGCCGCATCGAGCGTGCCGGCGAACCGGCGGTGGACGTGCCGGCCGTTCCCACGGAGACCATCGCGGACCCCACCGGTGTCGGCGACGCCTTCCGCGCGGGCTATCTGGCCTCCCTCGCGGCGGGCCACGATGCCGTGCACTGCGCGCAGACGGGATCGGTGATGGCCTCGCTGGCCCTCTCGGCCGTGGGCACGCAGACCTACACGCCCGAGCCCGAGCACGTACGGGCACTGCGCCGTGCCGTGTACGCGACGGGCCTGGACCCGGCGGGCCGGCCCGCGGAAGGGACGCCCCTCCGATGAGCGTGCTCACGCTGCCCGCCGCCCGCCCCGGACCGGCCGAACTGATCGCGGCGGGACGTCGCTCGTACTCCTTCGAGTTCTTCCCGCCCCGGACCGGCCAGGGCGAGGGCGCGCTGTGGCAGGCCCTGCGCAGGATCGAGGCGGTCGACCCGGCCTTCGTCTCCGTGACCTACGGCGCGGGCGGCTCCTCGCGGGAACGGACCACCGACCTCACCCAGCGCATCGCGGAGCAGACCACGCTGCGCCCCGTCGCCCACCTCACCGCGGTCGGCCACTCGGTGGCCGAACTGCGGCAGATCATCGGGCGTTACGCCGACGCCGGCATCCGGGACGTACTGGTGCTGCGCGGCGACCCGCCGGGAGACCCCCGGGGTCCGTGGACACCGCATCCCGACGGCCTGAACCACGCTGTGGACCTGGTCCGCCTCGTGCGCGAGCTGGGCGACTTCAGCATCGGGGTCGCCGCGTTCCCCGAGCGGCACCCCCGCTCGCCCGACTGGGACAGCGACATCCGCCACTTCGTCGCCAAGTGCCGGGCGGGCGCGGACTACGCCATCACCCAGATGTTCTTCCACGCCGAGGACTACCTCCGGCTGCGCGACAGGCTGGCCGCCGCGGGCTGCGACACCCCGGTCGTCCCGGAGATCATGCCCGCCACCCGGTACGACCAGATCAGCCGCTTCGCCGAACTGAGCGACGCCACCTTCCCGACGGGCCTCGCCGGCCGGCTGCACGCCGCGCGGCACTCGCCCGAGGAGTCCCACCGCATCGGCGTCGACCACGCGGTCGAACTCGCCCAGCGTCTCGTCGACGAGGGCGCGCCCGGGCTGCACTACATCACCCTGAACCACTCCAGCGCCGCCCTCGACATCCACCGCCGACTGCGCCTGCCCGCCCACCCCGCCGACCGGTGAAACGGGGGCCGTGGCGGACACCCGCGCGGCTCCCGCCATGGAGACGACTGACCTATGACCACCACGTCCCTTTCCCACGCTTGTATCGACCACCTGCCTCCGCTCCTCCCGCTGGGATTCGAGTGGACCGAGCTGGACCAGCGGGCGGTTGACACCGGCCGTGTATTGGCCGCGGATGCCGTGCAGAAGGTCGGCAACGGCCATCCCGGTACGGCGATGAGCCTGTCTCCGGCCGCGTACACCCTCTTCCAGAAGGTGATGCGGCACGACCCGGCGGACGCCGGCTGGGTCGGACGCGATCGTTTCGTCCTGTCCGCGGGCCACTCGTCACTGACCCTCTACATCCAGCTGTACCTGGCCGGGTTCGGCCTGGAGCTGGATGACCTCAAGGCGTTCCGTACCTGGGGCTCCAAGACCCCCGGCCACCCGGAGTACGGCCACACCACGGGTGTGGAGACGACGACCGGCCCGCTGGGCCAGGGCGTGGCCAACGCGGTGGGCATGGCGATGGCCGCCCGTTACGAGCGCGGCCTGTTCGACCCGGAGGCGGCTCCCGGCACCTCCCCGTTCGACCACTTCGTGTTCGCGATCGCCGGGGACGGCTGCCTCCAGGAGGGCATCTCCGCGGAGGCGTCCTCGCTGGCCGGTCACCAGAGGCTCGGCAACCTGGTCCTGTTGTGGGACGACAACCACATCTCGATCGAGGGCGACACCGAGACCGCGGTCTCCGAGGACACCCTCAAGCGGTACGAGGCCTACGGCTGGCACGTCCAGCGCGTGGCCCCCAAGGCGGACGGCGACCTCGACCCGGCCGGCCTGTACCAGGCCGTCCAGGCCGCGAAGGCGGTGACCGACAAGCCCTCCTTCATCGCGATGCGCTCGATCATCGCCTGGCCCGCCCCCAACGCGCAGAACACCGAGGCCGCGCACGGCTCGGCGCTCGG
>NZ_JBIAGW010000016.1:0-31928 GCF_042869955.1 Streptomyces sp. NPDC006691
CGGAAGCTAAGCCTTTCAGCGCCGATGGTACTGCAGGGGGGACCCTGTGGGAGAGTAGGACGCCGCCGAACAATTTTTGGGGAAAGCCCCGCATCGGGGTCTGTAGAAATACGGATCTGATGCGGGGCTTTTTCGCGTTCTGGGACTGTTGGATGGGGAGGGGATGAGAGGTCATTGTCATCTCACTCTCACCCCTCATTCCTCACTCCGCCCGACCACGGGGACTACAGGCGGCCGGCCGCCTTGAGTTCGAGGTAGGCGTCGGCCAGCGCCGGCGCCAGTTCAGCCGGGATGGCGTCCACGACTGTGGCGCCGTGACGCATGAGCTTCTCTGCCGTGCGGCGGCGCTGTTCTTGGGTTTGCGCTGCCGCGCCCGCCTCGTAGACCGCCTCGACATCGCCACGGGCGGCTGCCATCTGCTGGATATGAGGGTCGGCCACGGCCGCCACCAACACCGTGTGGCGCTGAGTCAGTTGGGGGAGCACGGGGAGCAGCCCCTCCTGGGCTGCCGCGGTGTCGAGGCTGGTGAGCAGTACGAGGAGGGAGCGGCGCGGGGCGTGCGTCAGCGCTGCCGAGGACAGACCTCGGGCATCCGTCTCCACCAGCGACGGTTCGAGCGGGGCCATCGCGTTGACCAGCGCGGACAGGAGTTCGCCTGCTGCTCGGCCCTGCACCTGGGCGCGGACTTGGCGGTCGTAGGCGAGAAGGTCGACCCGGTCGCCGGCGCGTGAAGCGAGGGCGGCGAGCAGGAGTGCGGCGTCCATGGCCGCGTCGAGGCGGGGGATGTCGCCGACTCGGCCGGCGGAAGTGCGTCCGGTGTCGAGGACGACCAGGACGTGGCGGTCCCGCTCGGGACGCCAGGTGCGTACGGCCACGTTCCCTTGGCGGGCGGTCGCGCGCCAGTCGATGGAACGGGTGTCGTCGCCGGGGACATACTCGCGGAGGCTGTCGAACTCGGTGCCTTCGCCGCGGGTCAACACGCTGGTACGGCCGTCGAGTTCGCGCAGTCGGGCGAGGCGGGACGGGAGGTGTTTGCGGCTGGTGAACGGCGGCAGGACCCGTACCGTCCACGGGACTTCGTGGCTGCCCTGGCGGGCGGCCAGGCCCAGGGGGCCGTACGAGCGGATCGTGATCCGGTCAGCTTGGCGGTCGCCCCGGCGGGTCGGGCGCAGCGTCGTCGAGATCCGGCTTCGTTCGCCGGCCGGGATCGTCAACGGGTGGCGGGATGCGGCCTGTTCTGTGTCGGAGGTCCAGCTGCTGGGCGGCCAGGCATCCCTGACCTGGGCACGGAGGCGGCGGTTCGAGGGGTTGGTGACGGTGAGGTCGACCGCGGCCGCGTCACCCAGTCGAACTGACGTGTCACCGCTTCGGGTGAATCGGAGCCTTCGCACTGGCGCGGCGCAGGCGTAGTCGCACAGAATTGCGAGTGCAAGGGGAGCATTGACCGCGAGCATGCCGGTCCATCCCGGCGCGAATACGCCGACCGGGACGGAGCCGAGAGCGGCCAGGAGTGCGGAGCGTCCGGTGAGGGCCATGGGGTCGCCTCAGCGGGGCACGGGGACGTGGGCGAGGACGGAAGTGATGACGGAGTCGGCGGTGACGCCCTCCATCTCCGCTTCGGGGCGCAGTTGGATGCGATGGCGAAGTGTGGGGAGTGCCAGGGCTTTGACATCGTCCGGGATGACGTAGTCCCGCCCGGTGAGCCAGGCCCAGGCCCGGGCCGTGGAGAGCAGGGCGGTGGCGCCTCGGGGGGAGACCCCGAGGCTGAGCGAGGGGGATTCACGCGTGGCACGACAGATATCGACGACATAGCCGGCGATCTCGTCCGAGACCGAGGTCTTGGCGACGGCGGCGCGGGCGGCTTCGAGGTCCGCGGGACCGGCCACTGGACGTATGCCTGCGGCCTGGAGGTCACGGGGGTTGAAGCCGTTCGCATGCCGGGACAGGACGTTTATCTCGTCCTGGCGAGACGGTAGCGGGACCGTCAACTTCAGCAGGAAACGGTCCAGTTGGGCCTCGGGCAGCGGATACGTGCCCTCGTACTCGACCGGGTTCTGGGTTGCGGCGACCAGGAACGGGTCGGGCAGGAGGCGCGGGGTGCCGTCCACCGTGACCTGGCGTTCCTCCATGGCTTCGAGGAGGGAGGACTGGGTCTTGGGCGGGGTCCGGTTGATCTCGTCCGCGAGCAGCAGATTGGTGAAGACCGGGCCGGGCTGGAAGGAGAACTCCGCCGTGCGGGCGTCATAGACGAGGGAGCCGGTGACGTCGCTCGGCATCAGATCGGGGGTGAACTGAACGCGCTTGGTGTCGAGTTCGAGGGAGGCGGCCAGGGCGCGCACCAAGAGGGTCTTGGCGACGCCCGGTACGCCTTCGAGCAGCACATGGCCGCGGCACAGGAGGGCGACGACGAGGCCGGTGACGGCGGAGTCCTGGCCGACGACGGCCTTGGCGATCTCGGCGCGCAGGGCTTCGAGGGAAGCGCGGGCGCTGTCCGGTTTCGCCGTGGTCTCCGGGGTGCGGTCGCTCATGAAGTGCGTACCTCTCTTTCGAGGGCGTCCAGGTCGTCCGCGAGGCGGACAAGTGCGGCGTCGTCGGCCGGGGTTGGGCCGAAGAGCAGGGAAAGGGGATCGCGGCCGGCCGCGGGGAGCCGGGCGGAGACGGCCGGGACGAGGACCTCGGGGGAGTGTGCCGCCGAGGCGGCCACACCGAGGAGGGGGGCCAGTCGGCTGCGGGCGGCCGAGCGCAGGGTGTCGGCCGCGCGGTCGCGGGCGTTGGCCTTGTGGTACAGGCGGGCCCGGCCTTCGGTCGCCTCGGACGCGCGGATGGCGACCGGGAGCCGCTCGGTGACGAGCGGGCCGAACCGACGGGCGCGCCAGATGACGGCGAGCACGGCGGCGAGGGCGAGTTGGAGGGTGGCCCACAGCCAGCCGGACGGGATCAGGTCGAAGAAGGAGCGTTTGCCGCCGTCGGTGGCCGACGTGTCGCCGAGTGAGGGGAGGTACCAGACCACATGCGAACGAGTGCCGAGGAGTTGGAGGGCGAGGGAGGCGTTGCCCTCCTCGTCGAGGCGGTGATTGAGGAGCGGATCGGGGGCGCCCATCAGGACCGTGTCGCCCCGCCCGTGTGCCGCGGGGGTGCGGAGCAGGGTGGGCAGGCCGTCGGCGGGGTAGCAGCCGTCGTTGTTCTCGTCGGGGCCCGTGTAGCGGATGCCGCCGGTGTCGGCGCGGCCCGCGCGGATGGCGTCGGGCCGGCTGCAGCCGGGGTCGCGCGGTTTGACGGGGACCGGGCCCTCGGCGCGGACGCCGGGAGCAAGGATGTCGAGCGACGGCGAGGAGGGGGCGATGAGGATCGTGCGGCCGCCGGAGTCGGCGGTGGCGGCGCGGAGTTGGCGCTGCTGCCTCTCGGTCAGGAGATCGGGGACCGTGATGAGGAGGGTGGTGTCCGGCCCGGCGGCGGCTGTCGCCTCGCCGAGGGTGGTGACCACGCGAGTGGAGACGCCCTGGGCCTTGAGGAGTTCGGCGACGGCCCGGCTGCCGTACTGGTCGGCGGAGCGCGGGTCGAGGCCGCCGTGCTGGGCGTCGGAGCGGAGCGCCGCGAGGGCGATTCCGGCGGCTATGAGGATCACCAGGGCGAGGGCCAGTCCGCGCGTCCGGGTCCACAGGTGGCGGGCCGTGACCGAGGTGGAGGAGGGGGCGGTCGTGGTGGCGGTCACGGGGCCACCCCGTGGATGGCGTCGCTCAGGGCGGGCTTGGTGCGTTCGAGGTCCCGGTCGAGGTCGCGCAGTCGTATGTACGTCGGCTCGTCGGCGGTGCGGCCGCCATATGTGACGTCGTCGAACGCCCGGGCGGCGGCGTGGAGTCGGTTCGCGTGGCTGGGCAGCGGGCGTCCGGCCTCGGCCGCGGCCTCGTCGGCGGTGCGGCCGGGGCGCGGGTCGAGCAGGGCACGCTCTTCGAGCGAGCGGACGATGGCGCGCATCTGCTCCTGGACGGCTTCGTTCCAGCGGCGGGCGGCGGCGTGTGCCGCGGCCGCGGTGCGGTGTTCGCCGGCGCTGCGGGGGCGGTCGTCGAAGACGGTGCCGCCCGAGGTGGCCGCCCGTTGCGGAGTGCCGAGGCGCCACCAGAGGGCGGCGATCAGCGCGATGACGGCGACGACGATCACGACCAGGCCGAGTGGGCCGCCGGGAGTGGCCACGGAGGCCGAGTCGAAGAGGGAACCGACCCAGTCCCAGAACTTGTTGAGCCCCCTCTGGAGAAGGCTCGGATCGTTCTGGTGGTACGCCGGGTCGGACAGTTCGCGCCGGGCCGCCTCGCGAGCGGGCTCGCGTCCGATGTCCACCGGAGGAGTGCCGGATGCGCCGTTCAGCAGTCGTGCTGTGATGAAGCCCCCCGCTTCTGACACTGCATCAGCTCCTGGGTGTCTCGTAGCCGGGAACACCTGCGGCGCGAGCCAGTTCGAGGTCGAGGGCCTCGCGGCGGATGCGCTGGTCGATGTAGAGCAGGACGGTGACGCCGGCCGCGATCGGGTAGGTGATCGCCGATCCGATCACGGCACCGATGCCGGAGACGATCGAGTAGGCCCAGTTGAAATCGGGGGTGGTGCCGTCGAGGAGACCGTGGAAGGAACTGCTGTCCACCGCCGTCGCGGCGAGCGCGAACGGGATCATGATGATCATCGAGACGATGACCGTCAGCAGCGACGTCAACGAGATGATGCCGAAGATGCGCCACCAGGAGCCGTTGACCAGCTTGGCGGAGCGCCGCAGGGACTGGACGATGCTCTGCCTCTCCAGCATCAGCGCCGGAGAGGCGAGGCTGAAGCGGACGTACAGCCACAGCGCGACCACGAACGCGCCGGTGCCGCCGAGCAGGGCCAGCGCGAGGCCTCCGGCACCCCCGACGAGCAGGCCGGGCAGGATGCCCACGGTGATGATCGCTCCGCACATGACGAACAGCAGGGCCAGCAAACCCAACAGGCTCAGGAGCCGCGGCCGGGCCTCGCCCCAGGCGTCTCCCAGGCTCACCTGGCGCCCCAGCACGGAACGGCTGACCACGATGGTGAGGACGGCCGTGGTGAACAGCGTGGCGAACTGACCGATTACCAGCGGCGGCAGGAGATCGACGAGGCTGGACCGCATCGCGTCGACGGCCTGGTTGATGGCTTCGGTGCCGGTGGCGTTCGGGTTGATCGAGGCCGGGGCCGGTACGAGGTAGCGGGTGGCGAGGAGCTGGGCGATCTGCGAGATCACCGCGACCGTCAGCGTGAGGCCGAGGACCGTTCGCCAGTGGGCGCGCGCCGTGGAGACGGCGCCGTCGAGGATCTCGCCGACACCCAGGGGCCGCAGCGGGATGACGCCCGGCTTCGCGGCCGGCGGGCGGCCGTAGTTCTGGTTCCAGTGGGCGCCCGGAGGCTGCCCGGGGACCTGTCCCGACCCTTCCTGGCCCTGCGGCATCCCGCCCCAGCCGGGAGCCTGCCGCGGAGGCGTCGGGCCGCCCGCGCCCGGCGAGGACCACGGGGCGGCCGGGGGCTGGTCCTGGGACCACTTCGAGGAGGCACGGGCCCGGTCGGAGGGTTCCGCAGTCGCAGGCGTGCCGGAGTTCTCGCCGCCGGTGTTCTCGCCGTCGGAGGAGGGCGATCCGGGCGAGGCCCAGCCCGGAGAGTCGTTCACGGTCGTCCACCTCGTGGATTGGTCGCGGGACCGGCTGCGCACGCCGGCTCCTTCGGGTTGGCTGCCATGGTGTCACGTGGATCCCGGCCATGGACCTGCGCCCGTATCTCGTTGGCACCTTCAATTGTCGGCGGCTTCCGGGGCAGACTGGGCGGATGGCTGATCAGGACGTGCGAACCACCATGGGGCCCGGCCCTTCGGGCATACCTTCGCTGCGCTGGGACGAGCCGCCGGAGGGCCCCGTACTGGTCCTCCTGGACCAGACCCGGCTGCCCGCCGAGGAGATGGAGCTGGTCTGCACCGATGTGCCGGGCCTTGTGCTCGCCATTCAGAGGCTGGCGGTACGAGGAGCCCCGCTGCTCGGCATCGCCGGGGCCTACGGGGTGGCGCTCGCCGCGGCTCGTGGCTACGACGTGGACGAGGCGGCGGCGCTGCTCGCGGGGGCCAGGCCCACCGCGGTCAATCTGGCGTACGGAGTGCGGCTGGCGGCCGGGGCGTACCGGGCCGCGGTCGAGAAGGGCGGAGGAGCGGCGGAGGCCGGGGCCGCGGCGCTGGCCGCCGCCAAGGAGCTGCACCGGGCCGACGCCGAGGCCAGCGCGCGCATGGCCCGGCACGGGCTCGCGCTGCTCGACGAGCTGCTGCCGGGCGGCAGCCACCGGATCCTCACCCACTGCAACACCGGGCGGTTGGTGTCCGGCGGCGAGGGCACCGCCTTCGCCGTCGCCCTCGCCGCACACCGGGCGGGCCGTCTGCGACGGCTGTGGGTGGACGAGACGCGGCCCCTGCTCCAGGGGGCGCGGCTGACCGCGTACGAGGCAGCGGGCAGCGGTATGGCGTACAGCCTGCTGAGTGACAATGCGGCCGGCTCGCTGTTCGCGGCCGGTGAGGTGGACGCTGTCCTCATCGGGGCCGACCGGATCGCGGCCGACGGCTCGGTGGCGAACAAGGTGGGCAGCTATCCGCTCGCCGTGCTCGCCAAGTACCACCACGTGCCCTTCATCGTGGTCGCGCCCGTCACCACGGTGGACCTGGAGACTCCCGACGGCGATGCGATCGAGGTCGAGCAGCGGCCCGGCCAAGAAGTGACGGAGCTCACTGTGCCGCAGGCCGCGGGTGGGGGCTGGGGGTCGGGTTCCGGCCTTCCGGTGGCCCCGTTGGGGACCCAGGCGTACAACCCCGCCTTCGATGTGACGCCGCCGGACCTGGTCACGGCGATCGTCACGGAGGAGGGGGTGCTGTCGCCCGTGACAGGGGGCGGTCTGAGGGAGCTGTGTGCCAGGTCACGCCAGGTAACGATTAGCTAATGGGATGATGACGTTTATGAAGGGACGCGTCCTTGTCGTCGACGACGACACCGCACTGGCCGAGATGCTCGGCATTGTGTTGCGTGGAGAAGGTTTTGAGCCGTCGTTCGTAGCGGATGGCGACAAGGCACTGGCGGCATTCCGTGACGCCAAGCCCGACCTGGTGCTGCTCGATCTCATGCTGCCCGGACGGGACGGCATCGAGGTCTGCAGGCTGATCAGGGCCGAGTCGGGTGTGCCGATCGTCATGCTCACCGCCAAGAGCGACACCGTGGACGTGGTGGTCGGCCTGGAGTCCGGGGCCGACGACTACATCGTGAAGCCGTTCAAGCCCAAGGAGCTGGTCGCCCGGATCCGGGCCCGGCTGCGCAGGTCCGAGGAGCCTGCGCCGGAACAGCTAGCCATCGGCGATCTGGTCATCGACGTGGCAGGCCACTCGGTGAAGCGGGACGGGCAGTCGATCGCCCTGACCCCGCTGGAGTTCGACCTCCTGGTCGCGCTCGCCCGCAAGCCGTGGCAGGTGTTCACTCGTGAAGTACTCCTCGAACAGGTCTGGGGCTACCGTCACGCGGCGGACACCCGCCTGGTCAACGTGCATGTGCAGCGGCTTCGCTCGAAGGTCGAGAAGGACCCCGAGCGGCCGGAGATCGTGGTGACCGTCCGTGGGGTCGGTTACAAGGCGGGACCGAGCTGAGATGACCCAAGAAGCTGGGCGCAAGACGTCCTGGGGCGGCCGGCTGCTTCAGGACGGAGCGCCCGGCGGTCCGGTGCTGCGCCTCGTCGTGCGCTGGCTGCGGCGTCCGCTGCTGCCCGCCGCACGGCTGTGGCGGCGCAACATCCAGCTGCGGGTGGTCGCGGCCACCCTGCTGATGTCGCTGGGCGTGGTCGTGCTGCTCGGTTTCGTGGTCATCGGGGCCGTGCGCAACGGCCTGCTCGACACCAAGGAGAAGGCGGCCGAGAGCCAGTCCGCCGGCGGCTTCGCCGTCGCCAAGGACAAGGCCGGCACCCCGGTCTCGTCCGGTGACGACACCGCGTCCGGCGGCCGGGGCTCCGGCTCCTCGGTGAGCTGGCGCAACGATCTGGTGACCCAGCTCGCCAGCAGCGGCCAGGGCGCGTTCTACGTGGTCGCCCTCGGCTCGGCGTCCTCCGACTCGGACTCGGCGTCCAGCAACCGGGGCCCGCGCGCCTCCGGCTACGTCGATCCCCGCGCCAGTGTTCCGCAGAGCCTGCGCGACAGCGTCGACCAGGGGGTCGGCGCGTTCAAGACGTACACCTCGATCAAGTTCACCGACGGCCAGGAGGCCGAGCCCGGGCTTGTGGTGGGTACCCGGCTCAAGGACGTCGACGGGCAGTCCTATCAGCTGTACTACCTCTTCCCGCTGGTGCAGGAGGAGAAGTCGCTCACCCTGGTCAAGACGACGCTCGCGACCGCCGGTCTGTTCGTCGTGGTGCTGCTCGGGGCGATCGCCTGGCTCGTCGTGCGGCAGGTGGTCACGCCGGTGCGGATGGCGGCCGGAGTCGCCGAACGGCTCTCCACGGGCGTGCTCAGGGAGCGCATGAAGGTCACCGGCGAGGACGACATCGCCCGGCTCGGCGAGGCCTTCAACAAGATGGCGCAGAACCTCCAGGTCAAGATCAACCAGCTGGAGGAGCTCTCGCGGATGCAGCGACGGTTCGTCTCCGACGTCTCGCACGAGCTGCGCACCCCCCTGACGACCGTACGGATGGCGGCCGACGTCATCCACGAGGCCCGCGTCGACTTCGATCCGGTGACGGCGCGCTCGGCCGAACTGCTCGCCGGGCAGCTGGACCGGTTCGAGTCGCTCCTCGCCGACCTCCTGGAGATCAGCCGGTTCGACGCGGGTGCCGCCGCCCTGGAGGCCGAGCCGATAGACCTGCGCGAGGTCGTACGCCGGGTCATCGAGGGCGCCGAGCCGCTCGCCGAGCGCAAGGGCACGCACATACGGGTGGCCGGCGACGAGCAGCCCGTGGTCGCCGAGGCGGATGCCCGCCGGGTCGAGCGGGTGCTGCGCAACCTGGTCGTCAACGCCGTCGAGCACGGCGAGGGCCGGGACGTCGTGGTGCGCCTCGCGGCGGCCGGCGGTGCCGTCGCCGTCGCCGTGCGGGACTACGGCGTCGGGCTGAAGCCCGGAGAGGCGACCCGGGTGTTCAACCGGTTCTGGCGGGCCGATCCGGCGCGCGCCCGTACCACCGGCGGTACCGGGCTCGGTCTGTCGATCGCGGTCGAGGACGCGCGGCTGCACGGCGGCTGGCTCCAGGCCTGGGGCGAGCCCGGCGGGGGTTCCCAGTTCCGGCTGACGCTGCCTCGCACCGCCGACGAGCCGCTGCGGGGATCGCCGATACCGCTGGAGCCGGAGGACTCACGGGCCGCCCGCGAGCGGGCCAGGACCGAGGCGGCGTCCTCGGGAACCCAGGGCAACCGGCTGTCCACCGTGCCGATACCCCGCCTCGACCGCTCCCCGCTGCCGGTGCCGCCCACGGCCCCGGTGCGTCCGCGCACCTCTGGCCCGGCGGCCAGCCCCGCCGGGCTGCCCGGCGGTGGCGGTGGCGGTGGCCGGGTGGTGGCACGCCGGCCCGAGACGGAACCGGGGGCGCGGCCGACGGGGACGCACGAGGACGGTACGGCGGCCTCGGAGGGGCTCGTCGAAACGACTGACCAGGAGGGATCGGCCCGTGGGCGCTGACCGGGGGAGGGCCCGCGGCAAGCTGCTGGGGGCGGTGGTCGTCCTGAGCTGCGGATCGCTGCTCGTGTCGGGCTGCGCGTCCATGCCGAGCAGCGGAGACGTGCATTCGGTCTCCGCCTCCCAGCGCGCCGACTCGCAGGTGCAGGTGTACGCGGTGCCGCCGCGGCCGGGCGCCGAGCCCAACGAGATCGTCTCGGGCTTCCTCGAAGCGATGACCAGTGACGATCCCCAGTTCGCGATGGCCCGCCAGTACCTGACGCCGAAGGCCGCCATGGATTGGCGGGCGACCACGGTCACCGTCCTGGCGGACGGGCCCGATCCGCAGCCCAACCGCTCCGCGGACCGGGGCGCGGACGCCAACGGCTTCACCTTCACGGTGTCCGGCAAGCCCGTCGCCCTCGTCGACAAACAGCACGCCTACCGGCCGGCCAATCCCCAGGGCACGTACAACGAGACCATCCATCTGGTCCGCCAGAGCGGTGCCGACGGCACGGGCCGCGAGTGGCGCATCGACGCACTGCCGGAGGGGCTGCTGCTCGGCCAGTCCGACTTCCAGCGCATCTACCGCTCCGTCAACAAGTACTACTTCGCGGTGGGCCAGGACCGTCTCGTCGCCGATCCGGTCTACATGAGGCTGCGCACCGATCCCGTGACGCAGATGAACCTGATCACGCAGACGGTGCAGTCCGTCCTGGACGGCCCGACGAGCTGGCTGAGTCCGGTGGTCGCCTCGAAGTTCCCCTCGGGGACGGCCCTGAAGGACGGCACCAAGTCCCTTGCCCTGGACGACCGCAACGCCCTGAAGGTGCCCCTGAACGAGCGCGCCTCCAACGCGGGCGAGGCCCAGTGCAAGCGCATGGCGGCCCAAGTCCTTTTCACGCTGCGGGACTTGACGACGGCGCGGATCGGCCAGGTGGAGCTGGACCGGGCCAACGGCTCCCAGCTGTGCGTGCTCAGCGGCGACCAGGCGGAGACGTACGCGCCGGACCGCATGTCCACCAGCCCCGGCCAGTACTTCGTGGACGCGGACGGCCATGTCGAGCGGATGCGGGCCGACGCGGGCGGCTCGGACGGCTCCGGCAGCGGCGCGGACGGCTCCGACGCCTCGGACAGTGCTGACGGCTCGGTGGTGACCGAGCCGGTGCAGGGGCCGTTCGGCAAGGGCGACCAGCAGGTGCGTACGGTCGCGGTCTCGCGGGACGAGAAGCGCGCGGCCGGGGTGTCTGCGGACGGCAGGTCCCTGCTCGTGGCGCCGCTCGCGGCCGATGGCGCCCTGACGCGTCCGCCGGTGACCAGCGACGACAAGGACGCGAAGGACGGCGGCCTCTCGGCGCCGAGCTGGGACGGGCGCGGCGACCTGTGGGTGGCCGACCGCAACGCGGCCAAGCCGCGGCTGTTGCGCCTCGTGCAGGGCACGGGGCAGCCGCAGACGGTCGACGTCGCCGGGCTCGACGGCGCGCGCGTCCAGCAGGTGCGGATGTCCGCGGACGGCGTGCGCGCGGCGCTGCTGGTCTCCGACGGCACCCACACGACGCTGCGGATCGGCCGGGTCGAGCGGAGCGGTGAGGGCGCCAGGAGCGTGGTCTCGGTGGTCGAACTGCGCGCCGGGGCACCGCAGATGGAGGACGTGACGGCCGTGTCGTGGGCCGGGCGCAGCCGTCTCGTGGTGGTCGGCAAGGAGATCGGCGGGGTGTCGCAGCAGCTGCGCTATGTGCAGACGGACGGGTCCACGTCGGCAGCGGGCACCCTGCCGAGCGTCAACAAGGTCACGGATGTCGCCGCCACCGACGACGACCGAATGCCCCTGGTGGCGCACTCGCAGGAGGACGGCATCGTCCGGCTGCCGCCCGGTGCGAACTGGCGCACGGCGGTCAAGAAGGGCTCGGCGCCCGCCTATCCGGGGTAGATCCAGGGGCCCTCCGGGGTGGTTCCAGGGGACTGTCCGGGGTGGTTCCAGGGCGGTGGGCGGGTTGTCCACAGGGGTGGCGGTATGCCGACTCCGGTGGGCACAGTGAAGCCATGCGGGGGTGGTGGCGGGAGTTCTCCGGCCTTGTGCTGCCGACCGCGTGCGGCGGCTGCGGCCGGCCGCGCACGGCGCTGTGCGGGCGGTGCGGGGCGGAGCTGCTCGGGGCGCCCGCGCGCCGGGTGCGCCCGGCGCCGGAGCCCGGCGGGCTGCCGGTCGTGTACGCGGCGGCGCCCTACGAGGACGCGGTGCGCGCGGTGCTGCTCGGCCACAAGGAGCGGGGCGCGCTCGGCCTGGCCGGGGTGCTCGGACAGGCGCTCGCGAGTGCGGCCCGGGCGGCCGCGGGTCCCTGCGGGCAGGGGCCATTGCTCCTGGTCCCGGTGCCGTCGTCGCGCCGCGCGGTGCGGGCCCGCGGGCACGACGCGACCCGGCGCATCGCGCTGGCCGCGGCCGGTGAGCTGCGCCGGGGCGGTACGGACGCCCGGGTGGCCGCGGTCCTGCGCCAGCGCCGTGCGGTGGCCGACCAGGCGGGCCTGAGCGCCCCCCAGCGGCTCCGGAATCTGTCGGGGGCCCTGGTGGTGGCGGGTGGCGGCGCAGGGCTCCTGAGGGGCGGCCAGGTGGTCCTGGTGGACGATCTGATGACCACCGGTGCATCCCTTGCGGAAGCGGCGCGTGCGATCCGTGCGGCCGGGGTAGGCGGTCGGGACAAGGACGCTCCGGACGGAGATGGATGCCCCAGGCAGGGAATTCCGGTATTTCCTCCGGCGGGGGCTTCGCATCGTCGGCGAGGTGCCGGGTCGGCATCGCCGTACGGCGATGACCGGCGCCCGCTCGCCGCGGTTGTCGCGGCGGCTCCGGAATCGTTCGCAATAAACCGGAACTGACAGAGAACGTGCATCGTTGCAGGTAGTGAGAGGGCGGAAACACCCGAGTGGTGGTACGTGCGAGTAGCGGGTGCCGACATCAGGCCGAGAGAGCTATGTTCGGTTGTGAGGAATGGCGAAAGCCCGTTCACTTAATGCACGACTGAGCTTCGGCGCGTTTTCACTTACCCCCGAGTCGGTGGGGTGGGGATCTTCTCGACGGGGGAGGAGGAGGTGATACGTCACCGAGTCCGACGCCCCGGCACACACCGGGGTCTGGTGCAAAAGGGAGCCACTCCGCGGAGAGCGGAGTGATCCGGGAACGGAGTTCTGCGTGGACATCGTCGTCAAGGGCCGCAAGACCGAGGTGCCCGAGCGGTTCCGCAAGCACGTGGCCGAGAAGCTGAAGCTGGAGAAGATCCAGAAGCTCGACGGCAAGGTAATCAGCCTCGACGTCGAGGTGTCCAAGGAACACAACCCGCGGCAGGCGGACCGCTCGGACCGGGTGGAGATCACCCTCCACTCGCGAGGCCCGGTGATCCGTGCGGAGGCGGCGGCAGCAGACCCGTACGCGGCGCTCGATCTGGCGACCGGCAAGCTGGAGGCGCGGCTGCGCAAGCAGCACGACAAGCGCTACACGCGCCGTGGCAACGGCCGGCTCTCGGCCGCCGAGGTCGTCGACGCAGTGCCGGGTGTGGCGTCGCTGAACGGAAACGGCGAGCTTGTGGACACTTCGGAGGAAGACCGCATCCCCACCACCAGGATCGGCTCGCTCGAAGTGAAGGGCGAAGGGCCGCTGGTGGTCCGCGAGAAGACGCATACGGCAGCCGCGATGACGCTCGACCAGGCGCTCTACGAGATGGAGCTGGTCGGGCACGACTTCTACTTGTTCGTCGACTCGGAGACGAAGAACCCCAGTGTCGTCTACCGGCGGCACGCCTACGACTACGGCGTCATCCACCTGGAGACCGACCCGCTCGCCGGTGAGGACGCGAGCGGTGCGGGCGGTGCGCTGGGCGGCTGACCCCGGCCGGAAGGATCACGGATCCCCCCGCGGGGCGGACGCGCTGAACGTCTGAGGACGGCGCGCCGTATCAGCGGGCGACGGTGCCCCTGGAGCGCGTGTGCGCCCCCAGGGGCACCACCGTGCGACCACTGGAACCCCTTTCTGTCGGCCGGGCATGAAATCATGGCGTCGCACGCCAACCGCAGCTCCCTGGAGCGTGGTTGGTGCAGCACACCAACGCGGGCCACGGCCTTCAGGGGGAGGAACGATGGCGGACAACTTCGGTCCGGTGCACGACGGTTCCCATGCCGACAGCCGGAACGGGGGGGACCGCGAGAGCGGCATGGACATGGGCGGTTCCCGCAAGGAGCCGATCCGGGTCCTGGTGGTGGACGACCACGCGCTTTTCCGCCGGGGGCTGGAGATCGTGCTGGCCGCCGAGGAGGACATCCAGGTCATCGGCGAGGCCGGGGACGGCGCGGAGGCGGTGGACAAGGCGGCCGATCTGCTGCCGGACATCGTGCTCATGGACGTGCGGATGCCCCGGCGCGGTGGCATCGAGGCCTGCACCTCCATCAAGGAGGTGGCCCCCAGCGCGAAGATCATCATGCTGACGATCAGCGACGAGGAGGCCGACCTCTACGACGCGATCAAGGCGGGGGCGACCGGCTATCTCCTCAAGGAGATCTCCACCGACGAGGTGGCGACCGCGATCCGCGCGGTCGCCGACGGCCAGTCGCAGATCAGCCCCTCGATGGCCTCCAAGCTGCTCACCGAGTTCAAGTCGATGATCCAGCGCACCGACGAGCGCCGTCTGGTGCCCGCGCCCCGGCTCACCGAGCGGGAGCTGGAGGTGCTCAAGCTGGTGGCCACGGGGATGAACAACCGGGACATCGCCAAGGAGTTGTTCATCTCCGAGAACACCGTGAAGAACCATGTGCGCAACATCCTGGAGAAGCTCCAGCTGCACTCCAGGATGGAGGCGGTGGTGTACGCGATGCGCGAGAAGATCCTGGAGATCAGATAGCCGCCAGCGCCGAGGTGAGCGCCGCCGCCTCCTGCGGAGACCCGGCCCGCTCGACACGTACCGCGTCGCAGCCCACCCAGGTCGCGGCCTCCGACAGGGCCTGAGCCATGGGCTTCACGGCCTTCGGCGAGGCCAGCGAGACCTGCTTGGCGACCAGCGTGCGCCCCTCGCGGGCCGGGTCGACACGGCCGACCAGCCTGCCGCCGGAGAGCAGCGGCATCGCGAAGTACCCGTGGATCCGCTTGGGTTTGGGGACGTACGCCTCCAGGCGGTGGGCGAAGCCGAAGACGCGCTCGGTGCGGGCGCGGTCCCACACCAGGGAGTCGAACGGCGAAAGCAACGTGGTGCGGTGGCGGCCGCGGGGCTCGGTGGCCAGCGCCTCGGGATCCGCCCAGGCGGGCTTGCCCCAGCCCTGCACGGTGACCGGCACCAGGCCCGAATCGGCGACCACCGCGTCGAACTGCTCGCCCTTGAGGCGGTGGTAGTCCGCGATGTCCGCGCGGGTGCCCACCCCGAGGGATTGGCCGGCCAGCCGCACCAGCCGGCGCAGGCACTCGGTGTCGTCCAGGTCGTCGTGCAGCAGCGGCTCCGGAATGGCGCGCTCGGCCAGGTCGTAGACCCGCTTCCAGCCGCGCCGCTCGGTGCAGACCACCTCGCCGTACATCAGGGCGCGCTCGACGGCGACCTTGGAGGCGGACCAGTCCCACCACTCGCCCTTGTTCTTGGCGCCGCCCAAGTCCGTTGCCGTGAGCGGTCCTTCGGCGCGCAGCTGCTTGATCACCTGCTCGTAGGCGCCGTCCGGCAGCTCGTGCCCCCAGTGCGGCCGGGAGCGGTAGGCGCGGCGGCGGAACGCGAAGTGCGGCCACTCCTCGACGGGCAGGATGCACGCCGCGTGCGACCAGTACTCGAAGGCGTGGCCACCGCTCCAGTACGCCTCCTCGATCCGGGGGCGGCCGACCGCTCCGAGACGGGCGTAGGGGACGAGCTCGTGCGAGCGGGCGAGCACGGAGATGGTGTCCAGCTGCACCGCCCCCAGGTGGCGCAGCACCCCGCGCACCCCGCCCCGGCGGTCGGGCGCCCCGAGGAAGCCCTGGGCGCGCAGGGCGATCCTGCGGGCCTCGTCGGCGGACAGTTCGGCGGCGGCAGGCGGCAGGCTCGTCATGCTCCGCACGATAGTGGCCGGCACTGACAACGCGGGGCGCGGCCAGGTCCGTTGCCGACGCCCGGGGTGATCGGGCCCGCCGACAGCACGGGGGGTCAGGCCCGCGCGGGCAGGTGGGGCAGCACACCCGGCAGGCCCAGGTCCGCGGGGAGCAGCGAGCCGACCCAGTGGTCGCGGCGGCTGCCCTGGTGCACGGCCGCCGAGCGCAGGGTGCCCTCCAGGGTGAAGCCGACCTTCAGGGCGACGGCCCGGGAGGCCTCGTTGCCGACCTCCGCGCGCCACTCAAGACGGTCGACGGCGGCCGCCTCGAAGGCCCAGCGGGCCAGCCGGGCAGCGGCCTCCACCGCATAGCCGCGGCCCCGGTGCTCCTTGGTCGCCCAGAAGCCGAGTTCCGCGCAGCCGGGACCGCGCCGCGTGACGCTCATCATGGCGACCAGGGCCGAGCCGTCCGCGGTAAGTACTGCGAAGGTGTAGTCGGTGTCGTGACGCCAGCCGTCCGGGCCGTAGGACGAGGTGAAGGCCTGCGCGTGCTCGCGCAGATAGGGCGAGGGGACCGTCGTCCAGCGCTGGATGTCGGGATCCTGACAAGCCGCATGGACGGCGTCGGCGTCCTGGGGGCCGACCGGGCGCAGCAGGAGGCGTTCAGTGGTGAGCGTTATGGCTTCCATCGCCCGATTCTCCTGGCCCACGACCGTGGGAACCACCTCATTTCCCCACCCGCCCGGCACCTTCGGCCGGTCCCGTCCGTTGTCGTAACAGCAGACCTCCCGGCGCGGCCGGGTCCTCGCATACGATGACCGTTGCCGTATCCACACCCATAGCCACTCGACCGCGCCAGGCCCGACCGGCAAGGAGACCAACCCCCGTGTCCGTCCTCTCAAAGATCATGCGTGCAGGCGAAGGCAAGATCCTGCGCAAGCTGCACCGCATCGCGGACCAGGTCAACTCCATCGAAGAGGACTTCGTCAACCTCTCCGACGCCGAGCTGCGTGCCCTCACCGACGAGTACAAGCAGCGGTACGCGGACGGCGAGAGCCTCGACGACCTGCTCCCCGAAGCCTTCGCGACCGTGCGCGAGGCCGCCAAGCGCGTCCTCGGCCAGCGTCACTACGACGTCCAGATGATGGGTGGAGCCGCGCTGCACCTCGGTTACGTCGCCGAGATGAAGACCGGCGAGGGCAAGACCCTCGTCGGCACGCTGCCGGCCTACCTGAACGCGCTGTCCGGCAAGGGCGTCCACCTGATCACGGTGAACGACTACCTGGCCGAGCGCGACTCCGAGATGATGGGCCGGGTGCACAAGTTCCTCGGCCTGGAGGTCGGCTGCATCCTGGCCAACATGTCGCCCGCCGAGCGCCGCGCGCAGTACGCCGCCGACATCACGTACGGCACGAACAACGAGTTCGGCTTCGACTACCTGCGCGACAACATGGCGTGGTCCCAGGACGAGCTCGTCCAGCGCGGCCACAACTTCGCGATCGTCGACGAGGTCGACTCGATCCTGGTCGACGAGGCCCGTACGCCGCTGATCATCTCCGGCCCGGCCGACCAGGCCACCAAGTGGTACGGCGACTTCGCCAAGCTGGTGACGCGCCTGACCAAGGGCGAGGCGGGCAACCCGCTGAAGGGCATCGAGGAGACCGGCGACTACGAGGTCGACGAGAAGAAGCGCACCGTCGCCATCCACGAGCCGGGCGTGGCCAAGGTCGAGGACTGGCTGGGCATCGACAACCTCTACGAGTCGGTGAACACCCCGCTCGTCGGTTACCTGAACAACGCCATCAAGGCGAAGGAACTGTTCAAGAAGGACAAGGACTACGTCGTCATGGACGGCGAAGTCATGATCGTCGACGAGCACACCGGCCGTATCCTCGCCGGCCGCCGCTACAACGAGGGCATGCACCAGGCGATCGAGGCGAAGGAAGGGGTGGACATCAAGGACGAGAACCAGACCCTCGCCACGATCACCCTGCAGAACTTCTTCCGCCTCTACAAGCGGCACGACCAGCAGGGCAAGGAAGAGCCCGGCCTCTCCGGCATGACCGGTACGGCGATGACCGAGGCCGCGGAGTTCCACCAGATCTACAAGCTCGGCGTCGTCCCGATCCCGACCAACCGGCCGATGGTCCGCATGGACCAGTCCGACCTGATCTACCGCACCGAGGTCGCCAAGTTCGAGGCGGTCGTCGACGACATCGCCGAGAAGCACGAGAAGGGCCAGCCGATCCTGGTCGGCACCACCTCGGTCGAGAAGTCCGAGTACCTCTCGCAGCAGCTCTCCAAGCGCGGCATCCAGCACGAGGTGCTCAACGCCAAGCAGCACGACCGGGAGGCGACGATCGTCGCCCAGGCCGGCCGCAAGGGCGCCGTGACCGTCGCCACCAACATGGCCGGACGAGGCACGGACATCAAGCTCGGCGGCAACCCGGACGACCTCGCCGAGGCCGAGCTGCGCCAGGCGGGTCTCGACCCGGTGGAGCACGTCGAGGAGTGGGCCGCGGCGCTGCCCGCCGCCCTGGAGAAGGCCGAGCTCGCCGTCAAGGCCGAGTTCGAAGAGGTCAAGGAGCTCGGCGGCCTGTACGTCCTCGGTACCGAGCGGCACGAGTCGCGGCGCATCGACAACCAGCTGCGCGGCCGTTCCGGCCGTCAGGGCGACCCGGGCGAGTCCCGTTTCTACCTGTCGCTCGGCGACGACCTGATGCGCCTGTTCAAGGCCGCGATGGTCGAGCGCGTCATGTCGATGGCGAACGTCCCGGACGACGTGCCGATCGAGAACAAGATGGTGACGCGCGCGATCGCGTCCGCCCAGTCGCAGGTCGAGCAGCAGAACTTCGAGACCCGCAAGAACGTCCTGAAGTACGACGAGGTGCTCAACCGCCAGCGCGAGGTCATCTACGGCGAGCGCCGCCGCGTCCTGGAGGGCGAGGACCTGCACGAGCAGGTCAGGCACTTCATGGACGACACGATCGACGCCTACATCCAGGCCGAGACCGTCGAGGGCTTCGCCGAGGAGTGGGACCTGGACCGGCTGTGGGGCGCCTTCAAGCAGCTCTACCCGGTGAAGGTCACCGTGGAGGAGCTGGAGGACGCGGCGGGCGACCGGGCCGGCATCACCGCCGAGTTCATCGCCGAGTCCGTCAAGGAGGACATCTACGAGCAGTACGCCTCCCGTGAGGAGCAGCTCGGCTCGGACATCATGCGCGAGCTGGAGCGCCGCGTGGTCCTGTCGGTCCTGGACCGCAAGTGGCGCGAGCACCTCTACGAGATGGACTACCTCCAGGAGGGCATCGGCCTGCGGGCCATGGCGCAGAAGGACCCGCTGGTCGAGTACCAGCGCGAGGGCTTCGACATGTTCAACGCCATGATGGAGGGCATCAAGGAGGAGTCCGTCGGCTACCTGTTCAACCTGGAGGTCCAGGTCGAGCAGCAGGTCGAGGAGGTCCCGGTCGAGGACTCCGTGCTCGCCGACGCGCCCTCGCTCAGCAAGGAGGACGCCATCCCGGCCGCGCGCCCGGAGATCCGCGCCAAGGGTCTGGACGCCCCGCAGCGCCCCGACCGGCTGCACTTCTCGGCGCCCACGGTGGACGGCGAGGGCGGTGTGGTCGAGGGCGACTTCGACAACGGTGACGACGAGCCGGCCCGCTCGGAGTCGGACGGCCTGACGCGCGCCGAGCGCCGCAAGGCCCAGAAGACCACGGGCGGCCGCCGCCGCAAGAAGTAGGCGAGCCCGAGCAGCCGTCGGCTGGACGCGGTCGAGGGGCCCGGCACCGGAAGGTGCCGGGCCCCTCGCTATGCCGGGACACGTTCGCCGCCCAGCTCCACCGCGGCGCAGCGCCAGCGCAGGTCGGCGCCCCGCTCCAGGCGGAAGGCCATGGCGCGCACCTGCTCGCCCGCCGCGATGCAGGCGGCCGCCTCGACGATCCCGCGGTCCAGCGGGGCCGCGCGGCAGGACCGTACGACGGGCCGGGCGCCGCGGGTGCGGAAGGGGGTGCGCGGGGCGAGCCGCACCAGCTGCTCGTAGGCGTCCCCGACGGTCAGGCCGAGCATCCAGTGCACCGGGCGCTCCCCGCTGAGCACCGCGAGCAGCTTCTGCGCGAACAGCTCGTGCGGGGTCAGCCGCTGTGGCCGCCGGGTTCCGGTGCTGCCGGGCCTGCGCTGGTCGCCGCGTCCCGCCGGCCCTGTCGTGGTCCCGCTCATGGCTGCCGTCCCCTTCGATACCAGTGGGTAACTTCTGTTGGGGATCTTGTACGGGGGCAGCGGGAGCGGCCGCAAGGACGGTCCCCGGGGTGGGCGAGGGCGTACGGATTCACCTATCCGGATGAGTGGTCCGCCCGTCTTCCCAGGTGGGGACGGGTGTGGCCGGATCCGGCGGGGAGCGGCGCCGAGGGGGCACCGGCAGCTCGAAGGGGGACTCCCGCGCGTATCCTGAATTCGTCTCACGACCGGATGGGACGACGAGAAGAGAGCGGTCCCTCATGCGCGTCTACGTACCCCTGACCATCTCCGGTCTCGCGACGGCCCACGGCGCCGGAGAGCTCGGCCCCGGTCCGCTCACCGCCTACGCCGTCACGCCCGGCCTGCGCGAGTGGTACGTCTCGGACGACATCGAGGAGCTGGAGTACGCGGCGCTCAACCGGGCCGCGGCCGCCTCGCTGCGGCTGCTCGCCGGTGAGCCGGGCACGGCCCGCCGCCGCGTCGTGGTCGCCGTGGACGTGCCGGACAACACCGTGGCCGCCGACCCCGACAGCGCCCTGGACGCGAGCTCGCTCGGCGAGGTCAGGATCGCCGCCGCGGTGCCGCTCGCCAAGGCGGCCGCCGTGCACGTGGACGCCGAGGACGCGCTGGCCGATGTGACGGCCGCGGCCGACGCGCTCGGCGCCGCCGACCACGGTGACGACGACGCGCAGTTCACCGTGGACGGGGCCGAGGACCACGAACTGCTGTGGTTCGGGGTGCAGGAGATTCCCCATCTGATCGCCATCTGATCGCCTGACCTGCGGGCATGCCCGTCCGTGGTCGATTGTCAGTGCGGGTGGGTACCTTTTTCGCATGGGGAACGGCAGGCAGGACACGGGGAAGCGCCAGGCCCATCTGGTCTGGGACTGGAACGGCACACTGCTCGACGACAACGTGGCGGTCATCGAGGCGACCAACGCCGCCTTCGCGGAGCTCGGCCTGGAGCCGATCACCCTGGAGCGCTACCGCGATCTGTACTGCGTACCGATACCCCGGTTCTACCAGCGCCTGATGGGCCGGCTGCCCACGGACGCCGAATGGCTGGTCATGGACGCCGCCTTCCACCGGCAGTACTGGTCGCGCGCGGATTCCTGCGGGCTCACCGCGGGCGCGGCCGAGTTGCTCGCGGCGCGCTGGGCGGCGGGCCTGAGCCAGTCCCTGCTGTCCATGGCGCCGCACGAACACCTGGTCCCGATCGTGCGGCGGCACGGCATCACCGAACACTTCGTACGCGTCGACGGCCGCACCGGGCCCTCGCACGGCAGCAAGGCGGAGCACATGGTCCGCCATCTGACCGCGCTGCGGACGGCGGACCCGGAGATATCCGGCGACCGCGTCGTGGTCATCGGGGACGCGGTGGACGACGCGGTGGCCGCGGCGGCCGTGGGGGCGCGGGCGGTGCTGTTCACCGGTGGCTCCCACAGCCGCACCAGCCTCGCTGCGGCGGGGGTGCCGGTGGTCGACACCCTCGCGGAGGCGGTCGCCGTGGCCGAGGACCTGGTGGCCTGAGGGGCGGGCCCCGACGGCCGGCGGCGCGGGCACCCGAAGCCCGAGCCCCTGGCGGCCCGAGAAGCGGTGCGGCCCGGTTCCCCCTAGGTGACCGGCGCCTTCGCCCGCAGCACGGTCAGGAACTCCCGCATCCAGCTGGAGTGGTCCGGCCAGGCGCGGGCGGAGACCAGGGTGCCGTCCACCACCGTCTCGGCGTCCTGGAAGGTGGCGCCCGCCGTCTGCATGTCCAGCTCAAGGGCGGGATAGGCAGTGACCCGGCGTCCGCTCAGGCCGCCGATCGCGGCGGTGAGCAGCGGGCCGTGGCAGATCTGGGCCACCGGCTTGTCGGTGTCGAAGAAGGCCTTCAGGAGCTTCCTCAGCTCCGGGTCGTTGCGGAGGTACTCGGGCGCCCGTCCGCCGGGGATCACCAAGGCGACGTACTGGCCGGGATCGACCTCCGAGAAGGCCAGGTCGGCGGGCCAGGTGTAGCCGGGCTTCTCCGTGTACGTGTCGAAGCCGGGCTCGAAGTCGTGGATCACGAACCGCAGCTTCTTGCGGGCCGGGGCCGCGATGTGGACCTCGTACCCCTCCTCGCGCAGCCGCTGGTAGGGGTAGAGGACTTCCAGGGATTCGGCCGCGTCACCGGTCACGATGAGGATTTTGGCTGCCATGAGTGCGCTTCCTCTGGGGGCTGTGGGGCTCAGGGGCTGTCAGGGCTCAGGGCTCGGGGTCCCGGAGATCGGAGCCCTGGGACCAGGGTGGCTGAAGGTCGATCGCACCTGCGGATACCACACGGCCGCAGCCGCGGACTCCGTACGGTCAACCTGCCCGCACGGCGACCGTTTGCCAAGAGGCGCGTTCCCGCCGCCGCGTCGCTGTCCAGAGTGTCAAACTTCGGGCCCAGCTTTTGTACACATAAGGCTCATGACGGTTCGGGGGGAAGGGGCGATAGCCTTGTCCCGTGATCAGCGCGATATGTCGCGGAGGCACTGCCGCCCCCGCCCTTCGCCCGGAGCGCCACGGCGCCCGGGCAGTCGCTGATTCCCGCCACCCGGAATCAAGCCTCGACGCCACAAAATTGGCCGGTAAGCGCCCGGGTATCTCTCATCGCGGCATAGCGTCGACACCGACCGGACACCCCGCGTCGTGGCGTTGCGTCGCTTCTTTCCCCTACGTCACGCAACGGCGCGCGACAGGAGCCAGAGGACATGCAGACCAAGCTGGACGAAGCCAAGGCCGAGCTGCTCGCACGGGCGGCCCGGGTAGCTGAGAACAGCCCGGCCGGGGGGCCCGGAGGCCTGGGGGACACCCCCAGGACCGACCGGGCGGCCACGACTGGGGCCACGAGCGAGGAAGGTCCCGACCAGGGCGTCCTCCTCGGGTACCTCCAGCGCTACTACCTGCACACCGCACCCGAGGACCTGGCCGACCGCGACCCGGTCGACGTCTTCGGCGCAGCGCTCTCCCACTACCGCCTCGCGGAGAACCGGCCGCAGGGCACCGCCAACGTCCGGGTGCACACCCCGACCGTCGAGGAGAACGGCTGGACGTGCAGCCACTCCGTCGTCGAGGTCGTCACGGACGACATGCCCTTCCTGGTCGACTCGGTCACCAACGAGCTGTCCCGGCAGAACCGCGGCATCCACGTGGTGATCCACCCGCAGGTGATCGTCCGCCGCGATCTGACGGGCAAGCTCATCGAGGTGCTCGACACCGGCGCCCAGACCGCCGAGCTGCCGCACGACGCGCTCACCGAGTCCTGGATCCACGTCGAGATCGACCGTGAGACCGACCGCGCCGACCTCAAGCAGATCACCGCCGATCTGCTGCGCGTCCTGTCCGATGTGCGCGAAGCCGTCGAGGACTGGGAGAAGATGCGCGACGCCGCGCTGCGCATCGCCGACGAGCTGCCCAAGGAGCCGAAGGCCGGCGACCTCGTGGAGCAGGAGGTCGACGAGGCCCGCGAGCTGCTGCGCTGGCTCTCCACCGACCACTTCACCTTCCTCGGCTACCGCGAGTACCAGCTCACCGACGACGACTCGCTGTCCGCGGTCCCCGGCACCGGCCTCGGCATCCTGCGCTCCGACCCGCAGCACGGCGAGGAGGACGACGGCCACCCCGTCTCGCCCTCCTTCAGCCGGCTGCCCGCCGACGCCCGCGCCAAGGCCCGCGAGCACAAGCTCCTGGTGCTGACCAAGGCCAACAGCCGCTCCACCGTGCACCGGCCCTCCTACCTCGACTACGTCGGCGTGAAGAAGTTCGACGAGCAGGGCAACGTGGTCGGCGAGCGCCGCTTCCTCGGCCTGTTCTCCTCGGCCGCCTACACCGAGTCCGTGCGCCGGGTTCCGGTCGTGCGCCGCAAGGTGGAGGAGGTCCTCAAGGGCGCCGGGTTCTCGCCCAACAGCCACGACGGCCGCGACCTGCTCCAGATCATGGAGACCTACCCGCGCGACGAGCTGTTCCAGACCCCGGCCGACCAGCTGCGCTCCATCGTCACCTCCGTCCTGTACCTCCAGGAGCGGCGCCGGCTGCGCCTGTACCTGCGCCAGGACGAGTACGGCCGCTACTACTCGGCGCTGATCTACCTGCCGCGCGACCGCTACACCACGGGCGTACGGCTGCGTCTGATCGACATCCTCAAGGAGGAACTGGGCGGCACCAGCGTCGACTTCACCGCCTGGAACACCGAGTCGATCCTGTCCCGGCTGCACTTCGTGGTGCGCGTCCCGGCGGGCACCGAGCTCACCGAGCTCACCGACGCCGATTCCGACCGCATCGAGGCCCGCCTGGTCGAGGCCGCCCGTTCCTGGGCCGACGGCTTCTCCGACGCGCTGAACGCCGAGTGCGGCGAGGAGCGCGCCGCCGAGCTGCTGCGCCGCTACGGCCACGCCTTCCCCGAGGGCTACAAGGCCGACCACTCCCCGCGTGCCGCGGTCGCCGACCTCGTGCACCTGGAGCAACTCACGCACGGGCGGCGGGACTTCGCGCTCTCGCTGTACGAGCCGGTCGGTGCGGCTCCCGGCGAGCGCCGCTTCAAGATCTACCGGATCGGCGAGCAGGTCTCCCTCTCCGCGGTCCTCCCGGTGCTCCAGCGCCTGGGCGTCGAGGTCACCGACGAGCGCCCCTACGAGCTGCGCTGCGCGGACCGCACGCACGCCTGGATCTACGACTTCGGCCTGCGCATGCCGAAGAAGAGCAACGGCAGCGGCGACTACCTGGCCGACGACGCGCGCGGGCGCTTCCAGGAGGCCTTCGCCGCGACGTGGACCGGCGCCGCGGAGAACGACGGCTTCAACTCGCTGGTGCTGCGCGCCGGGCTCAACTGGCGCCAGGCGATGGTGCTCCGGGCCTACGCCAAGTACCTGCGCCAGGCCGGTTCCACCTTCAGCCAGGACTACATGGAGGACACCCTCCGCGACAACGTCCACACCACGCGGCTGCTGGTGTCGCTCTTCGAGGCGCGGCTCTCGCCGGACCGCCAGAAGGCCGGCACCGAGCTCATCGACGGGATCCTCGAAGAGCTCGACGGCGCCCTCGACCAGGTGGCGAGCCTGGACGAGGACCGCATCCTGCGTTCCTTCCTCACCGTCATCAAGGCGACGCTGCGGACCAACTACTGGCAGAAGAACGCGGAGGGCAACCCGCACGCGTACGTCTCCATGAAGTTCGACCCGCAGGCGATGCCCGATCTCCCGGCGCCCCGCCCGCAGTTCGAGATCTGGGTGTACTCGCCGCGCGTCGAGGGCGTCCACCTGCGCTTCGGCAAGGTCGCCCGCGGCGGTCTGCGCTGGTCCGACCGGCGCGAGGACTTCCGTACCGAGATCCTCGGCCTGGTCAAGGCGCAGATGGTGAAGAACACCGTCATCGTGCCCGTCGGCGCCAAGGGCGGCTTCGTCGCCAAGCAGCTGCCCGACCCGTCGGTGGACCGGGACGCCTGGCTCGCCGAGGGCATCGCGAGCTACAAAACGTTCATCTCGGCGCTGCTCGACATCACCGACAACCTGGTCGCGGGCGAGGTCGTCCCGCCGGCCGACGTGGTCCGGCACGACGAGGACGACACCTATCTGGTGGTCGCCGCCGACAAGGGCACCGCGACGTTCTCGGACATCGCCAACGACGTGGCGATCAGCTACGACTTCTGGCTCGGCGACGCCTTCGCCTCGGGCGGCTCCGCCGGATACGACCACAAGGGCATGGGCATCACCGCCCGCGGCGCCTGGGAGTCCGTCAAGCGGCACTTCCGCGAGCTGGGCCACGACAGCCAGACCGAGGACTTCACGGTCGTCGGCGTCGGCGACATGTCGGGCGACGTGTTCGGCAACGGCATGCTGCTCTCCGAGCACATCCGTCTGGTCGCGGCCTTCGACCACCGGCACATCTTCATCGACCCGAAGCCGGACGCGGCCGTCTCCTACGCCGAGCGCCGCCGTTTGTTCGACCTGCCGCGCTCCAGCTGGGCCGACTACAACAAGGAACTGCTCTCGGCCGGCGGTGGCATCCACCCCCGTACCGCGAAGTCGATCCCGCTGAACGCGCACGTCCGCGAGGCCCTCGGCATCCCGGCCGGCGTCACCAAGCTGACCCCGGCCGACCTGATGCAGGCCATCCTCAAGGCACCGGTCGACCTGCTGTGGAACGGCGGCATCGGCACGTACGTGAAGTCGTCCGCGGAGTCCAACGCGGAGGTCGGCGACAAGGCCAACGACGCGATCCGCGTCAACGGCGAGGACCTGCGGGTCAAGGTCGTCGGCGAGGGCGGCAACCTGGGTCTGACCCAGCTCGGCCGGATCGAGTTCAGCCGCAAGGGCGGACCCGAGGGCGAGGGCGGCAAGATCAACACCGACGCCATCGACAACAGCGCGGGCGTCGACACCTCCGACCACGAGGTGAACATCAAGATCCTGCTCAACGGCCTGGTCGCGGAAGGCGACATGACCGTCAAGCAGCGCAACAAGATCCTCGCCGCGATGACGGACGAGGTCGGCCACCTGGTGCTGCGCAACAACTACGCGCAGAACGTGGCGCTGGCCAACGCGGTCGCCCAGTCGCCCTCGCTGCTCCACGCCCACCAGCGCTTCATGCGCCGCCTGGGCCGCGACGGCCACCTGGACCGGGCTCTGGAGTTCCTGCCCAACGACCGCCAGATCCGCGAACTGCTCAACAGCGGCAAGGGGCTCAGCCAGCCCGAGCTCGCCGTGCTGCTCGCGTACACCAAGATCACGGTGGCGGAGGAGCTGATCCACACCGATCTGCCGGACGCCCCGTACCTGGCCAAGCTGCTGCACGCCTACTTCCCGCAGCAGCTGCGGGAGAAGTTCACCGAGGCGGTCGACGGGCACGCGCTGCGCCGCGAGATCATCACCACGGTGCTGGTCAACGACACCGTCAACATCGGTGGTTCGACCTTCCTGCACCGGCTCCGCGAGGAGACCGGGGCCTCGCTTGAGGAGATCGTGCGGGCGCATGTCGCGGCCCGCGAGATCTTCGGCGTGAACAGGGTGTGGGACGCCGTGGAGGCGCTCGACAACAAGGTCGACGCCGAGGTCCAGACCCGTATCCGGCTGCACTCGCGCCGGCTGGTCGAGCGCGGTACGCGCTGGCTGCTCAACAACCGGCCGCAGCCGCTCCAGATGGCCGAGACGATCGAGGACTTCTCGGCCGGGGTGGCCCAGGTCTGGGACGCGCTGACGGATCTGCTGCGCGGCGCCGACCTGGAATGGCACCAGGGAATCCTGGACGAGCTGACCGGGGCCGGAGTGCCCGAGGAGCTCGCGCGGCGGGTCGCCGGGTTCTCCTCGGCCTTCCCGGCGCTCGACATCGTGGCCATCGCGGGCCGCACCGGCAAGGAGCCGCTCCAGGTCGCCGAGGTCTACTACGACCTGGCCGACCGGCTGCGGATCACCCAGCTCCTGGACCGCATCATCGAGCTGCCGCGGGCCGACCGCTGGCAGTCGATGGCACGCGCCGCGATCCGCGAGGACCTGTTCGCGGCGCACGCGGGGCTGACCCAGGACGTGCTGTCCGTGGGCAACGGCACCACGTCGCCGGAGCAGCGCTTCAAGGAGTGGGAGGAGAAGAACGCCGCGATCCTGGGCCGGGCCCGCTCGACCCTGGAGGAGATCCAGTCCTCCGACGCGTTCGACCTCGCGAACCTGTCGGTCGCGATGCGGACGATGAGGACGTTGCTGCGCACGCACGTCTGAGGCGCCGGCCCGGCCGCCCCGGCGGTCGGGCGCTGGACCCCGCCGGAACCCCGCACCCCTCAAGGGGTGCGGGGTTCCGCGCGTCCGGTGGTGGCCACCGTGGTCGTGGACGCGGTGACGGTCGAGGCCCACAACCGGCGGCAGGAGACCAGTGCCGCGGCCACCAGCAGGGTGTTGCGCGCGACCATGACCGTGGTGCCCAGAACACTCCCCGCGATGACGTCCTCGTACAGGCAGGGGAAGGCGAGTGAGCTCAACGCGGCCGCCGGGAGCAGGAGTTGGGCCACCGGGCGCTGGCTGGTCTGGCGTGAGGTGAGGCAGACGGCGGCCAGGCCGAGCAGCCAGACCAGGTACTGGGGGCTGATCACCCGGCTGGTCACCGTGAACAGCAGCACCGCGCACAGCGCCGCGTCCAGCGGCACCGCCACCGTCCAGCGCCGGGCGCGCACCCGCCAGAGCACCAGCCAGCAGAGGGCGAGCCCGGTCAGGGCAAGGCTGGCGGTGGCCAGCGCGGACACGTACCGCCCGCTGAACTCCATGGCCCCGTACCGGTAGACGACCCGGCCGGGGTGGCCCGTGACGAGATGGGCGAGCTGGTACGCGGTGCCGCCCAGGGATTCGATCTGGAGGCCCCGGCTGCCCTGCTGGCGCGCGAAGTCCAGGGTGTGGTCGAAGGCGAGCGCGAGCACGGTGAGCAGGGCGGCCACCGAGGCGAGCGCGCCGAGCCCGGCCCGGCGGGTGGCGCGGCCGGGCGGGGCGCCGATCAGGGTGAGCAGCGGCCACACCTTGACCAGGGCGCCCAGGCCCGCGAGCGCGCCGCCGAGGCCCGGCCGGCGGCGCAGGGTGAGCAGGGCGCCCACCGCGAGGGCGGTGACCTGGACGTCGTAGCGGCCGTACGGGACGTGCAGGAGCAGCGGGAGACCGCCCACCCACAGCCATGCCCCGGCCTCGCTGCCGCCGGGGCGCGCTCCGGCGCGCAGCAGCGCGCGGGCGATCAGCGCGTCGCAGCCGAGGGTGACGGCGGTGAAGGCCTGGAAGAAGGTGAGGAAGGGGAAGAGCGAGGGGACGAGCAGCAGTGCGCCCGCGCCCGGCGGGTACTGCCAGGTGGGGTCGCCGAAGGGGAAGGTGCCCGTCGCGAGCTGCTCGTACCAGCGTCGGTAGAGGACGGACACCTCGCCGCTCACCCCGCCGACGCCGAGGCCGTCGCCGACCAGGAGGCGGAGCATCAGGGCGCGGGTGGCGAGCCAGCTCACGGCGAGCGCGGCGTACCGGGTGCGGCGGCCGAAGGCGCCCGGGTCGGGCGCGGGCGCGGGGGCCGGGATGCGGACCCGGGCGGGCGGCGGGGGCATCTGAGAGGGCGTCATCGCGCGAAGTTTATGCGCGGTTTGTCCGGATTCTGTGAGGCGCCGCGATGGGGGTGGCGGGCGGTGCGGGGCGGTGCGATGGGGTGGCCGGGCGGTGCGGGGCGCCGCGACGGCCCGGCGGGTGGTGCGGGGCCGCCGGGGGATGCCCCGCACCGTGCGGGCCCGCTGGGCCCGGCCGGCTACTTCTTCTTCGTGAAGCGCTCGTACTCGGCGAGCACCTCGTCCGTCGGGCCGTCCATGCGCAGCGTTCCCGACTCCAGCCAGAGGGTGCGCTCGCAGGTCTCCCGGATCGAGGCGTTGCTGTGGCTGACCAGGAAGACCGTGCCGGCCTCCTTGCGCAGCTCGTTGATGCGCTCCTGGCTGCGGCGCTGGAACCGGGCGTCACCGGTGGCCAGGGCCTCGTCGATGAGCAGCACGTCGTGGTTCTTGGCGGCCGCGATGGAGAAGCGCAGCCGGGCGCTCATGCCGGAGGAGTACGTGCGCATCGGGAGTGAGATGAAGTCGTCCTTCTCGTTGATCCCGGAGAAGTCGACGATGTCGTCGTAGCGCTCGCGCACCTCCTCGCGGGTCATGCCCATGGCGAGTCCGCCGAGGGTCACGTTGCGCTCGCCGGTCAGGTCGTTCATCAGGGCCGCGTTCACGCCGAGCAGCGAGGGCTGGCCCTGGGTGTAGATCTTGCCCCGGGCGGTCGGGAGGAGGCCGGCGACCGCCTTGAGCAGCGTCGACTTGCCCGAGCCGTTGGAGCCGATGAGGCCGATGGCCTCGCCCCTGCGGGCCACGAAGGTGACGCCCTTGACGGCGTGCACCTCGCGCATGCCGGGGGTCTCCTTGCGCGAGACGATCCGGTTGAGCGCGGCGGTGGCTCCGCCCTTGCCCTTGGATCCGGTCCCGTGGACCTTGTAGATGATGTGCACGTCGTCGGCGATCACGGTCGGCTCGCCCAGGACGGCCTCGTCCTCGGGCCGCCCGTCTGCCAGGGTCGGGGTCAGGGTCCGGGTCTCAGCCACGTCCGTACTGCTCCTCTGCCTTCCAGAAGTACATGAAGCCCAGGGCCAGCGCGACGACGGCCCAGCCGCCGGCCACCGCCCACACGTGCGGGGGCAGCTTGTTCGCGTGGAAGCTGCGGATCATCGCGAAGCGGACCAGGTCGATGTAGACGGCGGCCGGGTTGAGCCCCAGCAGCTGGCCCACCAGGGGGTTCATCTTCTTGAGCTGCGGGCCCAGGTTCCACATCACGCCGGACATGTACATCCAGGTGCGCAGGACGAACGGCATCACCTGCGCGATGTCCGGGGTCTTCGCGGTGATCCGGGCCATCACCAGGGACAGGCCCGTGTTGAACATCGACTGGAGGACGAGCGCCGGGATCAGGAGCAGCCACGAGACGCCGGGCAGCTGGCCGAAGCACATGATGATGATGGCGAGCGCGGCCAGCGAGAACAGCAGTTGCTGGAGCTGCTGGAGGGCGAGCGAGACGGGCAGTGAGGCGCGCGGGAAGTGCAGCGCCCGCACCAGACCGATGTTGCCGGTGATCGCGCGGGTGCCCGCCATGATCGAGTTGGCCGTGAAGGTCCAGATGAACACGCCCGTGACCAGCCACGGGATGTAGTCGGGCGTGCTGCTCTTGTTGCCCATCAGGATGCCGAAGATGAAGTAGTACACCGCCGCGTTCAGGAGCGGCGTCATCAGCTGCCAGATCTGCCCCAGCTTGGCCTCGCTGTACTGCGCGGTCAGCTTGGCGGTGGCGAACGCGGTGATGAAGTGGCGCCGGGCCCACAGCTGGCTGATGTACTCCGGCAGCGTGGGGCGGGCTCCGCTCACCTTCAGGCCGTACTTGGCGGCCAGCTCGGCCGGGCCGAGGGCCTGGTCGCCGGTGTCCCGGGTGCCGGGGTGCCGGCCGGACTGCGCCGGAATGGAGGCCGACGCGGTCGGGGCTGCCGGGGGTGCCGCGGTCTCGCGCGCGGGTGCGGTCTGGCTCACTGCGGTCGCTTTCGCCGGGGGATCCCGGGAGGCTTCCCGGGGCGGGGGATCACTCGCGACGGAACGGACCCGTATCGTCGCTACGGCGAGAGTAGGGCGCCTCTACGTCGCAACGCAACCGTGTCGTCGCAACGCTATGCTCAAGGCATGACCAAGACGGACCCGGAGACGCCCACGAAGCGCCCGCAGCCGCGTCGCGCTCCCGCCGGTGCGGCCGTGCTGCGCGAGGACGTGACGGTCGCCATTCGGGCGGCCGTCTTCGAGGAACTCGCCGCGGTCGGTTTCGCCCGGATGTCCATCGAAGGCATCGCGCGCCGCGCGGGCGTGGGCAAGACCGCGGTGTACCGGCGCTGGAAGTCGAAGCTCAGCCTGGTCCTCGACCTGGTGTCGGCCTTCGCGGAACAGGGCCTTCCGGTGCCGCACACCGGGTCTCTGTACGGGGACATCCGCGCGCTGCTCGCCGTCGCCTCGCTCGCCCTGCGCCATCCGATCGCCTCGCAGGTCATCCCCGACCTGCTGGTGGAGTCGGTACGCCACCCGGAGATCGCCGAGGCGATCAAGGCGGCGCTGCTCGACGGGCAGCAGGGGGTGGCCGCGGTGGTCGTCCGCGAGGCCGTCGAGCGCGGTGAGCTGCCGCCGGGGGCGGACCCCGACCGGGCCCTCGACCTGATCGTCGGCCCCCTCTACTGGCGGCTCGTCGTCGTCAAGGGCGCGCTGCCGAAGGGCTACCTCGACGATCTGGCCAAGTCCGCGGTGGCCGCGCTGCGGGCGTAGCGCGGCTGGTCGGGGTGGGGTCCGGTCCGAGGCGCGCCTCGGTCGCGGTTGCTTCCGCGTGTTGCCCGTTGCCCGTTGGCCGCGGGCCGGCTCGGGCGGGGTTGCGCAGTTCCCCGCGCCCCTCAACGGGCTGTCTGTACGGGTGCGGGTCGTCCGGGGCCTTTCGCGCCGTTCCCCGCGCCCCTTTG
>NZ_JBIAGW010000016.1:32027-180832 GCF_042869955.1 Streptomyces sp. NPDC006691
GGTGGGTTGTTGTTCGGGTGCGGGTCGTCCGGGGCTGTTCGCGCCGTTCCCCGCGCCCCTTAGGTGGGTTGTTGTTCGGGTGCGGGTCGTCCGGGGCTGTTCGCGCCGTTCCCCGCGCCCCTTAGGTGGGTTGTTGTTCGGGTGCGGGTCGTCCGGGGTCGTTCGCGCAGTTCCCCGCGCCCCTGCGGGAGCCTGGCGGCTCCATCGGCGCTGCTGTGGCGCAACCTCCCCAGGGGCACGGGGAACTGCGCGATCGGTCTGCGGCGGCCCGCACTCGACCAACAACACGCGGAAGCGTCCCCGCACATGACCTGCGCCCGCGTCCTGAGCTTGCGCATCTCCTCGCGCGCCTTGCGAAGCCGGCAGGGTAGTCAGGGGCGCGGGGAACTACGGGATCGGCTGCCACGGGCCGCACCCTGACGACAAGGCTCGGCGCTGCGATCAGCCGCCCGCCAGGGCGTCCGTCGTGGCGGGGGCGAACTCCGCACCCCGCGCGCGCTGTTCGGGCAGGGCGGGGCCGGCCGCGGGCAGCCCCGTGTCGCTCAGGAAGACGCGGCGGACCACCCGCTCGGCCGCGTGGCCGTCGTCGTACGGGCAGAAGCGGGTGCGGAACGCGGCACGCAGCTGGGCCGAGCGGGAGCCGCGCCAATGGCCGGTGGTGAAGATGTCGATCAGCTCGTCCTCGGTACGGGCGACCGCACCCGGCGGCCCCCCGCGCAGATCGAAGTAGGTGCCCCGCACCGCCTCGTACGCCTCGCGGTCGTCGTCCAGGATCACGATGGGCCGGTCGAGGTTGGCGTAGTCGAACATCAGGGACGAGTAGTCCGTCACCAACGCGTCGGCGGCCACCAGCAGTTCCTCGATCGACGGGTGCCCGGTGACGTCCAGGACGCGGGGCAGCGGAGCCCGGCTCAGAGGCGCCCCGTAGGCGTGGTGCGCGCGGGTCAGCAGGAAGAACTCCGGGCCGAGCGCGCGGCCGAGCCGCTCCAGGTCGAGCGGAAGGTGCCGGCCCCGGCTGTAGTCGCGGTACGTCGGCGCGTACAGGACGACGGTCGAGCGGCCCGGAACGCCGAGTCGGTCCCGCAGCCGGGCCGCGTCGACGGTGGTGGCACGGAGCAGCACGTCGTTGCGCGGGCTGCCGTATTCGAGCGTGGTGTACGTGGCCGGGAAGGCGCGCTCGCCGGTGAGCGTGGCGTGCCGGTTGGCGGACAGGGCGAAGTCCCACTTGTCGGCGTCCGCGAGGAGACGCGCGAAGTCGGTGCCGCGCGAGGCCGCCGGACGGTCCATCAGGTCCAGTCCCACCGTCTTGAGCGGCGTGCCGTGATGGGTCTGGAGGAGGATCTGGCCGGGACGCTTGACCAGGCGGTGGTCGAACTCCACGTTGTTCACCAGGTACTTGGCGCGGGCCAGCGCCGAGAAGTACGCGAAGCCGCCGGGGCGCAGCCGGCGCGTGGGCGCGGGCACGGTCGGGTCGTACTCGGGCGTGGTGACCCAGGCGGTGCGCATGCCCGGCACGAGTTCGCGGACCTTCGCCTCGATCGCGGCCGGGCTGCACGCGTAGCCGCGGTGCCCGTACGCGCTGAACACCGCCAGGTCCTCGCGCAGGGGCAGGCATCGCTGGATCCGGTAGTGCAGGCGCAGCGCGGCCGTCCGGGCCGGTCGGGCCAGGGCCGACGAGAACGCCCGGCCGCGGGCGCGCAGCGCGCGGATCCCCCGCAGCGTGCGGTACGTGCGGTACGTGCCGAAGCGGACCCCGACATGGCGCAGCCCGGCCGCACCCGGCACGCGATGGCGGCCGTAGTGGGCGCGGGCCAGTCGGAAGAACGCGGCGCGGGTGCGCGCGGACAGGCCCGGGGCGGTCAGGACGGTGGCCGAGACGGCCGCCAGGTGGTCGGCCATCCGGCGGGCCACGACCGGGCGCCAACTGCCCAGTGCGGGGCGGGAGTCGAGGAAGTCGAAGACACGGTCGTACTGCGGGAAGAGATCGAAGTACCGGCCGCGCGCGACGGCCGGCCCGCGCCGTTCGCGGTGGTGCACGCAGACCCGCTCCAGGGTGCTGAGCGAGGCCGCCGTGAGCAGGGTCGCGTACGACCAGAAGGTGTCGGTGTGCCGGCCGGGCGGGAAGGCGAGCCCCTCGCGTTCGAGGAACTCCCGCCGGTACGCCTTGTTCCAGGAGGGGGCGGGATGCCTCAACAGGGCTGGACGCTCGGCCAGTTGGAAGGACGCGGGACCGGACTCGGTGAGCTGTGGCGGCACCGGAGGGTGTTCGGTGACGCCCGACCAGTGGGTGCGGGCATGGCCGAAGACCAGCACATCGGGCTCGCCGGAGGCCTTGAGCCGGTCCGCGATGTCGCGCAGGGCGCGCGGCGCCAGGGTGTCGTCGCCGTCGAGGAACAGTACGTAGTCGCCGGTGGCGCGGGCGAGCCCGGCGTTGCGGGCGGGGCCCGGTCCCTGGCCGGGGTCGGCCGGGTCCGCGGGCAGGTGCACGGCGGTGACCCGGGGATCGCGGGCGGCGAACTCGTCGATGATCTCGCCGCAGGAGTCGGGCGAGCCGGCGTCGACCGCGATCACTTCCAGATCGAACGCCGGGCTCTCGTCGATTTCGTACGTCTGACGCAGTACCGATTCAAGACAAGCGTGAAGACGGGCCTGGAGCTTGTACGCGGGCACGATGACGCTGAATCGGGGCAACGGACGTCCTGGGGCGTGAGAGGGCACGGGCGGATGGCCCGTGAACGTCCGCGAGAGTGATCGGGTTACGGCATCGGTGCCGTCCGGCGTAGTGCCGTGATCATGCCCTTGACGTGGCGTCATGTGCCGCGTGGGCCCGATCGTTCGATCGGGTGCCCAAGTCCGTTGTGCGGATGCTTACTTCACCGCGCCGGCCATCACCCCCGATACGAACTGTCGCTGGAAGGCGAAGAACACGGCGAGCGGGATGACCATCGAGACGAAGGCGCCCGGGGCCAGGACGTCGATGTTGTTGCCGAACTGGCGGACCTGCTGCTGCAAGGCCACCGTGATCGGCGGGTGCTTGGAGTCGGCGAAGATCAGGGCGACCAGCATGTCGTTCCAGACCCACAGGAACTGGAAGATGCCGAGCGAGGCGATCGCGGGGCCGCCGAGCGGCATCACGACCTTGGTGAAGAGCCGGATCTCGCCCGCCCCGTCGAGCCGGGCCGCCTCCAGGAGTTCCCTGGGGATCTCGGCGAAGAAGTTGCGCAGCAGGAAGATCGCGAACGGGAGGCCGAAGGCGACGTGGAAGATGATCACGCCGATCGTGGTCTCGAAGATCCCGAGCTGCCCGAAGAGCTTGGCGACCGGCACGAGGGCGACCTGCACGGGGACGACCAGCAGGCTCACCACGACCATGAACCACCAGTCGCGGCCCGGGAATTCCATCCAGGCGAAGGCATAGCCGGCCAGTGAGCCGATGACGACGACCAGGATCGTGGCCGGGACGGTGATCGCGACCGTGGAGAGCAGTGAGTTGGTGATCGTGCTGTTGTCGAGCAGGCTCGCGTAGTTGTGGAAGGTGAGCTGGGACGGGTCGGTGAACGTCTTCCACCAGCCGGTGGAGGCGATGTCGGAGGGGCCGCGCAGCGAGGAGAGCAGCAGCCCGACGGTCGGCATCAGCCAGAACAGGCCCACCAGGACGAGGAACACGCGCAGTACACCACCCCCCGTGCGCGAGGCGATGCGCGCGGGCAGTGACTGCCGGGCCTTGACGATCCCCTCGACAACGGTCATCGCCCGGCCTCCCTGCGCATGCGGCGGATGGTGGTGTGCTGCCCCGGGGGCCGGCCCCCGGGCCCCCGGGCGGGGGCGGTCACCGTGCGCCGGGGCGTCATCGGCGGCCCTCCCGTCGCATGCGGCGGATGTTGAAGAGCATCACCGGGATCACCAGCAGGAGCAGCAGGACCGCGATCGCGCTGCCGATGCCCAGGTCCGCCTCGGTGCCGAAGGAGGAGCGGTACAGCTGGAGGGCCAGGACGTTCGCGTCGGCCTGGCTGGAGCCGGGCGCGATGATGAAGACCAGGTCGAAGATCTTCAGGACGTTGATCATCAGCGTGACCAGGACCACCGCGAGGACCGGCGCGAGCAGGGGGACGGTCACCCGGCGGAAGACCTGCCACTCGTTGGCCCCGTCCACCCGCGCCGCTTCCAGCAGTTCGCGGGGCAGCCCGGCGAGGCCCGCCGCGATGAGCACCATCGCGAAGCCCGCCCACATCCAGATGTACGAGCCGATGATCGCCGGGGTGACGAGGGTCGGGCCGAGCCATTCGATGCCGTTGTACGGCTGGTGGAAGTTGCTTTCGGGGAGCCGGAGTTGGGCCCCGTCGGCGGCGGCCGGCAGGGTGAACGTGCCGTCGGCCGCCGCGGTCGTGGAGGCGACGGTCCTGCCGTCCTTCACCGCCTCGACCTTGATGCCCTTGAGGCCGAGTTCCCTGGCGTCGATGACGTTCGGCCGCCCGCCGCCGCCCTTGGTGAAGTCGAGCCAGACCGTGCCGGTGACCTTGCCCGGCTCGCCCGGGGCGGCCTTCGCGGTCCCGGCCGAGGCCGGCATCGTGCCGGCGGCCACACCGACCAGGGGGAGCAGCGCGGGCTGCCCCGCGTGCACCGCGGTCCGGGTGATGAACGCCCCGCCGCCCGCGTCCTTGAGGGGCGCGGCCGGCAGCGGATGGGCCTTGGGGTAGCCGGCCGACGTGGTGAACGTGTCGTGCACGCCGACCACCACCGCGTTGGCGACCCCGCGCGCCGGGTCCTGCTCGTACACCAGCCGGAAGATGATGCCCGCGGCGAGCATGGAGATCGCCATCGGCATGAACACGATGAGCTTGAACGCCGTTCCCCAGCGCACCCGTTCGGTCAGCACGGCGAAGATCAGGCCGAGGACGGTGGCGACCGTGGGGGCGCACACCACCCAGATCGCGTTGTTCTTCACCGCGGTCCGGATGGTGTGATCCGTGAACAGCGTCTTGTAGTTGTCGATCCCGGCGAACGAATGACCGGACTGGTCGAAGAACGACCGGTAGATCGAGAAGCCGATCGGATAGACGACGAGCGCACCGAGCAGGACGAGCGCGGGCAGCAGGAACGCGGCCGCGATCCACTTGCGGGTACCGGTGACGCTCTTGGCGGGCCTGGACGCGGGCGGGGCGGCGGGAGGCGGGGCGCCTCCCGCCGTGGCGGTCGTCATCGCCGGATCAGTTCTTGAACGCCGCGGCCGCGTCGGCCTCCAGCTTGGACTGGGTGCCCGCGATGTCGGACGGGTTCTTGAGGAAGTCCTGGAGGTCCTTCCACTCGCCCTTGCCCGGGGTGCCGCCGAAGGACTGCGGGGCCTGGTCCGACATGTCGAAGCGGACGTTGTCGCCGGCCGCGATCAGTGCCTTGGCGATGTCACGCTGCACGTCGTTGGGGTACGCGGCGGCGTCGAGCGCCTTGTTCGGCGAGATGAAGCCGCCCGACGAGGCCGCGATCTTCGCGGCGTCGGTGGAGGCCAGCCAGGTCAGCAGCGCCTGGGCGCCCTTGGTGTCCTTCAGTGCCACCGCCGCGTCGCCGCCCGTGACCACCGGGGCCTTGTCGCCGACCGCGGGGAAGGGGAACGCCTTGGCGTCCGTGCCGACCTTGGCGGAGGTCTCCGCGATGTTGACCGCCGCGAAGTCCCCCTCGAAGACCATGCCCGCCTTGGGCTGGTCACCGCCGGTGAAGGTCTGCGTCACCGAGGCGGGGAACTCGGTCTGGAGCGCCCCGTTGGTGCCGCCCGCGATCAGGTTCGGCTTGCCGAAGAGCTGGGCGAGCGTGGTGAGCGCGTCCTTGACGGACGGGTCGGTCCACTTGATCGCGTGCTTGGCCAACTGGTCGTACTTCTCGGGTCCGGCCTGGGAGAGATAGACGTTCTCGAACCAGTCCGTGAGCGTCCAGCCGTCCGCCCCGCCGACGGACACCGGGGTCACTCCGGAGGCGGAGATGGTGTCGGCGGTGCTCAGGAAGTTCTTCCAGGTCGTGGGCGGCGTGACGCCGGCGTTCTGGAAGACCTTGGTGTTGTACCAGACCAGGGACTTGTTGGCGGCCTTGAAGTACACCCCGTACTGCGTGCCGCCGACCGCGCCCAGGTCCTGCCACACCTTGGAATAGTTCGCGGCGAGCTGCGCCTTGGCCTCGGGTCCCGCGGGCTTGGCCCACTTCTTCGCCACGGCCTGCTGGATCGCGCCGACCTGGGGGAGCATCGCCACATCGGGCGGGCTGCCACCGGCGATCTTGGTGCCGAGGAAGTTGACGATCGGGTCCTGGGCGGGCACGAAGGTGACGGTGGCCCCGGTCCGCGACTCGAACTCCTTGAGCACCTTCACGAAGTTCGCCTGCTCGGCCCCCGTCCACACGGCGGCGACCTCGATCTTCTCCCCGTTCAGCTGCGGGAGTTGGACCCCGCTGCCCGACTGCGCCGAGGTGGAGGCGCCGGTCGACGGTGTGCTCTTTCCGCCGTCGCTGCCACCGCACGCGGACGCGCCGAGCGTGAGCGTCCCGATGGCCAGCGCGGACATGAGGGTGCGACCCGTCGTGCTCGTGGCGATGGTGGTGCGGCCTGTACGAGTGCTGCGCATGCGTGCCCCGTCTCTCCCGTGCGCGTACGAACCGCCGCGCCCGGTGACGCAGGCGCCGCAGCTCTCGTCCCGTGCGACAGTCCTACGCCCGGTGCGGGGGTGCCGCAATACCGTCTTCGCCGTCAACCAGTTGATCGTGATGGGCTTGTGACGTTGGATCCCGCGGGATGTCCCAACTGCCGCCCATTGAGGATGAGTTGATCACCATCGCCTGACGGAGCCGCCGCCCGGCCTCATGACAGCGGCGGCACCGAAGGCGCGTTGACCAAGGACGCCGCACGGTCCAGGGCGCTGGCGAGCAGGGCCAGGTCGGTGGGCCCGTTGCCGAGCTCGCGGACGGGGCGGCGGGCCGGCGGGTCGCCCATCCGCTCCCACTCCAGGACCACCACGGTGGGCCGTTGCGTCGCCGTCCGGGGTATGCGCCCGGTGACCCGGCCGCCCTGGAACGGCACCGACGCCCCGTCCGCCTGGTGCAGCCGGCCCCGGCCCGGCGCGGGCTCGTCCGGCGCGGGCGCGGCGGGCGGCGGGTCGAGCACGACCCGGTGGCGGGCGCCGCGCGCGAGCTCGGTGTCGGCCGTGCGCTCCGGCCGGGCCGAGGCCGCCACCAGATGCACCCCGAGCCGCTCGCCGTCGCGGGCCACCGCTTCGAGGGCCCGCACGACGGAACCCGCGGCGGGCCTGCCCGGACTGCCGAGGGCGGGGGCGACCAGGGCGTCCAAGTCGTCGACGAGGACGACCAGTCGGGGCAGCGAGGGCCCCTCGTCGCTACGGCTGCGCGCGACCGGGCGCAGCCGCAGGGTGCTGCTGCCCGGCGGGTCCAGATCGTCCCGGCTCTCGGCGGCGGGCGCCTGGCGCTGCCCGACGAGCCGGCCCGCGACCTCGCGCCGGTCCTGCCACTCGGTGAAGCCGAGGCCGCCGAGCAGCTCGGCCCGGCGCTTGAGCTCGGCCCCGAGCGCCTGCGCGAACTCGCGCATCCGGACCGGGTCGGAGGCGATCAAGTGCGTGGAGACGTGCGGGAGTTCGGTGCAGGGCCGCAGGCCCTCGCCGCGCTCGCCGCCCGCGCCGTCGACCAGGATCAGGCCGAGCCGGTCGGGCCGCGCGCCCGCGGCGAGGGAGGCGGCGGCGGCCCGCAGCAGCTCGGTACGGCCGCTGCCGGGCGGGCCCTCGACGATGAGATGGGGGCCGTCGGAGACGAGGTCTACGCCGACCGGGCCGTGCGGCCCGGTGCCGAGCACCACCGCGCCGTCGGGGGCCGACTCCCAACGGGCCATCAGGGAGGCGGGGGTGGCCCGTGCCAGGCCCAGCTCGTCCAGGAGGCGCGAGGAGCGGGGCAGTGAGGAAGCGAGCCGCCCGGACGTGGCGGAGGTGCCGTCCGCGGTGCGCAGGGGGGCGAGCGCGCGGGCGAACCGCTCGGCCCACGGGCGCGACACCCCGTCGACCGCGGCCACCGTGCCGTGCCCGGCGGGCCGGCCGCCCGCGATGCGCAGGAGCCGCAGCGCGGTGGCCACATCGCCGCTGAGCAGCGCGACCGCCCCGCACTCGCGGAACGCCAGCGAGGCCGCGCAGGCCGTCTCGTACGTCGCGGCGACCGGGGACGAGGCCGATGCGGCCGGGGTCTCGGCGAGGCAGAGCAGATGGATGCCGGCCGCCGCGCCCGCCGCCGCGAGGCGGGCGGTGGTCTCGCGCAGCGGCGCCGAACCCGGGTCGCCGTCCACGACGACCACCGTGAACGGGCCCTCGTAGCGGGCGGCGGCCTCGGCCACCGCGGCCCGGTCCGCCGAGGCCCAGCCCGGGCCGAGCGGGCCCGCGTCGAGCCGCCGGGTGAGCTCGGCCGTGCGGGCCGTCGCCTGGTCGCGGTCGTAGGCGAGGAGCAGCCGGCAGTCCTGCCCGTGGGCCGGGCGGACCTGGGGGAGCCAGCCCAGCCAGTCCCACTCGGCGGTGCGTGTCTGGAGGCCGCGCGAGCGGTCCGTGCTGATGAGGACGATCTCCAGGGTGGTCGGCGCGTGCAGTGCCGCGAGCTGGGCGATCGCCGAGCGGGCGAGGCCGGAGAGCCGCTCGCGGGGGCCCGCGAGGCCGAGCGAGCCCACCTCGCGCAGCCCCACCGTGACCGGCACGGCCGCGAGATCGCCCCGGTCCGCGGTGCCGACCCGGACCGCGAGCGCCTCCGGGTGGCCCGGCCGGCGCTCCCACAGGCGGGGGCCCGGGCCGAGCGCGGTCAGCAGGAGCGCGGCCGGATCCGGCCAGCTCTCGGGGGCGGGCTCGGCCGGGAGCCGCCGCGGCTCGGCGGGCGGCTGCTCGGGCTCCGCCTCACCACGCCCGCCGGCCAGGCGCCTCGCCCACGCGCCTATCCCGCCGCGCCGACGGCCGCCGTCGGCCTGATCGGCCCGGCTGTGCTGCACCTCGTCGGGACCCGCCAGGTCCTCGGGCAGCCGGGTGCCGCGGGTCGGGGTGCCCTGCCGTCGGCTCGGCGGGGCCGACTCGCGCCGGCCGTCCGGGTCGTCGTGGCCGTACCCGGCCGGTGCTCCGAGGGCGTCGAAAGCGCCGTGCGGCTGCTCCTGGTGTGCGCCCGGCGCCGTGGACGTACCGAAAGGAGGGGTGGATGTCCCGGATGTCCCGGGCGTCCCGGGTGTTCCGGGGGTACCGGGCGTTCGGAAGGATGGCGTGCCCGTAGCCGGTGAGCCGGAGGCAGGGGGAGAGGGGGTGAGCGGGGGCCGGGTGGCGCCGAAGGCGTACGCCGGATCGGCGGGCGGGGCGTCCAACTGCCCTGCGGGAGAAGCCTGTTGGGCGCCCGGCGTGGACGCGGGCGCGCCGGGCGGGGTGACCCGGAGATGGCCCTCGCCGTCGGGCACCGTGGAGAGGCGGGGCTCCGTCGCGGTGCCGCCGGTGGCCAGGCGCAGGGTGGACTCGCCGATCCTGAGCAGCGCGCCGGGGGCGAAGCGGACCGGCTTGGCGCCGATCTCGCGGCCGTCGAGCCGGGTGCCGTTCGTCGAGTTCAGATCGCCCACGGCGACCCGGCCGTCGGCCTCGACCGTCACCTCGCAGTGCTGGCGCGAGACATCGGGGTCGTCCAACGGGACGTCGGACTCGACGGAGCGGCCGATGCCGATGCGGCCGCCGTGCAGCAGGTGGACGCCGCCCGCGTCCGGCCCCGCCACCACGTGCAGCCGGGCCGGGGCCGGGCCGTCGTGGGCCGGCTCGTCCTCGGCGGGGGAGCCGAGGGAGAGCACCGCTCCGTCCACCAACGGGGGCTCGCCGAGGATGCGGCGCTGGGCGTCGAGCCGCTCGCGGCCCGCGTACAGCACCACGGAGGCGCCCGAGACCTCCGCGCCGGAGGCGGCCGACGCGAGGCCGGAGGCGACGGCCGCGAGTGCCGTACCCGCCGGGGCGGTCACGAGCACGTCGCAGGCGCGCGCCACAGCATGGCCGCTGCGCGGCGCGAGGACGGTCAGCCGGATCTGCATCGCCTCGGCGGTCCCTTCTGCGCGGGGGTGCCGAAGAAGGGGGACCGGACCAGCCCTGTGATTCCCCCCACCCGGCACACAATTCGTGCTGAGGGCATCCTCGCACCTGCCACTGACAACACGCCCGTCACCCACCTCGAATTGATCTTGATTGGTCGGCTCGGCGCGCAAAAGTGGACGGAAAAGTGGCTGGTTGCGACCGAGTGGGGCATTTCGCGGGGAGGCGGGGTACGACCGTTCGGCAACCTTCCGTGCGAAGACCGCGTCTTTCCGAGGACGATGAGAAGACGGTGAACAACCTGGTGGCGCCGACGCCACGACCCGTCGGCGGTGTCGGCAGCGGCACTAGAGTGGGCCGGAAACCCACACAGCTGGGCCGGAAACCCACAGAGCAATGGACGCGAGCAGCAGGGAGCGCATGACGTGCGGCCGGTAGGCAGCAAGTACCTGCTTGAGGAGCCGCTCGGACGCGGCGCCACGGGCACCGTCTGGCGAGCCCGCCAGAGAGAGACCGCCGGCTCCGAGGCATCCGTAGCGGGCCAGCCGGGCGAGACCGTGGCGATCAAGGTCCTCAAGGAGGAGCTCGCCAACGACGCGGACGTGGTGATGCGCTTCCTGCGCGAACGCTCCGTGCTCCTGCGGCTGCGCCACGACAACATCGTGCGCACCCGCGACCTGGTCGTCGAGGGCGATCTGCTCGCCCTGGTCATGGACCTGGTCGACGGCCCGGACCTGCACCGCTACCTGCGCGAGAACGGCCCGCTCACCCCGGTCGCCGCGTCCCTGCTGACCGCGCAGATCGCGGACGCCCTCGCCGCCAGCCACGCCGACGGCGTGGTGCACCGCGACCTGAAGCCCGCCAACGTCCTCCTGGACGAGCGCGACGGCGCGATGCACCCGATGCTGACCGACTTCGGCATCGCGCGCCTCGCCGACTCCCCGGGCCTGACCCGCACGCACGAGTTCGTGGGCACGCCCGCCTATGTCGCGCCGGAGTCCGCCGAGGGCCGCCCGCAGACCTCCGCGGTCGACATCTACGGCGCCGGAATCCTGCTGTACGAGCTGGTCACGGGGCGCCCGCCGTTCGCCGGCGGCACCGCGCTCGAAGTGCTCCACCGCCACCTCAGCGAGGAGCCGCGCCGGCCCACCACCGTCCCGGCCCCGCTGTGGACGGTCATCGAGCGCTGTCTCAGCAAGGACCCCGAGCGCCGCCCCAGCGCCGAGAACCTGGCACGCGGGCTGCGGGTCGTCGCCTCCGGCATCGGGGTGCACTCCACCCCGGCCCAGGTCGAGGCGGCGGACGGGGTGGGCGCGCTGCTCGCGCCCGACCCGGCGCCCGCCCCGGTCCCGGACGCGCCGGGCGCGGCCGACCCGACCCAGGTGCTGCCGAGCAACGCGGGCTCGTACGACCCGGCCGCGCGCACCTCGGTGCTGCCGCAGACGGGGCAGACCGGCCAGGCCCCGAACGCCGACCCGACGGCCGTCCTGCCGCCCGTCCCGCAGGGCCCGCCGCAGCCGCAGGAGCCGCACCCCTGGCAGTCCCAGCTCCGGGCGGCGCGCGACCGCAACGAGCAGACCCAGGTCGGCTATCTGCCGCCCGAGCAGGACCCGCTGCGCCGCCGCCCGCACCGCCAGCAGCCCCAGCAGGGTTACGGCCAGCAGAGCTACGGCCAGCAGGGCCAGCAGCCGCCGCAGGGCCATGGCCGGCAGCGCCCGCCGCAGGGGCAGCAGCAGCGTCCGCCCCAGCACCAGCCGTACGCCCCACAGCCGCAGCAGCCGTACCAGCAGCAACAACCACAGCAGTACGCGCCGCAGCGCCAGCAGTACGCGCCGCCGCAGCAGCCGCAGGCACCCGCGCGTGAGCCGCGGGAGCCCCGCGAGCCGCGCAGGCGCAGCCCGAACCGGATGCGGATCCCGGGTCTCGGCTGTCTGAAGGGCTGTCTGTTCACGGTCGTGCTGCTCTTCGTGGCCGGTTGGCTGATCTGGGAGCTGACGCCGCTCCAGGACTGGGTCGCCCAGGGCAAGGGCTACTGGCAGGCGATCGGTGACGGGATTTCGACGGTATCCGGCTGGATAAAGAGCATCGGGAACTCCACGAAGCAGTAAAAGGCCGCAGGCAAAGGGCCCCGGCCCGGCGGTCCGGGACACGACTTCATGGATTTGTCGACTTCCAGAGGGTGATTTCGGCGCCGGAAGTGAAGGTTGGCGTCCCGGCCGCGTAGCCTCAGCGTGCACAGCCAGCCGCTGAGGGAGCAGTCTTGGCACGGAATATCGGCAGCCGGTACACCGCCCACCAGATCCTGGGCCGCGGCAGCGCCGGCACGGTGTGGCTCGGCGAAGGGCCCGAGGGCCCCGTCGCCATCAAGCTGCTGCGCGAAGACCTGGCCGCCGATCAGGAGCTGGTCGGCCGCTTCGTCCAGGAGCGCACCGCCCTGCTGGGCCTCGACCACCCCAACGTGGTCGGCGTGCGCGATCTCGTCGTCGACGGCAACGACCTCGCCCTCGTCATGGACCTGATCCGGGGCACCGACGTCCGCACCCGCCTGGACCGCGAGCGCCGGCTCGCCCCCGAGGCGGCCGTGGCCATCGCGGCCGACGTCGCCGACGGACTCGCGGCGGCCCACGCGGCCGGCGTGGTGCACCGGGACGTCAAGCCCGAGAACATCCTGCTGGACATGCAGGGCCCGCTCGGCCCCGGCGGCGCCCACCCCGCGCTGCTCACCGACTTCGGCGTCGCCAAGCTCATCGACACCCCGCGCCGCACCAAGGCGACCCGGATCATCGGCACCCCGGACTACCTGGCCCCCGAGATCGTCGAGGGCCTCCCGCCGCGCGCGGCCGTCGACATCTACGCGCTCGCCACCGTCCTGTACGAGCTGCTCGCGGGCTTCACCCCGTTCGGCGGCGGCCACCCCGGCGCCGTCCTGCGCCGCCATGTGACCGAGACCGTGGTGCCGCTGCCCGGCATCCCCGACGAGCTGTGGCAGCTGATCGTCCAGTGCCTGGCCAAGGCCCCGGCCTCGCGCCTGCGCGCCTCCGAGCTCTCCGTCCGGCTGCGGGAACTGCTCCCGCTGGTGGCCGGCATGCCCCCGCTCGACGTGGACGAGCCGGACGCCGAGGGCACCGGGGACGAGGAGGCGTACGAGGACCCGTACCCGACCGCTCCCACCACCCCCCGCCGCGGCGCGGTCCCGCTGGTGCCCGGGGCCGGACACGACTCCGCGAACCGGGACACCCACACCAGCATGCGGGTGCCCGGCCCCGACGAGCTGGCTGGCGGACCGCTGGGCACCGCCCGCGCGCCGCGCCCGGCGGGGGCGCCCCGGCCGGGCTCCGCCCGCCACCGGGCCGACCAGGTCCGCAAGCGCCGCCTGGTCCTGACGGCCTCGGCCGTCGCGCTGGCGGCGGCCGTCGGTGTCGGCGGCTGGCTGGCCCTGAGCGACGACTCGGGCAAGCAGTCGCCGCCGCAGGACACCAAGAACTCGGCGCCCGTCGTCCCGTAGGCCGCCCCGGGAGGCCCGTGATCGGGCGGCCCGGGGAATGCCGGAGCGCGCAGCCGTTACGCTGGACCCGTGGCAGTCGTCGATGTATCCGAAGAGCTGAAGTCCCTCTCCTCGACCATGGGGTCGATCGAGGCCGTCCTGGACCTCGACAAGATGCGGGCGGACATCGCCGTGCTGGAGGAGCAGGCGGCCGCCCCGTCCCTGTGGGACGACCCGGAGGCGGCGCAGAAGATCACCAGCAAGCTTTCGCACCTCCAGGCGGAGCTGCGCAAGACCGAGGCCCTGCGCGGCCGGATCGACGACCTCGCGGTGCTCTTCGAGCTCGCCGAGGAGATGGACGACCCGGACACCCGCACCGAGGCCGAGGCCGAGCTGGAGTCCGTCCGCAAGGCGCTGGACGAGATGGAGGTACGTACCCTCCTGTCCGGCGAGTACGACGCCCGTGAGGCGCTGGTCAACATCCGCGCCGAGGCCGGCGGCGTCGACGCCTCCGACTTCGCCGAGCGCCTCCAGCGCATGTACCTGCGCTGGGCCGAGCGGCACGGCTACAAGACCGAGGTGTACGAGACCTCGTACGCGGAAGAGGCCGGCATCAAGTCGACCACCTTCGTGGTCAGCGCCCCCTACGCCTACGGCACGCTCTCCGTGGAGCAGGGCACGCACCGCCTGGTCCGCATCTCGCCCTTCGACAACCAGGGCCGCCGCCAGACGTCCTTCGCGGGCGTCGAGGTGCTGCCGGTCGTCGAGCAGTCCGACCACGTCGAGATCGACGAGTCCGAGCTGCGCATCGACGTGTACCGCGCGTCGGGCCCCGGCGGCCAGGGCGTCAACACCACGGACTCCGCGGTCCGCATCACGCACATTCCGACCGGCATCGTGGTGTCCTGCCAGAACGAGCGCTCGCAGATCCAGAACAAGGCGAGCGCCATGAACGTCCTCCAGGCCAAGCTCCTTGAGCGCCGCCGCCAGGAGGAGCAGGCGCTGATGGACTCCCTCAAGGGCGACGGCGGCAACTCCTGGGGCAACCAGATGCGTTCCTACGTCCTGCACCCGTACCAGATGGTGAAGGACCTGCGCACCGAGTTCGAGGTCGGCAACCCGCAGGCCGTCCTGGACGGCGAGATCGACGGCTTCCTCGAAGCCGGCATCCGCTGGCGCAAGCAGCAGGAGAAGTAACGCCCGCCGAGGGCGACTTGAACATCCGACGACGTCGGCCCCCTTTCCGGGCGCCGGCGTCGTTCGTTTGTGTGGGCCGGGTGCGCGTGCGGCGGTGATGCGGCGGCGTGGGCGCCCCTGCCGACCGCCGCACGGCCGAATTCGCCGACGCAAGCGGAAATTGAGCGACTCGGAGCTTTGTCGACATCAGAACTCCCCTCCGCGGAGCGCCAGTTAGGTCTTCTGTCACAGTCGTATTCCCGTACGCCCGGCAAGTGACCTGAAATCGGGCATTGCGTACGCAACGACCTTGACGCCACCTTTAAAACTGGCAAAGCTAACGCGCGGCATGCGTAATTCTGGGGCGCGTGTGACGGGGAGGGGCCCTGATCGACCTCCCGCGTTGCCGCCCCGGGCGCTGCTCCACGACTCATGAGCTACTGGGGGTAGCAGGCAGATGACCAAGAACACTCGGGTCCGTTTCGCGCGGATAGCAGCCGGTGCGGTGATTGCCGCCGGCGCGTCCCTGACCGCCGCGGGGGCGGCCCAGGCCGTCGGTGCCGACTCCAACGAGAGCAAGACGGCGAGCGTCCTCGACGAGCCGTGCAGCCCGACCAACCCGCTCTGCCTCCCGACCACGGGTGGCCAGTCGACGGGTTCGACCACGGACGGTTCGACCGGCACGACGGGTAGCACCGGTACGACGGGTGACACCGGCTCGACCGGTACGACGGGCGACACCGGTTCGACCGGTTCGACCGGCACCACGGGTGACACCGGGTCCACGGGCTCGACCGGTACGACGGGCGACACCGGCTCGACCGGTTCGACCGGCACCACGGGCGACACCGGCTCCACGGGCTCGACCGGTTCCACCGGCACCACGGGTGACACCGGCAGCACGGGCTCGACCGGATCCACTGGTTCGACCGGCTCCACGGGCGACACCGGTTCGACGGGCAGCACCGGCTCGACGGGCTCGACGGGCAGCACCGGTTCGACCGGCTCCACCGGTTCGACGGGCTCCACGGGCAGCACTGGTTCGACCGGCAGCACCGGCAGCACCGGCAGCACCGGCTCCACGGGCTCGACCGGTTCGACCGGCAGCACCGGGTCCACGGGCTCGACCGGTTCCACCGGCAGCACCGGGACCACCGGCACCACTGGCTCGACCGGGACCACCGGTTCCACGGGCACCACGGGCACCACGGGCACCACGGGCAACACCGGCACCAACCCCGACACCGTCGGGTCGCAGCCGGTCGAGCAGGGTCAGCAGAAGGACGAGCTGGCCGCCACCGGTGCGGGCGGGACCACCTTCCTGATCATCGGCGCCGCCACCATGATCGCGGGTGGCATCGGCTTCCGCTTCATGCCGCGTCTGGTCAACAGCGGCCGTAACGTCGCGTAAGCAGCGACCTGCGGACACGTGAGAGGGCCCCGGGTGCGATCACGCACCCGGGGCCCTCTCGCACAGGGCGTAGGGACCGTTTCTCAGACGGTCTGGTGGGCCAGCAGGGCCAGGGCTCCCACCAGCACGATCAGCAGCGTGACCAGGGCCGCGGGGCTCAGGGGCCCCCACTGGTTCTCCTGCTGCAAGCGCTCCCGGTTGGCCCGGCAGACACGGCAGCGGCCCTCGCTCACGGGCGCCGCGCAGTTGGCGCACACCAATCGGTCATAGGTCATGCGCTCTCCTCCTCCCGCGCGGCGGAGCCGGCGCATACAACTGTCAACGCGCTTTCTCTCCGCTCAACGCTCAGGGAAACGCGACCGTTCCCCCTACCACTGTGCCAGCTCGCGCGCGTTTCGGCGCGCCCCGCCTGATTCATCCGCATCCCGCCCGCACGACCCAAGGGACATAAGGGGCATCCCCGGACGCGGCCTGCGCGGGCTCGTCCCGTTCGCGTAAGGTCACGCACACCTATACTCCCGGCCGACCCGTGGTGCACCCGTGATCCGATTCGACAATGTCTCCAAGACCTATCCCAAGCAGAACCGACCAGCCCTGCGGGAAGTCTCCCTCGAAATCGAGAAGGGTGAGTTCGTCTTCCTCGTCGGCTCGTCCGGTTCCGGGAAGTCGACCTTTCTGAGGCTCGTCCTGCGTGAAGAGCGCGCCAGCCATGGGCAGGTGCACGTGCTCGGCAAGGACCTCGCCCGGCTCTCCAACTGGAAGGTGCCGCACATGCGGCGCCAACTGGGCACGGTCTTCCAGGACTTCAGGCTGCTCCCCAACAAGACCGTTGCGGAGAACGTGGCGTTCGCCCAGGAGGTCATCGGGAAGCCGCCCGGCGAGATCCGCAAGGCGGTGCCGCAGGTGCTCGACCTCGTCGGGCTCGGCGGCAAGGAGGACCGCAGGCCCGGTGAGCTCTCCGGTGGTGAGCAGCAGCGCGTGGCCATCGCCCGTGCCTTCGTCAACCGGCCCATGCTGCTCATCGCGGACGAGCCGACCGGCAACCTCGACCCCCAGACCTCCGTCGGCATCATGAAGCTGCTCGACCGGATCAACCGGACCGGCACCACCGTAATCATGGCGACCCACGACCAGAACATCGTCGACCAGATGCGCAAGCGCGTCATCGAGCTGGAGTCCGGCCGCCTCGTACGAGACCAGGCGCGCGGCGTCTACGGCTACCAGCACTGAGCGCCGCAGAGCACTCGTCGAGCACTGAAAGGCTGAAATAGTCGCCATGCGCGCCCAGTTCGTTCTCTCGGAGATCGGGGTCGGTCTCCGTCGCAATCTGACCATGACGATCGCCGTGGTCGTATCCGTAGCCCTCTCCCTCGCCCTGTTCGGCGGTTCGCTGCTGATGCGGGACCAGGTCAACAACATGAAGGGCTACTGGTACGACAAGGTCAACGTCTCGATCTTCCTCTGCAACAAGGCGGACGCGGAGAGCGTCGCCAAGTGCTCCAAGGGCGCGGTGACGGCCCAGCAGAAGAAGGACATCGAGGGCGACCTCAAGAAGCTGGACGTCGTCCAGACGGTGTCGTACGAGTCGGCCGACGAGGCGTTCAAGCACTACAAGGAGCAGTTCGGCAGCTCCCCGATGGCCGGCTCGATCACGCCGGACCAGATGCAGGAGTCGTTCCGGGTCAAGCTCAAGGACCCGGAGAAGTTCTCCGTGGTCGCCACCGCCTTCGCGGGCCGTGACGGCGTCCAGTCCGTGCAGGACCAGAAGGGCATCCTGGAGAACCTCTTCGGGCTGCTGAACGGCATGAACATGGCGGCCATCCTGGTCATGCTCGTGATGCTGGTCGTCGCGCTGATGCTGATCGTCAACACCGTGCGCGTCTCGGCCTTCAGCCGACGGCGTGAGACGGGGATCATGCGCCTGGTCGGTGCGTCGAGCTTCTACATCCAGGCGCCGTTCATCATGGAGGCCGCCTTCGCCGGTCTGCTGGGCGGCGTGGCCGCCGCGGGCTTCCTGGTCGTCGGCCGCTACTTCATGATCGACCACGGGCTCGACCTGGCGCACAAGCTCAACCTGATCAACTTCATCGGCTGGGACGCGGTGCTCGCCAAGCTCCCGCTGGTGCTCGCGGCCAGCGTCCTGATGCCCGCGCTCGCCGCCTTCTTCGCGCTGCGCAAGTACCTCAAGGTCTGACCCGGGCACCCCGAGGTCCGTACCCCGCGTGTGACATACGCCCCGGGCGCCGTAGGAGCAACACCCCCTACGGCGCCCGGAGTCTGTCCTAGACTCGGCGCCATGTCGGGTCCGGACCTCTGTCCCAGGCCCCGCGGGGTGCGCCGCGGGGCGGCTCTGACATTGGTGTTCGCGAGCGTCCTGTTGACCGCGGCCGCCACCAACTGCCTGCCGCGCACCGAGCAGCACCCCGTCCCGCTCGCGGCCGGTCCCGCCGCGGCCGCCGCCCTCGATCCGCGCGAGGGGCACACCACCCGCGGCGGCGACCGCACCGCGGAGGACGTGCGGCGCGCGGCCGCCGACGCCGAGGCCGACGGGAAGTCCGCGAGCCGGGCCGCCGAGGAGGCCGTGGGCCGCAGCGGGGACCGCTGGGGAGCGGTGTACGACAAGGCGGAGTACGAGCAGTACGCGGACGCCCTCGACGGCCGCTACACCGGCGTCGGCCTGTGGGTCGCCCGCGCCGCCGACGGCCGCACCCAGGTGACCCGGGTCCAGGCCGGCGGCCCCGCCGCCCGGGCCGGCATCGAGCCCGGTGACCATCTGCGCAGCATCGACGGCTGGTCCGCGGACGGGCAGCCCGTCACCGACGTGGTCGCCCGGCTGCGCGGTGACGCGGCCGGGAGCCGGGTGGTCCTCGGCCTGGGCCGGGGCTCGCGCACCTGGACGCGGACCGTGGACCGGGCGGTCCTCGACACCGAGGACGTCTCCGTACGGAACCTCTCCGCCCAAGTCGTGATGATCAGGGTGACCGCCTTCACCAAGGGAACCGGCGAGCAGGTGCGCGCCGCGGTGCGCCGCGCCCCGAAGGGCGCCGGGATCGTGCTCGACCTGCGGGGCAACAGCGGCGGCCTGGTCGGCGAGGCCGTCACCGCCGCCTCCGCGTTCCTGCCCGGCGGCCTGGTCGCCACGTACGACGTGCACGGCGCCCAGCGGGCGCTGTACGCGAGCGGTGGCGGGGATGCCGCGCGGCCCCTGGTCGTGGTGATCGACGGCGGCACGATGAGCGCGGCCGAACTCCTCACCGGCGCGCTCCAGGACCGCGGCCGCGCGGTCACCGTCGGCTCGCGCACCTTCGGCAAAGGCTCGGTCCAGATGCCCACCGGCCTCGCGGGCGGCTCGGTCGCGGAGCTGACCGTGGGCCACTACCGCACGCCGTCGGGCCACGGGCTCGACGGCAAGGGCATCACGCCCGACCTGCCCGTCACCGACCATCCCCTCGAACACGCCGAGACGGTTCTGAGCGGTCTGGGCGGCACGTCCTAAACCTGTTGCGCCGGGGTGCGAAAATGGCCGCACTATGGCTAAGAACACGGGCAAGGACAAAGAGAAGGACAGCAAGCGCAAGCTGGTCGCGCAGAACAAGAAGGCACGGCACGACTACCTCATCATCGACACCTACGAGTGCGGTCTCGTGCTCACCGGTACCGAGGTGAAGTCGCTGCGCCAGGGCCGTGCCTCGCTGGTGGACGGCTTCGTGCAGATCGACGGCGGCGAGGCCTGGCTGCACAACGTGCACGTGCCGGAGTACGCGCAGGGCACCTGGACCAACCACAGTGCGCGGCGCAAGCGGAAGCTGCTGCTGCACCGGGTCGAGATCGACAAGCTGGAGGCGAAGTCCGGGGAGTCGGGTCACACGATCGTGCCCCTCGCGCTGTACTTCAAGGACGGCCGGGCGAAGATCGAGATCGCGCTCGCCAAGGGCAAGAAGGAGTACGACAAGCGTCAGACGCTGCGCGAGAAGCAGGACCGCCGCGAGACGGACCGTGCCATCTCCGCCGTCAAGCGCAAGGAGCGGGCCAGCCTGCGGTAGGCCTCCGGCCGGGCCGGGTGGAATAGGCTGGCACCGTCGGGCGTTGGTCACGTACGATGGCACTGCACCTCAGCGAAGGTGTGGCACCACCTTGATAAAACAACATGGGGATGATCGGTTTCGACAGCGGATGTCGAAGCAGGGGAAGCGTGTCGAGGAAGCGGCAATGATCTCGTAAACCATATGTCGCAAACAATAATCGCCAACACCAAGCGCGATTCCTTCGCCCTCGCTGCCTAAGTAGCGACTTGCGAAGTGTCAGCCCGGGGCTGTTCCCGACCCGGATCCTGGCATCAGCTAGGGAACTAAACTTCTAGACCCGGTCACGGGGTCTAGAAGGAAATCAAACAGTGGCTGGGCCCGTCGGCGACTTGTTCGCGTGATTGCCGGGGCCGAGAAAATCGCAGCGAACTGCACACGGAGAAGCCCTGTTTTTGCACCGTTGGACGCGGGTTCGATTCCCGCCATCTCCACGATCGAGGAGCGCCGGATTTCCGGATCTCCTCGCCCCATGTAGGCAGAGGCCCGGTCGCTTTCGAGCGGCCGGGCCTCTGTCGTGTCCGGGACCCGTCTCCCAGCCGCCCCGCCTATCGGCCGGGCGGCACGGCGTACCGCCGGTGTCCGGCGGCGCTCACCAGCAGGGCGAGGGCCGCGGCGCAGACCGGGACCCAGTAGCCCGTCCCCGCGCCCGCCCGCTCGACGACCTGCCCGCCGACGGCCGAGCCTGCCGCGATGCCACCGAGGATCGCGGTGACCGCGAGCGTCATGCCCTCGTTCAGCCGGCCCTCGGGGGTGCGCCGCTGGACCAGCGTCATGCCGGTGACCATGGTCGGCGCGGTCGCGGCGCCCGCGCAGAGCAGCGTCGCCGCGAGTGCCACGAGGGAGCCGGTGGCGCGTGCCGCGAGCAGCGGCAGGCACATCAGCGCGGCCATCGCCGCGACACAGCACACCAGCCGCCGGGACGCGTCGGGGGCCGGCCGCGCCGACCCGTACAGGAGCCCGGCGGCGCAGGATCCGGCGGCCTGGAGCGCGAGCACCGCGCCGGCCGCCGAACGGTGGCCGAGTCCGTCGGCGTACGCGATGGTCACCACCTCAAGGGAGCCGAAGACCGCGCCGGTGGCGAGGAAGACGGCGAGCAGCGGGGCGAACCCCGTTGTCCGCACAGGGGACTTGGCGCCTTCCGTGCGGGGCGTGACCGGCGGCTCGGTCGTGCGCCGGCCGGCGAACAGCAGGATGCCCGTCAGCAGCAGGACCGCGCCGACCAGCGTGCCCGCCTCCGGGAACAGGGCCGAGCAGAGGGCCGCCGCGATGACCGGGCCGAGCATGAAGCAGAGCTCGTCGACGGCCTGCTCGAAGGAGTTGGCGGTGTGCAGGGCGGCCGGGTCGTCCCGGTACAGATGGGCCCAGCGGGCCCGGGACATGCCGCCGGTGTTGGGGGTGGTGGCGGTCGCGGCGTAGGCGGCGAACAGGGTCCAGTCGGGGGCGTCGAAGCGTACGCACAGGAGCAGCGCGAGCGAGCCGAAGGCGGCAACTGCCGCCGCCGGCACGGCGATTCGGGCCTGGCCGTAGCGGTCGACCAGCCGGGCCGTCCAGGGTGCGGCCAGCGCGGTCGCGGCGAGCCCGGTGGCGGTGACCGCTCCCGCGAGGGCGTAGGAACCACGGGAGCCCGCGATCATGAAGACGGCGCTGACGCCGAACATGCCCATGGGCAGCCGGGCGACGAGATTGCCCAGGGTGAAGGCGAGGGCGCCGGGGGCGCGGAACAGGCGTATGTACGCGTTCCGGCGGCGGGTGAGCGGGGTCGTCTGCGGCATGCCCCGATCCTTTCGGGGGCCGGGTGCGGGGGTCCAACACCTGATCAGCGCCCATTCACCCGCTCTTGTTGTGGGTGGCGGTGCTGCTGTTGACTGCCGGGTGTGCCCCACGACATCGACCCGCGCCTGCTGCGCTCCTTCGCCGCTGTCGCCGAGGACCTGCACTTTACCCGCGCGGCCGCCCGGCTCTTCGTCGCCCAGCAGGCGCTGAGCCGTGACATCCGGCGCCTGGAGCGGGAGTTGGGCACCGAGCTCTTCGTGCGGACCACCCGGGCCGTGGCGCTCACCGCCGACGGAACGCGGCTGCTGCCCCATGCCCGCAGAGTGCTCGCCGCGCACGACGAGCTGCGCGCCGCGTGGGTGGACCGGGGCGCCGAGCGGCCGTTGCTCGTCGACATCTCGGCGCCCGTCGGCACCGGCGCGCGGGTCCTCGCCGGGGCCCGGGAGCGGGCGCCCGGCGTCGAGTTCGTGGCCCGGTTCATCAGCGGGCTCAGCGGGGCCGCCGCCGAGATCCTCGCCGGGCGTCTCGACGTCTCCTTCGGCCGGGTGGCCGGGCTCGACCCCGCGGTCCTCGCGGGGCTCGGCCACCAGCCGGTGCGCTACGAGCGGATGGCGGTGCTGCTCGACGCGGGTCACCGGCTCGCGGGCCTGGCCGAGGTGCCGCTGGCCGCACTGGCCGGCGAGACGCTCTACACGGCGGCGGGCAATCCGGCCACCGTCGAGTGGACCGATCTGGCCGAGCGGCTCTTCGCCGGGCGCGGCATCCGGGCGGCCGCGCCCTTTCCGGAGATCGCGGGCGAGGAGGAGTTCGTCCGGGTGGTGCGCAAGCAGGGCTGGTCGGTGCTGGCCAGCACCGAGTTCATGGACGTGCCCGGCATGGTGGTGCGCCCGCTGACCGGGCCCGTACCACTGGCGCCGGTCTCCCTGGTGTGGCGCAGGGGGCTCGCGCATCCCGGCGTGCGTGTCCTGCGCGAGGTCGCGCGCGAACGGGCGGCGGCACACGGATGGCTGGAAAGGCCCCGCGGGAGCTGGCTCCCGGCGCCCGACATGTCCCTGATGGTGGCCGATGCCCCGCAAGTGGACGGACCAAGGCGAACATCACTCGATACGTGAACACATGTCCACAGGCTCGTGCGCTACATTCATCGCCCGGGTGCGGCGGGATATGGGGGCGCGCGGAACGAGTGGGGTCTCCTCGTTCCGGATGTGGCGCCCGGGAGTCGTGCGCGCAACCCGCGAAACACATTCAGGGAGTGCGTACGAACATGGACAGTCGGATAACCAACGGGCCGGGCGGACAGCCCCGTTCCGGCCGGCCGGGGGACCGTCGGCCCTCGCCCGACGCGACGATGCAACTCGGCGTCTTCGCACCGGAGTTGATCAAGAAGCAGGAGGCGGTCGAGCGGTCCGCGACCGTGGAGATCCCGATCTTCAACCCGCTGCCGGGCATCCCCGCCCAGCAGGGCCACGACCGGCCCGTGTTCGTCGACGCCAGCGGGCGGCGCGGCAAGAAGCTGCGCGGGCTGGGCTGGCTCTGCGGGCTCGCCGCCACCGGCTTCGCCGTGGCCCTCGTCGGCTCGCTGCTCGGCGGCAACTCCCAGGCCCCCGGCCTGACCCTTCCCGACGGCGGCAAGGCCGACGCCGTCACGGCGCCGCCCCGGGCGGCCGCCTCGCAGGTCCCGCAGCCGAAGGCCTCCCCGAAGCAGGCCGTGGCCCCCACGCACAGCGTGTCCAAGGCCCCCCTGGCCAAGGCGTCCAAGCCCGCCAAGGCCGGGCACGGCGTCGCCCCCGTCACCGGGCACAGCCCGGCGGGCACCAAGGCCTCCCCGCACCCCGGCGCCTCGCACAAGCCCGTCGCCAACGGCGCGATCACCCCCACCGCCGGCAAGACCGGCGCCTGAGCCCCGCTGTCCCGGCCCGCCCGCGTCGGCCCGGGAGCGAGCGGCCCCAAGTACTCCGTCCGCCGGCCCGCCCGCAGCGGTCCGGACGGCGGCCCCGAGCACCCTGAGCACCAACCCCGTACGGCCACCCCGGCGTACCGCCCCGAAGGCGTAACGACACCTGCCATGAGAACCACCCAGGCCAAGCCGCGGCCGTCGCGGCGCAAGCGGCTGCCCATGCGCTATCTGCTGCCGCTGCTCCTGCTCGTCGCGCTCGTCGCGATGCTGATGCTGCGCGGCTATGTGCACAGCGAGATCTCCGCGGACCACCGCGTCCGCGACCCCGCGCCCACCGACAAGGTGCCCGAGAAGATCATCGACGGCGGTCCGGTCATCGACGCGCGCACCCCCGGCAAGCCGGTCAGCCTCCAGATACCGGACCACAAGATCGTCATCACCTTCGACGACGGCCCGGACCCCACCTGGACGCCGAAGGTCCTCGACGAGCTGAAGAAGTATCACGCGCACGCCGTCTTCTTCGTCACCGGAACGAACGCCTCGCGCTATCCCGACCTCGTCAAGCGCATGGTCGCCGAGGGCCACGAGGTGGGTCTGCACACCTTCAACCACCCCGATCTGTCCTACCAGTCGAAGTCGCGGATCGACCGGGAGCTCTCCGAGAACCAGCTGGCGCTCGCGGGCGCCGCGGGCGTGCACAGCTCGCTGTTCCGGCCGCCGTACTCCTCGTTCGCCGACGCCATGGACAACGACACCTGGCCGGTCGTCCAGTACGTCGGCAGCAAGGGCTATGTCGTGGCGCTCGACTCCACGGACAGCGAGGACTGGCAGCGGCCCGGCGTCAAGAAGATCATCCACAACGCCACCCCGGAGGACGACAAGGGCGCCATCGTCCTGATGCACGACTTCGGCGGCGACCGCTCGCAGACCGTGGCCGCGCTCGACAAGTTCCTGCCCGACATGCAGGAGTCGGGCTACACCTTCGTCAACCTCACCACCGCCCTCGGTGCGCCCAGCGCGCTGACCCCGGTCAGCGGCATGGACCTGTGGAAGGGCGAGGCGTTCGTCGGAGCCGTCCAGGTCGCCGAGCACACCACCGACTTCCTGGTCGTGGGCCTCGCCGTCATCGGGGTGCTCGTCTTCACCCGCTTCGGCCTGATGCTGGTGCTCTCCTTCGTGCACGCCCGCAAGGTGCGCCGCAAGGACTTCGCGTGGGGGCCGCCGGTCACCGAACCGGTCTCGGTGCTCGTGCCCGCGTACAACGAGCGCGAATGCATCGCCAACACCGTTCGTTCGCTCATGGCGAGCGACCATCCGATCGAAGTGATCGTCATCGACGACGGTTCGAGCGACGGCACCGCCGACATCGTCGAGGCGCTCGGCCACCCCAACGTCCGCGTGGTGCGCCAGGAGAACGCGGGCAAGCCCGCCGCCCTCAACAACGGGATCGCGCACGCCCGTTACGAAATCGTCGTGATGATGGACGGCGACACCGTCTTCGAGCCCGGCACCGTCCGCGAACTGGTCCAGCCCTTCGGCAGCTCGCGCGTCGGCGCGGTCGCGGGCAACGCCAAGGTCGGCAACCGGGATTCGCTCATCGGCGCCTGGCAGCACATCGAGTACGTGATGGGCTTCAACCTCGACCGCCGGATGTACGACCTGATGGGCATCATGCCCACCATCCCCGGCGCGGTCGGCGCGTTCCGCCGCCAGGCCCTGGAACGGGTCGGCGGCATGAGCGAGGACACCCTCGCCGAGGACACCGACATCACCATGGCCATCCACCGCGACGGCTGGCGCGTGGTCTACGCCGAGAACGCCCGGGCCTGGACCGAGGCCCCCGAGTCGGTGCAGCAGCTCTGGTCGCAGCGCTACCGCTGGTCGTACGGCACCATGCAGGCGATCTGGAAGCACCGCGGCGCCGTCAAGGACCGCGGCGCCTCCGGTCGCTTCGGCCGCGTGGGACTGCCCCTCGTCGCCCTGTTCATGGTGGTGGCCCCGCTGCTCGCCCCGCTCATCGACATCTTCCTGCTGTACGGGATCGTCTTCGGCAAGACCGAGCAGACCATCGTGGCCTGGCTCGTCGTGCTCGCGATCCAAGGGGTGTGCGCGGCCTACGCGTTCCGGCTCGACAAGGAACGGCTCACCCATCTGCTGTCCCTGCCGCTCCAGCAGGTCCTGTACCGGCAGTTGATGTACGTCGTGCTGCTCCAGTCCTGGATCACCGCGGTCACCGGCGGCCGGCTCCGCTGGCAGAAGCTGCGCCGCACCGGCGCCGTCGAGGCCCCGGGCAACCCGGCCGAGCGGAAGGCCGTCGCATGACCGCGTACGTGGAGGTGCCGGAGGCGGCGGCCACACCGCCCGCCCCGGCGCCCCGGCCGCCCGCCCGCGACCGCTACTTCGACTTCCTGCGCGCCCTCGCCCTGTTCCGGGTGGTGCTCTACCACCTGATGGGCTGGGCCTGGCTGCCGATCGCCTTCCCCTCCATGGGCGTGATGTTCGCGCTCGCCGGAAACCTGATGGCCCGCTCCCTGAAGCGGCCCGCCGTCCAGGTCGTCCGCGGCCGGCTGCGCCGGCTCCTGCCGCCCATGTGGCTGCTCGGCGCGGTCGGCATCACCGGCATGCTCGCCCAGGGCTGGGGCCCCGACTCCGACGGGCACCCCGCCTGGTGGTGGGGGCACCTGCTGTTCTGGGTGGTCCCGCTCAGCGACCCGCCGTACGCGGCCGGCCTGCCCGGCATCCACCACGTGCTCGGCGACAACTGGGGTGCCAACCTCGCCGAACCGCTCTGGTACCTGCGCGCCTACCTGTGGTTCGTGCTGCTCTCCCCGCTCTTCAGGACCATGCTCCGGCGCCTCCCGTGGCCGACGGTCTTCGCGCCGGTCGCCCTGTCGGCGCTCCTGGAGTTCGTGGACCTCGGGCTGCCCGAGCGGATCGACTCCGCGCTCACCGACTTCGCCACCTTCGGCGCCTGCTGGATCCTCGGCATGGCCCACCAGGCGGGCGTACTGCGGAAGGTGCCGAACTATCTGGTGCCCTCGCTCGCGCCGATCGTGATGGCCGTCGGCTTCTGGTGGGCGGTGCACGGCGGGTACTCCCTCTTCGGCGACACCGAACTCGACTCGATCCCGCTCGCGCAGACCCTGTGGTCGCTCGGCGCGGTCTTCCTGCTGCTGCACATCAGCCCGTCCTGGGCGACCTGGCCCGCCCCGCTGCGCCGCTGGGACCGTCTGATCACCCTGCTCAACTCGCGGGCGGTGACGATCTACCTGTGGCACAACCTGTGCATCCTGGTCGCCGCCACGGTCTGGGACGACCTGTGGAGCATCGACGCGCTGGCCGGCGCGGGCCGGTTCCTCGACAGCTCGTGGCCGGTGCTCCTGGTGACCTGGATCCTCATCGGCCTGTGCGTCCTGTGCTTCGGCTGGGTCGAGGACGTGGCCGCCAGACGCCGCCCACGGCTCTGGCCCGCCTGACGCCACCGGGCGGCGGTCTCACCGCCGCCGCCCGCCCCGCGTGAAGACAAGGTCGCACCCCGGTCACCCGCGGGCACCCGGCCGAAACCCGCCGTCCGTAAGGTCGCTGTCACGACAAGCGCTACGACCGTGGAGGCACGATGGCCGGCCGTTGGATCGAGCGGTGGGAACCGGAGGACGACACCTTCTGGCGCACGACGGGCAGGCGCGTCGCCCGGCGCAACCTCTTCCTGTCCGTGTTCTGCGAACACGTCGGGTTCTCCATCTGGACGCTGTGGTCGGTGATGGTCCTCTTCATGGGCCCCGCCTACGGAGTCGACCCCGCGGGCAAGTTCTTCCTCATCTCGGTGTCGACCCTCGTCGGCGCCCTCGTCCGCATCCCCTACACCTTCGCCGTCGCCCGCTTCGGCGGCCGCAACTGGAGCGTCTTCAGCTCGCTGCTGCTCCTGCTCCCGGCGGGCGCCGCGTGGTTCGCGATGGAGCCCGGCACCTCGTACACCACGTTCCTGCTGGTGTCCGCGCTCGCCGGGGTGGGCGGTGGCAACTTCGCCTCCTCGATGACCAACATCAACGCCTTCTTCCCGCTCCGCGAGAAGGGCTGGGCGCTCGGCCTGAACGCGGGCGGCGGCAACATCGGCGTCCCCGTGGTGCAGCTCGTCGGGCTGCTCGTCATCGCGACCGCCGGTGCCACGCACCCGCGCATCGTGCTCGCCGTCTACCTGCCCCTGATCGCCCTCGCCGGGCTCGGGGCCGCGCTCGGCATGGACAACCTCGCGCCCGTACGCGACGACAAGGGCGCGGCCGGGGAGGCGCTGCGCGACGGGCACACCTGGATCATGGCGTTCCTCTACGTCGGCACGTTCGGCTCCTTCATCGGCTACGGCTTCGCCTTCGGCCTGGTGCTCCAGACCCAGTTCGGCCGGACCCCCTTGCAGGCCGCCTCGCTCACCTTCATCGGGCCGCTGCTGGGCTCCCTGATCCGGCCCGTCGGCGGCCGCCTCGCCGACCGCTGGGGCGGCGCCCGCATCACGCTGGGGAACTTCGCCGCGATGGCCGCCGCCGCCGGGGTCGTCCTGTACGCCTCCGTACAGAGGTCGCTGCCCGTCTTCCTCACCGGTTTCATCGCGCTGTTCGTGCTCAGCGGGCTCGGCAACGGGTCCACGTACCGGATGATCCCGGCCATCTTCCAGGCCAAGGCCCTCGCGCGGGGCCTCGCGGGGGAGGAGGCGGCGGCCCACGGGCGGCGGCTCTCGGGGGCGGCGATGGGGATCGTCGGGGCGGTCGGCGGGCTCGGCGGGCTCGCCATCAACCTCGCCTTCCGCCAGTCCTTCCAGACCTCGGGCACCGGCACCGCCGCCTTCGCCGCCTTCCTCGTCTGCTACGCGGTGTGCTCCACGGTGACCTGGGCGGTATACATCCGTGAACCCGCCGCCACGCCCGCGTCCGCCGCGCCCGCGCCCGCCTACGGCGAGGTGTGATCCCGGCCGCGCCGGGTGACGTAACACCCGGGAAATCGGGGTGAACCCCGGGCGTCACGCCCCCTTGGCAGTCTCGGACGCCACCGCACCACCGGGAGAGTCATGTCCGCAGAAGCAGAAGTGGCCGCACCGCACGGGCCGCTCGCCGGTTTCACCGTCGGGGTCACCGCCGCCCGCCGGGCCGACGAGCTCGCGACCCTGCTCGTCCGGCGGGGGGCCGCCGTGCTGCACGCGCCCGCGCTGCGGATCGTGCCGCTCGCCGACGACCGCGAACTGCTCGCCGCGACAAAGGAGTTGATCGCCGAGGCGCCCGACACGGTGGTGGCCACCACCGCCATCGGGTTCCGCGGCTGGGTCGAGGCCGCCGACGGCTGGGGGGTGGGGGACGCCCTCCTCAAGACCCTGGCCGGCGCCGAACTCCTCGCGCGGGGACCCAAGGTCAAGGGTGCGGTACGGGCCGCCGGGCTCACCGAGCGCTGGTCGCCGTCGTCCGAGTCGATGGCCGAGGTCCTCGACCGGCTGCTCGCCGAAGGCGTGGCGGGCCGGCGCATCGCGATCCAGCTGCACGGAGAACCCCTGCCCGGCTTCGTGGAGGCGCTGCGCGCGGCCGGTGCCGAGGTCGTCGGGGTGCCGGTCTACCGCTGGCTGCCGCCGCGCGACCCGGCGCCGCTCGACCGGCTCCTGGACGCCGCGGTCACACGCGGCCTGGACGCCCTCACCTTCACCAGCGCCCCCGCGGCCGCCTCTTTCCTGAAGCGGGCCGAGGAACGCGGCATGCTCGCCGAACTGGCGGCCGCGCTGCACGACGAGGTCCTGGTGGCCTGCGTCGGCCCGGTCACCGCGCTGCCGCTCCAGGCCCGCGGCGTGCCGACCCACGCCCCCGAGCGCTTCCGCCTGGGCCCGCTCGTCCAGCTCCTGTGCGCCGAACTGCCCACCCGGGCCAGGGTGTTGCCGCTGTCGGGCCACCGCTTCGAGATCCGCGGCCAGGCGGTCGTGGTGGACGGCGAGCTGAGGGCCGTCCCACCCGCCGGCATGGCCCTCCTGCGCACCCTCGCCCGCCGGCCCGGCTGGGTGGTGCCCCGCGCCGAACTGCTCCGCGCGCTGCCCGGTTCCGGCGCCGACGAACACGCGGTGGAGACGGCAATGGCCCGCCTGCGCACGGCAGTCGGCGCCCCGCGCGTCATCCAGACCGTGGTCAAACGCGGCTACCGCCTCGCCCTGGACCCGGCGGCGGACGCGAAGTACGGGGAGGGGTGAGGGCGGGTCAGCGGGGTGTGTGGTTGACGTTGTGCTCCCTGACGTCGGGGAGCAGGTCGGCCGCGGCGGCGAAGTCCTTGTCGTCGTGCAGGACCACGAGACCGTGGTGGGCCGCTGTCGCGCACAGCAGCCAGTCCACGACGGAGAGGCTCTGGTGCCGACCGCGCGCGGCGAGCCGGTATTGCGCGGTCTCGATCCACGACCAGGCGGTCTTGGGCACGGGCGCGTCCGGATACAGGTCGCCGAACATTCCGGTCATCGCGTCGTACTCGTCCAGGTTGCGTGCCGATCGGCGGAACTCGGTGCGCTGTGGGTGGCACGACCCGATGCTCCCCTCGTCGGTCTCGTGCCCCCACGCCTCGCTGAGCGCGGGACTGCGCAGGAGCCGCCAGGCGGCGGTCGAGTGGATCAGGTAGCGCAGCATGCTCAAGAGGCGCCCTTCTCCTGGGCGTGCAGTCGCCAGAAGCTCTCTTCGTCCCAGCCCTGCGCTGCCTGGAAGTACGTGAGGCGGGCCTCGGTGCGGCGCCGTCGCTCGCTGTACTCGCGCAGGGCGAGGTTGACCGTCTCCTTCTTGGTGCGGGCGCCGGACAGTCGCATGGCCTCGGCGAGCGCCTCGTCGTCGATGTCGATCTGCGTGGCGGACATGCGACCTCCTGATGTTGGCTTCATACAAGGGTAGCCCATGTTCCATACAAAGACCTGGGCCCGCCCAGGGGAGTGCCCGGGCGGTAGGAGGTCTTCCGGGGGCGGCCCCGGGCGGGCACTCTGGGGGGAGGCACTCACCGGTAACCCCCCTAGGCGGTGACAGGCGCATGGTGCGGTTCGACTCCGGGCGGATCTGTCTGGATCTGGTGGCGACCGGAGCGCGGGAGAGCGAACAGCTGCGTGGCACGGCAGAGTTGGGGCGCTGGCTGCTCGACGCCGGACTCGTCCCGAGCGGCACCCCGCTGGCCGGTCTCGACGCCGACTGGCCCGCCCGGTTTCTCGAACTGCGGTGCTGTATAAGCCAGTTGGTCGATGCCGAGCTGGGCATCCCCGTGAGCGACGCCCAGGCCGCCCTCGACCGGCTCAACGTGCTCGCCGCCGCCCCGCCCCCCGGCGTCCGAGCGGTCCGGGGCGCGGACGGCGGGCTCGTCCGCACGCTGAGCCGGGCGCCCGAGTGCGGCGCGCTGCTCGCCGCCGTCGCCCGGGACGCCGTCGACCTGCTCACCGACCCCGAGGCCAGGGCCCGCATCCGCCGGTGCGAGGGCGACAACTGCCGGCTGCTCTACCTCGACACCTCCCGCGGCCGGCGCCGCCGTTGGTGCTCCAGCGAGGTGTGCGGCAACCGCGAACGGGTGGCCCGGCACCGGCGCCGCGTCGCCGCACTCTGAAAGCGGGCGTCGGGAAGCGGGCGTCGAGAAGCGGCCGGTGGGGAGAGATCCTCGCGAGGCGGCCGGCGATAAAGAAAGTTCGTTGAGAAATCCGGCACGCCTTTGAATGGTTCCCGACAACCGCCCGTATGGAGGGGTGAACCGGCGCGCGGCCGCGTACCGGGATGGTCTCGACCTGGAGGTGCCGGTTGCGCAAGGATGCCGCCGTGGCCGACGACCGTCCGCGAGGGGCCAAGCACCGCTCTGTGCCCGACGAGGAGCTGATGCGGGCGCTGTACCGCGAACACGCGGGGCCGCTGCTCGGGTACGTGATGCGCCTCGTGGCCGGCGACCGCCAGCGGGCCGAGGACGTCGTGCAGGAGACGCTCATCCGTGCCTGGAAGAACGCCGGTCAGCTCAATCGGGCCACCGGTTCGGTCCGCCCCTGGCTGGTGACGGTCGCGCGCCGCATCGTCATCGACGGCCACCGCAGCCGGCAGGCCCGGCCGCAGGAGGTCGATCCGTCGCCGCTGGAGGTCATGCCCGCGGAGGACGCGATCGACAAGGCGCTGTGGCTGATGACCCTCTCCGACGCACTCGACGACCTGACCCCGGCGCACCGGGAGGCACTCGTCGAGACGTACTTCAAGGGACGTACCGTCAACGAGGCGGCCCAGGTGCTCGGCGTGCCCAGCGGGACCGTGCGGTCCCGGGTGTTCTACGCCCTGCGCTCCATGAAACTCGCACTGGAGGAACGGGGGGTGACGACATGACGACCGGGGACCACGCGGAAGGCTCGCCGCACGAGGCTGTCGGCGCGTACGCGCTGGGCATCCTCGACGACGCCGAGGCCTCCGCCTTCGAGGCGCACCTCGCGGGCTGCCCGGCGTGCGGCGCCGAACTCGACGCGCTGGCCGGCATGGAGCCGATGCTGGCCGCCCTCAGGGAGTTCCCGGGCCCCGCCGCCCAGCCGATGCGGCCCGCCCCGCCCGACCTGTCCACGGCCCTGATCAACGAGGTCGCCGCCCAGCGCGCCAAACGCCGGCGGCGCACCACGTACCTGGTGGCGGCCGCGGCCGCGCTGATCGTCGGCGGTCCGGCGGTCGCGGTGGTGGCGACCTCCTCGGCCACCGGCACCCACCAGAGCGCCGAGGCGCACCCGACCAGCCCGGCCGAGGACGCCTTCTTCAACCACATGAGCCAGAAGGTCTCCGCGACCGATCCCACGACCCGGGTCACCGCGACCGTCGGCACCGAGGCCAAGGCCTGGGGTACCCATGCGGTCCTGGAACTGAAGAACGTCAAGGGCCCGCTGAAGTGCAGCCTGATCGCGGTGGGCAAGAACGGCGACCAGGAGACCGTCACGTCCTGGGCGGTGCCGAACTGGGGCTACGGGATCAAGGACAGCCCGCACGAGACGGCGAAATACCCGCTGTACGTGCACGGCGGCACCGCCATGGCCCGCGACCGGATCGACCACTTCGAGGTCCGTACCTCCGACGGGAAGGCGCTCGTGGACGTCCCCGCGTGAGCCGCGGGGCGGGACAGGCGTCCCGACATGCGGTTCGGCACCACATTGTGGCCTGACATCGGGTCCCCCTTCGCGTACGGTTGACGGCTGCCCAATGCACGTCAGAAGGGGGCCTCGGTGGCCGCGCAGGATGCCGCTGTCGATACCGCTTCCGGTACCGCCGAATCCGCTGTGGATTCGGTCCGGGAACGCGAGATCGCTGGGGAACAGGTACATCTCGACCAGGTGTACCGCCGCCTGGAGGAGAAGATCCACGAGGCGGAGTTCCTGATGAACGACGCCGCCAAGCGGGGTCAGGTCGGCACGCCCGGCGCCCTCGCCGAACGCGACGCCCAGGTCTTCCGGGCGGGGGTCCATCTCAACCGGCTCAACAACGAGTTCGAGGACTTCCTCTTCGGCCGGATCGACCTGCTGCTCGGAAAGGACGGCAAGAAGGGCCCGGACGGCGCGTACACCTCGGTGGACCCGGCGGAGGACGCCGTGCGTCCCGACGGCACGGCCGACATCGCCGAGACCCTGCACATCGGCCGGATCGGCGTCCTGGACGCCGACTACTCGCCGCTGGTCATCGACTGGCGGGCGCCGGCCGCGGCCCCGTTCTACCGCTCGACGCCGGTCGACCCGGGCCGGGTCGTACGCCGTCGGGTCATCCGCTCCAAGGGCCGCAAGGTGCTCGGTGTCGAGGACGACCTGATGCGCCCGGAGCTGAAGGCGACCCTGGACGGCGCCGAGCTGCCCGTCATCGGCGACGGCGCCCTGATGGCCGCGCTGGGGCAGGCCCGCAGCCACACCATGCGGGACATCGTCGCCTCCATCCAGGCCGAGCAGGACCTGGTGATCCGGGCGCCCGCCGCCTCCGTGACGTACGTCGAGGGCGGCCCGGGGACCGGCAAGACCGCCGTCGCGCTGCACCGCGCGGCCTACCTGCTCTACCAGGACCGGCGCCGCTACTCCGGCGGCATCCTGATCGTCTCGCCGACCCCGCTGCTCGTCGCGTACACCGAGGGCGTGCTGCCCTCGCTCGGCGAGGAGGGCCAGGTCGCGATCCGCGCGGTGGGCAACCTCGTGGACGGCGCGGAGGCCACCGAGTACGACGACCCGGCGGTCGCCCGCATCAAGGGCTCGTCCCGCATGCTCCACGTGCTGCGCAGGGCCGCCAGGGGCGCCCTGGAGGGCCCGGGGGAGCAGCCGAGGCGGTCCAGGCGGCGCGGCGGCGAACAGCTCGCCCTCGGCGGGCAGGCGCCCGCCCCGCACCCCGGCCAGCGGCTGCGCGTGGTGGCCTTCGGCGCGCGCGTCGAGCTGGAGGGCGAGGAGCTGCGCCGCATCCGCCAGACCGTGCTCGGCGGCACCGCGCCCGTCAACCTGCTGCGCCCGCGCGCCCGCAGGCTGCTCCTGGACGCGCTGTGGGCGAAGTCGGGCGCCTCGGGCCGGCACACCGACCCGGAGCTCGCGGCCGAACTGCGGTCCTCCTTCGACGACGACATCGCCTCCGAGGACGCCTTCATCGCCTTCCTCGACGCGTGGTGGCCGGAGCTGACCCCGCGCGGGGTGCTGGCCGCGATGGCCGACGAGAAGAGACTGGGGCGCTGGGCCCGCCGCGTCCTCAACCAGGGCGAGGTGCGACGCCTGGCGCGCTCGCTGGCGCGCGCCGCCGACGGCGCCTTCTCGGTCCACGACGTCGCCCTGCTCGACGAGTTGGAGACGCTGCTCGGCGCCCCGGCCCGGCCGAAGAAGAAGCGCGAGTACGACCCGATGGACGCGCTGACCGGCCTTGAGGAGCTGATGCCGCACCGCGAGGAGACCCAGCGCGAGCGCGCCGAACGGCTCGCCCAGGAGCGCACCGAGTACGCGCACGTCATCGTCGACGAGGCGCAGGACCTCACGCCCATGCAGTGGCGGATGGTCGGCCGGCGCGGGCGCACCGCCACTTGGACGGTGGTGGGCGACCCCGCGCAGTCGTCCTGGTCGGATCCGGACGAGGCGGGCGAGGCCCGCGACGAGGCGCTCGGCAGCCGTCCGCGCCGCCGCTTCGAACTGACCGTGAACTACCGCAACCCCGCCGAGATCGCCGAACTGGCCGCCCGCGTACTGGCGTTGGCGATGCCCGGCATGAAGTCGCCGGCCGCCGTGCGCTCCACGGGCGTCCAGCCGCGGTTCGCCGTGGTGCGCGGCGGCGACCTCGCCCGTGCGGTGCGCGAGGAGGCGGCCCGGCTGCTCGACCAGGTGGACGGCACGGTCGGCGTGGTCGTCGCGATGCGGCGCCGCGACCAGGCGGCGCGCTGGCTGGCGGGGCTGGGTGACCGGGTGGTGGCGCTCGGCAGTCTGGAGGCCAAGGGCCTGGAGTACGACGCCACGGTGGTCGTGTCGCCGGCCGAGATCGCGGACGAGTCCCCGGCCGGACTGCGGGTGCTCTACGTGGCGTTGACCCGGGCGACGCAGCAGCTCACGGTCGTCTCGGGGGACCGGGACGAGCCCGACGCGAACGGGGTGCCGGATCTGCTCCGCGATTAATTCCGGAGTCAACTCGCGATGCGGGGATCACTTGGCGGAGTGGTTTGTTAGCCTGGTTGTGACACCGGCTCGATCCAAGCCCCCGGGCCCAACCTTAGTCGCTCAGAGCGACCACTTGCCGCGAGGCGAGCATGGCGGGTCGGTGTCTTAACGTGAGCGACAGGCCCACGTCATCTTCGGATGGCGTGGGCCTGTTGTCGTTGGTGCGCGCGGTCCGGCCCGTCGGCCGCCGGGTGCCCGAAGGGTCTTCCGCCGGACCACCACTTTCTCGTATGGTGGAAACAACTTTCCGAAAAGTGTTGCCCATTATCGGCTACCAGCCAGTAGGTGCGACCATCGGATGGCACCGCCGCGCCACAGCCGGGGCGGTGCTAGCAACGAAGCTAGGGAAAGCAGAGGAACACGGTCATGGCAACGGCGCCCAGCGTCTCGTACTCGATGACGGTCCGCCTTGAGGTGCCCGCCAGCGGCACGGCGGTCTCTCAGCTCACCACGGCCGTGGAGTCCTCCGGCGGATCGGTGACCGGCCTCGACGTGACCGCCTCCGGCCACGAGAAGCTGCGCATCGACGTCACCATCGCGGCCACCTCCACCTCGCACGCCGACGAGATCGTCGAGCAGCTGCGCGGCATCGAGGGCGTCACCCTCGGCAAGGTCTCCGACCGTACCTTCCTGATGCACCTCGGCGGCAAGATCGAGATGCAGTCGAAGCACCCCATCCGCAACCGTGACGACCTCTCGATGATCTACACCCCGGGTGTGGCCCGGGTGTGCATGGCGATCGCCGAGAACCCCGAGGACGCCCGGCGCCTGACCATCAAGCGCAACACCGTGGCGGTCGTGACGGACGGCTCCGCGGTGCTCGGCCTCGGCAACATCGGCCCGATGGCCGCCATGCCGGTCATGGAGGGCAAGGCGGCGCTCTTCAAGCGCTTCGCCGACATCGACGCCTGGCCGATCTGCCTGGACACCCAGGACACCGACGCCATCGTCGAGATCGTCAAGGCGATCGCCCCCGGCTTCGCGGGCATCAACCTGGAGGACATCTCCGCGCCGCGCTGCTTCGAGATCGAGGCCCGGCTGCGCGAGGCCCTCGACATCCCCGTCTTCCACGACGACCAGCACGGCACGGCCATCGTGGTGCTCGCCTCGCTGACCAACGCGCTGCGCGTGGTGAACAAGAACATCGGTGACGTACGCGTCGTCATGTCCGGTGCGGGCGCGGCCGGTACGGCCATTCTGAAGCTGCTGATCGCGGCCGGCGTCAAGAACGCCGTCGTCGCCGACATCCACGGCGTGGTGCACGCGGGCCGCGAGGACCTGGTCGACGCGAGCCCCGAGTCCGCGCTGCGCTGGATCGCCGACAACACCAACCCCGAGGGCCTCACCGGCACCCTCAAGGAGGCCGTGGTCGGCGCCGACGTCTTCATCGGCGTCTCCGCCCCCAACGTCCTGAACGGCGACGACGTGGCCGCGATGGCCGAGGGCGCGATCGTGTTCGCGCTCGCGAACCCGGACCCCGAGGTGGACCCGGCGATCGCCCGCCAGACGGCGGCGGTCGTGGCCACCGGCCGCTCGGACTTCCCGAACCAGATCAACAACGTGCTGGTCTTCCCGGGTGTCTTCCGCGGCCTGCTCGACGCGCAGTCCCGCACCGTCAACACGGACATGATGCTGGCCGCGGCCGGCGCGCTCGCGGACGTCGTCGCCGAGGACGAGCTGAACGCCAACTACATCATTCCCTCGGTCTTCAACGACAAGGTCGCCGGAGCCGTCGCGGGAGCCGTCCGCAACGCCGCCAAGGCCGCCGGAGCCGCTGTGACGGGTCCCACGTCGGTCTGAGCTACGGCGCGTCGCGGGATGCGGGCCCAGTAACGCCCCCTTAGGGTGGCGGACCATGACCCGCATCCGCACCGGCTACGTCCCGGGAGTTCTCACCCTGTCGACGGAGCGTCACCTTGATGAGGCAGTGGCGCTTTTCGTGTGACTCAGGGTGACTCGGGAGGGTGCCGGATTGGCTTTCCCGCCATAGGTGGGGGCAGGATGCTTAACCGGGCGCGAGGGTCTGACACAGACCCGGGTCCGGGGACTGTCCGAGAGCCCTGGCAGCATCGGCTTCGCTGTATCCAACATGCGGCTTCCGCCGCGTGGCACGCCTCACAGGCAAGAAGAACACGGGAGTAAGAACATGAACCGCAGTGAGCTGGTGGCCGCGCTGGCCGACCGCGCCGAGGTGACCCGCAAGGACGCCGACGCCGTGCTGGCCGCTCTCGCCGAGACCGTCGGCGAGATCGTCGCCAAGGGCGACGAGAAGGTCACCATCCCCGGCTTCCTGACCTTCGAGCGCACCCACCGTGCCGCTCGTACCGCTCGTAACCCGCAGACCGGCGACCCGATCAACATCCCGGCCGGCTACAGCGTGAAGGTCTCCGCGGGCTCGAAGCTCAAGGAAGCCGCCAAGGGCAAGTAAGCGCTCTTGGCTTTGCAAGGCGCTTAGCAGCAACGCGAAGGGCGGCCACCCCGGGTTTCCGGGGTGGCCGCCCTTTTCGCGCTGCGCGGGCCTGGGGGTGCCGGGGGCTGCGAAAACCGTTCGCGCAGGTCCCCGCGCCCCTCAGCAGTACCGGTGCGGAGCCCCGGCGGGGGGCCTGGGGGCGGAGCCCCCAGGGGGGTCAGACCAGCGAACCGTTGGGGAGCTCGACCTTCGCGCCGAGGCTTTCGAGCTTCTCCATGAAGTTCTCGTAACCCCGGTTGATCAGGTCGATGCCGTGGACCCGGGACGTGCCCTGGGCCGCCAGCGCGGCGATGAGGTACGAGAAGCCGCCCCGGAGGTCCGGGATCACCAGATCGGCGCCCTGGAGCTTCGTGGGGCCGCTCACGACCGCGGAGTGCAGGAAGTTGCGCTGCCCGAAGCGGCAGTCCGAGCCACCGAGGCACTCGCGGTACAGCTGGATGTGCGCGCCCATCTGGTTGAGCGCCGAGGTGAACCCCAGCCGCGACTCGTACACCGTCTCGTGGACGATGGACAGGCCGGTGGCCTGGGTGAGGGCGACGACCAGCGGCTGCTGCCAGTCCGTCTGGAAGCCCGGGTGCACGTCGGTTTCGAGCGCGATGGACTTGAGCGAGCCCCCCGGGTGCCAGAAGCGGATGCCCTCGTCGTCGATCTCGAAGGCGCCACCCACCTTCCGGTAGGTGTTCAGGAACGTCATCATCGAGCGCTGCTGGGCGCCGCGGACGTAGATGTTGCCCTCGGTCGCCAGCGCGGCGGACGCCCACGAGGCGGCCTCCAGGCGGTCCGAGAGGGCCCGGTGGGTGTAACCGCCGAGGACGTCGACACCGGTGACCCGGATGGTCCGGTCGGTGTCCATGGCGATGATCGCGCCCATCTTCTGCAGGACGCAGATGAGGTCCTCGATCTCCGGCTCCACCGCGGCGTTGGAGAGCTCGGTCACCCCCTCCGCGAGCACCGCGGTGAGCAGCACCTGCTCGGTCGCGCCGACCGACGGGTACGGCAGCGTGATCTTGCAGCCGCGAAGCCGCTGCGGGGCCTCCAGGTACTGGCCGTCCGCGCGCTTCTCGATGGTCGCGCCGAACTGGCGGAGCACCTCGAAGTGGAAGTCGATGGGCCGGCCGCCGATGTCGCAGCCGCCGAGGCCCGGGATGAAGGCGTGGCCCAGGCGGTGCAGCAGCGGGCCGCAGAGCAGGATCGGAATCCGTGAGGAACCCGCGTGCGCGTCGATGTCGGCGACGTTCGCGGACTCGACGTGGGAGGGGTCGAGGATCAGCTCGCCCGGCTCGTCGCCGGGGCGGACGGTGACGCCGTGCAGCTGTAGCAGGCCCCGTACGACGCGTACGTCGCGAATGTCGGGCACATTGCGCAGTCTGCTCGGGCCGCTGCCGAGGAGGGCGGCGACCATCGCCTTCGGCACGAGGTTCTTCGCGCCGCGGACGCGGATCTCGCCCTCAAGCGGGGTTCCGCCGTGGACAAGCAGTACATCGTCTGTGCCGGTCATGAATCTCGCGTTCCGGAGTGGTCGGGCAAGGGGCAGGGATAAAGGGTAAGGGGCTTTCACCCCTGCCCCATAAGGCCGAGGAGGGTTCACGAACGTAATGAATTCGCTACAGCACGCTCCGCGCAGGAAGGCCTGCACAGTGTCACGTGCCCCGGATCACCTCCGGGGGCGCACGGCGAACCGTGTCCTGTTGCCGCTGTGCGCCCACCCGTCTCCCGGCCGCTACCCCTCATTGACGCGCTTCGCGCGGCGCATTCCCTCTCGGTTCCCCCGGATGTGCGGGATCATGTCCGCATGACCGAGGTGTCCTCGCTCACCGGGCGACTGCTCGTCGCCACCCCCGCGCTCGTGGATCCGAACTTCGACCGGGCGGTGGTGCTGCTCCTCGACCACGACGAGGAGGGCACGCTCGGCGTGGTCCTGAACCGTCCCACGCCGGTCGGCGTCGGCGACATCCTGGAGTCCTGGGCGGGCCTCGCGGGGGAGCCCGGGGTGATCTTCCAGGGCGGTCCCGTCTCGCTCGACTCGGCGCTCGGCGTGGCCGTCATCCCCGGCGACGAAGGGCCGCTGGGCTGGCGCCGGGTGTACGGGGCGATCGGCCTGGTCGACCTGGAGGCGCCCCCCGAACTGCTCGCGGCCGCCCTCGGCTCACTGCGGATCTTCGCGGGGTACGCGGGGTGGGGCCCGGGCCAGCTGGAGGACGAGCTGACCGACGGCGCCTGGTACGTGGTCGAGTCGGAGCCGGGTGACGTCTCGTCCCCGCAGCCGGGGAGCCTGTGGCGCGCGGTGCTGCGCCGCCAGCGCGGCGAGCTCGCGATGGTGGCCACGTATCCGGACGACCCCTCGCTCAATTGACCTGTCCCGCAGGGGGCCGGGGGCGGCACGGGGAACGCCGTGGGAAGCCGGTGGTGACGCCCCTCCACCCCATCCGGTTGCCTTCAGTACCCTTGGTGGTTATGAGCACTCTTGAGCCCGAGCGCGGGGCAGGTACGGGGACCCTCGTAGAGCCGACACCCCAGGTGTCGAACGGCGACGGCGACCACGAGCGCTTCGCCCACTACGTCCAGAAGGACAAGATCATGGCGAGCGCGCTCGACGGCACCCCCGTCGTCGCGCTCTGCGGCAAGGTCTGGGTGCCGGGCCGCGACCCGAAGAAGTACCCGGTCTGCCCGATGTGCAAGGAGATCTACGAGTCCATGGGCGCCGGTGGCGACAAGGACAAGGACAAGGGCGGCAAGGACAAGAAGTAGGCGGGAACCGGGCCCGTTCGGCGGGCTCGGACGGCGGCGGGTCCGCCTTCGTTCAACGGCCCCCGGGGTGTGCGTCACGCACACCCCGGGGGCCGTTTTGTGTGGACCGGCTGTCCGGATCTGGTCGGCCGGGTTGTCCAGACCTCTTGCCGGGCCTTTGCCTCCGCCATAACCTCCTCCCTGTTCTGCAGTATGCGAAACGCTCGTTGCGTATGTTGCAACGGCCATGGGGAGGATCTCCGCAGTGAAGCTCTCTGCCCGAACCGCCTTGCCGCTGGCGGCACTTGCCCTAGCCGGTCTTTCCGCCTGCGCCCCTCAGACGTCCGACAACAGCGCGAAGAGCGACGCCAGGAGCGGCACCCTGAGGGTCTGGCTCTTCCAGGAGGTGAGCAACGGGCCCAAGCAGCAGGTCGTCGACAAGGCCGTGGCCGCCTTCAAACAGGCCCACGACGGCGCCGATGTGCAGGTCGAGTACATCCCGGTCGAGACCCGCGCCCAGAAGATCAAGGCCGCCTTCAACGATCCCGGCTCCGCGCCCGACCTCATCGAGTACGGCAACACCGACACGGCCGGATACGTCAAGGACGGCGGACTCGCGGACATCAGCGCCGAGTTCGCCGCCTGGAACGAGGCGAAGGACACCGACCCGACCGCGAAGCAGTCCGTCACGGTCGGCGGGAAGGTGTACGGCGCCCCGCTGTTCGTGGGCGTACGGGCGCTGTACTACCGCACGGACGTCCTCAAGGACCTCGGCGTCGCCGTGCCCAAGACCCAGGACGAGCTGATCGCGACCGCCAAGAAGATCCACCAGGCCAAGCCCGACCTGTACGGGCTGGCGGTGGGCGGCGCCTACACCTACGGCGCGCTGCCGTTCCTGTGGGCCAACGGGGGAGAACTGGCCACCGAGAACGGCGGAAAGTACACCTCGGCGCTCGACAGCCCGGCGGCGCGCAAGGGCATCACGGCCTACACCTCGCTCTTCGGCGACGACAACTGCCCCGCCGCCAAGTGCGCGCAGATGGGCGGCAACGCGACGGTCACCGCCTTCGCGAACGGCAAGGCCGCCATGGCGATCGGCGGCGACTTCAACCATGCCGCCGTCGAGGCCGGCACCGTCAAGGGCAAGTACGCCGTCGTGCCGCTGCCCGGTCCGACACCCGGCTCGGTAGCCCCGGCCTTCGCGGGCGGCAACAACATCGGTGTCCTGAAGAGCAGTTCGCACCGAACGCTCGCCGTCGCCCTCATGGAACAGCTCGCCGGCAAGGCCACCCAGCGCGAGCTGTTCGACGCGATGGGCTTCCTGCCGACGTACACCGACGTACGCGCCGAGGTCGCCAAGAAGCAGCCGTTCGTCGAGCCGTTCGTGAGCACCCTCGCCGCCGGCGCCAAGTTCGTTCCCGCGTCGCCGGGTTGGGGTCAGATCGACTCCTCGCTCGTGCTGCCCACGATGTTCCAGGAGATCGTCAGCGGCAAGAAGGACGTCGCGAAGGCGTCGGCGGACGCGGCGAAGAAGATGAACGACGCGTTCGGGGCAGCGGGTTGAGCCCCGTGACCGCCGAACCCGAGACGGCCCCGGCGCCCGTGGCGGCGCCGGGCCCGGCCCGCCGCGCGCGCCCCCACTCACCCCGGCGGGCCGGCTGGACGCCCTGGCTCTATCTGGCCCCCGCACTCGCCGTGCTCGGTGCGCTGCTCGTCTACCCGATCTACCAACTCGGCCTGATCTCCTTCCTGGAGTACACCCAGGCCCAGGTCAGCGGCGGCGAGCCGACCAGCTTCCAGGGGCTCGGGAACTACACCACACTGTTCTCGGACAGCCAGTTCTGGTCGGTCCTGCTCGCCACTGTCGTCTTCGCGGCGGCCTGCGTCGTGAGCACCCTCGCGGTCGGCTGCTCGCTCGCCGTGCTCCTGACGCGCGTACGGGCGCTGCCCCGGCTCGCCCTCATGCTGGCCGCACTCGGCGCGTGGGCGACGCCCGCGATCACCGGCTCGACCGTGTGGATGTTCCTCTTCGACCCCGACTTCGGCCCGGTCAACCGGGTGTTGGGGCTCGGCGACCACTCCTGGACGTACGGGCGCTACAGCGCGTTCCTGCTCGTCCTGCTCGAAGTGGTGTGGTGCTCCTTCCCGTTCGTGATGGTCACGGTGTACGCCGGAATCCGGGCGATCCCGGGCGAGGTCCTGGAGGCGGCCGCGCTCGACGGGGCCTCGCAGTGGCGGATCTGGCGCTCCGTCATGGTGCCGATGCTGCGCCCGATCCTGACGGTCGTCACGATCCAGTCGGTCATCTGGGACTTCAAGGTGTTCACACAGATCTACGTCATGACGAACGGCGGGGGCATCGCGGGCCAGAACCTGGTCCTCAATGTGTACGCGTACCAGAAGGCGTTCGCCTCGTCGCAGTACAGCCTCGGCTCGGCGATCGGCGTGGTGATGCTGCTGATCCTGCTGACGGCGACGCTGGTGTATCTGCGGCTGCTGCGGAGGCAGGGGGAGGAGCTGTGATGGCGGTGGCGTCCGTGAGGTCGGGGAGGCCCGTGCGGCCCGTGAAGTCCAGGATGCGGCTACGGGCGCGTCGACCCGGGCGGCTGATCGCCGAGGGGGTCGCGCTGCTGGTGGCCGTCGTGGTGGCCTTCCCGCTGTACTGGATGGTGCTCTCGGCGTTCAAGCCGGCGGGGGAGGTGCAGTCCAGCCATCCCCGGCCGTGGACGCTCTCCCCCTCCCTCGACTCCTTCCGACGCGTCTTCACCCAGCAGGACTTCGGGCGGTACTTCCTCAACAGCCTGGTCGTGGCGGGGTCGGTGGTGCTGCTCTCGGCGCTGATCGCCTTCCTCGCGGCGACGGCGGTGACACGGTTCCGGTTCAAGTTCCGCACCACGCTGCTGATCATGTTCCTGGTGGCGCAGATGGTGCCGGTCGAGGCGCTGACGATCCCGCTGTTCTTCCTGATGCGTGATCTGGGCCAGCTCAACACGCTGGGCTCACTGATCCTGCCGCACCTCGCGTTCTCGCTGCCGTTCGCGATCTGGATGCTGCGGGGGTTCGTGCGGGGGGTGCCGGTCGCGCTTGAGGAGGCGGCGGCGCTGGACGGGGCGAGCCGTACGCGGTTCCTCTGGCAGATCCTGTTCCCGCTGGTCTTTCCGGGGCTGGTGGCGACGAGCGTCTTCTCCTTCATCTCCGCGTGGAACGACTTCCTGTTCGCGAAGTCCTTCATCATCAGCGACACGTCGCAGTCCACGTTGCCGATGGCGTTGCTCGTCTTCTTCAAGCCGGACGAGAACGACTGGGGCGGGATCATGGCGGCGTCGACGGTCATGACCGTGCCGGTCCTGGTGTTCTTCGTGCTGGTGCAGCGGAGGTTGGTTTCGGGGGTGGGGGGTGCGGTCAAGTGACCCGGCCCGGCCGAACCCTCCGGGGGCCCTGCCCCCGGACCCCGCTGGGGCTCCGCCCCGGACCCCGGGGGGTTTGCCCACCCTCCCGCCCGTGCGGCCGGGTTGAAGGGTGCGAGCTCCTGGGGCTGCGCCCCAGACCCCCTGCGGGGGCTCCGCCCCCTGCACCCCGGTTCGGGGCTCCGCCCCGGACCCCGGGGGGTTTGCCCACCCTCCCGCCCGTGCGGCCGGGTTGAAGGGTGCGGGCCCCTGGGGCTGCGCCCCAGACCCCCTGCGGGGGCTCCGCCCCCTGTACCCCCGTCCGGAGCTGCGCCCCGGACCCCGTATCGCGCCTTAAGGGCGCTCGTCCTCAATCTCCCCCAAGGCCTTAAGGGCCAGGGGGACCCCCATGACGGGCTGGGTACGCCCGGACCCGGCGCTTTGGGGGCGCGGGGAACTGCGCGACAAGCCACGCACGGTCCGCAGCCGAGCCGAGCCGAGACGCCCCGGACAGCCGAACCAATCACGATCCGCAGTCGACCCGAGCCCAGCTGCCCCGGCCAGGTGAACACCGAGGGCACGTAGGGGCGCGGGGAACTGCGCGACCAGCTCCCACGGTCCGCACCCGACGCATTCTCCCCCGGAGGGTTTAGGGGAGGGGCGGGGCGGGGCGAAAACAGACCCGGACACTCCCCAGACACCCGCACGAAAGGAACATCACCACCCCCATGGACATGGACACGCACACAGACACGGCCACGCACACAGACACGGCCACCCGCACACCCACCCCCACCCAAACGCCCACATCCGCACCCGTACCCACACCCACACCCACACCCACACCCGCGGAAGTGAACAGGCACAGCCACCTCATCCCAGCCCCCCGCACCACCCGCCAAGGCACCGCCCCCGCCCGCCTGACCCCCCGCACCACCCTCCACACCGCCCCCGGCACCGAAGCCCTCGCCCCCCTCCTCCGGGGAACGATCGGCGCCGCGACCGGGCTCGCCCTGGCCGAGGGCGGGGATGGGGAAGGCGACCAGGGCGGCGGCGACGCGGACCGCGTCGTGCTGCGGCTCGCTCCCGACCTCCCCGGCGGCCCGGAGGCGTACCGGCTCTCCACCGACCGCACCCTCCACAACGCCGCCGCCCTCATCGAGGGCGCCACCCCCGCCGGCGTGTTCCGCGGGATGCAGACGCTCCGTCAACTGCTGGGGCCGGAGGCCTTCCGGCGGGCCCCGGTCGCGGCCGGGCAGGACTGGACGCTGCCCGGCGTCACCATCGAGGACAGCCCCCGCTTCGGCTGGCGCGGGCTCATGCTCGACGTGGCACGGCACTTCATGCCGAAGGACGGCGTACTGCGCTACCTCGACCTCATCGCCGCCCACAAGCTCAACGTCTTCCACTTCCACCTCACCGACGACCAGGGCTGGCGGATCGAGATCAAGCGCTACCCCCGCCTCACCGAGGTCGGCGCATGGCGCAGCCGCACCAAGTGGGGGCATCGGGCCTCGCCCCTGTGGGACGAGAAGCCGCACGGGGGTTACTACACCCAGGACGACATCCGCGAGATCGTCGCGTACGCCGCCGAGCGGCATATCCGCGTCGTCCCCGAGATCGACCTGCCGGGCCACTCGCAGGCCGCCATCGCCGCGTACCCCGAACTCGGCAACACCGACGTCATCGACACCGCCTCCCTCTCCGTCTGGGACACCTGGGGCGTCAATCCGAACGTACTCGCCCCCACTGACAACACCCTCCGCTTCTACGAAGGGGTGTTGGAGGAGGTGCTCGACCTCTTCCCCGAGGAGGTCTCGCCGTTCATCCACATCGGCGGCGACGAGTGCCCCAAGGAGCAGTGGCAGAAGTCGGACGTCGCCCAGGACCGCATCCGCGAACTCGGGCTCGCCGGCGAGAACGAGCTCCAGTCGTGGATCATCCGGCACTTCGACACCTGGCTGAGCGCCCGCGGGCGCCGCCTCATCGGCTGGGACGAGATCCTGGAGGGCGGCCTCGCCCCCGGTGCCGCCGTCTCGTCCTGGCGCGGCTACGGCGCCGGGATCGCCGCCGCCGAGGCCGGGCACGATGTCGTGATGTGCCCGGAGCAGTACGTGTATCTCGACCACCGGCAGGCCGGCGGGGCGGACGAGCCCGTGCCCATCGGATTCGTCCGCACCCTGGAGGACGTCTACCGGTTCGAGCCCGTTCCGCCGCAGCTCGGTCCCGAGGCCGCCGCGCACGTGCTGGGCACCCAGGCCAACGCGTGGACCGAGGTGATGGAGAACCAGTCCCGCGTCGACTACCAGGTGTTCCCCCGGCTCGCCGCCTTCGCCGAGGTCGCCTGGAGCGAGCTGCCCGCCCCGGCGGAGCGTGACTTCGCCGACTTCGAGCGGCGAATGGCCGCGCACTACAAGCGGCTTGACGCGCTCGGCGTCGACTACCGCCCGCCCGCCGGGCCGTTGCCGTGGCAGCAGCGTCCGGGAGTGGTCGGACGCCCGATCGAGGGGGCGCCCCCAAACAGGTGAGCCCGGCGCCAAGGGCGGTGCCCGGCGGCCGTGTGCCTGGGAGCGTGGGCCCGGGTCACGGCCGCCCGGCCGCGACCGGCTGCTAGGAAGACCGTTGTGACGAACACCCGGCGTGCGGAACGAGGCGTACCGCATAAGTCGTACAACGCCCGCGAAACCGGAACATTCCCCAGGTCGGGGACGGAAGCGCGCTTCAAGGACCCTGCCGTCGGCCGGTCCGGAAGATGTGCCAGAGTTGCCACGTCCGGGCTGTGAGCACGTACGGTACGGCCATCAGCAGGTGGCCACAGACGGCACAGTCGTACGGCCGGGACACCGGGAAGGGGCAGCTGGGTTGACCACGCACGCACCGCAGGCGGCGCAGTCCGTGACGCTGCCTGCCTCACTGGACGAGGCCGTGGCGGCGCTCGCGGCCATGCCTGCCGCCGTGCCCGTCGCGGGCGGCACCGATCTGATGGCGGCCGTCAACCGGGGCCTGTTGCGCCCCGCCGGGCTCGTCGGACTCGGCCGGATCAACGAGATCCGCGGCTGGCAGTACCAGGACGGCCACGCCCTGCTCGGCGCCGGTCTCACGCACGCCCGGATGGGGCGCCCGGACTTCGCGGCGCTCATCCCGGCGCTCGCGGCGGCCGCGCGCGCCGCCGGCCCGCCGCAGATCCGCAATGCGGGCACCCTCGGCGGCAACATCGCCTCCGCCGCCCCGACCGGTGACGCGCTGCCGGTGCTCGCCGCGCTCGAAGCCACCCTCGTCATCGCGGGTCCGGACGGCGCCCGACGTGAAATTCCCGTGTCGCATCTGCTGGCCGGGCGGGACATGCTGGCCCCGGCCGAGTTGATCGGATATGTCCGGGTGCCGTTGCTGCACGCGCCCCAAGTTTTCCTCAAGGCCACCGGCCGCACCGGCCCCGGCCGGGCCACCGCCTCGGTCGCCGTCGTGCTCGACCCGGCCCGGCGCGGGGTGCGCTGCGCGGTCGGCGCCATCGCGCCGATGCCGCTGCGCCCCCTGGAGGCCGAGCGCTGGATCGCCTCGCTCATCGACTGGGACGGCGAGCGCGCGGCACTGGCCCCGGAGGCGCTGGGCGCGTTCGGTGAGTACGTGGCCGCCGCCTGCATCCCCGATCCGGAGCCACCCGCGGACGGCTCACCGCCTCCACCCCTCTCGCCCGCCGTACTGCATCTGCGGCGTACCGTCGCCGCGTTGGCCCGACGAGCACTGGGGAGGGCGCTGTCGTGACCAGCCAGCACAACGACCGGAACAACGACCGGAACGACGACAGGAACGACGACCGGAACGACGACCGGGGCAACGGTCGCAACGACGGTCGGAACAACGCCCCGCACGACGACTGGAACGACGCCCCGCACGACGACTGGAGAGGCCCGTACGAGCCCGGGCGCGCGCACGAGAGCGAGCACGGTTACGGGCAGGTGCCCCGGCACGGCGGCTGGGAGCCGGTTCCGCACGGTGGCGAGTACGAGCCGGACGCGACCGCGTTCGTCCAGCTGCCCCCGGACATGGACCTGATGGGCGCCCCTCTCGCGGCACCCGGCCACGGCTACGTACCGCCGATGATCGTGCCGCTCACCCCGGCCGCCGCGACGGACCCCGGGGCCACCGGCGTCTGGCGCGTCCCGGCCGAGCTGACCGGCCAGGGCACGCCCGGCGGGTCCGAAGGCGAGCCCGCGCCCGGCGCGCAGACCGTGGTGTGGCCGGAGCCCCCCGCGCCCACCCCGGTGCCCGCGACCCCGACGCACCCCGCTCACGACCCGTCCGCGACGGCCCAGTGGAACTTCGCGGACGAGCCCTCCCTTGCCGGGACCGGACAGTGGACGATTCCGGTCGCCGACGGTGAACTCCCGGAAGAATCGGGCGAGTTCACCACCTCGTCACTGATCGAGCAGTGGGGTTCCACCCCGCCCGCGACCCTTCCCGGCGGCGCTCCCGCCCCCTGGGCGAACCAGCTTCCCGTGCCGCCCGCGCCGGAGCCGGTGGATGCACCGGCGCCCGCCGCGCCGGAGGTTCCCGAGGCCCCGGCGGCGCCCGTGACGGCGCCTGTGACGGCGTTCGCGCCGGAGCCGCCCCCGGAAGCGCCGGTGACCGTCGAGCCCCTCGCCGAAGCGGTCCCACAGACGTCGGCAGATGCCGGGCCCGAGGCGCTGGCGGACGCGGCGTCCGATGCGGGGGTCGAGCCTCACGGAATCCTGGGCGGAACTCCGCCCGCAGCCCTGGGCGGACTCGAAGCGCCTGAGGGTCCCGAGGCTCATGGAACCCGTGAGGCGCACGAGGCCCCTGGCGACCACGAGACCCACGGCGATCACGAAGCCCGCGAGGTTCATGAGGTCCACGAGGCTCATGGTGCCCACGAGACCCATGGGGTTCATGAAGCCCACGAGGTTCATGGAGGCGACAGGGCCCCCGAGAACCACGAGGCTTCCGAGAATCCCCAGACTCCCGAGAGCCCCGAGGCTGCCGAGAGCCCCGAGCCCCAGGTCGCAGCCGAGCCGTTCCACTCCGTCCCCGCAGTCTCCGCTCCCACCGCAGTCTCCGTACCCACCGCGGGAGTTGAGCCCGCACACGAACCCGCGTCCGAGGCCGCAGCCGCACCCGAGCCCGGCCAGGACGGCGCCGCGCCCGAGCCCGGCCAGGACGGCGCCGCACCCGAGCCCGGCCAGGACGGCGCCGCGCCCGAGCCCGGCCAGGAAGGTGCCGCACCCGAGCCCGAAGGTGCCGCACCCGAACCCGCTCTCACCGGGGCGCCGGACCTCGAACACCCCCGCGCCTCCTATGTGTTGCGCGTGAACGGCGCCGACCGGCCCGTCACCGAGGCGTGGGTCGGTGAGTCGCTGCTCTACGTGCTGCGTGAGCGGCTCGGACTCGCCGGGGCCAAGGACGGCTGCTCGCAGGGCGAGTGCGGGGCGTGCAACGTCCAGGTGGACGGGCGGCTCGTCGCCTCCTGCCTGGTTCCCGCGGCGACCACGGCCGGCAGTGAGGTCCGTACCGTCGAGGGGCTCGCCACCGACGGCGAACCCTCCGACGTGCAGCGGGCCCTGGCCGAGAGCGGAGCCGTGCAGTGCGGCTTCTGCATTCCCGGCATGGCCATGACCGTGCACGACCTGCTCGAAGGCAACCACGCACCCACCGAGCTCGAAACGCGCCAGGCGCTCTGCGGCAACCTCTGCCGCTGCTCCGGCTACCGCGGTGTGCTCGACGCCGTGAAGGACGTCGTCGCGGGCCGCGAGGCGGCCGGCGCGGCCCTGGCCGACGAGGCCCGCATTCCGCACCAGGCACCCCCCGGGGCCGGCAGTGCCAAGCCCCCGCACACGCACGACGGAGGCATGGCGTGAGCAACGACGCAGCCACCGCGACGGTCGAAGGCGCCACCCCGGTGGCGGGGCCGGAGCCGGAGCCGCCCGCGCACGGGATCGGCGCGTCCCTCGCGCCGGGCGACGCGCGGGCCAAGACCGAGGGGACGTTCCCCTATGCGGCCGACCTGTGGGCCGAGGGCCTGCTGTGGGCGGCCGTGCTGCGCGCCCCGCACGCGTCCGCGCGCATCGTCTCCGTCGACACCGCGGCCGCCGTCGCCATGCCGGGCGTACGGGCCGTGGTGACCCACGCCGACGTGCCGGGCGACCCCGCGTTCGGCCGCCGGATCGCCGACCGCCCGGTCTTCGCGTCCGAGTACGTACGCCACCAGGGCGAGCCCATCGCCGCGGTGGCCGCCGACCACCCCGACACCGCGCGCCTGGCGGCCGCGGCGATCGCCGTCGAGTACGAGGTGCTCGAACCGGTCACCGACCCGGAGAAGGCGTTCGGGGCCGAACCCCTGCACCCCGACGGCAACTTGATCCGGCACATCCCGCTCCAGTACGGCGACCCCGAGGCGACCGGCGAGGTCGTGGTCGAGGGCCTGTACCGGATCGGCCGCCAGGACCCGGCGCCGATCGGCGCCGAGGCGGGCCTCGCGGTGCCGCGCCCCGACGGCGGCGTCGAGCTGTACACCGCCTCCACCGACCCGCACAGCGACCGCGATCTGGCCGCCGCCTGCTTCGGCCTGGAGCGGGACCGGGTCAAGGTCGTCGTCACCGGAGTACCCGGCGCGACCGGCGACCGCGAGGACCTCGGCTTCCAACTCCCGCTGGGGCTGCTCGCGTTGAGGACCGGGTGCCCGGTCAAGCTGACCGCGACCCGCGAGGAGTCCTTCCTCGGCCACGCCCACCGCCACCCCACCCTGCTGCGCTACCGCCACCACGCGGACGCGGAGGGCCGCCTGGTCAAGGTCGAGGCGCAGATCCTGCTGGACGCGGGCGCCTACGCCGAGGCGTCGTCCGAATCCCTGGCCGCCGCCGTCGCGTTCGCCTGCGGCCCGTACGTCGTGCCGCACGCCTTCGTGGAGGGCTGGGCGGTGCGCACCAACAACCCGCCCTCCGGGCACGTCCGGGGCGAGGGCGCACTCCAGGTGTGCGCGGCGTACGAGGGCCAAATGGACAAGCTGGCGGGGAAGTTGGGCATCGACCCGGCCGAACTGCGGATGCGCAACGTGCTCGCGACGGGCGACCTGCTGCCCACCGGGCAGACGGTGACGTGCCCGGCCCCGGTGGCCGAACTCCTGCGCGCCGTAAGGGACTTCCCCCTCCCCACGCTCCCCAAGGACGCCCCCGAGGACGACTGGCTGCTGCCGGGCGGCCCCGAGGGCGCGGGCGAGCCGGACGCGGTCCGGCGCGGAGTGGGCTACGCGCTCGGCATGGTCCACATGCTCGGCGCCGAGGGCGCCGACGAGGTGTCCACCGCCACCGTGAAGGTCCAGGACGGCGTCGCCACGGTCATCTGCGCGGCCGTCGAGACCGGCCAGGGCTTCACCACCCTCGCCCGCCAGATCGTCCAGGAGACCCTGGGCATCGACGAGGTGCACGTGGCGCCCGTCGACACCGACCAGCCGCCCGCCGGCCCCGCCACCCACGGCCGCCACACCTGGGTGTCCGGTGGCGCGGTCGAGCGCGCGGCCAAGATGGTCCGCACCCAGCTGCTCCAGCCGCTGGCCCACAAGTTCGGCATGTCCACGGAGCTGCTCCAGATCGCCGACGGCAAGATCACCTCGTACGACGGCGTCCTGTCGACCACGGTCAGCGAGGCCATGGACGGCAAGGAACTCTGGGCCACCGCCCAGTGCCGCCCGCACCCCACCGAGCCGCTCGACGAGGCGGGCCAGGGCGACGCGTTCGTCGGCCTGGCGTTCTGTGCGATCCGGGCGGTCGTGGACGTCGACATCGAACTCGGCTCGGTCCGCGTCGTCGAACTCGCCGTGGCCCAGGACGTCGGCCGCATCCTGAACCCCCGTCAGCTCGCGGCCCGTATCGAGGCCGGGGTCACCCAGGGCGTGGGCGCGGCCCTGACCGAGAACCTGCGGACGGTACGCGGCCAGATCCGCCACCCCGACCTCACGGGCTACGCCCTGCCGACGTCCCTGGACGCGCCCGACATCCGGATCGTGAAGCTGGTCGAGGAGCGGGACGTGGTCGCCCCCTTCGGCGCGAAGGCCGCGAGCGCGGTCCCGGTCGTCACCTCGCCGGCCGCGATCGCCTCCGCGGTCCGCGCCGCGACCGGCCGCCCGGTCAACCGCCTTCCCATCCGGCCGCAGGCGGCGGTGGTCCAGCAGGGCTAGGGCCTGCCAGGACCGCGCGCCCCGGACGGGATCCGCCGGACGGGATCCGCCGGACAGGATCCGCCGGACAGGCCCTAGGCGGCGGCCGCCGGCCGAGGGCGCACGAGGAGGTCGACCACGCCGGTCAGGTCCTCCTCGGGGCTGCCCTCGGCGAGACGGCGGCGCATCAACGCGAAGTAGGGGGCGATCAGTTCGGGACTGACGCCCTGCTGTTCCGCGGTGTCGAGGAAGGCCGGCACCCCGCCCGCCTGCATACCGAGGTTCGACACGACGCCGGTCGTGTAGTCGCCGCTGTTGAGCTGCTCGGCGGTCCGGTGCACCGCCGGGGCCATCGCGCCCAGCCAGTCGGCGAGCAGCGGGGCCAGCGTGGCGGGGTCGATGTCCTCCGAGCGGATCAGGGCGAAGGCGTGCGCGGCCCCGGCGAACATCCCGTACATGGCGCTGAGCAGGGCCACGTCGTACAGCGCGGCGAATCCCGCGTCCTCGCCGACATAGGTGGTGCCGGCCGGTACGGCCAGAGCCGCGCCGTGCTCCTCGAACAGCTCGGGGGAGCCGCTGTAGAAGGCGTAGCCGCCCGCTTCCGGTACGCCGATCATCGGCGGTACGGCCATGATCCCGCCGTCCAGATAGCGGGCTCCGCGCTCGCGTGCCCAAGCGGCGCGGGCCCGGGCCAGAGCCGGGGTGCTGGTGGTCAGATTGACCACGTCCTTGCCGGTCAGATCGACTTCGGCGAGCACCTCGCCCACCGAGTCGTCGTCCAACAGGCAGACAACGACAAGGGAGTTGGCGGCCACCGCCGCGGCGGCACTCTCGGCGACACGAGCCCCGTCGGAGGCGAGCGCCGCGGCGCGGGCGGCGCTGCGGTTCCACACGGTGAGCGGATGCCCGGCGGCCATCCAGGCACGGGCCAGGGCCGTGCCCATGGCGCCGAGGCCGAGGAGGGTGAGAGGGGTGGCGGCGGGCAGGGTCGGAGTCTCGGAATCATTCTGTGTCATCTGTGTCTGAGGCATGTGGATCAGGCTCGTCGCGGCGCACCGGATGATCAAGTACGCACTAAAAAGTGCGTGGTCGCCCAGGGTGGGAGCGCGTCGGCATGCGAGACCGAACCCCCGGCGGGATCCGCGCGGCCGGTCGCTCGGCTCGGACCCGGCCCCCTGAAGGAGGGTGGCGACGGCACAGACTTCGCTGGGGGGCGTTCACGGGGCCGTGCTGTTGTGCCCTTGCTCCCGAGGGGGCCTACGCTGCCGCCGTCGCAGAAGTACGTCGAGATGAACCTCACGACCGACCGGGTCCCGGAGACGCCACGCACCAGATAGGCCCTGACCGGCCTGCTCAGGCAGTGCGCACAGTGCGCGCAGTTCGCCGAGCAGAAGCTCAAGTGCGCGAACGAATAACGAATGTGGAGGCCGTGGCGGGAATCGAACCCACGTAACTCGCTTTGCAGGCGAGCCCCTGAACCACTCGGGCACACGGCCGTGTGCTGGTGCGTCGGTACGAACGTAGGGGGTGGGCCGGGGGAGGGGAAGGGGGACGGGTGGGCTGCAATGTGACTGCCATGTGGCGTTCACGGGAGTTCGTGGGACTACGACCATCGGCGTAGCCGGAGTCCCGTCCTTTGACAGGGGTCAGACCGTAGGACGCCTCTTACTCTGAGCGGATGAGCGCTCTTGAACCGTCCGATGCCCGCCTCGCCGACCGCCCCTGGGAGGGCGTCGGCGAGGGCGGGATTCTGGGGCGGGAACATCGTGCGCTGAGTTTCGGGATCATCACCGTCGTGCTGCTCATCGCCTTCGAGGCGACGGCCGTCGGCACCGCGATGCCCGTGGCGGCGCGCGAGCTCGACGGGGTCTCGCTGTACGCCTTCGCCTTCTCCGCGTACTTCACGACGAGCCTGTTCGGCATGGTCGTCGCGGGGCAGTGGGCGGACCGGCGCGGGCCGCTCGGGGCGCTGGCCGTCGGGATGTCGGCGTTCGCGGCGGGGCTGCTGCTGTCCGGGACCGCGCTGAACATGTGGACGTTCATCGCGGGCCGGGCCGTGCAGGGGCTCGGCGGCGGGCTCGTGATCGTCGCGCTGTACGTCGTCATCGGCCGGGCCTATCCCGCGCGCCTCCAGCCGACGATCATGGCGGCGTTCGCGGCGGGGTGGGTGGTGCCGTCGGTGGTCGGGCCGCTGGTGGCGGGGACGGTCACCGAACAGCTGGGCTGGCGTTGGGTGTTCATCGGGATCCCCGTGCTCGTGGTGTTCCCGCTGGCGCTCGCGCTGCCCGCGACGCGGCGGATGGCGTCGGGGCCCGCCGATCCGTCGGCCCCGCCCGCGCCGTTCGAGCGGCGCCGGATCGGGCTGGCGCTCGCGATCTCGGTCGGCGCGGGGCTGATGCAGTACGCGGGGCAGGAGCTGAGGTGGCTGTCGCTGCTGCCGTTCGCGGCGGGGGCGGCCCTGCTCGGGCCGGCCGTGGTGGGGCGGCGGGCCCTGCTGCCGCACGGCACCTGGCGGGCGGCGCGCGGGCTGCCCGCCGTGGTGCTGCTGCGCGGGCTCGCGGCGGGATCCTTCATCGCGGCGGAGTCGTTCGTGCCGCTGATGCTGGTCACCCAGCGGGGGCTGAGCCCCACGATGGCCGGGCTCTCGCTGGCCGTCGGCGGGGCCACATGGGCGCTGGGCTCGTACGTCCAGGCCCGGCCCCGGATGGAGGCGCACCGGGAGCGGCTGATGGTGGTCGGGATGGTGCTCGTCGCCCTCGCGATCGTGGCCGCGCCGAGCGTGCTGTTCGAGGCGGTACCGGTGTGGGTGGTCGGCGTGGCCTGGGGCGTCGGCTGCTTCGGCATGGGCATGGTCATCGCCTCCACGAGCGTGCTGCTCCTGAAGCTCTCGGCCCCGCACGAGGCGGGGGCCAACTCGGCTGCCCTCCAGATATCGGACGGGCTGTCCAACGTGCTGCTGCTCGCGGCGGGCGGGGCGGGGTTCGCGGCGCTGGGCGGGGGCGCGGTGTCGGCGGCGGCCGCGCCGCATCCCGGGGCGTTCGCTGTGGTGTTCCTGCCGATGGGGGTGGTGGCGGGGGCCGGGGCGTTCGTCGCGGGGCGGGTTCGGGGGGCGTGAGCTGGCCGGGGTCCGCCCGACCCCGGCCGGGGTGCGCTGGGGCTCCGCCCCGGGCCCCGGGGTTTTGCCCCTCCCCGCCCCTTCCCGCAACCCTCCGGGGGTGGAATGGGGGAGGCGCGGCGGGCGGGGGTGAGCGGAACGGGGATGGGTGGGCTTCCGGGGGCTGCGCCCCGGGCCCCGCTTGTTCGGGTGCGGATCGTGCGGGGCTGGTCGCGCAGTTCCCCGCGCCCCTTAGCGGCGTTGGTGCTGGCCGGCATCGGGTACCTCAGCCCGTCCGGCTGATCGGTGCGGGCCCGCATATGGCACTTCAGCCTGTCCGGCGTTTGAGGACGAGCGCCGTTCAGGCGCGATACGGGGTCCGGGGCGGAGCCCCGAACCGGGGGTGCAGGGGGCGCAGCCCCCTGCGGGGGTTTCGAGGGGCGCAGCCCCTCTGGGGGTCTGGGGCGCAGCCCCAGGGCCCGGACCCTTCAGCCCGGCCGCACGGGCGGGTGGGTGGGCTAACCCCTGGGGTCCGGGGCGGAGCCCCGGGGGCCGGAACCAGCCAACCCCGGGTCACGGGCGGGCGGGTGGGCAAACCCCCGGGCCGGGCCCCAGGGGGCCGGGGGCATGGGGCCCGGCCCCAGGCACAGGGCTGTGAGCCCGCTCTCACAGCCGCCCCGCCGGGAGGCGATCCGTCGGGTATCCGACCCCGCGCCGGTAAGGTGGCCCGGTTGTCGTACGTAAGCCCCGCCGGGCCCCCGGCCCGGATGCCCGAGAATCCCGTACACCGAGAGACCCGAACCGGAGACCGTGACTACTACCGCCTCCCACCACCTCTCACCCGCCTTCCCCGGCCGCGCCCCCTGGGGCACGGCCAACAAGCTGCGTGCCTGGCAGCAGGGTGCTCTGGAGAGGTACGTCCAGGAGCAGCCGCGCGACTTCCTCGCCGTCGCCACCCCCGGCGCCGGCAAGACGACCTTCGCGCTGACGCTCGCGTCATGGCTGCTGCACCACCACGTCGTGCAGCAGATCACCGTCGTCGCGCCGACCGAGCACCTCAAGAAGCAGTGGTCGGACGCCGCCGCCCGGGTCGGCATCAAGCTCGACCCGGACTACAGCGCCGGGCCGCTGAGCAAGGAGTACCACGGCGTCGCCGTCACCTACGCCGGTGTCGGAGTGCGCCCGATGCTGCACCGCAACCGGTGCGAGCAGCGCAAGACCCTGGTGATCCTCGACGAGATCCATCACGCGGGGGACAGCAAGTCCTGGGGTGAGGCCTGCCTCGAAGCGTTCGACCCGGCCACCCGGCGGCTCGCGCTCACCGGCACCCCCTTCCGGTCCGACACCAACCCCATCCCCTTCGTCGCGTACGAGGAGGGCAACGACGGCATCCGCCGCTCCTCCGCCGACTACACGTACGGCTACGGCAACGCGCTCGCCGACGGCGTCGTGCGGCCGGTCATATTCATGAGCTACAGCGGCAACATGCGCTGGCGCACCAAGGCCGGGGACGAGATCGCCGCCCGGCTCGGCGAGCCCATGACCAAGGACGCCATCTCGCAGGCCTGGCGCACCGCGCTGGACCCGCGCGGCGACTGGATGCCCAACGTGCTGCGCGCCGCCGACCGGCGCCTGACCGAGGTCCGCAAGGCGATCCCGGACGCCGGCGCCCTAGTCATCGCCTCCGACCAGGACTCCGCCCGCGCCTACGCCAAGCTGATCCGCGAGATCACCGGCTCCAAGGCGACCGTCGTCCTGTCCGACGACACCGGGGCGTCGAAGCGGATCGACGAGTTCGCCGAGAGCGACGACCGGTGGATGGTCGCCGTCCGCATGGTGTCGGAGGGCGTCGACGTGCCGCGTCTGGCCGTCGGCGTGTACGCGACCACCATTTCGACGCCGCTCTTCTTCGCCCAGGCCGTCGGCCGTTTCGTGCGGTCCAGGCGACGCGGCGAGACCGCTTCCGTTTTCCTGCCCACCATTCCGATGCTCCTCGGCTTCGCCAACGAGATGGAGGTCGAGCGCGATCACGTGCTCGACAAGCCGAAGAAGGACGGCGAGGAAGAAGACCCGTACGCCGAGTCCGAACAGGAAATGGACGAGGCGAACAAGCAGGAGGACGAGGACACCGGGGAGGACATGCTCCCCTTCGAGGCCCTCGAATCCGACGCCGTCTTCGACCGGGTCATGTACAACGGCGCCGAATTCGGCATGCAGGCCCACCCGGGAAGCGAGGAGGAGCAGGACTATCTCGGCATTCCGGGGCTGCTCGAACCCGACCAGGTGCAGATGCTGCTCCAGAAGCGGCAGGCCCGGCAGATCGCGCACAGCCGCCAGAAGCCGGCCGAGGAGGCCGACCTCCTGGAGATGCCCGCGGAGCGCCGGCCCGTCGTCTCGCACAAGGAGCTGCTTGAGCTCCGCAAGTCGCTGAACACGATGGTCGGCGCGTACGTCCATCAGAGCGGCAAGCCGCACGGTGTGATCCACACCGAGCTGCGCCGGGTGTGCGGCGGCCCGCCGAGCGCGGAGGCGACGGCCGGGCAGCTCCGCGAGCGGATCAAGAAGGTCCAGGAGTGGGCCACCCGCATGAAGTAGCGGCTGTGCCGGGGGGCGAACCCCGCACAACGAACGGGGCCCGGCGTGCGTTGCCGGGCCCCGTTCGGGATCCCAAGGGATCGGGATGTGTACGAGGACCGGCCCCCACGGACGCCCCTCGAACGTCTGCCACAGTAATGTCCCGGCAAATCCGTGTCGGTCGGCCAAGGTCCCCGCTAAGACGGACTTAGGTCCCGAACAGACGCGAACAGGGACCAAATTCGTCGGCCACGGGCATTATTCGTCCATCTGCCGGTGCGGTTCCGTCCATTCCGCCGGCTCCGGAATTCCGCTCGCGCCCGGATTCTGGACGAGGTCTTCCGCTGAGCGGTGTCCGCTCGCTACTGTCCCCGCCATGCAAACGCCCCGTGGCAGCGTCGCCGCGGAGCGCAGCCGGTGCCTTGGCCTCGCCGGCGGGCTCTGCGCGCGACGCCGATGGGACCGGCGCCGCGAACCACGTGAGAGTGCCGCCGCGACTCACCACTTAAGGAGTGGGTGTCGTGACCGCGGAGACCTCCCAGACCCTCGACCGGGGACTGCGTGTCCTCAAGCTGCTCGCCGACACCGATCACGGTCTGACGGTCACCGAGTTGTCCAACAAACTCGGCGTCAACCGCACGGTCGTCTACCGCCTGCTCGCGACCCTGGAGCAGCACGCCCTCGTCCGCCGCGACCTGGGCGGCCGGGCCAGGGTCGGGCTCGGCGTGCTGCGCCTGGGCCGCCAGGTGCACCCGCTGGTCCGCGAGGCCGCGCTGCCCGCGCTGCGTTCGCTCGCCGAGGACATAGGCGCGACCGCCCACCTCACCCTCGTCGACGGCTCGGACGCGCTCGCCGTGGCCGTGGTCGAGCCGACCTGGACGGACTACCACGTGGCCTACCGGGCCGGGTTCCGTCACCCGCTGGACAAGGGTGCGGCCGGCCGGGCGATCCTCGCCGCCCGCCAGTCCGGCGGTCTCACCGAGCCCGGCTTCACGCTCACCCACGGCGAGTTGGAGGCCGGGGCGAGCGGCGCGGCCGCGGCGCTGGTCGGGGTCACCGGGATAGAGGGCAGCGTGGGCGTGGTGATGCTCGCGGACGCCGTACCCGAACGGGTCGGGCCCCGGGTCGTCGACGCGGCGAGGGAAGTCGCCGACGCCCTGCGCTGAGCCGACGCGGTGAGGGAAGTCGCCGACGCCCTGCGCTGAGCCGACGCGGTGAGGGAAGTCGCCGACGGCCCGCGCTGAGCCGCGCCCCGTGCTGAGCCGCGCCCCGAGCCGTGCCGACGCGCCCAGCCCGGCCGCACCCCGAGCCGGGCCGACGCGCCCAGCCCGGCCGCCCCCCGCGTCCGTACGCACCCGGCCCGGGCGGCCGAGCGCGTACGGATAGATTGGTGGCGTGCTCACTCGTCACTCCCGCCTCCGCAACCTCGCCATCGGCGCCGCACCGGTCGTCGCGCTGCTCGCCGTCGCCTGCTTCGCGCCGCTGCCGTTCGCGGTGGCGCAGCCGGGGCCGACCGCGAACGTGCTCGGGAACGACGAGGGCAAGCCGGTGATCACCATCTCCGGGGCACCCACCCGCCCCACCACCGGTCAGCTGCGGATGACCACCATCGTGGCCACCGGGCCCAACCAGGACGTCGGCATCTCCGACGTCGTCGACGGCTGGTTCCGCACCGACCGGGCCGTGATGCCCCGGGACTCGGTCTATCCGGGCGGCGGCAGCGAGAAGGAGATCTCCGCGCACAACCAGGCCCAGATGAAGCAGTCGCAGGACGCCGCGTCCGTCGCGGCCCTCGGCTACCTCGGTCTGAGCCCGGACAAGGTCAAGGTCGATCTGCACCTCGCCGACGTCGGCGGCCCGAGTGCCGGGCTGCTCTTCACCCTCGGCATCATCGACAAGCTGAACGGCGACGGCTCGGGCGGGGACCTCACCGGCGGTCGCACCATCGCCGGGACGGGGACGATCAGCGACGGCGGGGACGTCGGCGCGGTCGGCGGGGTCGCGCTCAAGACGCAGGCCGCCGCCCGGGACGGGGCGACCGTCTTCCTCGTGCCGGAGGCCGAGTGCTCGGACGCCAAGTCGGAGCTGCCCAAGGGGCTGCGCCTGATCCCCGTGACTACGCTGAAGGGTGCGGTGTCCGCGCTCCGGGCGCTGCCGAAGGGCGACCCGGTTCCGTCCTGCTGACGGCCGGCGCGTCCATGTCCTTCCACGCCGGGAGGACCAGCGGGCTCAGCGTGGCGAGCAGATACACCCCGCCGACCACGAGCAGCGCGCCGCGCAGCCCAGCGCTCTGGACGAGGAGGCCCGCGGCGAGCCCGCCGAGCGGCATGGCCAGTTCGCAGCCCGCGGTGAGCACCCCCGCGACCCGGCTGCGCAGCGCGTCCGGCACCTTCTCGTAGATCACCGTCGTGAGGATCGGGTTGAGCGCGCCACTCGCGAGCCCCGCCACCACCATGGTGACCGCGAGCGGCGCGGTGGTGCCGGTCAGCGCGGCGACCGCGTACCGGGGCGCCCCGCACAGGAGCACACAGGCCGTGAACACCGTCCGGCGCCCGAAGCGGTGGCCGACCAGGCCGTACAGCAGCGCACCGGACAGGCCGCCCGCCGCGAACAGGGCTGTGAGCAGGCCGAGTTGGGGCGCGCCGCCCAGGTTCCGCTCGGCGTGCACCGGGAGGAGTACCGAATTCCAGCCCTGATCGGTGCCGTTCATCAGCATCACCATGGTGACCACCGCGAGCAGCAGCCGGGCACGGCCCAAGTAGGCGTATCCCTCGCGGAGTTCGGCCCGGTAGGTGCGGAGGGAGACCGGCGGAGCGTCTCGCCGGGGCCGGGCCTCGCGCACCCCGCGCAGCCCGGTCGCGACGAGCGCCGCCGAGACGGCGAAGGTGGCCCCGTCGATGAGCAGGACGTTCCCGGCCCCGGTCACCGCGATCAGCACCCCCGCGAGGGCCGCGCCGGTCATCCGGGCGCCGCGCGAGACGGCGTCGTAGACGCTGGCCGCGCGCGCCAGGGTCGTGCCCGAGCGGCCGGCCAGGTCGGGCAGCAGGACGTAGCGGGCGGAGGCGCCCGGGGTGTGGGCGAGCCCGCCGAGCGCCATCAGGGCGCAGAGCAGCCAGAACTCCAGGAGCCCGGCGTGGTGCAGGAGCGGGATGGCGGCGACCGCGAGCCCGCACACCACATCGGAGCCCACCGAGATCCGGCGTCGCCCCACACGGTCGATGACCGGGCCGCCGATCAGTGCCGAGACCACGATCGGCAGCGTCGCACAGAAGGCGACCACGCCGGCCCGGCCCGCGCTGCCCGTGGTCTGGAGCACGAACCACGGCACCCCGATCAGGGTGAGTGAACTGCCGCTCGCGGAAACGGCGTTGGCGGTGAGCACGGCCACGAGCGGCCGTCTGTCGCGGTGTCCCCCCGGCCCGCTCATGCGATGCGGGCTTGCCTACGGGGCTTCTGTTCGGTCAGGCGCAGGCCCAACTCGACCAGGAGCCAACCCAGTTGGTTGCGCAGGTGACGCTCGCGGGGAAGCGTGACGGCGCGGGTCCGCGCCGCCGAACTGGCGGCCAGGGCCGCCAGTTCGGCGGCGCGCTGGTGGTGCAGAAGGAGGTGGATGTCGCTGTGCATGGCGCGATTCCCTTCGGCTGGTACGGGTGTCGACGGCGCGGACTTCAGCGGTGCGGGTGCCGGCGCTGTGGGTGCCGGTGCTGTGGGTGTCGGTGGGCGCCGGGGTTCAGCGGGGCGGGGTGGAGCGCGGGAAGGAGTGCAGATGGACGCGGACCTGTGCGGCGTCGGCGGCAGACGCCGGATCCTGGGCCAGGCCGCGGTACGTCTCGACCACGGCGTGCAACTTGTCGTTCAGCTCGGTGAGTTGAGTTGGCGTCAGATCCAGCGTGAAGTCGCTCAGGTCGAAGCTGGTGGACCAGATCTCCGGCCAGTCGCCCATGGTCGCGAGCCAGGTCGAGACCTCCTGGGTGTGGATGTCGGCGATCTCGTGCCGGAACAGGCTGGCCGCGCCCCGCACTTCGGGGTCGTTGCTGGCGTGCAACTCGTCGGCGAACGACACGCCGCTGTGCACGGCCTTCCACCAGCGCTCCCGGCCCTTGCCGCGTTCCGGGTCGTCCTCGACGAAGCCGTGCGTGGCGAGCTGGCGCAGGTGGTAGCTGGTCGCGCCGCTCGACTCGCCCAGCCGCTCGCCCAGGCGCGAGGCGGTGGCCGGTCCGTCGTGCCGAAGGGACTTCAGGATGCGGATCCGCAAGGGGTGGGCGAGTCCGCGCAGGGAGCGGGCGTCGAGGATGCGTTCCCCGCTCGCGTTCGTGGCGGACGAGGCGTCGGGCCGCTTGTTCTCGGGCATGGTCCAAAGATAGCTATGCAAAGAGAGCCTTGCAACGCTTTCTTTGCATCGACTTCTTGGTGACGCCCGTCCCGGCGCCCCGCCTTCCTCCGACGACCCCCGGCCTCCTCCGACGACCCCCGGCGTCCGCCGACGACCCCCGGCGTCCGCCGACGCCCGCCACGCCCGCCACAGGGCTCGCCTCACCCCTTCTTGATGAACCCCTCCCGGATCAGCCAGTCGAGCGCCACGTCGTGCGGGTCCTGGCCGTCCACGTCGACCTTGGCGTTGAGCTCCCGGGCGACCTGCGTGGTCAGCTTGGCGCTGAGCGGGTTCAACAGGTCCGCGATCGCCGGGTACTTGTCGTACGTCCTGCTGTGCAGCTCGGGCGCCGCGTTGTAGTTCGGGAAGAAGTGCTTGTCGTCCTCCACGGTCGCCAGGTCCATCGCCTTGATGCGGCCGTCGGTGGTGAACACCTCGCCGAGCAGACAGGAGTTGGACTTGGACACCTGGGTGTAGACGATCCCGGCGTCCATCTTCTGGATGTTGGAAGCGGGGATCGACATCCCGTACGCCTTCTCCATGCCGGGCAGCCCGTCCTCGCGCGAGGCGAACTCGTTCTCCACGCAGATCGTCACCGCCGAAGGGTCCTTCTGGGACAGCGCGGCCACGTCCGAGAGCGTCTTCAAGTGGTACTTGGCGTTGTTGGCCTGGCTGATGCCCAGCGAGTAGGTGTTGTTGAGGGTGGACTGGGGCAGCCAGGTCACGCCGTTCTTCCGGTCGGCGTCGCGCACCGCCCGCCACTGCGCCTGCGGGTCGACGATCGGCTTGCTGTTGCCGAGGTAGGTGATCCAGGCCGTGCCGGTGTACTCGTACATCGCGTCCGCGTCGCCCTTCACGATCGCCTCGCGGGCGCTGATCGAGCCGGGCAGGTTGGTGCGGTCCAGGACCTCGGCACCGGCCGCCTTGAAGACCAGGCCGACCATCTGGCCCAGGATGATGTTCTCGCTGAAGTTCTTCGAAGTGACCGTCAGGGAAGCCCCCTTGAGGGGCAGCCCCTTGCCGACCGACCCGGGCACCACGTCGTCCACCAGCGGGGAGCCGGACTTGAGCCCGCAGCCGGCCAGCACGGCCAGCAGCGCGAGCGCGCCCCCGGCGGCGGCCAGTGCCGTACGCGGGTGTCGACGCGGGTGTCGCCGGTGTCGATGCGGGTGTCGCATCACTCCACCTCCAGTCCGCGCGGGGTCAGCGCCAGCTCGGCCAGCGAGGCCAGCCAGTCCACGAGCAGGGCGAGTGCCACCGTGAGGATCGAGCCGAGCACCAGGACCGGCATGCGCTGGGTCTGGATGCCCGAGGTGATCAGGTCGCCGAGCCCGCCTCCACCGCCGAAGGTGGCGAGCGTGGCGGTGCCGACGTTCAGGACGAGCGCGGTGCGCACCCCCGCCAGGATCAGCGGTACCGCGAGCGGCAGTTCGACCTTGCCCAGGGTGCCGGGCGCCGACATCCCGATGCCCCGGGCCGCCTCGACGAGCTGGGGGTCGATCGCCTTCAGGCCCGCCACCGTGTTGGAGAGCACCGGCAGGACCGCGTAGATCACCATGCCGATGATCGCGGTGCCGGGGCCGATGCCGAGCCAGATCACCAGGAGGGCGAGCAGGCCGATGGCGGGGGTGGCCTGCCCGATGTTGGCGACCGCGGTGACCAGCGGGGCCGCCCGGCTCACCCCGCGCCGGGTCAGCGCGATGCCCAGCGGGATCGCGATGATCAGCACCCAGAAGGTGGAGATCGCGGTCAGCTTCACGTGCTGCCACAGGCGCAGCTGGACGTTGCCGTTGTCGATCGAGTTCCGCGCGATCGCGTCCAGGTGGACGTTGGTGATCCAGAAGTAGGTGAGGAGGAGGATCACCGCGAGGACGGCCGGCAGGATGACCAGCTTCTGCCAGGTGATCCGGCGGGCCGTTCTTCCGGGTGCCGGGCCCGCCGCGTCCTCGGGCTCCGCGAGCGGGTCGGCCAGCGGATCGGACAGCTCGTCCCGGAAGGCGTGGCCCTTGACCTCGTGCTCGCCCGGCGGACGGTCGGCGGGGGCGGGGCTCCTGGGCGGCGTCATGACGTCTCCGCACCGCCCTCCAGCTCCTGTTCGGTCTGGTGGTGGCGGAGCTCCGCGAGGTCGTGCTGGTGCTCGATGGCGGCGAGCCGGTCGGCCTCCAGGAGTTCGTGCACGGAGTTCATCAGCGTCTCCATGTCGACGACGCCGATGTATTCGCCGCGCCGCCCGGTCACCGCGACCCGGCCGCCGGAGTCGGTGAGCACGGCCTCCAGGGCGTCGTGCAGGGTCGCGTCCCGGGTCACCGTGTCGTGCACCAACTGCCCGGCCCGCGCCAGAGAACCCTTGGCGCGCATCAGGTCGCCGCGCCGCAGCCACTTGTAGGGGCGGTTCCTGCGGTCCAGCATGAGCAGCTCGTTGTGCGGGCCGCTGCGCAGCTTGTTGAAGATCGACTGGAGCGGGTCGTCGACGGTGACCGTGGGGAACTCGGCCATCTCCACGTCCCGTACGCGGGTGAGGTTGAGCCGCTTGAGGGCGGCGCCCGCACCCACGAAACCGGAGACGAAGTCGTCGGCCGGGTTGGTGAGAATGGCCTCGGGGGTGTCGAACTGGGCGATGTGCGAGCGTTCGCGCAGCACCGCGATGCGGTCGCCGAGCTTGATCGCCTCGTCGAAGTCATGGGTCACGAAGACGATCGTCTTGTGCAGTTCGTGCTGGAGCCGGATCAGCTCGTCCTGGAGGTGGTCGCGGGTGATCGGGTCGACCGCGCCGAACGGCTCGTCCATCAGGAGGACCGGGGGATCGGCCGCCAACGCCCTTGCCACGCCCACGCGTTGCTGCTGTCCGCCGGAGAGCTGGCGCGGATAGCGGCCATGGAACTCGCGCGGGTCGAGCCCGACCAGGTCGAGCATCTCCTCCACCCGGTCCTTCACCTTCGACTTGGACCAGCCGACCATCTTCGGGACGAGCGCGATGTTCTCGGCGACCGTCATGTGCGGGAAGAGCCCGGACGACTGGATCGCGTAGCCGACCTTGCGGCGCAGCTTCACCGGGTCGATGTCGGTGACGTCCTCGTCGTTGATCCGGATGCGGCCGGACGTCGGCTCGATCAGCCGGTTGATCATCTTGAGCGTGGTCGACTTCCCGCAGCCCGACGGGCCCACGAAGATGACGGTCTCGCCCGCCTTGATCTCCATGGTGACGTTGTCCACGGACGGTTCGGGGTTGCCCGCGTACCGCTTGGTGAGGTTCTCCAGCTGGATGGAGGCCCCGGAGGTCGCGGCCCCGCTCGGCGCGGGCGCGGCCGCGGCCCGCTGGTGCTCGGCCCGCTCCTCCTCGATCCGCTCCTCCTCGATCCGCTCGTGCTCGCCCCGGCCGTACCCGGACCGTTCGTAGTCCGACCGCTCGTGCTCGGACCGCTCGTGCTCGGACCGCTCGTGCTCGGACCGCTCGTGCTCGGACCGCTCGTGCTCGAATCGCTCAGACACGGATCCCCCTCGGGATGGTGAGACGGCCGATCAGGACGTACGCCGCGTCGAAGAGCAGGGCGAGCACCACGATGCCCAGGGTGCCGGCGAGCACCTGGTTGATGGCGTTGGCGCTGCCGAGCGAGGCGATGCCGCGGAAGATCTCGTTGCCGAGGCCGGGGCCCGAGGCGTACGCCGCGATGGCCGCGATGCCCATCAGCATCTGCGTGGAGACCCGGATCCCGGTCAGGATCGGCGGCCAGGCCAGCGGGAGTTCGACCCGCAGCATGCGGGCGGCCCGTGACATCCCGATGCCCTTGGCCGCGTCCACCAGGGAGGGGTCCACTCCGCGCAGGCCGACGATCGAGTTGCGCACGATCGGCAGCAGCCCGTACAGCGTCAGGGTTACCACGGTGGGGGCCACGCCCAGGCCGACCAGCGGGATCAGCAGGCCGATCATGGCGAGCGAGGGGATCGTGAGGATCGACGACGTGGTGGTGATGGCCAGGCCCGCCGCCCAGCCGCTGCGGTACGTCACCACGCCGATGAGAACGCCGAGCACGGTCGCGATCACCATGCACTGGAACACCGCGCTCGCGTGCTGGTAGGCATCGGTGAGCAGCTGTTGGTGTCTGCTGGACAGGAAGTCCCAGAAGCCCATGCGCGCTCACCCCTGTCGGTCGCCGGTCAGCCGTCGCCGGGGACGGAGTCCTGTGCCGCCTGCTCCACCAGCGGGATGATCCGCAGCGGGACCGGGTTCTCCATGACGATCGCCGTGGCGGCCCGGACGATGCCATCAAAACCGACAACCCGGTCGATCACACGCTGGAGATCGGCGTTGGAGCGGGCCACGAGCCGGCACAGCATGTCGCCCTGGCCGGTGGTGGTGTGCAGTTCGAGGACCTCGGGCACGGACGCCAAGTGGGCCCGTACGTCCGCCCCCTGGCCCTGTTTGATCTCCAGCGTCGCGAAGGCCGTGACGGGGTAGCCGAGCGCCGCGGGGTCGACGTCGGGGCCGAGGCCCCGGATGACTCCATTCGACTGAAGACGGTCGAGCCGCGCCTGGACCGTGCCGCGCGCGACCCCGAGCCGGCGCGAGGCCTCCAGGACCCCGATCCGGGGCTCCCGGGCGAGCAGCACGATCAGACGCCCGTCCAAATGATCGATCGACATGGCCGCCTCCGGATGGTCATCGTGTACAAGACGCCCCTAGATACTGCCCATCCACTGCACAGATTGACCAGTGAAAACGCGAACTATTGCGCAGCTTGCCGGACAGCGAGACTCTGCGGCCATGACTGAGACCATCGATCAGACCCCCGAAACCGCGCGGCAGGCCGACCCCTTCCCGGTGAAGGGCATGGACGCGGTCGTCTTCGCCGTGGGCAACGCCAAGCAGGCCGCGCACTACTACTCGACGGCCTTCGGCATGAAGCTGGTCGCGTACTCCGGACCGGAGAACGGCAGCCGCGAGACCGCCAGCTACGTGCTGACCAGCGGCGCCGCCCGCTTCGTTTTCACCTCCGTCATCAAGCCGACGACCGACCGGGGACGCTTCCTGGCCGAGCACGTCGCCGAGCACGGCGACGGTGTGGTGGACCTCGCCATCGAGGTGCCGGACGCGCGCGCCGCGTACAAGTACGCCACCGAGCACGGCGCCACCGGCATCGAGGAGCCGCACGAGGTGGGCGACGAGCACGGCACCGTCGTCCTCGCCGCGATCGCGACGTACGGCAAGACCCGGCACACCCTGGTCGAGCGCACCGGCTACCACGGCACCTACCTGCCCGGATTCGTCGAGGCCGCGCCGCTGGTGGAGACGCCGAAGCGCTTCTTCCAGGCGATCGACCACTGCGTGGGCAACGTCGAGCTCGGCAAGATGAACGAGTGGGTGGCGTTCTATAACAACGTCATGGGCTTCACCAACATGAAGGAGTTCGTGGGCGACGACATCGCCACCGAGTACTCCGCGCTCATGTCGAAGGTCGTCGCCGACGGCACCCTCAAGGTGAAGTTCCCGCTCAACGAGCCGGCCATCGCCAAGAAGAAGTCGCAGATCGACGAGTACCTGGAGTTCTACGGCGGCCCCGGCGTCCAGCACATCGCGCTCGCCACCAACGACATCGTCGCCTCGGTGCGCTCCATGCGCGCGGCCGGCGTCCAGTTCCTGGACACCCCCGACTCGTACTACGACACCCTCGGCGAATGGGCCGGCGAGACCCGGGTCCCGGTCGAGACGCTGCGCGAGCTGAAGATCCTGGTCGACCGCGACGAGGACGGCTACCTCCTCCAGATCTTCACCAAGCCGGTCCAGGACCGTCCCACCGTCTTCTTCGAGATGATCGAGCGGCACGGTTCGATGGGCTTCGGCAAGGGCAACTTCAAGGCCCTGTTCGAGGCGATCGAGCGCGAGCAGGAGCTCCGCGGCAACCTCTGACCTGCAACGCACCACGCGCGTACGGTAATTGAGTTACCGTCACTAGTCTGCGGCCCCACGGACCTGACCCGTGGGGCCGTGGCCTTTCCGGCCCCGCTCCCCGTCCTGTGCCCGGCCCTGCCCCGGGCCCGCGTCCGCGCCGGTTCAGCCGCGCCGCGAGGGCTTCGCGGGGCGGGGCCTCGCCGGGCGCTTGGACCCCTGGCTCGACGACTGGCCCGACGAAGAACCCGACGACGCGGAACTGCCGCCCCCGCCCCCGCCACCCCCGGAGCCCGACTGCGCGGCGGCGGCCACATGGCCGTACATGTCCCGTGGCCCGCCGTCCGCAGGCTCACCGAGCGCCGCGAGTGCCTCGGCCGCCTTCGGCGCGAGCACCGGTGAGAACTGCGGATTGGTACGCAGTGCGTCCTGGAGGTGCCGCCGGGCCGCGCCGGACTGGCCCAACTCCCGTTCGATGGTGGCCTGGTGGTAGGAGAACAGGGCGCTGCGCACCCCCGAGTCGGTGGCCTTGCGCACATGGGCGAGGCCCTCCTCCGGTTCGCCCGCCCGGTACATCGCCCAGCCCAGCGCGTCCTCGGCCGCCGCGCTGGGATGGGCCTTCCACTCGGCTTCGAGACGGTCCACGGCCGCGTGCGCGGCCCCGTGGTCGGCCTCGAACCGGCCGAGCACCAGGGCGTCGTCCACGCCGTTGGACCCGTCCCTCGCGGCCAGTTCGTGCAGCTTGTCGAACCAGGCGCGGGCGTCGCCGTCCAGTCCCTGCGACTCGTACAACTCGCCCAGTTCCAGGAGGTATTCGGGCCGCGGCAGGACCGCGACCGCCGCCAGGTAGTCCCGCTGGGCGTCCGCCTTGCGGCCGAGCGCCACCTTGGCCCTGGCCCGGCCCGCGAGCGCCGCGTGGGCGCCCGGATCGGTGCGCAGCGCCGCCTCGTAGTGGGCGAGGGCCGCGTCCGGCTCGCCCCGCTCCCACGCCAGGTCGCCCGCCGAGACCAGGGCGGCCGCCTTCTGCACGGGCGAGGTGGCGTGCGCGACCGCCTCGTCCAGGGCCACCAGGGCGTCCTCGCGCCAGCCGTGCTGCCGGTAGACCTCGGCGGCTTCGGTCAACGCCGGTGTGCCGGAGCGCAGTTCGAGCATCTGCTCCACCGCCTTGGCCGCCGCCTTCGGGTCGCCGAGCCCGTTGTACGCCTCGATCAGCGGCGGGTACAGCGTCCAGCGGTCGGCCTTGCGGGCGCGTACGGATTCGGCCAGGGTGCGCGCCGCCGCGTAGTCGTGCCGGGCGTTGGCGAGGGCCGCGAGCCCGGTCTCCGCGTCCAGGTTGTCCTTCGGGCGCACCTGGAGCGAGCGCTTGAGCGCCCACTCGGCGCGCGGGTAGTACGAGGAGTCGGCACCCCGCACGCCCCGCTCCAGATAGGCGGAGCCGAGCACCGTCCACGAGGCGTCGTCGTCGGGGTGGGTGCGCACCCAGGCGGCGCGGTCCGTGATCAGGGCCGTCACATCGGCCACCGAAGCGGGTGCGCCGCCGGTCACCGCCGTCAGGGCCCGGGCCGCCGGACCCGGAGCGGGCGGCGGGGCCTTCGGCTCCCGGCCGTCCGGCATGATCAGCAGGACGCCGCCGACCAGCACGCCCGCCGCGAGGGCCACCAGGACCGCCCGCTTCAGGGCCCGGCGCGGCCCGGACCGCGGCGAGGTCCGCTGGGCCGCGGCCGCGGTCGACTGCCACGCCGCCCGCCGGGCCGCGTCCGCATCGTGTTCGGTCTTCGCGATCTCCATGGCGTTCACTGTGCGTCAATACGAAGACCACACCGGCCCCGCCCGACCGGCCGGGGAAAGGGTTCACACCGATGGCCCCGGGTGCCAGGCTGAAGACATGGACGATCTTCTCGAACGGCTGCGCGAGCACCTCCCGGCGGACGCCGTCGTCACCGACCCCGACATCACCGCCTCCTACGCCCACGACATGGCGAGCTTCTGCGCGGCGGGCCGTCCGGCCGTGGTGGTGCTGCCCCGCACCGTCGAAGAGGTGCAGCACGTGATGCGCACGGCGACCGCGCTGCGGGTGCCCGTCGTGCCGCAGGGCGCGCGCACCGGCCTGTCCGGCGCGGCCAACGCCAGCGACGGCTGCATCGTGCTGTCCCTGGTCAAGATGGACCGCATCCTGGAGATCAGCCCGGTCGACCGGGTCGCGGTGGTGGAGCCCGGCGTCGTCAACGCCGTGCTGTCCCGCGCCGTCCACGAACACGGGCTCTACTACCCGCCGGACCCGTCCAGTTGGGAGATGTGCACCATCGGCGGGAACATCGGCACCGCCTCCGGCGGCCTGTGCTGCGTGAAGTACGGGGTGACCGCCGAGTACGTCCTCGGCCTTGAGGTCGTGCTCGCGGACGGGCGGCTCATGAGCACCGGCCGGCGCACCGCCAAGGGCGTCGCCGGGTACGACCTGACCCGGCTCTTCGTGGGCTCCGAGGGCAGCCTCGGCATCGTTGTCAAAGCGGTGCTCGCGCTGCGGCCCTCGCCGCCGCCCCAGCTCGCGCTCGCCGCCGAGTTCGGCTCCGCCGCGGCCGCCTGCGACGCGGTCGTCCGGATCATGGAGGGCGGGCACGCCCCCTCGCTGCTCGAACTCATGGACCGCACCACCATCCGGGCCGTCAACCGCATGGCGAACATGGGCCTGCCCGACACCACCGAGGCGCTGCTGCTCGCCGCCTTCGACTCCCCGGACCCGGCCGCGGACCTCGCCGCCGTCGGCGAGCTGTGCACCGCCGCGGGCGCCACCCAGGTCGTCCCGGCCGAGGACGTGGCCGAGTCCGAACTGCTGCTCCAGGCACGGCGGTTGTCGCTCACCGCTCTGGAGACGATCAAATCGGCCACGATGATCGACGACGTGTGCGTGCCGCGCTCGAAGCTCGCCGCGATGCTCGAAGGCACCTCGGCGATCGCCGCCAAGTACGAGCTGACCATCGGCGTCTGCGCCCACGCCGGCGACGGCAACACCCACCCGGTGGTCTGCTTCGACGCCGAGGACGAGGGCGAGTCGCGGCGCGCCCGCGAGTCCTTCGACGAGATCATGGCGCTCGGCCTGGAGCTGGGCGGCACCATCACCGGCGAACACGGCGTCGGCGTCCTGAAGAAGGAGTGGCTGGCCCGCGAGCTCGGACCGGTCGGCATCGAGATGCAGCGCGCGGTCAAGCACGCCTTCGACCCGCTCGGTCTGCTGAACCCGGGCAAGCTGTTCTGAGCCGGTTCCGGCGGGTTCTGCGCCCCGACGCCCCGCCCGCTCACGCGCCCTCCTCCGGCCGGGACTCGTCGGAGGGCCAGGGGTCGCGCAGCCACAGCTCGTCGACCACGCCACCCGTGGTCGGCGCGAGCAGCTCGGCCAGGCCGTCGTCCAGGCCGAGCCGCTCGCACTCGGAGCCCGGCGGCACCGCCCGCAGCGTCCGCTCCAGCCACGCCGAGACCTGGGCGGCGGGCGCTTCGAGCAGCGCGTCGCCGTCCGGCGAGCTGAGTGCCATCAGGACCACGCTGCGGCCCTCCACCTTCGTCGGCCAGATCCGCACGTCCCCGTGGCCGCACGGCCGGAACACCCCCTCGACCAACAGCTCGCGCGCGAACGTCCAGTACACGGGCGATTCGGAGCCGATGTGGAAGGCGATGTGCACGGCGTACGGGTCGTCGGTGCGGTAGGTGAGCCGGGCCGGGACGGGGATGCTGCGCTCGGGCGACAGCACCAGCTTGAGCTCCAGCTCGCGTTCCACCACGGTGTGCATGGGGTCCCTCTTCTCTTCCCTGTACGCCCCGGCGCGGGGCTCGTACGTCTGCGTGCTGCGGTACGGGCCCGTGCGGGGCCGTACAGGGTGAGAGCGCGTTCCCCCGAGGTCATTACGCGACTTCGGGAAGTTTTTCTCAGCGGATTCGCGGAGACCGACCGGAACCGGCCCCCCCCCCCGCGATCGGAACCGGCCCCCCCCCGCGATCGGGCCGGCCGACCGGCTTCGCCCGGCCGCTCCTTCGGAACCGGCCCCGGCCGGCCGCTGCTACGGCGGCCCCGAGCCGTTGAGCCAGCTCGCTCCGTACACCGCGGAGCCCAGCGCGAGCGCGGCCACCACCGCCGCCGCCCGGGCGCGCCGGACCCGCGACAGGGCGAGTGCCACCGGCAGCAGCAGCGGGAACGCGGGGAGCAGCAGCCGGGGTTTGGAGCCGAAGTAGCCCGACGAGCACAGCGCGAGGGCCATGACGATGCCGGTGTAGACGAGCAGCGGCAGCGGCTGACGCCCGCGCACACAGGCCGCGAACGCCCCGAGGGCGAGCACGGTGCCCGCGATCAGGGCGATCCCGGCGAGCACGACGGGCCACCCGCCGAGGTGGTCCAGGATGAACTCCCCGTACGCCAGGCCCCCGTCGAAGCCGTTGCCCCACTCGCCCTGCACGTCGAGATAGGCGAACGGACTGCCCCGCCGCACCCCCACCCACAGGACGTAGCCGGCCGCGCCGAGCGGGGCCAGCACCATCCCGGTGAGCATCCGCGCGTCCGGGCGCCGGGTGCGCCGGGCCTCGACGACGGCCCCGGCCCACAGCGCGGCGGCCACCGCGAGCCCGACCGGGCGGGTGAGCCCCGCGAGCGAGGCGAGCAGCCCCGCCTCCACCCAGCGCCGCCGCAGCACCGCGTACAGCGCCCAGACGGCGAGCGCCGCGAAGAGGGCCTCGCTGTACGCCATCGACTGGACGATCCCGACGGGCATCGCCGCCCACAGCGCCACCAGGAGCAGCCCCGCCCGGTGCCCGTACAGGTGATGGCCCATCAGATACATGCCCCAGGCGGCGAGCAGCCCCGCGAGCCCGCTGATGAGCAGCCCCGCGTCGCCGGGCCCGAGCGGGCTCACCGCGGCGACGGCCCGCTCCAGCCAGGGCAGCAGCGGGAAGAAGGCCATGTCGGAGAGGACCCGGCCGTCGGGTGCGGTCAGCGTGAAGTCGTAGCCCGACTCGGCGACCCGCACGTACCAGATCGAGTCCCAGCGCGCCGAGAGCAGGTCGTGGGCGTCGGAGCCGGCCAGGCGCGACCACAGGGCGAGCACCAGCAGGCCGAGCGCGCGGATCGCCGCGAAGACCGCGACGGCCGACCAGGCCCGCCGTGGCGCGGACGCCGGCGGCAGGGAGCCGGTCGCCGGATCGTCGTGACCGGTTCGGCCAGGCCCCACGCGCATTCCCCACTCACTTTCCTGACCGGCCGGGCACGTTCCTGACCGGCCGGGCCGGGTGCACCAGTTCGATCGGCAACGACTGTACGCACTGGTGGGACTCCGCCGCGCGGCCCCGCCCCGGGGTGCCCCGCGCGGCCCGGAGTCGCTCGTACGCGGTCTTACTCCCCGGCTTCCTGCTACCGGCCGCGCGTTCTTCGTTACTGTCCTCCTGGGACAAGCGGAAGCGCGCGGTCGGTGCCCGGTCCGGCCGGGCCGCCGCGGCAGAGATCAAGTGTGCTGGATCGGAACGGAGTTGGGGACATGGCGACGGTTCCTCCTGACAGCGGCGGGAGCGTAGCCCGGGAAGGGTATTACCCGGACCCCTCCATTCCCGGATATGTCCGGTACTGGAACGGGGTCTCCTGGGTGCCCGGCACGAGCCGGCCCGCCCCCGCCGCGGGCGAGGCGCCCCCCGCCCCGCCGCCGGGCGCGGCTCCCGCCCCGGCCCCCTCGCTCGCCGCCGCCCCGCCGGTCCAGGCCGCCCCCGTCGAGGAGACCGGCCCCGTCTTCCTGGACGAGCCCGAGGCCTCGGCCGCGCCCGCGCCGGGCCAGGGCGTCCGCCCCGAGCCGGCCTGGCACGCGGACGCCGCCCACCAGTCCGGCTTCGGCGGCGACCAGGACCGCCGGGTCTCCTGGGGCCGGCCGGTCGATCCGCGCGGGCTGCCCGAGGCGGCCGACCCGCGTCTGCCCGACCCCCGGCGCGCGGAGCCGGCGCAGTCCCCGCAGCCGGTGCCGCCGACGGCTTCCGTGCGGCCCGGCAGCTCGGTGCCGCACCAGAGCCAGCAGCAGTCGGGACGCCCGGCGGGGGCCATGCCGCCCGCTGTGGAACCGGCCCCCGCCCGGGCCCAACTGCCGTCCACGGCAGGCCCGTTGGCGTCGTCACCGACGGGCCGCGCGGACGGCGCGTACACGGCCCCCGTCCAGCCCCAGCCCGTGCAGCCACGTCCTGCACAGCCCCAGCCCGTCCAGCCGAACCCCGTTCAGCCGAACCCCGTCCAGCCCCAGCCCTCGCACCACCAGCCCGCGCAGGCGCAGCCCGTACAGCCCCTGCCCGGACAGCCCCTGCCCGGACAGCCGCACTCCGCGGTGGCCGGGTCGCCGATGACGGCGGGGCCCGGGGGAGGGGCCGCGTCCTGGGCGCAGCAGGTGCACCAGCTCGCGCAGCCCGAGCCGCAGCCGCAGTCGCCGCCGCAGTCGCAGGAACCTGTCGTGCCGTGGAAGCCCCCGGTCTCCGACCCGTTCCTCGCGGCCGCGCAGGCGCAGGCCTCGGCCCGGCCCGCCGGGCTCGGCAGGCGCCTGATCGCGCGGCTCGTGGACACCGTGCTGCTCGGCGCCCTCGTCGGAGGCCTCGCCGTACCGCTCCTGACGAAGGCGGGCGACCACATCCAGCAGAAGATCGACGCGGCGAAGCTGTCGGGGCAGACGGTGACCGTCTATCTCCTCGACGGCACGACGGCCGGCCTCCTCGGCATCGTGCTCGGCGGATTCCTCGTCCTCGGTCTGCTTTACGAGGCGCTGCCCACCGCCAAGTGGGGCCGCACGCTCGGCAAGCGGCTCTGCGGGGTGCAGGTGCGCGGCATCGAGTCGTACGAGCCGCCCACCTTCGGCCAGGCGGCGCGGCGCTGGCTGCTCTACGGGGTGCTCGGTCTCCTCGCGGTCGGCGTGATCAACGTGATGTGGTGCGTCTTCGACCGACCGTGGCGCCAGTGCTGGCACGACAAGGCGGCCCGCACCTTCGTCGCGCAGGGCTGAGGTCCCGGGCCGGTCCCGTGGTGAGGTCCGGGGCGGCTCCCCGGGGCCGGAGTCCGGGGCCCGGAGTCCGGGGCCGGGCGTCCCCCGAACGGCGTCCCCCCGGTCGCGGGGGCAACGCGCGCGCGTTGCACTACCGGCATGAGCACCGATCAGCCGCCGCCCGGTCAGCCGCCCGAGGACGACCCGTTCCTCAAGAAGCCGTCAGAGCCTCCGGGGAGCGGGTCCCCCTACGGGGGCGCGCAGCCGCCCCCGGGGCCGCCGCCCGGTGACTCCCCCTACGGCTCGGGTCCACCGCCCGGCGGTGCGGGCCCCTATGGCGCGCCCCCGCCCTCCGGCGGCGGAGGTCCGTACGGCGGACCGCCTCCCCCCGGTGGCGGCTCGCCGTACGGCAGCGCGCCGCCACCGCCTTCCGACCCCTACGGGGGCGGCTACGGCGGGGTCGACCCGCTGGCCGGAATGCCGCCGCTCGCCGATTACGGCAAGCGGTTCCTGGCCCGTGTCATCGACTTCCTGATCATCGCGGTACCGCTCGGCCTGATCGAGTGGGCGACCAGCAACCGGGTCGTCATCTCCACCACGGACAACGGCGACTCCGGCACCGAGGTGATCAGCAAGGCGTACTCCGGCACCGGTCTGCTCTGGCTCCTGATCACCCTCGTCGTCTACATCGGCTACGACACCCTGATGGTGTCCAAGTCCGGTCAGACGCTGGGCAAGAAGTGGCTCGGGCTGCGGGTCGCGATGCTCAACGACGGCAGCGTGCCGACCACCAACTCGGCACTCGCCCGGGCCGCCGTGCTGTGGGCGCCGTTCGTGCTGTGCTGCTACTGCCTGTGGGACATCGTCCTGGCCATCACGATCGTGGCGGACAAGCCGTACCGGCAGGGCTGGCACGACAAGGCCGGCAAGACGGTGGTGGTGGTCTCAACCCCGCAGTGAGTGCTCGCGCGTGACCGCCCGCCGCTCGCGGGGGGCGGGAACCCGCACGGCGGAGCTCCCGCCGACGGCCGCACGGTTCTCCGGTGTCGCACCAGCGACCGGGACCGTGCGGCCGTCGGCGTTGGCGTTGGCTTCGGCACGGGCCCGGCGGGGCAGCGGCATGGGAACCGTCACGGCGACGAGGAGGCCGAGCAGCAGCGCGGCCAGGACGATGACCGCGACTCCGACGCCGGACTCGGTGCGGGACAGCAGCAGCATGGCGACGGTCGAGAAGACGACGGTGGCCGAACCGTAGGAGAGCTGTGCGGCAGTGGGACGCGGCATGGCAGTCATCCGTCCTGAGGGTTCGGATAGGGGGTGAGCCTCTCGACCGTTCTCAACCGGCGGGCCTGGCCACCGGATCGCACTGCCAAGCGACTCTACGTCGGTCCATGCCCGAGCGGAACTGTTGGTAAGCGTGACCTAACCCACGGTGCCGGTGCACGGGGGGCGCACGGAGTCATTCCGCGAAGCGGCCCGGTCCACATGCCGAGATGCGTGCACCTGTTGTCCCGGTCTGTTACCACGCCCGTCATGTTCGGATAGCGGAACTGGCCTTCTGCATAATGTACTTGGCACGAACAAGTCAAGATCTGTCTTTTCTTTGGTAACTCCGGTCCAATGTCGTCACTTGAGACGCGTGTCGAGCACCGGAGCCAACCCCTCACCCCCCGGTTCCTGCCGGCCGCGGGGGAGGAAATCGTCAAGTGACCAGCAGCAGGAGGGCGGCCAGAGCCGCCGCCGTGCTCGTGGCTCTCGCCACGGCCGGCGCCACGGGCTCGGTGTACGCCACCGCCCAGGCGGACTCGAAGGCTCCGGTGGCGGTACAGCGCCAGGACCCGTCGACGGCCAACGGCCAGGAGCACAACCTCAAGGGCCCGTTCACCGACCAGCAGGCCCAGCAGCGCCAGGCCGCGCTCGAAGGCGTGCTGTCCGGCAAGAAGCAGGTCGAGAAGCGCGGCGGCTCCGACGTCGTCAAGCTCAGCGACAAGAAGTACGTCGAGCTCGGCCGGCAGAAGACCGACAAGATCTTCACGATCCTGGTGGAGTTCGGCGACCAGGTCGACAACACCACCATGTACGACCCGGACGGTCCGGACGGCCCCAAGCCGCCGCAGCCCAAGTACGGCGGCAACCCCGGCCCGGCGCACAACCAGATAGCCAAGCCGGACCGGTCGAAGGACAACTCGACCGCCTGGCAGGCCGATTACAACCAGAAGCACTTCCAGGACCTGTACTTCGGTACGGGCAAGAACGTCAACTCGCTGAAGACGTACTACGAGAAGACGTCCTCGGGCCGCTACTCGGTCGACGGCCAGGTCACCGACTGGGTCAAGATCCCGTACAACGAGGCCCGTTACGGCTCCAACTACTGCGGCCAGACCAACTGCGCCAACGTGTGGGACACCGTCCGCGACGGCGTCAACGCCTGGGTCGCCGACCAGAAGGCCAAGGGCCAGACGGACGCGCAGATCAAGGCGACCCTGGGTCAGTACGACCAGTGGGACCGCAACGACTACAACAACAACGGCAACTTCAACGAGCCCGACGGCTACATCGATCACTTCCAGATCGTGCACGCCGGCGAGGACGAGTCCGCGGGCGGCGGCGTCCAGGGCACCAACGCCCTGTGGGCGCACCGCTGGTACGCGTACGGCACCGACGCGGGCAAGACCGGCCCCGCCTACAACAAGGCGGGCGGCACCCAGATCGGCGACACCGGGATGTGGGTCGGCGACTACACCATGCAGCCGGAGAACGGCGGCCTCGGTGTCTTCGCCCACGAGTACGGCCACGACCTCGGTCTGCCGGACCTCTACGACACCACCAACACCGCCGAGAACTCGGTCGGTTTCTGGTCCCTGATGTCGGCCGGCTCCTGGCTCGGCACCGGCAAGGACTCCATCGGAGACCTGCCCGGCGACATGACGGCCTGGGACAAGCTCCAGCTGGGCTGGCTCGACTACGCCTCGGTGAAGGCGGGTTCGAAGATCACCGCCAAGCTGGGCGTCTCGGAGTACAACACCAAGAACAACCAGGCGCTCGTCGTCGAGCTGCCCAAGAAGGAAGTCACCACCACCGTCGTGAAGCCCGTCGAGGGCACCAAGCAGTGGTGGAGCGGGATGGGTGACAACCTCAACAACACCCTGACCCGGTCGGTCGACCTCACCGGCAAGTCCAAGGCGTCCCTGGACCTCTCGGGCTGGTGGGACATCGAGAAGGACTACGACTTCCTCTACACCGAGGTCTCCACGGACAACGGCGCCAGCTGGACCGCGGTCGACGGCACCGCCGACGGCAAGGCCATCCCGCGCGACTCCAGCGACAAGCCGGCCCTGACCGACGCCTCGGGCGCGTACAAGAAGCTGTCGTACCCGCTCGACCAGTTCGCGGGCAAGCAGATCCAGCTCCGCTTCCGCTACCAGACGGACGGCGGCGCGGGCGGCAAGGGCTTCACCGCCGACGCGATCACCGTCACCGCCGACGGCACCCCCGTCGTCACCGACGGCGCCGAGGGCGGCGACAACGGCTGGACGGCGAAGAACTTCAGCCGCATCGGGGAGTCCTTCACCAACGACTACCCGCAGTACTACCTCGCGGAGAACCGCCAGTACGTCTCGTACGACACGACCCTCAAGGTCGGCCCGTACAACTTCGGCTTCTCCACGACCCGTCCGAGCTGGGTCGAGCACTACCCGTACCAGCGGGGCCTGCTCATCTGGCTCTGGGACACCTCCCAGAAGGACAACAACGTCTCGGCCCACCCGGGCCAGGGCCTGATCCTGCCGGTCGACGCGCACGCCAAGCCGCTCAAGTGGGCCGACGGCACGCTGCTCCGCAACAAGATCCAGCCCTTCGACGCCCCGTTCAGCCAGTACCGGACGGACGCCTTCACGCTGCACAAGGCCGACGTCGCGACGAAGATCAAGTCGCAGCCGGGCGTGCCCGTCTTCGACGACCACAAGGGCACGTACTGGTACGCCGAGAACCCGACGGGGAGCGTCAAGGTTCCTGACACCGGGACCAAGATCTCCATCGTCGACCAGCCGTGGAACGGCCAGACGATCACGGTGAAGGTCGGCACCTCCACCAAGTAATTTTCAAAACCGCAGGTCAAACCATGATCGGCCGTCGCCCTCTAGCGGGCGGCGGCCGATCGTGTTTAGGTGCGTCCTACGAGTCCTTATTGACAGCGAGTCCAACGCGTCGTCTTACAGGGGGAGTGGTCCGGCATGCCCGGCGGAGGTTTCTGCAAGCTGCCAGGCGGCAGCGTAGTCGTCGCGCTCACGCTGCCGAACCCGGCCGCGCCGGGTACGAACGTGCGCGTCCTGGTGCACGCCGTCAACCGGGCGCGGGCCCTGACCCGGCTCCGCAATCTGGGCCTGCGCGCGGTCTATCTGCGCGGCCAGACCGAGCCGCCCACCCTGGACGAGATCACGGCCGTCCTGCACCACCCCGACGGCCTGCTGTGGCGCACGGCCCCCGAGACCACCGAAGAGCTCTGGCACCCGATACGCGCCCTGCTCAAGTAGCCCGGCTCCCGCAGTCCTGCCCCGCAGTCCTGCCCCGCGGTCCTGCTCAAGTGGCGGCGCGCTACACCACGGGCTTGCCGGACAGCTCGACGCCGGCCGCCCGCAGCTCCTCCAGGGCCAGCGAGGTGGTGCGCTCGGCCACCCCGGCCGTGAGGTCCAGCAGCACGGTCGTCGCGAACCCGGCCCGCACCGCGTCCAGGGCGGTGGCCCGCACACAGTGGTCCGTGGCGATGCCGACCACGTCGACCTCGGCCACCTGCCGGGCCCGCAGCCAGTCCGCGAGCGAGAGTCCGTTCTCGTCCAGCCCCTCGAAGCCGCTGTAGGCGGCCGCGTACGCACCCTTGTCGAAGACCGCGTCGATCGCCCCGGAGGCGACCGCGGGAGCGAAGTTCGGGTGGAAGCCCACGCCCTCCGTGCCGGCCACGCAGTGCGGCGGCCAGGAGTGCTCGAAGTCGGGGGCGTCCGAGAAGTGCGCGCCCGGGTCGATGTGGTGGTCGCGGGTGGCCACCACATGGCGGTAGGCGGAGCCGGCGGCCTGGCCCACCAGGTCGGTGATCGCGGCGGCGACGTCCGAGCCGCCCGCGACCGCGAGGGAGCCGCCCTCGCAGAAGTCGTTCTGGACGTCCACGACGATCAAGGCGCGGTGCATGTCGGCTTTCCTTCGGTCTGCGGGCCCGTCACGGGCACTGTTCCTTGAGCGTAGAGACTTCGCGCGGCGCACGGCAGGGGGCAAACGGGGGCGGAAAACCCCGCCGGGCACGACTCAGGCGTACTCGGTCGGGATGACCGGCTCGCCGCGCGAGAGCTGGCCCGCGGACATCGGCAGCGCGGCCAGCGCGTCGATGTGCCGCTCGCGGGCGGTGTCCAGCGGCTCGCGGGCCACCACCGTGCCGCCCTTGACCAGCTCGACCAGGAGCTGGCGGTCGGCGAGCCCGGTCGGTACCGCCCCGGTGCCGATGACCTCGGCCTCGGCGATCCCGTACGCGTCCGAGCGGCGCGCGGCCCACTTGCGGCCGCCGATCGAGGACTTGGCGCCGAGGGACTTCTTGGCCACGGGCTGGAGCGGGGCCTTCGGGTCGGCCGACTGGGCGCGGGCGACCAGCTTGTAGACCATCGAGCAGGTCGGGTGCCCCGAGCCGGTGACCAGCTGGGTGCCGACCCCGTACGCGTCCACGGGGGCCGCGGCGAGCGAGGCGATGGCGTACTCGTCGAGGTCGGAGGTGACCACGATCTTGGTGTCGGTCGCGCCGAGCTCGTCCAGCTGCTGGCGCACCCGGTGGGCGACCAGGAGCAGGTCACCGGAGTCGATGCGGACCGCGCCGAGCTCGGGCCCGGCGATCTCCACGGCGGTGCGCACCGCCTCGGCCACGTCGTACGTGTCGACCAGGAGGGTCGTGCCGCGGCCGAGCGAGTCGACCTGGGCCCGGAAGGCGTCCCGCTCGCTGTCGTGGAGCAGGGTGAAGGCGTGCGCGCTGGTGCCCACGGTGGGGATGCCGTACCGGAAGCCGGCCGCGAGGTCGGACGTGGTGCTGAAGCCGCCGACGTAGGCGGCCCGCGCGGAGGCGACCGCGGACAGCTCGTGGGTGCGGCGCGCGCCCATCTCGATCAGCGGGCGCCCGCCGGCCGCGGCCGACATCCGCGATGCGGCGGCCGCGATCGCGGAGTCGTGGTTGAGGATCGAGAGGATCACGGTTTCGAGCAGCACGCACTCGGCGAAGGAGCCCTCGACCCGCAGGATCGGCGAGCCCGGGAAGTAGACCTCGCCCTCGGGGTAGCCCCAGATGTCGCCGCTGAAGCGGTAGGAGGCGAGCCAGCGCAAGGTGGGCTCGTCGACGATCTTCCGGTCGCGCAGGAAGCCGAGCACGTCCGCGTCGAAGCGGAAGTTCTCGACGGCGTCCAGGACGCGCCCGGTGCCGCAGACCACGCCGTAGCGGCGGCCCTCGGGCAGTCGGCGGGTGAAGACCTCGAAGACCGAGCGCCGGTCGGCCGTGCCGGCCTTCAGGGCGGCCTGGAGCATCGTGAACTCGTACTGGTCGGTGAAGAGCGCGGTCGACGGCACGTCCACCGGCAGCCCGAGGTCCGGGGCATTCACAGCGAGCCACCTCGCACTTTCGTCCGGGCCGGGCACACGCCGGCCGGGGTATTCGGTCACCGGCCCCGAAAGCGGGGGCCTGGGGGGATGCTACCCCGAATACTCGTCACTCTGACGATTTCTAGGGTCCGTTTGTGCGATGACCGGCCCCGGGTGGCAGCATGGAGGCCGTGGCTGTAAATCCCGGGGGCCACTCCCGGGACCCCGGGAGCCGTGATTCCCGGGCGCAACCCCCGGACCCCCGGCGCCGCACTTTCCCGGGGCCCCCGGACCCCCGGCAAAGAGAGCAAAGGTCGCCCAGAGTCGTGAGCGTTGCCCCGGTAGAGATCGAACGCCCCGAGTCGGCGGAGTCGAGCCTCCCCGTCGCCGAGCCAGACGTGCCCTGGGTGACGCTCGTGCACAACGATCCCGTCAACCTCATGAGCTATGTGCAGTACGTCTTCCAGTCCTACTTCGGCTACTCGAAGGACAAGGCCCACAAGCTGATGCTCGACGTGCACCACAAGGGACGGGCCGTGGTCTCCAGCGGCAGCCGCGAGGAGATGGAACGCGACGTGCAGGCCATGCACGGCTACGGCCTGTGGGCCACGCTTACCCAGGACCGCGGCTGATGGCCGGGCACTTCGAGGCGCTGCCCCGCGGTGGCGCGGCCGTAGCGCTCGACGAGGTCGAGATCGCCATCCTGCGCTCGCTCGCCGTCCAGCTGCTCGAACTCATCGGGCCGGGCGACGGGCCGGCCGAGGACGAGGACCCGCTGGCCGCCCTGTTCGCCGAGGGCCCGAGCGAGCCGCCCAGCGACCCGGCGCTCGCCCGGCTCTTCCCCGAGGCCTACGCGAGCGAGGAGAGCGATGAACTGCGCGCCAAATCAAGCGAGTTCAGGCGGTTCACCGAGAACGACCTGCGGGCCCGCAAGCGCGCCGACGCCCTCGCGGTGGTCCAAGGCCTCGATTCGCTGACCCCCGAGGGCGACGGCGGGGCGGTCCTGAGGCTGACCGCGGAGGACTCGCGGCACTGGCTGGGCGCGCTCAACGACCTGCGCCTGACCATCGGCACCCGCCTCGACGTGACCGACGAGGACGAGAGCGGCGAGCTGTACCGGCTGCCGGACGACGATCCGCGCAAGCCGATGGTGATGGCGTATCTGTGGCTCGGTGTGCTCCAGGAAACACTCATCGAGACGCTCATGGCCTGACGGATCGACCTCTGGATGGCCGTTCGCTCAGCGGACGCTCAAATCCGTATAACGATCGCATCACCACATCGACCTGCTTTGCCCTGTCGAGGGACTTTTGTCCGCTTCTTCCTGTGGCGTGCACCACAAAGCCGACTGGGGATCACCCATAAGCCCGTGATAAATCTTCACGACCACCCGGGGACGCCACCCATGTTCCCGGGGGCGCTTCGACCGGCTGACCGCCGGTGGCACTCCATCCATATCCGGGGGGATCAGGACCTGATCCGTCGCTTCGTGACCGAGGCGGACGGGTCGGCATGGAGAAAGGCGCACCACCATGACCTCAGCGCAGGTCGACCAGCACGACGACCGTCCTGCCGGCATTGAGGCCGCGGGGACCGCCCATGGCTCGGGCGAAGGCTCGGGCGAGGGATACCAGCGGGGCCTCGGGGCCCGGCAGATCCAGATGATCGCGATCGGCGGTGCCATCGGCACCGGCCTCTTCCTCGGCGCGGGCAAGGCCATCTCGAAGGCCGGCCCCAGCCTCATCCTGGCCTACGCCATCGCGGGCCTGGTCATCTTCTTCATCATGCGCGCCCTCGGCGAGCTGCTCATGTACCGCCCGGTGTCGGGCTCCTTCTCGGAGTACGCCCGTGAGTTCATCGGCCCGTTCTGGGGCTTCGTGACCGGCTGGACGTACTGGCTCTTCTGGGTCGTCACCGGCATCACCGAAGTGACCGCGGCCGCCCAGTACATGTCCTTCTGGACCCACGGCAGCATCCCGCAGTGGGCCTATGCGCTGATCTTCACGCTCATCCTGTACGCCGTGAACCTCATCTCCGTGAAGCTCTTCGGTGAGCTGGAGTTCTGGTTCTCCATGGTCAAGGTGACCGCCATCGTCGGCATGATCCTGATCTGCGCCGGCATCCTCACCGTCGGCTTCTCGGACGCCGCGGACACCGCCACCGTCGCCAACCTCTGGAACGACGGCGGGTTCTTCCCCAAGGGCATCGGCGGCACGCTGATGACGCTCCAGATCGTGATGTTCGCCTTCCTCGCCGTCGAGCTGGTCGGTGTGACCGCGGGCGAGTCCAAGGACCCCGAGAAGACGCTGCCCAAGGCCATCAACACCGTGCCGTGGCGCATCGCCGTCTTCTACATCGGCGCCCTGATCATGATCCTCTCGGTCGTCCCGTGGCACGAGTTCCAGCCGGGCGTGAGCCCCTTCGTCGCGGCGTTCCAGAAGATGGGCCTCGGCGTCGGCGCGGGCATCGTCAACTTCGTCGTGCTGACCGCCGCGCTCTCCTCCTGCAACTCGGGCATGTACTCCACCGGCCGCATGCTGCGCGACCTCGCGCTCAACGGCCAGGGCCCGAAGGTCTTCACCAAGCTGACGAAGAGCGGCACGCCGCTGGTCGGCACCACGGTCTCCGCCGCCCTCATGCTGGTCGGCGTGTGGATCAACTACGTGGCGCCCGGCAAGGCCTTCGACTACGTGGTCTCCTTCGCCACCATCTCCGGCATGTGGGCCTGGATCATGATCCTGGTCTGCCAGATCCGCTACCGCCGCCAGTCGGACGCCGGAGTGCTGCCGCAGTCCAGCTTCCGCGCCCCCGGCGCCCCGTACACCAGCTGGTTCGCGCTGCTCTTCATCTTCATGGTCATCGTGATGATGGGCATCGACAAGGACTCCCGCGTCTCGCTGTACTGCGCGCCGCTGTGGGCCCTGATCCTCGGTGTCTCCTACCTGGTCCTCAAGGCCAAGAACCCCGACAACAAGGCGTTCGCCAAGCGCAGCTGAGGCTCTGACCAGCACATTCTCACCATGCGGGCCGTTACGTATCGCACCTCGATACGGGGCGGCCCGCATGCTTATCCTTGCCGACATGCTGACCCTCACCCAGGCCCTGTACGACCAGCTCGTCGCGCACGCCCGCGCCGACCACCCCGACGAGGCGTGCGGTGTGGTCGCGGGCCCGGCGGGCACCGGCCGCGCCGAGCGGTTCATTCCGATGCTGAACGCGGCCCGCTCGCCCACGTTCTACGAGTTCGACTCGCAGGACCTCCTCAAGCTCTACCGCGAGATGGACGACCGCGACGAGGAGCCGGTGATCGTCTACCACTCCCACACCGCGACCGAGGCCTACCCCTCGCGCACCGACGTGACGTACGCCAACGAACCCGGCGCGCACTACGTCCTGGTCTCCACGGCGGACACCGACGGGGCCGGGGAGTTCCAGTTCCGCTCGTACCGCATCGTGGACGGCGTGATCACGGAGGAAGACGTAAGGGTCGTAGAGGCCTACTGACGGATACGCGTGCCCGGTGATCCCGCATACTGTGCATACGCACTTTTTGATCATCGGGCGGCAGGGCCAGGAAGCCGGTGCGAATCCGGCACGGTCCCGCCACTGTGACCGGCCCCGCGGCGAGCCCGCGGAGCCGGAAGCCAGGAACTGACCTGCCGCCTTCTCCCGACGACAGGGGACGTGGAAATCCCCTTGGAGGAGCTCAGCCATGCTCTGGCGCCGTGCGGCCCTGGCCGCCGCCCTGCTGTTCCCGCTCGCCGCGTGCACCAGCACCCAGGCGAAGCCCGAAGCCGGCGGCGCCACCGCCCCCGGCTTCCCCTACACGGTCACCAACTGCGGGGTGACCACGACGTACACCGCGCCCCCGAAGCGGGCGGTGACCATGAACCAGCACGCCACCGAGGTGATGCTGGCGCTCGGCCTCGCCAAGTCCCTCGCCGGGACCGCCTACTTGGACGACAAGGTGCTGCCGAAGTACGCGGCCGACTACCGCTCGGTCCCGGTCCTGGCCGCCGAGTACCCCTCGTACGAGAAGCTCCTCTCGGTGAACCCGGACTTCGTCTACGGCGGCTACGCCTCCGCCTTCGCCGCTGGCGAGGGCCGCGCGCGCGAGGCCCTCGCCAAGAGCGGCATCAAGTCCCGCCTCAACGTGGAGAACTGCCCCCAGGGCGCCGCGACCACGATGGACGACGTGTACGAGGAGGTCCGCGAGGTGGGCCGCACCTTCGGTGTCGGTGACCGCGCGGAGTCCTGGATCCGCTCGGCCGAGGCCACCAGCGAACGCACCCGCACGGCGCGCGAGGACAAGGCGCCCACCCCCGTCTTCGTCTACGACAGCGGCGACAAGACGGCGTTCACCGTGGGCGGCAAGGGCATAGGCAACGACATCGTGACCCGCGCCGGCGGCCGCAACGTCTTCGCGGACGACCTGAAGACGCAGTCCTTCGGCGACGCGAGCTGGGAGAACGTGGTGGCCCGCGCCCCCGAGACCATCCTGATCCTCGACTACGGCGGCACGAGCGTGGACGCCAAGAAGAAGCGCCTGCGCGACGACCCGGCCCTCGCCTCCGTCCCCGCCGTCAAGAACAACCGGTTCGCCGTCCTGCCCCTCTCCGACATGGTCACCGGCGTACGGGCCCCGGACGCGGTCGCCAAGCTGGCGGCGCAGCTCGGGACGGGGGAGTGAAGGTCCTGCCGCGAGCGGCAGCACCGCCGGCCCGGGAGCGCGGGGGCCCGCGCAGGACAACCCGCTCGCGCTACCCGCTCGTTCTCGCGGCGCTGGCCCTGGTGCTGCTCGCCGCGGCCGTCGCCGGGCTCGCGCTGGGGTCGGTGCGGATTCCCGTCGGCCAGGTGCTCGCGATCGTCGCCGGCCGCGCCGAGCCGAGCCCGTACCGCACGATCGTCCTGGAGGTCCGGGCGCCCCGCGTGGTGCTCGGCGCCGTCACCGGTGCCGGGCTCGCCGTCATCGGGACCGTGCTCCAGGCCCTGGTGCGCAACCCGCTCGCCGACCCGTTCCTGCTCGGCGTCTCCAGCGGGGCCTCCGCCGGAGCCGTCGCCGTGATCGTGCTCGGGGTGGGGGCCGGGGTGGCGACCACCGTCGCCCTGCCGGCCGCCGCCTTCGCGGGCGCGCTCGCCGCCCTCGTCCTCGTGTACGCCCTGGCCCGGCGCGCCGGCTCGATGACGGGCGGGCGCCTGGTGCTCGCCGGGGTCGCCGTCTCGTACGTCCTGTCCGCGCTCACCAGCCTCATCCTGGTCACCTCGGCCAGCGCCGCCCACGCCCAGGAAGTCCTGCACTGGACGCTCGGCGGACTCGGCGGCGCCCGCTGGGACATGCTCGCGCTGCCCGCCGTCGCCCTCGTCCTCGGCACGCTCGTCCTGATCGCCCTGGCCCGCCCGCTCGACCTGCTCCTCGTCGGCGAGGAGGGCGCGGGCGTACTCGGCCTCGACACCGGCCGCTTCCGCGCCGGTGCCTTCGTGCTCGCCTCGCTGCTGACCGGCGTCCTCGTCGCGTACACCGGGGCGATCGGCTTCGTCGGCCTGATGGTTCCGCACGCCGCCCGCCTGGCCGTCGGCGCCGCACACCGCACCCTGCTGCCCGTCGTGGCCCTCGGCGGCGCCGCCTTCCTCGTCCTCGCCGACCTCGCGGCCCGTACCGTCGCCGCCCCCAGCGACATCCCCGTCGGCGTCCTCACCGCGCTCACCGGCGGCCCGTTCTTCCTGTGGATGCTGCGCGGCCACGGGACCCGCGCGGAAGGCGGCCCCGCATGACGACGCTGCGCACCGAGTCGCTCTCGTACACCACGCCCCAGGGCCGCACCCTGCTCCACGGCATCACCCTGGGCGCCGCCGACGGCGAGACGGTCGGCCTGGTCGGCCCCAACGGCAGCGGCAAGACGACCCTGCTCCGCTGCGTCTACGCTGCCCTGCGCCCGACCGCCGGACGCGTCCTGCTCGACGACACCGACCTGCACGCGCTGCCGGTCAAGGCCCGTGCCCGGCGCATCGCGACCGTCCCGCAGGACGCCGACGCCGGGGGCATCGAGCTGAGCGTCCACGAGATCGTCGCCATGGGCCGCTCCCCGCACCACCGCTTCTGGGAGGCCGACACCACCGCCGACCACGCGCTCGTGCGCGAGGCGCTCGCCCGCGTCGGCATCGCCGACCTCGCGGCCCGCCCCTTCCCGTCGCTGTCCGGCGGCGAACGCCAGCGCGCCCTGGTCGCCCGGGCCCTGGTGCAGCAGCCGGACGTCGTCGTCCTGGACGAGCCGACCAACCACCTCGACATCCGCTACCAGCTCGAAGTCCTGTCCCTGGTAAGGGAGTTGGGGACCGTCAACCTGCTGGCCCTGCACGATCTGAACCTCGCCGCGTACTACTGCGACCGCATCTGCGTCCTGGCGGCCGGCCGCGTCGTCGCCTCGGGCCCGCCCGCGGACGTCCTCACGGCGGACCTGCTCGGCGCGGTGTACGGGGTGAACGCCGAGGTGAGCGTCCACCCCGCGACCGGCGCGCCCACCGTCGTCTACCTGCCGCCGAGCGCCGGCCGCGTCCCGCCCGCACCCGGGCTGCCCGCATCCTGAGCGGGATCGGTCCAGGATGCGAGATCACATTCCGGGAAGCGGACCGGGAATCTATACGATGACCCCATGGTTTCGAACGACGTGAGCGACAAGACGCCGAGCAGCGGCCCCGCCCTGCTGCTCGTGGCGCGGCTGCACGTCGACCTGTGCCGGCTCGCCAGCGCGATCTGTACGGCCCGCGCAGCCGCCGTCTGACGCCGCGCGCCCCGCACCAACGCACCACCGCACGCCCCAGCGCGTGCGGCGCGCGGACCCGAGCCCGAGCCGCGCCCACCTGCCTCTCCCTTCAGATCAGGAGCCCACGCCATGGCCATCGAGGTCCGCATCCCGACCATCCTCCGCACCTACACCGACGGCGCCAAGGCCGTCGAGGCCAGCGGCGCCACCCTCGCCGACCTCTTCAACGACCTCGACGCCCGGCACACCGGCATCCGCGAGCGGATCGTCGACGGCGACAACCTGCGCCGCTTCGTGAACGTGTACCTCAACGACGAGGACGTCCGCTTCCTCGACGGCATCAACACCAAGCTCGCCGACGGCGACAACGTGACGATCCTGCCCGCGGTCGCGGGCGGTTCCGTCTGACATGCGCTACGACTCCGCTCTCGCCGCGGTCGGCAACACCCCGCTGGTCCGGCTCCCGCGTCTGTCCCCCTCGGACGACGTGCGGATCTGGGCCAAGCTGGAGGACCGCAACCCGACCGGTTCCATCAAGGACCGGCCGGCCCTCCACATGGTCGAACAGGCCGAGAAGGACGGCCGGTTGACGCCGGGCTGCACCATCCTGGAGCCCACCAGCGGCAACACCGGCATCTCCCTCGCGATGGCCGCGAAGCTCAAGGGCTACCGCATCGTGTGCGTGATGCCGGAGAACACCTCGCAGGAACGGCGCGACCTGCTCGCGATGTGGGGCGCCGAGATCGTGTCGTCGCCGGCCGCGGGCGGCTCCAACACGGCCGTACGGGTCGCCAAGGAACTGGCCGAGCGGAACCCGTCCTGGGTGATGCTCTACCAGTACGGAAACCCGGACAACGCGGGTGCCCACTACGCCACCACGGGCCCCGAGATCCTCACCGACCTGCCCTCCATCACCCACTTCGTGGCGGGCCTCGGCACCACCGGGACCCTGATGGGCGTCGGCCGCTACCTGCGCGAGAACGTCCCCGGCGTCCAGATCGTCGCCGCCGAACCCCGCTACGACGACCTGGTCTACGGCCTGCGCAACCTCGACGAGGGCTTCGTGCCCGAGCTGTACGACGCCTCCGTCCTGACCACCCGCTTCTCGGTCGGCTCGGCCGACGCGGTCACCCGCACCCGCGAGCTCCTCCAGCAGGAGGGCATCTTCGCGGGCGTCTCCACGGGCGCCGCCCTGCACGCGGCGATCGGCGTCGGCAAGAAGGCCGTCAAGGCGGGCACCCCCGCCGACATCGTCTTCGTCGTGGCCGACGGCGGCTGGAAGTACCTGTCGACCGGCGTCTACACCGCGCCGACCACCGAGGCCGCGATCGAGACCCTGCACGGCCAGCTCTGGGCCTGAGGGCCGGGCCCGCTCCCAGGGTCCGGAGGCCGGTGCCGCGGGTCCGTCATCCCGCCAGGTGACGGACCTGGTCCCACAGGGCCGGGTCCACCACGCCCACCCGGCGGCGGAACTCGCCCACCCCGACCTCGCGCAGCTCGTCGGTCTCCAGGAAGCTGGGCCGCCCGTGCGCGTCGGCCACCGTGCCCGGCGCCAGCGGAATCACCCCGGCCCGCTCGTCGTGGAACTTGCTGGTGATCTTCGCGACCGTCGCCGTCCCACCGCGCACCCGCAGCACCAGACACGGCCGGTCCTTGGCGCCCGGCACGTCCTCGTACGGCACCTGCGCCCACCAGATCTCGCCGGCCTTCGGCAGCCGCCCGCGAGCCCGCCCGGACCCGTCCGGCCGCCCGGGCGGCCGAGTACGCCCGCCGGGGCGACGCCGCCCGCGCCCGCGTCCGTCCATCAGAGCCGCCACGGCGGCGAGCGCCACCACGGCCCCCAGCGCCAGCCACCACGACGTGTCCATAGCGCAGACGTTACCGGCGCACCACCCGTGGCGCGCGCTCCCCGACAACACCATCCGAACCGGTGACAGCGCAGGTGAGTTCCCCCACAACGGCCCGCTCCGAAGGAGCGAGGGGCCTTGGCGCGCCTTACGCTCGATCCACCGCAGCCCTTTCCCGCGGCCTCCCCGCCAGCCCCGGCCGCCCCGCAACGACAGGCTTCGCCTGGCCCCTCTGTTCCGGAGGTTCACGCTCCATGAAGCTCACCGTCGTCGGTTGCTCCGGGTCGTTCCCGTCCGCGGAATCGGCTTGCAGCAGCTACCTCCTTGAGGCAGACGGCTACCGGCTGCTCCTCGACATGGGCAACGGAGCCCTCGGTGAGCTACAGCGCCACATCGGACTGTACGACCTGGACGCGATCTTCCTGTCCCATCTGCACGCCGACCACTGCATCGACATGTGCGGCTACTTCGTCGCCCGCTACTACCGCCACGAGGGCGGCCGCTGCGCCCCCATGCCGGTGTACGCGCCGGAGGGCGCCGAGCAGCGCCTGACCACGGCGTACGCGGACACGCCCTCCGCCTCCTCGATGAGCGAGGTCTTCGACTTCCACACCCTGAAGCCGGGCACGTTCGAGATCGGCCCCTTCTCGGTGCGTACGGAGCGGGTCTGCCACCCCGTCGAGGCGTACGGCATCCGCGTCGAGCACGGCGGCTCCACGCTCGCCTACTCCGGCGACACCGGGGTCTGCGCCGCCCTCGACGAACTGGCCGAGGGCGCCGACCTGTTCCTGTGCGAAGCCTCCTTCACGTACGGCAAGGAGGACATCCCGGCGCTGCACCTCAACGGCCGCGAGGCCGGCGAGCACGCGGCCCGGGCCGGCGCGGGCCGCCTGGTCCTCACCCACATCCCGCCGTGGACGGACGCCGAGGTCAACCTGGCCGACGCCCGCGCGGTCTACTCCGGCCCGACGGAACTGGCCGCGCCGGGCGCGGTCTACGAGTTCTGACCCCGCCGCACTTCGCCCGGGCCCGCGGCACGCGAAAGGCCCCCGGAACCGTTCGGTTCCGGGGGCCTCGTCGTGCCGCGCCGAGGGCTTACGCCTTCGTCAGGTCCTCGACCTCTTCCTCGGGCTCACGGCCCGGGGTGGTGAGGTTGAACTTGGTGATGGCGAAGCGGAACAGGACGTAGTAGATCGCCGCGAAGACCAGACCGATCGGGATGATCAGCCAGGGCTTGGTGGCGAGGTTCCAGTTCAGCAGATAGTCGATCGCGCCGGCCGAGAAGGTGAAGCCGGCGTGTACGCCCAGCGCCCAGGTAACGAGCATGGACAGGGCCGTCAGAACCGCATGGATCACGTACAGCAGCGGCGCGATGAACATGAACGAGAACTCGATCGGCTCGGTCACACCGGTGACGAACGACGTCAGGGCGAGCGAGATCATCATGCCCATCACGGCCTTGCGGCGCTCGGGACGAGCCGCGTGCGCGATGGCGAGGGCGGCGGCCGGAAGGCCGAACATCATGATGGGGAAGAAGCCCGACATGAACTGTCCGGCGGACGGGTCACCGGCGAAGAAGCGGGTCAGGTCGCCGTGGACGACGGTGCCGTCCGGCTTCGTGAAGTCGCCGATCTGGAACCAGGAGACGGTGTTGACGAACTGGTGCATGCCGATGGGCAGCAGACCACGGTTGATCAGACCGAACAGACCCGCACCCGCGGCGCCGAGGCCGGTGATCCACTTGCCGAAGCTGGTGATGACGTCGCCGATCGGCTCCCAGCCGAGGACGACGAGAACGCCGAGGGCGGTGCCTACGAAGGCCATGATGATCGGGACGAGGCGGCGGCCGTTGAAGAAGCCGAGCCAGTCGACCAGCTTGGTGCGGTGGAACCTCTGCCACAGCACGGCGCTCAACAGGCCGAGGATGATGCCGCCCAGCACACCCGGGTTCTGGAAGGTGGCCGCGGTGACCACGCCGTCCTTCAGATAGGCGCCGCCGAAGAGGCCGGTGCTCGTGTAGTCGGCGCCCGTCCCATCGGTCGGGAACTGGTGGATCACGGCGTAGTACGTCATGAAGCCGACCACCGCGGCGAGCGCGGTCGAGCCGTCGGCCTTCTTGGCGAAGCCGATCGCCACGCCTATGCAGAACAGCAGGGGCAGGCCGAACGAGGCGTCGAGCAGAGCGCCACCGGCGCCCCCGAAGACCTTGGCGACGTTGTCCCAGCCGAGACCCTTGGGACCGAACACGTCGGGCTGACCGAGGCGGAGCAGAATGCCCGCGGCCGGCAGCACGGCGATCGGCAGCTGCAAGCTGCGGCCGACCTTCTGCAGGCCCTGGAACAGGCCGGAGCCCCGCTTCTTCGCGGGCGCCGCCTTCGCGGTGGCCGTACTCATCAACATCCTCCAGTAGGCAAGGCGCCGCCCGGGGGACATGGGAAAATACGGGGGGACGGCGGCGTCTCGGGGGAACGCGGTCAAGCCCGCGTGGTCTACACCAATGAGTGGTGTAGACCAGTTGTAGCACGGTGTGGGTTAGATAAGGAACCTTCGTTTTTTGTGGTCTGAGCCATACCTGGCAATACGGGCAACAGCGACTCCCCGCCGTCTCCGCGCCGTGACCTTTCCGTAGCCGCGCCGAGCCCCGAACGGCCCCTGGGCGGCGGCCGAACGGCCCGTCGCGGAACGTGCGAAGGCCCCCGGACCGAGCGGGTCCGAGGGCCTTGCGGGTCCGGGCCGAAAAGCCCGGCGAAAAGGGGCGCCGTAAGCGGGGTGCGCCTACGCCTTGATGTCCTACGCCTTGATGTTCTCCTGCTCCAGCTCGTCCGCGTCCGGCTCGCGCCCCGGCGTCGGCAAGTCGAACTTGGTGATCGCGAAGCGGAACACCACGTAATAGACGACGGCGAAGCACAACCCGATCGGAATGATCATCCAAGGCTTAGTCGCCAGGCCCCAGTTGATGACGTAGTCGATCAGCCCGGCCGAGAAGCTGAAGCCGTCCTTCACGCCGAGCGCCCAGCTCACCGCCATCGATACGCCGGTGAGCACCGCGTGGATCGCGTACAGCAGCGGCGCGATGAAGACGAAGGAGTATTCGATCGGCTCGGTGATGCCGGTGACGAGCGAGGTCAGGCCGACCGAGAGCATCATGCCGCCGACCTCCTTGCGGCGGTGCGGCTTGGCGCAGTGTGCGATCGCGAGGGCGGCCGCGGGCAGCGCGAACATCATGATCGGGAAGAAGCCGGTCTGGAACTGCCCGGCCGTCGGGTCGCCCGCGAGGAACCGCGGGATGTCGCCGTGCACGACCGTGCCGTCCGGCTTGGTGAAGTCGCCGAACTGGAACCAGATGAAGGTGTTCAGGAACTGGTGCAGGCCGATCACGAGCAGGGCCCGGTTGGCGACACCGAAGATGCCCGAGCCCCACGAGCCCAGGTCCACGAGCCACTTGCTGAAGCTGGTCAGCGCGTCACCGACCGGCGGCCACACCCACAGGCACAGCACCGAGAACACGATCGCGATGCCGGCCATGATGATCGGTACGAGCCGGCGCCCGTTGAAGAAGCCCAGCCAGTCCACCAGCTTCGTGCGGTGGAAGCGCTGCCAGAAGTACGCGGTCAGCAGGCCCATCACGATGCCGCCGAAGACGCCCGGGTTCTGGTACGTGGCGAGGACCGCCGAGCCGTCCTTGGCGACACAGGCGCCGGCCGTCAGCGTCGAGCCGGCGGCGCAGTCCTTCGGGAACTGGAGCAGCACCCCGTAGTAGACGAGGAAGCCGGCCACCGCGGCGAGCGCGGTCGAGCCGTCGGCCTTCTTCGCCATGCCGATGGCGACGCCCACGCAGAACAGCAGGGGCAGTCCGAGCGAGCCGTTGAGCAGGGCGCCGCCCGCACCGTTGAACACCTTGGCGACGTCGTTCCAGCCGAGCCCGGTCTTGCCGAACATGTCGTCCTGGCCGAACCGGTTGAGAATGCCTGCCGCGGGTAGCACGGCGATGGGCAGCTGGAGGCTGCGGCCCATTTTCTGCAGCCCCTGGAACAGCCCGTTCCACCACTTGGGCTGCGGCACTGCGGCCGCGCTGCTGGCACTCATCGGCAACCTCCAGGCTTGTGGAACAAGCCGGCTAGGACGGTCGTTGCAAACTGGTGTAGACCAGTTGCGGTATCGTCCGGAGCGGCCCCTCGCGGGACATGGCTCCGGTGATCGCCATCCTTGGCCAGGCAGAATGCGCCCGCGCGCATAGCTGAGCCAAACGTGGGTTACCGTGACAAAGCGGACCTACCGTGGGCCGACACAGCGTTCTTCAAGAACCAGGAGAGACACATGGCCAGCAAGGCTGAGAAGATCGTCGCCGGCCTCGGCGGTATCGAGAACATCGAAGAGGTCGAAGGCTGCATCACGCGCCTGCGCACCGAGGTCATCGACCCGAGCAAGGTCGACGAGGCCGCGCTCAAGGCCGCCGGCGCCCACGGCGTCGTCAAGATGGGCACCGCCGTCCAGGTCGTCATCGGCACCGACGCGGACCCCATCGCCGCGGACATCGAAGACATGATGTGAGTCGCTGACCCACACCGCCGAAGGCCGGCCCCCGACCGGGGCCGGCCTTTCGCGTACGCGCACCCGTTCCGCACACACGTTCCGCCCATCCGGAACCCCCGCCCGCGCGGAACTCGCCACCGGCCGCATCACCTAGGCTCATAGCCATGTCTCGAATCGACGGCCGCACCCCCGAACAGCTCCGCCCCGTCACCATCGAACGCGGATGGAGCAAGCACGCCGAGGGCTCCGTCCTCGTCTCCTTCGGCGACACCAAGGTCTTCTGCACCGCCTCCGTCACCGAAGGCGTCCCGCGCTGGCGCAAGGGCAGCGGCGAAGGCTGGGTCACCGCCGAATACTCGATGCTGCCCCGCTCCACCAACACCCGCGGCGACCGCGAATCCGTCCGCGGCAAGATCGGCGGCCGCACCCACGAGATCTCCCGCCTCATCGGCCGCTCGCTGCGCGCCGTCATCGACTACAAGGCCCTCGGCGAGAACACCATCGTCCTCGACTGCGACGTCCTCCAGGCCGACGGCGGCACCCGCACCGCCGCCATCACCGGCGCCTACGTCGCCCTCGCCGACGCCATCACCTGGGCCCAGAACAAGAAGCTCGTCAAGCACGGCCGCAAGCCCCTCACCGGCACCGTCTCCGCCGTCTCCGTCGGCATCGTCGACGGCGCCCCCCTCCTCGACCTCTGCTACGAGGAGGACGTCCGCGCCGAGACCGACATGAACGTCGTCTGCACCGGCGACGGCCGCTTCGTCGAGGTCCAGGGCACCGCCGAGGCCGAGCCGTTCGACCGCAAGGAGCTGAACGCCCTCCTCGACCTCGCCACCGGAGGCTGCGCCGACCTCGCCGCCCTCCAACTCCGGGCACTGGCCGCGGTGTCGGGAGAGTAGGAAAGCAACGGAGAGCAGGGAAGCAACCGGGCAGGGCGCTCCTCGCGTCCCTACGAGCACGGGCGTACGGGCCAACCGTGCGCCCGTCCGTACCTTCCGGAACGGCTTCCGGAACGCCCGGGGGAGGACCCGACCGATGCGCCGAACCATGCTCGCCCTCGCCACCGCGGCCCTGGCGGTCACCGTCACCGCCGCCGCAGGCTGCGGAGCCATCGACAAGGCGGTCGACTGCGTCAACGCCGCGGACGCCATCGGCACCAGCGTCGGCAACCTCGGCCGCGCCGTCGGCAACGCCACCGACAACCCCGCGCAGGCCGACCAGGCGCTCAACGACATCGACAAAGAGCTGTCGTCCCTGAAGAGCAGGACCGGCGACGCCGACCTGTCCAAGGCCGTCGACGACCTCGGCAAGGCCGTGGACAACGTCCGCACGGCCATCAAGAACGGCGACAACACCCCCGACATCAGCGGCGTCACCGCCGCGGCCAAGGAAGTCGGCAAGGTCTGCACGCCTTGACCCCGCGTCCCGGCCCCCGACACCGGCACCCCTAGCGGCCTGGCGGCCTGGCCGCCCTGCCCGCCGGCACCTCTAGCGGCCTGGCGGCCTGGCCGCCCTGCCCGCCGGCACCCCTGGCGGCCTGGCGGCCTGGCCGCCCTGCCCCTCGCGCCCCCGGCCGGGCCCCCGCCCCTGTCGGGCCCGACCGCCTGCTCCGGGTGCTCCCGCCGGCCCCCGATACTGGTGGGCATGACCCGCCTGATCCTCGCCACGCGCAACGCCGGCAAAATCACCGAACTCCACGCCATCCTGGCCGCCGCCGGGCTGCCCCACGAGCTCGTGGGCGCCGACGCGTACCCCGAGATCCCCGACGTCAAGGAAACCGGCGTCACCTTCGCCGAGAACGCCCTCCTCAAGGCACACGCCCTGGCGCAGGCGACCGGCCTGCCCGCCGTCGCCGACGACTCCGGCCTCTGCGTCGACGTCCTCAACGGTGCCCCCGGCATCTTCTCGGCCCGCTGGTCCGGCACCCACGGCGACGACCAGGCCAATCTGGACCTCCTGCTCGCCCAGCTCTCCGACATCGCCGACGAACACCGCGCCGCCCACTTCGCCTGCGCCGCCGCCCTCGCCCTGCCCGACGGCACGGAGCGAGTGGTGGAGGGCCGCCTCCTCGGCACCCTCCGCCACGCCCCGGCGGGCCGAGGCGGCTTCGGCTACGACCCGATCCTCCAGCCGGAGGGGGAGACGCGGACGTGCGCGGAGCTGACGGCGGACGAGAAGAACGCGATCAGCCACCGGGGGCAGGCCTTCAGGGCGCTGGTGCCGGTGGTGCGGGAGCTGCTGGGCTGAGGAGGGTACACCGAAGGCCCGGCTCGGGAAGTGAATGAGTCGGGCCTTCGATTCCATGATCCGTGCGGCCTGAGGGATTCGAACCCTCACGGGATTTCTCCCATCGCGCCCTAAACGCGAGGCGTCTGCCGTTCCGCCAAGGCCGCATGCCGCCAGCCTCTCGCGGCCGGACGGCAGCGTCAGTGTACGGGGCGGTGGGCCCAGGTGACGAGTGGTCCCGGTCGGCGGGAGCGGCCCCAGGAAGCAGTGGCCGCACGGCAATGGGGGCAGAGGTATCGCACCCTCTCCGCCCTCGGCGGCCCATGCCACCGCATGCCGCCGCCGACCGCCGACGCGTGCCGATCGGCGTTCCGGTACCCGGGACAACTCCCGTGCCCCCCCGCCCGGCGGGGCCGCGCAGGACGGGGTGGCCCCGCCGGGCGGGGGACGGTGCGGCACGCTGCGGCCCCGGGTGGGTCAGATGCCCAGGTCCTTGATGATCTTGGCTACATGGCCGGTGGCCTTCACGTTGTACAGGGCGCGCTCCACCTTGCCCTCCTCGTCCACCACCACCGTCGAGCGGATGACGCCCGTCACCGTCTTGCCGTACAGCTTCTTCTCGCCGTACGCCCCGTACGCCTCCAGGACCTCCTTGGAGGGGTCGCCGACCAGCGTGACCTTCAGGGACTCCTTCTCGCGGAACTTCGCCAGCTTCTCGGGCTTGTCGGGGGACACGCCGATGACGTCGTAACCGGCGCCCGCGAGCAGCTCCAGGTTGTCCGTGAAATCGCAGGCCTGCTTGGTGCAGCCCGGCGTGAGCGCGGCGGGGTAGAAGTACACGATGACCTTGCGGCCCTTGTGGGCGGCGAGCGAGATGTCGTTGCCGTCGGCGTCGGGCAGGGTGAAGGCGGGGGCGGTGTCGCCGGGCTGAAGTCGCTCGCTCATGGGGTTTCCTCCGGAATGGCCGAGGGGGTGGCGTACACCGACAGAGCCTAATGGGGGCCTGTGACAGTGCATTGTCGGTGGAACTGACAGACTGTGGATGACGGATGACCCATACGACCACCGGAGGCGGCGCAGTGTCGGATGCCAGGACCCCTGCGCAGATCGAGGCGGACATCAGGAGCCGGCGGAACCAGCTCGCGGTGACCCTCGACGAGATCGGGGTGCGGCTGCACCCGTCCACGATCGTCGGCGACGCGAAGGCCAGGTTCGCCTCGGCCGTGGACCACACGGCGGGCCGCGCGTACGTCGCGGTGAACCGCACGGTGAGCGACGTGAAGGCGCAGTTCGTTTCGGACGAGGGCGCGCCCCGCGTGGAGCGGATCGTGCCGGTCGCGCTCGTGGCGGTCGGTCTGGTGGGGCTGCTCGCCCTGTCGGCCCGCAAGCGCCGGTCCTGACCCTTCCGCGTACGGCCGCGGCCGGTGCGGGTAGGTTCGACCCCGTGAGCGAGAACACCCACGACAAGCTGCCCATCCGGATGCTGCACGACCGTGTGCTGGTCCGGTCCGATACGCCCGAGGGCGAGCGGCGTTCGGGCGGCGGCATCCTCATCCCCGCGACCGCCGCCGTCGGCAAACGGCTGGCCTGGGCCGAGGTGGTCGCGGTCGGCCAGAACGTCCGCACCGTGGAGCCGGGCGACCGGGTGCTGTACGACCCCGAGGACCGGGCCGAGGTCGAGGTGCGGGGCGTGGCGTACGTCCTGATGCGGGAGCGCGATCTGCACGCCGTGGCCTCCGAGCGGGTGTCGGAGGACTCCACGGGGCTGTATTTGTAGGCACGGGCAGGGCGCTTCAGGGGCGTCCCGCAGCCGCGCGCAAGGGCTGGTGACCGTTGTCACCGGCCCTTTTGCCTGCCCTTTGTTATCGTGGTGGGACCCCGACGAGACGCGTCGTACCGGGTCAGGACAAGACGACGCACCCCGTATTTTCCTCACGCGTCTCGGAGGTCCTCATGGCCTGGGTTCTGCTCGTCGTCGCCGGTCTGCTCGAAGTGGGCTGGTCGATCGGCATGAAGTACACCGACGGCTTCACCCGTCTGGTCCCCAGTGTGCTCACGGGCGCCGGGATCGTCGCTTCCATGATGCTGCTCTCGCAGGCCGCCAAGACGCTCCCCATCGGCACCGCTTACGGCGTGTGGGTGGGGATCGGCGCTGCCGGTGCGGCGGTGCTCGGCATGGTGGTGCTCGGCGAACCGGCCACGGCCGCCCGGATCTTCTTCGTCTGTCTGCTGCTCGTCTCCGTGGTCGGCCTCAAGGCGACGAGCGGCCACTGAAGGAACCGCCCGGCGGGCCCGGTACGCCCGGCCCGCCGGGAACGGTCCTTCACGGACTTCGTGAGCCCCGGGGTCGTGCGGCCAGTCCGTTCGTGGTGGCGCCGGGCCCTTCGGTGGTGCCGGAGTTGGTGCCGCCGTTCGTGGTGCCGCCCTGGGTCTGGCCCTGGTCCTGGCCCTGGATCTGACCTTGCGTCTGGCCCTGGGTCTGACCGCCGTTGTTGGTGCCGCCGTTGTCGGCGCCGCCTTGCGTCTGTCCCTGGTCCTGACCTTGGTTCTGGCCCTGGGCGGTCTGTCCCTGCGTCTGCCCCTGGGTCTGCCCCTGGTTGAGGCCACCCTGGTTCTGCCCCTGGCTCTGGCCTTGGGTCTGCCCCTGGTTCTGGCCCTGCGTCTGGCCCTGGTTGCGGCCGCCCGTCTGTCCCTGGTCCTGGCCCTGGTTCTGTCCCTGCGTCTGGCCCTGGTCGCGGCCCGGCGTCGAGGGCTGGGACGGGTTCGGGGCCGGCGGCTCGACGGGGACGTTCGCGCCGTCCTGGAGTTCCAGGTCGAAGTCCTTGGGTTCACTGCTCCGCAGGGCGCCCTTGGTGTACTGCGCCCAGATCTGCGCGGGCGGCCCGCCGCCGTTCATGCGGGGGAAGCCCAGCGCCCCGTACAGCGGCTGCTGTACGGCCGTGTCGGGATCGGCGCCCATCAGCGCGACGACCGTGGCCAGGTCCGGCGTGTAGCCCGCGAACCAGGCGGCCTTGTCCTGTTCGGCGGTGCCGGTCTTGCCGGCGGAGGGCCGCCCCGAGGCCTGCGCGGCCGTGCCCGTACCGCCGTCGACGACGCTTTGCAGCATCGACGTCGTGGTGTCGGCGGCCTCGCGGGTGACGGCCTGTTCCGGGTCCTGGGACGGCAGTTCGGTCTTCTCGCCGTCCTTGATGACGGATTCGACCATCGTGTACGTGCCGTGGCGCCCGTGTCCGGCGAGCGTGGCGTAGGCCTGCGTCATGTCGAGGACGCTCGCGGTGGCCGGGCCGAGCGCGATCGAGGGGGACGCGTTCAGGTCGGGGGTGTCGGCGGGCAGACCGAGTTCGATCGCGGTCTGCTTGACCTTGGCGGAGCCGACGTCGACGGCCATCTGTGCGTACACGGCGTTGACGGACTTGTCGGTGGCGGTGCGCACGGTGATGGGCCCGTAGGAGGCGTCGTCCTCGTTGGCGGGTGCGTAGCTGCCGCCGTCCCAGCCCTGTACGGGCCGCTTGTTGGTGCCGTCGTAGACGGTGTTGGGGGTGATGGGCCGGCCGTCCTGGGTCCTGGAGTTGTTGACGACGGCCGAGGTGAAGACGAACGGCTTGAAGGTGGAGCCCACTTGGAAGTCGCGCCGCGTCGCGTTGTTGACGTACTGCTTGGTGTAGTCGATGCCCCCGTACATCGCGAGGACCTTGCCGCTGGCCGGGTCGATGGAGGCGCCGCCCACCCGTACGTTGCGGTCGGCCTTGCGGTCGGCGCTCAGCTTGGAGTTGACGGTGTCGTCGACGGCCTTGACGAAGGCGTCCTGTTTGTCCTTCTGGATGGTGGTGGTGATCCGGTAGCCGCCGGTGGCCAGGGTGTTCTCGTCGATGATCTTGTTGCCGGTGAGGTAGTCCTTGACGGCCTCGACGAGGTAGCCGCGCTGGCCGGCCAGGCCCGCCCGCGGCTTGACCTTTCCGGGCACCGGGAAGGTGGTCGCGGCCCGTTCGGAGGCGCCGAGCCACTTCTTCTTGACCATGCCGTCGAGCACGTAGTTCCAACGGGCCAGCGCCCGGGGCTTGTTCTGCGGATGGGCGATGACGTCGTACGCGCTGGGGGAGTTGAGCAGGGAGGCGAGGTAGGCGCCCTCGCCGGTGGTGAGCTTCTCGACGTCCTTGCTGTAGTACGCCTGGGACGCGGCCTGGATGCCGTACGCGTTGCGGCCGAAGTAGCTGGTGTTCAGATACCCGGCGAGGATGTCCTCCTTGGTCTCCTCGCGATTGAGCTTGATCGCGATGAAGAACTCCTTCACCTTGCGGGTGACGGTCTGTTCCTGGCCGAGGTAATAGTTCTTGACGTACTGCTGGGTGATGGTGGAGCCGCCCTGGGTGCCCTTGCCGGTGAGGGTGTTCCAGGCCGCGCGGACCATCGCCTTGGGGTCGACGGCGCGCTCGGAGTAGAAGTCCCGGTCCTCGGCGGCCAGTACGGCGTGCTGGACGGTCAGCGGGACCTGCGCGAGCTGGACGTTCTCGCGGTTGACCTCGCCGTCCGAGGCGAGCTGGGTGCCGTCGGCGTACAGGAAGACGTTGGACTGGGCGGTGGCCCCGGCGTTGGCGGCGGGGATCGACACGAGCGTGTAGCCGGCGATGAAGCCGCCGATGAGCAGCAGCGCGAAGAGCAGGACGATGCCGAGGACGACCCGCCAGCGGGGGACGAACCGGCGCCAGCCGGTGCGCCCGGGCCGCTTGCCCGGGCCGGCGGGGGTGCCGGTGCCCGCGCTCGCACCGGTGGTGTCGGCGGCGGCGCCGGGCGGGCCTGTGGGCGCGCTGGGGTCGGCCGGGCCGCCGGGCCCCTCGGCTGCGGCGTCGCGGCCCGGCGGGGTGGATCCGGTGGCGCCGAGGTCGCGGGGCGTCCACTTCCGTGGCGCCTTGGGTCCGGGTCCGGGGTGCGGTGGCTCCGGCTGCTCGTCGTCGCTCATGTCTCTCCGGCTCTCTCCGGCCCTTGCGTCTCGGTCGCGTGCGGGGTGAGGTACGGGCTGGTTGTCGATAAGAATCGACCAATTCGGACGATTCGCACCGTAAGGACATCTTGCATGTCCAACCGCGGAAATTCCGTCGCGAAGGGCCGGGGGGCTGGGCTAGGCTCCCGCGCTTTGGTGTCCATGACGGGAGAGGGGGCGTTAGTGCGGCTGTACGGGGTCGTGGCCGCGGGTGGGTTCCGGCGCTATACGACGTACCGGGTCGCCACCGCGGCCGGGGTGTTCACCAACACCGTCTTCGGTGTGATCGTGGCGTACACCTATATAGCCCTGTGGGACCAGCGCCCCAACCTCGGTGGCTACGACCAGTCCCAGGCGCTCACCTATGTGTGGGTCAGCCAGGCCATGCTGATGACGGTCAACATGTTCGGCGGGGGCTTCGCGGACGAACTCGTGGAACGCATCCGTACGGGTGACATCGCGATCGACCTCTACCGCCCCGCCGACCTCCAGCTGTGGTGGCTGTCGGCCGATCTGGGCCGGGCCCTGTTCCACTTCCTGGGGCGCGGAGTGGTCCCGCTCGCCTTCGGCGCGCTGTTCTTCGACCTCGCGCTGCCCACGGCCCCGGGGACCTGGCTCGCCTTCCTGCTCGCGGTGCTGCTCGGCGTGGTGGTGAGCTTCGCGCTCCGGTTCCTGGTGGCCCTCGCGGCGTTCTGGCTGCTCGACGGGGCCGGCGTCTCCTCGCTCGTCTCCATCGCGGGCCTGTTCTTCTCCGGGATGCTGCTGCCGCTCAACGCCTTCCCCGGCCTGCTCGGCGAGGTGGCCCGGGCGCTGCCCTGGTCCTGTCTGCTCCAGATCCCGGCCGACGTCCTGATGGGCCGCCACCACGGCACGGGCCTGCTCGGCGCCTACGGGTTCCAGCTCGGCTGGGCGGCGCTGCTGCTCGGCGCGGGCCGGGTGCTCCAGTCCGCGGCGGTACGGAGGGTGGTGGTGCAGGGTGGCTGACCCGAAGGCTGACGCGAGGGCTGACTATAAGGCTGACGCGAGGGGCGAGGGGGCGGGGATGCCCGGGGCGGCCGGGGTGCGCGAACGCCTTCCCGCACCGGGTATGTGGGCCACGTACAGAATGATCGCCGGAATGTGGATCCGCTCCACACTCGCCTATCGGGCGTCCTTCGCGATGATGCTGGTCGGCAACTTCCTGGTGACGGCGTTCGACTTCGTGGTGATCGCCCTGATGTTCTCGCAGGTCCGCTCGCTCGGCGGCTACTCCTTCGCCGAAGTGGCCTTCCTGTACGGGACGTCGACGACGGCGTTCGGCCTCGCGAACGCGCTGCTCGGCTCCATCGACAAGCTCGGGGCGCGGGTCCGGGACGGCACGCTCGACACCCTCCTGGTGCGCCCGGCACCGGTCCTCGCCCAGGTCGCCGCCGACCGCTTCGGCCTCCAGCGGCTCGGCCGCCTGCTGCAAGGCCTCCTGGTCCTCGGCGGCTCGCTGCTCGCCCTGGACGTGCACTGGACGGTGCTCAAGGCGCTGCTCGTGCCCATGATGCTGCTCAGCGGTACCGCGATCTTCTGCGCGGTGTTCGTGGCGGGCGCGGCCTTCCAGTTCTGGGCGCAGGACGCGGCCGAGGTGCAGAGCGCGTTCACGTACGGCGGCCAGACGCTGCTCCAGTACCCGCCGACGGTGTTCGCCAAGGACATGGTGCGCGGTGTCACCTACGTTTTCCCGCTGGCCTTCGTGAACTGGCTGCCCGCGCTCTACATCATGGGCCGCCCCTACCCGCTGGCCCTGCCGACCTGGCTCGCCTTCGCGCCCCCCGTGGTCGCGGCGCTGTGCCTGACCCTGGCGGGCATGGCATGGCGGGTGGGCGTCAGGGCGTACCGCAGCACGGGGAGTTGAGGTGGGCCGACGGGGGAGCTGGGCGGGAGCCGGGCCAGGATCGGCCCGTAGGAAGCGAACTCACCTCTGATCGAAGGGAGTTGACGTAATGACAGACATCGTCGAGCTCGACGGCGTCGAGAAGGTGTTCGACGTGCGTCGCAAGACAGGCCGCTGGCGGCGCGAGAAGCGGCAGGTCAGGGCGGTGGACGGGATCAGCTTCCGGGTGCCGCGCGGCGAGATGGTGGGCTACATCGGGCCGAACGGCGCCGGAAAGTCCACCACCATCAAGATGCTGACGGGCATCCTCACCCCGAGCGCCGGGCGCCTGCGCGTCGCCGGCCTCGACCCGTCCCGCGAGCGTACGAGAATGGCACAGCGCATCGGCGTCGTCTTCGGTCAACGCACCACGCTCTGGTGGGACCTGCCGCTGTACGACTCCTACCGCCTGGCCCACCGCATGTACCGCATTCCCGACGCCCGCTTCCGCGAGAACCTCGACCGGTGCGTCGAACTCCTCGATCTGGCAAGCCTGTTGGACGTACCGGTCCGCCAGCTTTCGCTCGGCCAGCGGATGCGCGGCGACATCGCGGCGGCACTGCTGCACGACCCGGACGTGCTGTACCTCGACGAGCCGACGATCGGCCTCGACGTCGTCAGCAAGGCCAAGGTCCGCCAGTTCCTGCGCGACCTGAACGCCGAGCGCGCCACCACGATCCTGCTCACCACGCACGACCTGACCGACATCGAGCAGCTCTGCCGGCGGGTGATGGTCATCGACCACGGTCGTCTGATGTACGACGGCGCGCTCACCGGGCTGCACGAGGCGGGTGAGAGCGAACGCACCCTGGTCGTCGACCTGGAGCGCGAACTCCCGCCGGTACGGGCCGAGGGCGCCCGGGTGGTCAAGGTCGAGGGCCCGCGCCAGTGGCTCGCCTTCCCCGCGTCGGCGTCGGCGGCGCCGCTGGTCGCGCACATCGCGGCGGAGTACCCGCTGGTGGACCTGTCGGTGCGGGAGCCGGACATCGAGGCAGTGATCGCGCGCATGTACGAGGGCCCACGGGTTCACTAGTCTGCGCACCATGACGAGTGAACCAACGGGCGGGCCACCGGAGATGCGTGCCTCGGACGCCGAGCGGGAGCGGGTCGCCGAGTCGCTGAGGGACGCGGTGGCCGAAGGGCGTCTCGACATGGAGGAGTTCGAGCAGCGCCTGGAGGCGGCCTACAAGGCGCGCACACATGGGGAGTTGGAGCCGCTGGTCCGTGACCTTCCGGCGCCGGGCTCGGTGGTCGCGGTGGGCCCGGCGGCCTCCGCCGTGCGCCGCACCGAGGACGAATCCGAGGTCCACTGGCCCTCCCGCATCGGCCATTCACCCACCTCCAAGGGCGGGTTGGCCTTCTGGAGCGGGTTCTCGCGCAAGGGGACGTGGACGGTGGCGCGCAGGTTCACCGCGTTCGCCATGTGGGGCGGCGGCGACATCGACCTGCGCGAGGCCCGCTTCGAGGATCGCGACACGGTGCTGCGGCTCTTCACGGTCATGGGCGGCATCGGCGTGACCGTACCGCCCGAACTGACCGTCCGGGTCAAGGGCTTCGGCTTCATGGGCGCCGTCGACGGCAGCAAGGCCATGGGCGACGGCACCCCCGGCTCCCCCGATGTCACGATCGTCGCGTACGCCCTGATGGGCGGCATCGGCGTCGAACGCAAGCTGCGCAAGGCGCAGAAGGAGCGGCTGCGGTCGGAGAAGCAGCGGGAGACGCTGGAGAAGCGGGAACGCAAGGAACTGGGCTGAGCCGGGTCCTCATGGGGCGGAGCCGGGTCACTGGGCGGGGCCGGGCCGACCCGGCTGAGCGGGGCCGAATGGGTCGGGCCGGGTCTGTCGGGGTTGGGCCGGGCCGACCGGGGCCGGGCCGACCGGGGCTGAGGCGGGTCAACCGGGTTTGAGGTGGGTCAACCGGGGTTGAGTTGGGCCGAATTGGCTGAGCCGGGCCAACCGGGGCTGAGCCGGGTCTACCCGCCCAGCGCATGCGACACCGTATAGATCACGAGACCGGCCAGCGCACCCACCACCGTGCCGTTGATGCGGATGAACTGGAGGTCGCGGCCGATGTTCGCCTCGATCTTGCGGGAGGTGTCGTTCGCGTCCCACGACGCCACGGTGTCCGTGATCAGAGAGGTGATCTCGGCGCGGTACGTCGACACCACGTATGCCGCCGCGTCCTCCAGCCAGCCGTCGATCTTGGACTGGAGACGGGGGTCGGTGGACAGCCGGGTGCCGAGCGAGAGCAGGGACGCCCGGGCGCGCAGCCGCAGCTCGCTGTGGTCGTCCTCCGCCGCCGCGATGATCATTGACCGTACGGAGGACCAGGCCGAGGCGATGATGTCCTGGACCTCGGGGCGGGCCAGTATCTCCGACTTGAAGCGCTCCACCCTGGTCCGGGTCTCGGAGTCGGACTGGAGGTCCGCCGCGAAATCCGCCAGGAACCGGTCCAGGGCGCCGCGTGCCGGGTGGGCCGGCATGTCCCGCATCTCGGTCACGAAGCGCAGCAGCTCCCGGTAGACCCGCTCGCCGACCTTGCGGTCCACGAACCGGGGGGTCCAGCCGGGGGCGCCGCCCTGCACCGCGTCCATCACCGAGTCCCCGTGCGTGACCAGCCAGTCGTGGGCCCGGACGCACACCAGGTCCACGGCCCTGCGGTGGCTGCCGTCGGCGACGATCCGCTCCAGGGCCTTGCCGACGCCCGGCGCGATCTCCGCCGCGTCCGCCCGGCGCGTGATGGCCTCGCCGACCACGGCCTGGACGTCGGAGTCCCGCAGCACTGTGAGCGCCCCGCGCAGTGCTGTGGCCAGCTCCGACGTGACGCGCTCGGCGTGATCGGGCTCGGCGAGCCAGGTGCCGAGGCGGCGGCCGATGCCGAGCGCTTGAAGGCGCGTGCGCACCACGGCGGCGGACAGGAAGTTCTCGCCCACGAAGGTGCCGAGCGAGGCCCCGAACTGGTCCTTCTTGTTCTGGATGATCGCCGTGTGCGGGATGGGCAGGCCCAGCGGGCGGCGGAACAGCGCGGTCACCGCGAACCAGTCGGCGAGGGCGCCCACCATGCCGGCCTCGGCCGCCGCCGCCACGTACCCGGCCCAGGCGCCCGCGCCCGACCGGTCCGCCCAGGTGGCGAGCCCGAAGATCACCGCGACCAGGAGCAGCAGCCCGGTCGCGGTGGCCTTCATCCGGCGCACGCCCCGGCGCTTCTCCTCGTCCGCCGCCGTATAGGCGAAGGGGGACGAGGAGGCCGCGCGGGGCGTGCGCGCGGCGGTGCCCGCCGCGGCCATCACCGCGGCGTTCCCGTCGGCCCCGGAATCTCCGGCGTTCTCGGCGTTCTCGGCGTTCCCGGCGTTCTCGGCCCCGGGCCCCGTTCTCGTACGTTCCCGTTCCCGATCCATTCGCTCCACCTGTCCGCGGGTACCCGCGCCCCGATCATTCACGTCCACGAGGCCGGATTCGGCCGGTGGCCCTGTGCGGCCTCCGTACGACCTCCGTACGACCTCCGTACGGCCCCTGTGCCTGTGGCGGCCCTCCGCTCACCTCCACCGACCTCTACAGGAAGTACTCGTGGGCCGCATGTTCAGTTCCCGTACAGGCGTCCCGTCACCCGTTCGCGTGGCCGGACTGGCCGTGGCTCCGTACATTCGGATCATGTCCACGCGGACTCGTCCGGCCTGGCTCGCGGCGGTGACGGTGCTGGTTGTCGCCGTCCTGTGTGCGGTGGTCGTGCCGAGCGGGGCGGAGGCGGCGGCGGGCGTGGGGGTGGGCGGGAGCATGGGGAGGGGCTTCGATTCCGTGGCGGGCGCGGACCCTGGAGCCGGCCCGAGCCCGGAGGCGGGCCCGGAGGCGGGCCCGGAGGCGGGCCCGGACCCGGGAACAGGGGGTGATGGCTGGGCCGGAACCTGGTACTCCGCCCCCGTCGAGGCCGAGCCGGGGGGCGGCGCGGCGCGGACCGTACGCAATGTCGTGCACACCACGATGGGCGGCAGCCGGGCCCGCATCACCGTCTCGAACCTGTTCGGAACGGCCCCGCTCGACCTGCGCCACGCCACCCTCGCGACCGCGGCCGCCCCGGCCCGGACCATGCGGACGCTGACCTTCCACGGCCGCGCGAGGATCTCCGTACCGCCGGGCGGGCAGGCCGTGAGCGACCCGCTGACGTTCGAGGTACCGGCAGCGGCCGACCTGTACGTATCCGTGTACGCGGCCGGCCCCGTCACCTGGCACCCTCAGGCGCTGGGGACCTCGTACGCGGTACCGGGCGAGACGGACCGCGCCGCCGATCCTGGGGCGTTCGCGGGCACGACAGGCGCCTGGCGGTACGTGACCGCGCTGGACGTACAAGGCCCGGAGTCGGCGGACGGCAGCGTCGTGGTGCTCGGCGACTCGATCACGGAGGGGGTCGGCTCCACGCCGGGCGCGGACCGTCGCTGGACGGATGTGCTGGCCGAACGCCTGAGGAACCTGCGGGAGCGGGCGGCCGGTGCGCCACGGGCCGTCCTGAACGCCGGAATCGGCGGAAACGGCCTGCTCACAGGGCGCAGCGGCCCGAGCGGCCTGGACCGCTTCCAGCGGGACGCGCTGGGCCGGGCAGGGGTGCGGACGGTCATCGTCGAGCTGGGCATCAACGACCTGCTCAGCGACGGCGAACGCAACGCGGACGCGCTGCTCGCCGGCATGCGGGACCTGGTGCGGCGCGGCCACGCGCGGGGCGTACGAGTCCTGGGCACCACCCTTGCGCCGTGCGGCGGCCTGCGCGCCTGCACGGCGGAGGTCGAGGCGGTACGGGAAACGGTGAACGCGGCGATCCGGAGGGGCGGGGTCTACGAGGGCGTCATCGACATGGACCGCACCTTGAGAGCCCCCGACTCCCCGCGCGAGCTGTCGCCCCCGTACGACTCGGGGGACCACCTGCACCCGAGCGATGCGGGGTACCGGGCGGTGGGGGCGGCGATCGATCCGGGGACGCTGTGACGGGCCCGGGCCCGGGCCCGGGCCCGGGCCCGGGCTTGGGCGCCGGGGCTTGGCCGACGCGCGTGCCGCGGCTCGACGGCCCCCTCCCGCCGGGTGCACAACCGAGAACGGCCGGCTTCTGCCTGTCCCTGCCGAACGTAAGGCCATGCACCCGACCACCAGGGGGAGTTGCCCCTAAGTACGGGCGTGGGGCGCCGCGCGTTCACGCCCCCCGAACCTTCTTTTCCGCGGGGTGGGACTACTCCTCACCCGAGGTGCGCGTGACGGCCCAGGACGCGAGGGCGACGGCCCCGGCCACCCCGAACACGGAGGGCCAGGCGCCGACCTTCTTGGCCAGCGGGTGCGACCCGGCGAACGCGGCGACGTACGCGGCGGTCAGCCCGACGGCCGCCTTCGTCCCGGCCGCCTGCTGCCACTGCCGAGCCGCCAGCGCCCCGGCCCCGGCCAGCGCCACCCCGCCAAGCGGCCGCTTCTTGGTCCACCGGGCCACCCCATACCCCCCGACGAGCCCACCGGCCGCGATCAACGTTGCGGGCACCTTTGCCATGGTCTGCCTCCTGGAATGCGGTTTCCTTTGAGGCTAGCTCGGGGGGTCCGGTGGCTTGGCGGCGGGCCGGGGAGGGAGCGTCGGCAGGGCGATCCCCGTCCTTGCTAAATCAGCTGATTCTTGTGCGGTGCTGGGAGAACAGGTCATGACGTTGGTGGTCGTCCTGCCCAATGAACGCCTTGAACTCGCCGAGACCGTACGTCGTCCCGCCCGTCTTGCGTTCCGTCATGTTCAGCTCGAAATCGTGACTGATGTGATTCAAATGGCGCTCGACTTCAGGTTGGTCCATGGTGACCCCCGCCTTGGCGAGTACAACGATGATCTGTTCCACAGTCATCGGACGCTTAGCCTCGCGCAGAAGCTTATATACTGGATCTTGTACGGTGTTGACCGTTTCGATAAGGATTCGCTTTTCCCCTTCTTTGAAGAGGGCTCTCTTGATCGCCAGGCCCAGAGCCTTGGCTACGGGGGGAGGGAACGCGTTACCGATCTGCCGGTACACACTGGTTTTCTTTCCCTGGAATTCCCAGTCTGCGAACTCTTTGCCTCTCCACCCTTGGATGCGGGCGACCATCGGCGTGGTGAGCTTAGGGCCCGGGGCGCCGTTGATCGGCACCCATCCGGGCTTGGGAGCATGATTTGCAACGCCCATTGCATCGACGCCCAGTTCAGCCCAGGCACGCTTTGCGCGCGTGGGCCCGAGGTCGGCACCGCCGTGCTTCTTGGACCCGCCAACGATCGTAGGCGCGATGCTATTGGCCTTCGCTACCCATTTCTCGACCTCTGCCTCGCCCCAGCCGCCCTCCCCCATGAGGTCCGCCAGCGCTTCGCCGACGGTGGGTGCCTTTTCTTGGCTGGGCTCAGGCCAGGTGAAGTACTCGGCATACTCAGGTTGCAGGGCGATGAGAACGAATCGGGGCCGCAGTTGCGGCACGCCGAAGTCCGAAGCATGCAGCAGTTTCCATTCGGCGATATAGCCGTATTCGTGCAAGGTGTCGAGCACGTGCTGTCGGTAGGCGGAAAACCGGTTGGCGCTGAGCCCTCGGACGTTCTCCAGCATGAGAGCCCGAGGCTTGACTACTGCGACACTGTTAATTGCCCAAGCGAACAGGTCTCGCTCATCATTCGCCCCTAGTTGCTTCCCCGCGAAGCTAAAAGGCGGGCAAGGTACGCCACCAGCCAGGAGATCAATTCCCTTGAACTCGGCAGGGTCCCATGTGCTCGGATCGGCGACATCTCCAACCCGGACGACTTGATTGCCATTCGGGAGATTGTGCCTCAGAGTCGCCGCGGCATTAGCGTCGAGTTCGATTGCCAGCTTGTGTGTGAAACCTGCTCGCTCAAGTCCGAGGGATTGCCCTCCAGCGCCTGCGCAGATCTCGACGGCTTCGAGTCGCTCCTCGCGCTTCGCTGTCGACACGTGATCCCCTTCCAGACGCGCCAGACAGGCCAGCGCACGAATAAGCAAAGCTGCAGTGTCTCCGCATTGGCTGTACAGACATCCGCGACCACACGGGCAACACCCGGTTGCACCATAGCCGCAGGTGGCAAGAGGCGGGGCCGCGGCGTGACGAGCAGGCAGGACTGTGAAGTCTAAAGGGCCCCACACAGTCCGCCTGCCATCTGTGGCCTCTGCTCTCCCCAAGAACAGCCTGGGCTCTTGCCTGGTGCGTAAGGGCTGAAGAGGTCAACCTTCCAGGGCAGCGCGCACTTCATCCTGGGCATCCCCTGGAAGGCGCCGGTACCCCGTCCACGCCCGATCCAACGCCGTGGTACCTCGGCGGCCACGTTCCATCCAACGAGTCAGTCGGCGCCGGTCGTCCGGTGTGAGGTCTTCGATGCTCTGGAGGACCTCATCGGCACGGGAAGGGCTGCCGCCGAGGCCAGCGCGGCAGCGTTTGCACTCTGTTACCAACAGAGTCTCTGTGGCCCCGTCGGGCAGCACTGTTTCCCGACGGGTGACGGAGAGGACGCCGGTCTGGTTTGAGTCGTCGAAGTACGGCTCGCTGGCGGAGATGCCGCAAACGGTGCACATGTAGTCATCCCGTGCGAGGACAGCCTGTGTTTCCTTGGCGGACACCGCCTTCTGCGGTGCCGCAGTGCGGCGGGCTACGGGATCCCAAACTGGAACCCCCGCCTTAATGAAGCGCTGGTCTTCAGCCTGCAACGTCGCGTCTTCGGTGTTCGTCAGGATCTGCCACGAGTAGGCACGTAGGTCTCGCAGACGGCGATCAGCCTGGGAGACTCCGGGGAAGGCGTCGCGTAGGCGCTCCTTCGTGAAGGTGCCGCCCTCGCCCACCTCCTGGATCAGCCAGAGGGCCGCCCGGATCATGGTTCCGGCTTTGATCTTCGGGTCGTTCCAGACAGGGATGGACACTTCGGGCTCCGATCTCCAGGTGCGCGTGCCTGATTGTGGAACATCCCCTGACCTGTTGTCAGTAGCTCCTGTCATGATGGAAGCAGAGCAAGTTGCGACCATTTCTTGAGGGGTTATGGCTGTGAATTTCGGTGTCCCGCCTGAGGGTGAGAAGATTCGCTCCCTTGTAGAGGAGCGATTGAAACAAGCCATGGCGGATAACGGCGCCAAGATCACTGTCGACTGGCGTGGCGAGCAGAAGCACCTCCACGTGATCTCGATGCCGGTAGACATGCTGTACTTCAACCCGGACACCCACCGCATCCGGGCTCAGCGGACGTTGGATCCAGCGCGAAACCGAACTCTGGAGCAGGAGCCTTGGAGCGAGGTGGCCCAGGAGTACCTGCGCGACCTGCTGCGCTGCAAGCCTTCGAACCCTGACCAGGTCGATCCGGACTACGCCGCCCTCCAAGAGGAGCTCGATGACTCGGGGCAAAGGGACCCGGGGATCATCAGCCCCCGCGGCATCTTGGTCGACGGGAACACCCGGTGTGCTGCACTCAGGGACCTTGGGGTTAAGAACATCCGGGTGGCGGTCCTGCCCGCAGACACCTCTCGCAGCGACATCAACAGCGTTGAGCTGGCTCTTCAGTTGCGACGAGACAAGCGTCGCGAGTACTCGTACATCAACCGACTGATCGCCGTCGAAGACCAGCTCGCAGCCGGCATGAGGGAAGAGGACGTCGCACGCGCCTTCAACATCAAGACCGCAACGCTACGGCAGGATCGCTGGGTGTACCAGCTGATCAACGAGGCCATCGACCGTAGCGGTACTAACGATGTAGGGCTGCGGTTGGTGGACTTCGAGGACCACCAAGAGAAGCTGCGCGAGCTCCACCGTGACTACACCAAGCTGGCCAGAACTGACCCGGACGCTGCTGAGCTACTCAAGGAGTCCCGGTTGGCCATGGTGGTACTCAACTACTCGAAGACGTCCGTGCGTCTAGCAGAGGCCGACTTCCACAGCCGATACCTGGAGAAGCGGTTGCCGGCCGAGCTGAAGCCGGTAGCTCAAGTGCCAACTGCCGTGTCGATTCCCGGGCTTCCCGGGGTCGCAGTCCAGGATGCTACAGCTGCCGTGATGGTTACTCGCGCTCTGACCGACTCCCTGCTGCAAGCAAAGGCCGTCGCTCAAGCTGGCGAAAAGCTGGAAGCCGACGCGATCGCTCAGGCAGATGGGCTGCTCAAGACGGCACGGGAAACGTTCGACACAGCAGTGAAGATGGCCGGAAGAAATGCCGAACTGCAGAAGCGGCAGGTTGCGGTTTCCGAGCGCCTGACGGACGCCGCCGAGTATGTGAACCAGTGTGCTGCGGAATTCGCTGAAGCGAAGGCAAGGCGCGCTCTTGATGAGGATGCCCTCGACGACGCGTTGCTTACCTTGCGTGCCAGCCTCGCTCGACTGGCCAGGCAAGCAGGCCGTACTTTCAGCTCACCGGGCAACGGCGTCGCCTGGCTGCTCGATGCCACACGGGAGAACTGAGATGTCTCCAGCGGAAGCCGCACCGAGCCTGGAGGTCGCCTTCGGTGACGGTGTGGCAAAAGCACGGCTAAGGGCTGGCAGCGGGTACGAGCAAGCCTTGCGGCGCCTCGCCCTCCGTTTCCGTAGCGGTATCCAGCGCTCCCCCGGGACACTGGAGATCGAAATCGATGACCTTCTGACAAATCTCGTTGCGCTGGCGACCTGGCCTGAACCTGAGAACGTGTGGTGGGACCCTCAACTTGCCTCGTTGGCAACCGATTCCGCAATGGATGCACGGGTCGTTGCCGAGAGGCTAGACCGGGCAGGTGGTGGCGCAGGTGAGGTGGCGGCGGAGCAGGTCGCCGGGTTGCTTGGCGCTGGCTGGAAGGCAGATTTGACGGACTTTCAGCGAAGAGATATTGCAAAACTCCTATCTCTACGCCACGGTGCCAACTTCTCGGTTCCCGGCGCGGGTAAGACACGCGTGGGGCTCGCAGTTTTCGAAGCCTTGAGGCGGAATCATGGTGTCGAGAGGCTCCTGATCGTCGGGCCGAAGTCATGCTATGAATCTTGGCATTTCGAGAACCAAGAGTGTTTCGCCGATCCTTTGCGTATGGATGTTTTCGCTCGCGACGTTCCCCCTGCCGTCGACTCACTTATCGTGAACTATGAGAGGCTGGACGGAGCTGCGAACCAGCTCGGACGCTGGTTGTCGGCGCGCCCGTCGCTGCTGCTGCTGGATGAAGCGCACCGGATGAAGCTCGGAGCTGACGGAACTTATGGTGCTGCTTGCCTTGCACTAGGGCCGCGTGCCCGGCATAGGTTGATCCTCACGGGCACGCCGGCTCCGAACGGCGTCAGGGACCTGGAAAACCTATTCGGCTTTGTTTGGCCTGGGTATGGTCGGCAGAGTGTCACCCAGGCCGTAGCCGGAGGAGATCTCCAGAAGGCCAGCAAGGTGCTCAAGCCCCTGTTTACCCGCACCACCAAGGGTGAGCTCGGACTGCCCCCTGTGACCACGAAGTTGACTTCGGTCCCGATGCCTCCCTTGCACCAAGAGGTTTACGAGGCGCTTCTTGGGCGATTCTCTGCCAGGGCGGCGGGTTCTGAGGGAAACTTTGAGGCGCTTGGGAAAATTGTCGTCTACATGCTTATGGCTGCGACTAGCCCGGCGTTGCTGTCGGTAGGGGCGACACGGCATGAGCCTCTGGCTTACCGGGTGCCCCCGCTTGCCATTCCACAGGGAACTCCCCTTTATGAACTGATGCAGGACTTGCCAAGCTATGAGATGTCGCCAAAATTTCGCGAAGTCCTAGCAATCGTTGCGAGGAACGCTGCCCAAGGGCGTAAAACGCTCGTCTGGTCAACGTTCATTCGGAGCCTGAACACGTTGTATCGGATGCTTGGCGAATTTTCTCCTGCGCTCGTCCACGGGGGGACTGAGGTCCGGGAGGCAGAAATCGAGCGGTTCCGAAGCGACTCTGATTGCATGGTTCTGCTGTCTAATCCAGCTACATTGGGGGAGGGCATCAGTTTGCATCATCAGTGCCATGACGCAGTTTACGTGGACCGAGACTTCGCAGCTGGACGCTATTTGCAAAGCCTTGACCGCATCCATCGTCTGGGCCTGGCACCCGAAGCGGAGACGCGGGTGACTGTCCTTGCTTCGGAAGGCACTATCGACGAGATCGTGGACCAGCGTTTGAGGGAGAAACTCCAGTTCATGGGTAAGATCCTCGATGACCCGGCCGTCCAGGAACTGGCGGACCTAGACGAAGAGCCTGCCATCGGCGACGGCCTCGATCACAGGGATCTGCGGGCGCTGATGGGGCATCTTCGTGTCCGTTCCTCCTGACCCGGTCCTGCGCGCTGCGGTTCGCTGGCTGGAGAGGCTCCCCCTTTCCGGTACTGCACGATGCAGGGCCCTATTTACAACCCACAGCGATTTCAGTGACATCACTCCGACGCAGTACGAGTCCGCATACACTTGGCTCACCAATGCGGGCCTGCTGAGCGATCTGAACTGTGCAGTATCTGCTTCACATCGTGTTTTCAACTGTGCCATCACCCAGGCAGCCGGGTGGTTTTCAGATGCCGATGTGCTGGTTCGTGAGCCGGATGAAATTCCTGAAGACGCCCTACGTGCCGCAGAGTTACTGGGTTTGCAGGTGGACGAAGCATTCGCGCACGTCCGTGCTGCGTGGGGCAAGGTTAATACCGCAGAGCGCGAAAGAGTGGGAACGGCGGGTGAGGTGGCGCTCGTTGAATTGCTCTCCGCAGGAGTGAAAGCTAGGGTCGAGCATGTGGCCGCGATTTCTGACGGTTACGGGTATGACATTTCAGTGCGCGGCCGTGATTTGTCGGTTCATATCGAGGTAAAATCCACTGTGCGGCGTGGTCGCCTGACCGTGTACCTTTCGAGGAACGAATTCGAGACTATGTGCCGCGACTCGACCTGGCTGCTAGTAGCGGTACGGCTCACTCCTGCGCTTGAACCTGCTGCGATCGTGACGGTCCCGCGAGGATGGGTGGCTGAACACGTGCCTGCTCGCCGAGGAATTTATGGACGCTGGGAGACGTGTCGGCTCGAAGTGCCGCCGGAAATCTCGATCCCGGGTATTCCAGATCTGCTGCCCGTCATGACGTCTAACGCATCCGGCATACTTCTAGGCGCTACAGGCTGGGAGTGAAACTTATGTGGGGGCATTACCTTGCACCCAGTTGTATATCAGAGTCCTCGTCTTTATGTGAGTTTAACCGTCGTCGCCCCACCACGGTCGTGTATACGCATTGTGCGCACACTTCTGGTGGCTCGTGCTCCCAGAAGCGGAGCACGAGCCATCCGGCTTCCCTTAGTTTAATGTTGGTGTCGCGATCGCGTGTAACGTTGCGCAGGACCTTGTCCGACCAGTAGCCAGAATTCGTCTTCGGCGGCACGTAGTGCTCGGGGCATCCGTGCCAATAGCAGCCGTCTATGAACACGGCTACCTTGACAGGTCGAAACACCAGGTCCGCTGTCCGGCGTAGTTCCGGGAGCGGCCTGGCGGATACGCGATAGCGGAGCCCCTTAGCGTGCACCAGACGACGGACCAATTGCTCTGGCTTGGTGTCCCTGCTGCGAATCGCCTGCATATTGCGGCGTCGTGCAGCGGATGACGCCCAAGAGCCTTCCGGGGCTTCCCACTCGTCGCTGTCCGGCATAGAGACAAGGCTAGTCCCCTGGGCTCAGGGCTCCCCTCCCGAGCCCGCAGTGAGAGCTAGGCCGTGAGGCTCGGGCGCGTGGATCAAGCCGCCCCGTGGCAGTCCCCGTAGTTGACTCCCGACCCGCACCAGCAGTCCGCTCCGCGGCCGGGGGGCCAGGAGGTGGCTCGGGCTCGGGCGGCCAGGGTGGTGGCGTACTGGGGGAGGAGGTCGGCGTTGGCGGGGGAGGAGGCTTCGGAGGCGGCGAAGGCCTCGTAGGAGGGGACCGTGGCCGTCACGATGCCCAGGTTGGGGGTGCCGGCCGCGGCCAGTTCGCGCAGGGAGGCCTCGATGTCCAGCAAGTGGGCGGCGTGAGTGGGGTATTCGGACTGGAGCTCGGGGTACGCCGTCAGGAGTTCGTCCAGTTCTGGTTCCGGCCAGTGCAGGACGGCTACCGGGAACGGGCGGGACAAGGCGGCGCGGTAGCTCCCCAACTCGGCGCGCAGGCGCGCGAGTTCGGCCTGGAGCTCGGCCGGGTCCTCCGAGCCGAGGGACCACAGGCGCTTGGGGTCGTGGAGTTCGTCCAGGGAGATCGGGGCCGTGTGCAGGTCGTCGGCCAGGGTGTCCCAGTCGTCGTGCGGCAGCGCGAGCAGGCGGCGGACCCGGTGGCGGGTGGTGACCAGGGACTGGGTGCTGTACGGGATCGCCCTCGTGTCGACCGTGGCCTCGGCGATGCCCAGGAGCGTCAGGGCCGTGGTGAGGGAGGCATGGGCGAGGTCCAGTTCGTCATGGGCCTCCAGCGTCTCGGCGACGATCTCCCACGCCGCCGGGTCCAGCGGGGCCGCCGCCCGGATGCCCTCGATGATCGCGCGGGCCTCCGGCTCGTGACCGTACTCCCACAGGTTCGCCGCCTTGAACGCCTTCACCAGGTGGGGGTGGTCCACCCTCGTGGACAGCAGACGGTCGTAGAGCGTGGTGGCCCGGGGGCGGTCGCCGGAGAGCTCCAGGTGGGCCGCGGCCTGGAGCAGCAGGGGCTCCTGGTCCTCCGGGTACTGGTCCGCGGTGCGCAGCAGACGCTCGGCTTCGGCGGTGTGATCGGCAGGCGTGTCGGGGCGCATGAGGGACACCGTACTGCCGTACGGGTGCCCGGCGGAGGGCGGTTCAGGCCCTGGTGGGTCGACTACGTCACGTCGCGGGCCTGGTGAGTTGCCGCCCGGGCACCTAGCCTGCGCCCGTGCGCACAGGGATACCGGTACCGGTGAGGGTGCAGGGCGGACGGGGACGCGGACTCGGAGCCGGGCGCGGGCCGCGGGCTCGGGCGGCTCGCGGGCTGTGGGTCGGCGCCGAGCTCGCCGTGACGGTCGGGCTCCTCGTGCTGCTGCTCGTCGCGCACCAGCTGTGGTGGACCAACCGGGAGGCCCGCGCCGAGGCCCGTGACACCGTCCACTCCCTTGAGGACCAATGGGGAACCGCGGGGGCCGGCCGCGCGGGCGGTCCGTCGGAGGCGGCTGATGCGGCTGGTCCGTCCGATCCGGCGCAGGCATCGCCCGCCCCCGGTGATGAGGACGTCGCCGTCGAGGACGGGCCCCGGGCCGGCGGCCCCGGCGTGGGCAAGGCCGGTGCCGGGGGCGGGGCCGCGCCGCGCGGCGACCAGGCGTATGCCGTGATCCGGATTCCGCGCATCGGCGTCACCGCACCCATCGCGGAGGGGATCAGCAAGGCCGGGGTGCTCGACAAGGGGTACGTCGGGCACTACGTGGGGACCGCTCAGCCGGGGCAGACCGGGAACTTCGCGCTGGCCGGACACCGCAACACCCATGGTGAGCCGTTCCGCTACATCAACCGGCTGCGGGTGGGGGACTCCGTCGTGGTCGAGACCCGGGACACCGTCTATACGTATGTCGTCGATTCGCTGTTGCCGCAGACCTCCTCGCGCGACGGCGGGACCATAGCCGCCGTTCCGCGAAGCGTTGTCAAGCCCTCGTACGGGTACAGCGTGCCCGGGCGCTACATCACGCTCACCACCTGCACACCCGAGTTCACCTCCACCTACCGGCTTGTCGTGTGGGGCAAATTGCAGGGGAGCCGTCCGCGCTAGCGTTCGGGGATGCGTCGTCGTCGATCTCATCTGCTCTGGCTGGGGGTGCCCTATCTGCTGTACCTGGGGGCGCTGCCCTTCGTGAACAAGGTGCGGCCCGTGGTCTTCGGACTCCCGTTCCTCTTCTTCTGGTTGCTGGTTGCGACCGTGGTCACTCCGCTTGCCATCTGGCTCACCTGGCGGGGCGATCACCACGGCGGTCACAACGGCGACCACAACGGCGATCACCAGGGCGAACGCCAGAGGAGGGCTCGATGAGCAGCGCCGCTGTCGCCACGTCCGTCTTCGGTGTCTTCATGGTCGCCACCGTCGCCCTCGGGCTGTTCGCCGTGCGCGGCCGTGGCGGCGGGGGCGGTGGGCTCGCCGAGTGGTCGGTGGGCGGGCGGAGTCTGGGGACCGTGTTCATCTGGGTGCTGATGGCCGGCGAGAGCTACACCAGCTTCAGCTATCTGGGTGCCGCGGGCTGGGGCTACAACTATGGTGCGCCGGTGCTGTATGTGGTCGCCTACATGTCCTGCGGCTATGCCGTCGGTTATGTGGTCGGGCCCATGTTGTGGGCGTACGCCAAGAAGCACGGCCTTGTGGGGATCACCGACATGGTGGCCCACCGGTACGGGCGGCCCTGGGTGGGCGCGCTCGTCGCGCTGCTCGCCACGGTGTTCCTGCTCCCCTACATCCAGCTTCAGATCACCGGCATGGGTGTGGTCGTGTCGACCATCTCCTACGGGGCGATCTCCCTCAACTGGGCCTATTTCATCGCCTTCGCGGTGACCACGGGGTTCGTGGTGGTCAGCGGGCTGCGCGGCAGTGCCTGGGTGTCGGTCCTGAAGGACGTGCTCGTCATCGCGACCCTCGCCTTCCTGGCGGTCTATGTGCCGCTGCACTACTTCGGCGGGTACGGGGACTTCCTCGACCGGGTCGTGAACGAGAAGAGCGACTGGCTTACGCTGCCGGGCCACGGCGGAGCCTTCGGACAGGCATGGTTCGCCACCACATCCGTCCTCAACTCCCTCACTGTGGTGATCTTCCCGACCACCGTCGCCGGATACCTCGGCGCGCGCAACGCCGACGCCCTGCGGCGCAACGCCGTCCTGCTGCCCGCCTACAACGTGCTGCTCTTCGTGCCGATGCTGCTCGGGATGGCCGCGATCTTCGTCGTGCCGGGGCTGGCCGGGGCCGACTCCAATCTCGCCCTGTTCAAGCTGGTCGTCGACTCGCTGCCCGCCTGGACCGTCGGCCTGATCGGGGTGGCGGCGGCGCTCTCGTCCATCGTGCCGATGGCCGTGTTCATGCTGGTCATCGGCACGATGTGGGGACGCAGCGTGCTCTCGCTCGTGCCCCGGCTGCGGGAGCGGCAGAAGGCGGCCTCGCAGGTCGTGGTCGTCGTCGCGGGGGCGCTCGCCCTGCTCATGACGTACACCGTGCCCAACACCCTCGTACGGCTCTCGCTCATCTCCTACGAGGGGATGGCTCAGCTGCTGCCGATGCTGCTTCTGGGGCTTGTGTGGCGGAAGTTGACCCTCTTGAGCGGCCTGGCCGGGCTCGTGGTGGGGGTCGCGGTGGTCTGCGGATTCGTGTTCACCGATCACGATCCGGTGTGGGGCGTCAACGCGGGGATCGTCGCTCTCGGCGTCAACCTCCTTGTGGCGCTCGTTCTTTCACTCCTCGGGCCACAGGGGGATCCAGTGGACGATGACGTACTGGCCCGCGATCCCATCCATGATCTCGATGACGCCGGGGAGACCGCCACGCTGCGCGCCTGAGCGTGAGAGCGCGACAGTGCCACAGCGCGAGAGCGCAACAGTGCAAGGGGCTGCCCGAGTTGTCTGGGTTGTCTGGGCTGCTTGGACTGCCTGGGCCGCCTGGACCATCCGGGCCGCCTGGGCCGCTTGGACCATTCGGGCTCCTTGGACCGCTTGGACCGCCTGGGCTACCCGGCCCCCGCGCTACCCGGGTAGTCCGGACTGCCGGCGCGAGCGCGGCATCACGGTGAGCGCCGCCGCCAACGCCGCCAGGGCCGCCGAGAGGACGAGCACGGTGTTCGGGCCCGCCGGCGCGACCGCGATCGTCAGGGCGACGCCCGCCGACGAACCGATGTAGCGGGCCGTGTTGTTGGCGCCGGACCCCATCGCCGCACGCTCGGCCGGAACCGATTCGACGGCGAGGCGGGGGAGTGCCGCGTTCAGGAGGCCGCTGCCGATGCCCGCCAGCAGGAGACCGGGGATCAGGCGCGGGAGCGGGCCGGAGGTGAGGGCGCCCAGCATCGCGAGGACTCCGGCCGCGTGCAGGACGAAGCCAATGGCCAGTTGGTGTCGGGCGGCCACCCGGTTCGCGAGGCGCCTGGCCTGGAGCGCGACCACGAAGGCGGAGCCCGACCACAGCACGAACAGCCAGGCCGCGTTCATCGGCGAGGTGCCGAGCGAGCGGCTGAGCAGGGCGGGCAGATAGCTGAAGAAGCCGATCACGGCGAGGCCGGTGAACAGGGCGCCCGCCGAGGAGGCGAGGAACTCCGCGCGGCGGAAGAGTGCCAGGTCGATCATGGGGGACGTGGCGCGGCGCTCGACGAGGACGAAGACGGCCGTCAGGACGGCGGCGGCCACCAGCAGAACGAGCACCCCGGGGCGCAGCCAGCCGTCGCGGCCCAGCGTCAGCGCGCCGATCAGCGCGGTGAACGCCAGGCTCAGGGCGAGCGCGGCCGACACGTCGGGACGCCCGCCGCGCGGGGCCCGCGACTCGGTGAGGGCGCGCAGCGCGAACCCGGCAGTGATCAGCGCCGGGACAGCCAACGCCCCATAGATCAGGCGCCAGTTGAGGGTGGCGAGGGCGCCGGCGAGGAGGGGGCCGAGGGCGATGCCGCCGCTGACGAACGCGCCCCACACACCGGTGGCGCGGATGCGGGCGGAGCCGGCGGGAAAGGCGGCGACGAGCAGGCCGAGACTGCTGGCGAGGATGGCGGCGGACGCCATGCCCTGCGCGACCCGGGCGAGGGTGAAGGTCAGCGTGGTCGGGGCGAGCGCGCCGAGCGCCATGGTGATGCCGAGCGCGAGGGTGCCGGCCAGGAAGACCCGGCGGCGGCCGTGGTCGTCGGCGAGGCTGCCGGCGATCAGGAGCAGTGCGGCGAGGCCGAGCGGGGCGCCGTTCAGCAGCCAGGCCTGGGCGGAGAGCGCGGTGTGGAAGGACGCGGTCATGCCGGGCAGGGTGAGCATCGGGGCGGTGTAGTTCATCAGCGCGACCGCGGTCGCGGCGCTGGTGACGGCGAGTGTGGCGCCGGGGCGGCCGGCCGGTCCGGCGGTTCGGGATGGCCGTGGGGTCGTGTTCGCCGCCCCGGTCGCTGCCGCGCCCGCTGCCGCGGCCCCGGTCGCTGCCGCGCTCTCTGCCGCTGCCGCGCTCTCTGTCTCGGTCGCGGTGGAGTGGGTGTTGCGTGCTGCCTGCGTCATGGCTTCCCTCACCAAGGCGTGGTCCGGTTCGAGGCGTGGTCTGGTTCGGGGGCGGTCCGTTCGGGGGCGGTCCCGGTTGGAGGCGTGGCCCGGTTCGGGGGCGTGTTCCGTCACGTCGCTTCGGCTTCGCGCCGCGGCGGGTTCAGTGAATGAACCTTCCACGTCTCCGACCCTAGCATTCAAGGTTCGTTCAGTGAACCCAGTCGGTAGAATCGGGTGCATGGCTCTCGGCAAGGACTACGACTACGCGGCGCAGGAGTGCTCCATCGCGCGGGCGCTGGAGATCATCGGCGAGCGCTGGACGCTGCTCGTCGTGCGGGACGCGCTGTACGGGGTGCGGCGCTACAACGACTTCCTGGTCCACCTCAAGATCCCGCGGGCCGTGCTCGCCGCCCGGCTCCAGTCGCTCACCGAGGCCGGGATCCTGGAGAAGCGCCGCTATCAGGAGTCGCCGCCGCGCGACGAGTACGTACCGACGGAACTGGGGCTGGGGCTGTGGCCCGCGCTGCGGGCGCTCGGGCTGTGGGGGCGGGCGTTCAACCCGGACGCGCGGCCGATGCGGACCTTCCACCATGCCGAGTGCGGTACGGAGCTCGGGTCGTACGGGGAGTGCCGGGCGTGCGGGCGGGCGGTCGGCCCCGCGGACGTCGAGATGCGGCCCGGCCCCGGGCTCGGTCCGGCCGAGGACGCCGTGAGCCGTGCGTTGCGGGCCCCGAGGCGGCTGCTGGCGCCGCTCGAACTCCAGCCGCGCTGATCTCCGTTGGTCCCGCCCCGTCCCATCCGGCCCCGTCCGCTACAGCGCCCGATCCGGTCCGTCCGCGACAGCGCCCGATCCGGTCCGTCCGCTCCAGCACCGTCCGCTCCGGGTTCGCCCTTGCGACGGCGACCCCCGTTCGGGCGTCGTGTATAACGGCTGGAGGGAATGGCCCGGTGGATCAGAGCGAGCGAGGGAGGGCGGCATGAGCGGCGTCATCGCGCGTTGCGCACGGCTCGCCCGGCCGTTGCTCGGGCTCTTCCTCTTCCTGCTGGCCCAGGCCGTCCTCGCCGAGGGCGGCATGCTCTCGGCCGCTGTCGCGCTCGCCGCGACCGCCGCCGCGGGATCCGCGCTCGCCGTCTGCGCCACGCTCGCCTCGCGGGCGGTCCCGCAGGTGGCCCGCACCCGGGTGCGTACCGCGATCCGGGACCGGGAACGGCGTACCGCCTTCCTGCCGCAGCGCGACCCCGACGCCTCCGGGCGGCCCCGGCCCCGAGCGCCCGGGGCCCTCGTCCCGACGGCCGCGTAGGGGCACCCTCGTACCTCCCGCTCCACCGGCTCGTCACGCCGACCGGCACATCACGCATGTGCGCCCACGTGTCATTCCTGACGAGACGCCCCGGAGGGCTTCGCCATGTTCACCTCACTCTTCAGCGCTTTCGCGAGCCTCGCCGCGCATCTGGCCGCACTGCTCGAACCGCTCTTCCACGGTGCGTCCACGGCTGCGGCGATCGTGCTCTTCACTGCTCTCGTACGTCTCGCTGTTCACCCCCTGTCGCGGCAGGCAGCGCGGGGTCAGAAGGCGCAGGCCAGGTTGCGGCCGCAGCTGAGCGCGCTGCGTGAGAAGCACGGCAAGGACAGCAAGGCACTCCAGAAAGCGGTCATGGAGCTGCATGCCGCCGAGAAGGTGTCGCCGCTGTCCGGCTGCCTGCCGAGCCTGCTCCAGATGCCGGCGTTCTTCCTGCTCTACCACCTGTTCTCCAGCACGCGGATCGGCGGCAAGGCGAACGGGCTGCTCGACCACACCCTCTTCGCGGCGCCGCTCGGCGGGAACTGGGCGCGGGCGCTCGGCGACGGCGGGGTCTTCGGGCCGGGCGGGCTCGTGTACCTCGCTCTGTTCGCCGTCGTCGCGGCCGTGGCCACGTTCAACTTCCGGCGGATGAAGCGGCAGATGGCGGCCAACCCGGTCGTCGCGCCGGGCGGACAGGACGCGGTGCCGGGGATGGCGGCGATGAACAAGTTCATGCCGCTGCTGTCCTTCGCCACGCTGTTCAGCGTCGCCGTGGTGCCGCTCGCCGCCGCGCTCTACCTCGTGACCAGCACCACCTGGACCGCCGTCGAGCGCGCCTTCCTCTACAAGGACATGCTGCCCGCGCCCGCCGCGCTGGCCACGGCCGCGTAGCACCGCCGGCGGCCCCGCCGCATAGCACCCCGAACCCTGGTTACGGTCCAGTTTGTGAACGGGGTCTTGCGGACTGGACGTCTTCCTTGGAGGATCGGACGATCCTCCGATGGCCGCTACCCATCGGCCGGGCCCGGCTCGACCAAGGGAGACTGACCATGAAGCTGCTGCGCGTAGGCAACGCCGGTGAAGAGCGTCCGGCGCTGCTCGATGCCGACGGGACCCTGCGGGACCTGTCCGGCCTGGTGAGCGACATCGACGGCGCGCTGCTCGCCGACGAGTTCGCCCTGGACCGGATACGTGCCGCGGCGGACACCGGCGTGCTGCCCGCGCTCGCCGATTCCGGTGCGCGCATCGGGCCGCCGGTGGGGCGGATCGGCAAGGTCGTGTGCATCGGGCTGAACTACCACGACCACGCCGAGGAGACCGGGGCGGCGATTCCGGCCGAGCCCGTCATCTTCTTCAAGGCGGCCGACACGGTCGTCGGGCCGAACGACACGGTGCTCGTGCCGCGCCGCTCGGAGAAGACGGACTGGGAGGTCGAACTCGCCATCGTCATCGGCCGCACCGCGCGGTACGTGGGCGACGACGAGGACCCGCTGGCGTACGTCGCCGGGTACGCGGTGTCGCACGACGTGTCGGAGCGGGAGTTCCAGATCGAGCGCGGCGGCACCTGGGACAAGGGCAAGAACTGCGAGACGTTCAACCCGCTCGGGCCGTGGCTGGTCACCCGGGACGAGGTCCCGGACCCGCAGGCGCTCTCGCTGAAGCTCTGGGTCAACGGGGAGCTCAAGCAGGACGGGTCGACGGCTCAGCAGATCTTCCCCGTCGCGGAGGTCGTCCGGTACGTCAGCCAGTTCATGACGCTGTACCCGGGGGACGTCATCAACACGGGCACCCCCGCGGGGGTCGCCATGGGGCAGCCCGAGCCCAAGCCGTACCTGCGGGCGGGGGACGTCGTCGAGCTGGAGGTCGCGGGGCTGGGGCGGCAGCGGCAGGGGCTGAAGAGCGCGTAGCGCCTCCGGCCGGGGGGGGGGAGGTGGGGGGCTTGGGCCTGCGGCCCTTGCCTTTATCCCGCCCTCCCCCAAGCTCTTAAGGAGCAGGGGGACCCCCACCCTGTTCGGCGGGGTTGGTCGGCTCGGCCACCTGTGGGTGGTTCCCGTTTCGCAGGCGGCCGGCTCCTGGTGGTCGTGGTGCCCGCCTGCGGCAGGGCACGCCCTGGCCCGGCCGGGTACGCCCTGGCCCGGCGGGGCACCCCTTGGGCCGGTTGGTCACCCCCTGGCCCGGCCGGGCACCCCCTGGCTCGCTCGGCACCCCGGGTTCGGCGGGGGACGCCCCGGTTCGGTGGGGTCGAGTGCGCCGGACGGGGGCGGCTCCGTGCGTGTCTCGGTGGAACTCCGGGCTTAACTTCGCATATTGCTCCTATGCGAAATGCGCCAGGAACTGCGCCAGCAACTGCGCCAGGGATTCGGAGACGGGCGGCCGCCGCCTCGGCCGTCGTCGTGGGGGCGGCCGTCGTGGTGGGCGGCCTGGCCACGCTCGGGTTCGCCGATCCGCTGCCGGACGGGCTCGGGCCCTGCAAGGGGAGCAACTGCCCGGTCAACCCCTACCCGGACCCGAACAACGGGCCCCTCGCCGGGCGGGACAACAACATCAACATCTTCGTCGGCGGGGACTTCCTCGTGCGGCAGGCCGCCGCCGAGGCCGAGGGCAAGGTCGTCGTCCTGGGGAACTTCGACCAGCACAAGGCGGCCGGCGTCTCCCAGGTCTACAACGTGGGCGTCGCCGGAGTCGGCTCCCGCGTGCCGCCGGACAACGGCACCGCCTTCCTGACCACCGGCAAGAACGTCACCGTCGCCACCGGGCAGCGCCTCCTCGCGGAGGAGGGCGCGGTCTCCGGGATCGTCCGCCACGGCGGCACCCTCAGCGGCACCGTCCGCCCCAAGACCGTCCACGACCCCGACGCGGCTGCCCCGTACGCCAAACTCAAGCCGAACCTCGCCGCCGCCAGCCACTGCTACGCCTACGTCGGCGGCAAGCCGCGGGCCGCCACCGGCACCGCGAAGAACAACGGCAGCGAGACCCTGTTCACCGGGGACGGAAAGTCCGCCATCCAGGTCTTCAACGTCGACTTCGACCTCGCCACGTCCGGTGGCGGGGCCCAGGGGTTCCGGTTCACCGGCATCCCGGAGGGGGCCACCGTCCTGGTGAACCTCACCGGCGCCGCGCGCGAGATCAACACCTACATGGGCATGCTCCCGCCCGCGCTGCGCGACCGGCTGCTGTGGAACTTCCCCGACGCCGGCACCGTCCGGCTGCGCGGCAGCGGGCAGTTCTCCGGCAGCGTCCTGGTCGGCAACCCCGACAGCACGACGACGGTCACGCTGCCCGGGGTCAACGGGCGCTTCTTCACGGTCGGTTCGCTCACCCACAGCTCTGTGGTCGGCGGCGGGGGCGGGCAGGAGTTCCACGCCTATCCCTTCAACGGGGACCTGCCCAGCTGCAAGGAGACACCCGAGCCGCCGACCCCCACCCCCGAGCCGCCCACTCCTACGCCCGAGCCCCCGGACCCGACCCCCGAGCCGCCGACGCCCACACCCGAGCCCCCGACACCCGAACCGCCCACGCCGACGCCTCCGGACTCCGGCGGCATGACCACGGGCGGGAACACGGGCGGGAGTACGGGAGGGGACACCGGCGGGCACTCCGGTGGGAACAGCGGCTCGGGCGGGGACTCCGGCGGCGGCGAACTGCCCGACACCGGAACGTCCTCGGACACGACGATCCTGATCGGCGGCCTTGCCGTCACGCTCGTCGCGGCCGGCGGCATCACCCTCGCGGTGACCCGCAAGCCGAAGGGGCTGTGGAAACCGAAGGGGCTGTGGAAGTAGCCGCCGTCAACTGGCCCCGTGGACCGGTCCGTTGACCGGACCGGTCGGGTGGCCGAGGTCGTTGACCAGTCGCGTCAGCGCCTCGGCCACCAGCGCGTGGTCCTCCGCCTGCGGCAGGCCCGACACCGTCGCCGTGCCCACGACCCCGACGCCATCGACCGTCACCGGGTACGAACCCCCGTGTGCGGCAAAGGAGTTGGGGTCGAGTCGCGACGAGTCCTCGAACGTCGTGCCCTTCGCGCGGAAGCGGGCGCCCACCAGGAACGACGGAGCCGCGTAGCGCTCGGCGACCCGGCGCTTGCGGTCGATCCAGGCGTCGTTGTCGGCGCTGGAGCCGGGCAGCGCGCAACGGAACACCTGCCGGGCTCCGTGCCGTACGTCGATGGCGACCGGGGCGTCGCGCGCGACGGCGAGTTCGCGCAGCAGCAGGCCCAGGTTCCAGGCGTCCTCGTAGGTGAACCGCCGCAGAACCAGGCCCTGTTGCTCCACCTCCAGGGCCGCCACCGGGTCTTCGGTGGCCGCCGCGGCCGGGCCGGACTCCGCCGTCTCCGGCTTCGCCGCCGTGTCCCGCGCCCTCACAGCGCCAGCTCCACCGTCACGCCCTCGCGGGCCGAGCGGCGGGCCGCCTCCAGGACGTCGAGGGCGGCCGCGGCCTCGTGCGCGCTGACCGGCGGCTCGCCGCCCTCGCGCAGGGCCTGCGCGATGGCCGCGTAGTACGCCGGGTAGTCGCCGGGGGTGGTTTCCACCGGGGCGCCGCCGCCGGTCAGGGGGGACTCGCCGGAGCCGAGGTGGCCCCACAGGGACGGCGGCTCCACGCCCCAGGGCTTGTCCGTGCCGGGGCGCCTGCCCTCGCGCAGGGCCGCCTCCTGGGGGTCGAGGCCGTACTTGACGTAGCCCGCCGTCGAGCCCAATACACGGAAGCGCGGGCCGAGTTGGGCGGTCGTCGCGCTGACGTAGAGGTGCGAGCGGACGCCACCGGCGTGGGTGATCGCGATGAAGGTGTCGTCGTCCGCCTCGGCGCCGGGGCGGCGCACATCGGCCTCGGCGTAGACGCGCAGGGCGGGGCCGAACAGGACGAGCGCCTGGTCCACGACATGGCTGCCCAGGTCGTAGAGGAGGCCGCCGATCTCGGACGGGTCGCCCGACTCGCGCCAGCCGCCCTTGGGCTGCGGGCGCCACCGCTCGAAGCGCGACTCGAAGCGCTGGACCTCGCCGAGCTCGCCGTCCGCGAGCAGCCGCTGGAGGGTCAGGAAGTCGTTGTCCCAGCGGCGGTTCTGGAAGACCGAGAGCAGCAGGCCGCGCTCCTCCGCGAGCGCGGCGAGGGCGCGGGCCTCGTCCGCCGTGCCGGCCAGCGGCTTGTCCACGACGACCGGCAGGCCCGCCTTGAGCGCGCCGGTCGCGATCGGGACGTGCGTCTTGTTCGGCGAGGCGATCACGACCAGGTCGAGGCCGGCGTCGTACAGCTCCTCGGGGGAGCTCGCGAAGCGCAGCGCGTCGCCGTGCTCGGCACGGGCCTGCGCCTGGCGCTCGGGGTTGGAGGTGACGACCGTGTCGAGGACGAGGCCCTCGGTCGCGGCGATCAGCGGGGCGTGGAAGACGGAACCCGCAAGGCCGTAGCCCACGAGTCCCACGCGGAGGCCGTCGGTCTGGGGAGCGTTCATGGGATCCTTCATGCATCCACTTAAGCAACGCTGTTGCCAAAGTGCAAGCAGGAGGGACAATGGGTCGGTGAACAGGAGCAATACGGGGGCGAACCTGCCGACACTGCGCAACCACAACGCCGCGCTGGTGCTCGACCTGCTGCGCGCGGCGGGCGAGGAGGGCATCAGCAGACTGGAGCTCGCCGAGCGGACCGGGCTCACCCCGCAGGCCGTCAGCAAGATCACCGGGCGGCTGCGGGACGAGGGCACGGCCACCGAGGCGGGCCGCCGCGCCTCCACCGGTGGCAAGCCGCGCACCGTGCTCAAGCTCGTTCCGTCCGCGGCGCACGCCATCGGGCTGCACCTTGACCGCGACGAGCTGACCGCCGTCCTCGTCGACCTCGCGGGCACCCTGGTCGGCGCCAGGACCGTCCCGCTCGACCTCGGCGCGGAGCCCGCGCGGGTGGTGGAGGCGGCCGCCGCCGAGGCCGAGGCGCTGACCGGCGGGCGCCGGGTGCTGGGTGTCGGCGTCGCCATGCCGGGGCCGCTCGACCACGAGAGCGGGGTGCTGCACCGGGTCACCGGCTTCCCGCACTGGAACGGCTTCCCGCTGCGCGACGCGCTCGCCGAACGCCTCGGCCAGAAGGTCTTCCTGGACAAGGACACCAACGCGGCGGCCCTCGGTCTCGCCCTGCGCGCCGACACCCGGGCGGAGTCGTTCGCGTACCTCCACCTGGGCAGCGGCCTCGGTGCGGGGCTCGTACTCGGCGGGGCGCTGCACCGCGGAGCCCGGACCGGGGCCGGGGAGTTCGGCCACCAGACGATCCTGCTCGGCGGGCCGGCGTGCGGCTGCGGCGGGCGCGGGTGCATCGAGGCGCTGTGCCTGGCCTCGGTGGCCCGCGGGGACATCGCCGCCGCGGCCCGCTTCCTCGGGGTGGGGGCCGCCAACCTGGTCGGGCTGCTCGACATCGACGCGGTGCTGCTCGGCGGGCGCAAGATCGCCGCCGACCAGGACACCTTCGTACGGGGCGTGAACGCGGTCGTCGAGGAGCGGGCGCGGCGCGGCGGCGCCCCCGCGATCCCGGTCCGCGCGGCCGCGGGCGGCCCGCACTCCGTCGCCGAGGGTGCGGCCCAGCTCGTCCTCGTCCCCGTCTTCGGCCGCGCGAACGTGGCGTACCCGTAGGCGGGGGCCCTCGCGGTTCGTAGACGTAGGGGTGCCTCCGCGCTCATGGGGCGCACCCGCAGGGGGCGCACCCGAGGTTCGCGGGGGCGCACCCGCGGTCCCGGGGTGGGGCTCGGGCCGCCGCCCCTCGGGTCCGGCTGCGGAACGTCCATACGATGGGCCGATATTGGGCTGATGGGGCGGTCTTCACGGGCTCCGGCGCCCGGTCCGGACGTGGCGGCCCGGGCCCTGGGCAGGGGCATGGCAGGCTCGCGGATTCACGGCCGGGCCCGACCGGAGGACCGGCATCCGGACGGGCGGCGGCCACCGGACCCCGCACGCCGCGAGCAGCAAAGGCCCCTCATGCGACTGCGTACCGCCCTCGTCACCGCGGTGGCCGCCGCCGCCCTCGCCCCGTTCGCGGGAGTGGCCGCGGCCGACGACGGCGGACTGCCGCCCGGCCGTCACGACCTCGCGCCGCGCAAGCCGGTCGTCGCCGCGGCACCCGTCGACCCGCCGCTCTCGCTGAAGCTCCCGCTCTGCGCCGCCGGGACCGGGGCCGCGTTCCCCCTGGACACCAAGATCCACGGGGGGCCCGCCGAGTACCAGCCCGGCGCGGACAGCCAGGCCTGGTCGCTGGACCTCACCAACACCGCGCACGAGACCTGCGACGCGGTCCACCCCGTACTCGTCCTGGTCGACCGGGACCGGACCCTGAAGAACACCCAGCTCAAGATGGAGTTCGACGACCCGGCCACCGGCCGCACGCACCCGGTCGCCTTCATCAGGACGGACGAGGACGAGCACATCGGCGTCTTCGACGACGGCTTCCCCGGCTTCGTCATCGCCCCCGGCAAGACGCTCACCGTGCCGGTGCGGCTCGGCTTCACCGCCGACGCCGTGCCCGACACGATCACCGCGAACGCGGCGGTCGTGCAGCGCCGGGGGAGCGACGGACAGTGGGTGGGGGAGTCCGGCGACTACCGCTTCGAGATCGTGCCCGAGGGAGATCTGCTGCACCGGATCGACGACGAGCTCGCCGCGACCGGACGCGGCAGCGCACTGACCCGCCTCGCCCTGACCGCGGCCGTACTCCTGATCGCGGGCGCGGCCCTGGTCGTCGCGTCACGGGGGCCGCGCGTGCGGCGCCGCTGAGCGGGCGGGCCGGGTGGCCCCGGTCGTTCACCTGGCCGTGCGAGCATCGACCTTGTGGAAAACCCGAACGACCCCTTGACCGGCGGCCCCGAACCGACCGGCCCCGAACCGACCGGCCCCCTCGCGCAAGCCGGCCGTCCCGGGCCGGTCGGATACCCCGAGAACCAGGCGCCCGGCGCCCCCATCCGCTCCGGCGTCCCGGACCACGGACGCATCCCCAAGTACTACGCCGTAAAGGCTCAAGTGGCCCTGCTCATCGCGGAGTTGGGGGAGGGTGACGCGCTGCCGACCGAGCGTGACCTGGCCCTGCGGTACGAGGTCGCCCGCGAGACGGTGCGTCAGGCGCTGCGAGAGCTGCTGCTCGAAGGCCGGCTCCGCCGTCAGGGCCGGGGCACCGTGGTGGCCGGGGCGAAGCTGGAGCAGCCGCTCTCGCTCGCGAGCTATACCGAGGGCGTGCGCCGCCAGGGTCGTAAGCCGGGACGTCATCTCATCGCCCTCGAACGTTTCCCGTGTCCGCCCGCGCTGGCCGCCGAGACCGGGCTCCAACGGGGCGAGCCCGTCTGGCACATGGAGCGCGTGCTGCTCGCCGACGACGAGCGGATGGGGCTGGAGAGTACGTACGCGTCGGTGGCCCGACTGCCCGATCTGGACCGGGACTTCGAGCCCGACTCCTCCTTCTACGCCTATCTGCGCGACCGGCTCGGCCTCACGCTCGGCGACGTGGACGAGCGCATCGAGACCGTGCTGGCGACGCCGCGGGAGGCTCTGCTCATCGGGACTCCGCCGGCGTTGCCGATGCTGCTCATTCATCGGGTCTCGCGTGATGCGGAGGGGGGCCCGCTGGAGCGGGTCCGGACGCTGTACCGGGGGGACCGGTTCTCCTTCACGACCCACCTCGGGCGCTAGCCCGGCGAGCCCCGGCCCGGCGAGCCCCCCGACCCGGCCGGCCGTCCGGCCCGGCCGGCTTCCGGCCCACCCCGGCTGCGGCCCGCGGGGGCCGTTCGCGCAGTTCCCCGCGCCCTTGTAACCCGACTTCGGCTGCGGGCCGGGCCGTGCCTGCTTCTCGCGCGGTTCCCCGCCCCCCTGTAGGTGGCTCCGCGCAAACGGCACGGCCCCGCCCCTTCGTGGGACCGGTGCTGGTCTGGGTGTGGGGTGGGGCGGAGCCTTTGCGGGGGTGGAGGCAGGGCCCCCAGGGGGGTGGGGGCGGGGCACCCAGGGGGTGGGGTGCGATACCGTGGCGCGCGATAACGAGAAGATAACGGGTCTAGTCCAAGCTTGGGGACTCGTTCACCGTCCCGTTGCCAACAGGACCGGCGCGGGACACCCGTCCCGAGGAGCGTTGCCGCCGTGAGAGTCATCGTCGTTGGAGCCGGCGTGGTGGGAACCATGCACGCCTGGCACGCAGTGGAACGCGGCCACGAGGTCGTACACATCGAGCGCGAGAGCGAGGCGCGCGGGGCTTCGCTCCGCAACTTCGGCCAGATATGGATCAGCGGCCGGGCCGGCGGCGAGGAGCTGGACACCGCGCTGCGCGCCCGCGAACTGTGGGAGGGGATCGGCAAGCGCGTCCCCGGGCTCGGCTTCCGGGCCAACGGCTCGCTGACCCCGCTGCGCACCGACCTGGAACTCGCCGTCGCCGAGGCCGCGTTGGCCCGCGAGGACGCCGCCGCACGCGGCTACAAGCTCCTCACCGCCGACGAGACGCGCGCCCTCAACCCCGCCCTGCGCGGCGACTTCACGGCCGCCCTGTGGTGCGAGCGGGACGCCGCCGTCGAGCCGCGCACCGCTCAACTCGCATTGAAAGCTGAGCTGTTGGCCTCCGGCCGCTACACCTTCCTGGGCGGTCGGGAAGTGCGCGAGGTCATCGAGGGCGCGCACGGGAGTGCGGTCCGCGACGACCACGGCGATGTGCACACCGGCGACACGGTCGTCCTGTGCACGGGCGCCTGGCTCGGCGGCCTCGTCCGCGAGCTCGCCCCCGAGCTGCCCGTGCGGCGCGTACGCCTCCAGATGATGCAGACCGCCCCGCTGGGCGAGCCGCTCACCACCTCCATCGCCGACGCCGACAGTTTCCGCTACTACCCGGCGTACGCGAGCGAGGCGCTCGACGCGCTGAACGCCGGGCAGGGCCAGGAGGAGACCGCCGCAGCGCACAGGATGCAGCTCCTCATGGTGCAGCGCGCGGACGGCGGGCTGACCATCGGCGACACCCACGAGTACGAGCACCCCTTCGCCTTCGATGTGCTGGAGGAGCCGTACGAGCACCTCGTCGGGGTCGTCGAGTCCTTCCTGGGCCGGCCGCTGCCCAAGATCCAGCGCCGATGGGCCGGGGTCTACGCCCAGTGCACCGACACCTCGCGCGTGGTGCACCGCGAGCAGGTGCGGGACGGGGTCTGGCTGGTGACCGGACCGGGCGGGCGCGGCATGACCTGCTCGCCCGCCATCGCCGAGCAGACCGCCAACGAGCTGGACTGGTAAGGAAGTTGATGACGATGAACACCCACGACGCCACGACTGCGCACAACCCCACGACTGCGCACAACCCCACGACCACCCGCGACCTGATCGTGCTCGACATGGCGGGCACCACCGTCGCCGACGGCGGGCTCGTCGAGCGGGCCTTCGCGAGCGCCGCAAACCGGCTCGGCGTCGAGCCGGGCTCCGCCGAGCACGCCACGATGCTCGACTACGTCCGCGCCACCATGGGCGAGTCCAAGATCTCCGTCTTCCGGCACCTCTTCGGCGACGAGGACAAGGCGCAGACGGCCAACACCGCCTTCGAGGAGGCGTACGGGACGCTCGTCGACGGCGGCCTCATCGCCCCCGTCCCCGGCGCCCGCGAGACCATCGAGCGGCTCACGGCGGAAGGGCGGACGGTGGTCCTGTCCACCGGGTTCGCCCGGGTCACCCAGGACGCGATCCTCAAGGCGCTCGGCTGGCAGGACCTCGTCCCGCTGACCCTGTGCCCGGCCGATGCGGGCGGCCGCGGCCGCCCCTATCCCGACATGGTGCTCAGTGCCTTCCTGCGCACCGGAGCCGTCGACTCGGTGCGCGACATCGTGGTGGCGGGCGACACCTCGTACGACATGCTCAGCGGCGTGCGCTCCGGCGCCGGCATCGTCGCGGGTGTCCTCACCGGGGCCCACGACAAGGCGGCCCTCGCCGCGGCCGGCGCCACCCATGTGCTCGGCTCCATCGCCGAACTTCCGGACGTGATAGCCGAGTTGGAGCAGGGCGAGTGAGCGGCGCCGCCCCGCCGGGGGTGCCGCGCCGCAGCGGCATCCGCTTCGACGGCGTCACCGTCGCCTACCACGGCAACGTCGTCCTCGACTCGCTCGACCTGACCGTCGAGCCCGGCGAGGTGATGGCGCTGCTCGGCCCCTCCGGATCCGGCAAGACCACCGCGCTGCGCGCCGTGGCCGGGTTCGTCCGGCCGGTGCGCGGGCGGGTGTTCATCGGCGACCGCGATGTGACACACCTGCCGCCCCACCAGCGGGGCATCGGCATGGTCGTCCAGCAGTACGCGCTGTTCCCGCACATGCGGGTCGCGGACAACGTCGCCTTCGGCCTCAAGGCCCGGAAGGTGCCCAAGGGGCAGATCCCCGGGCGGGTCGCCGAGGCCCTCGCGATGACCGGCATGGACAGCTACGCCCAGCGCTACCCGCGCGAGCTGTCCGGTGGTCAGCAGCAGCGCGTCGCCATCGCCCGCGCGCTCGCCATCCGCCCGGACGTCCTCCTCCTCGACGAGCCGCTCTCCGCACTCGACGCCCAGCTGCGCTCCGGCATGCTGGCCGAACTCGCCCGGTTGCACCGGGAGTTGCCCGACGTCTCGATCCTGTACGTCACCCACGACCAGGTGGAAGCGCTCACCCTGGCCGACCGCATCGCGGTCATGGACCGGGCCCGCCTCCGGGACTGCGGCACCCCGCAGGACCTGTACCGGCGGCCCCGTACGGAGTTCACGGCGTCGTTCGTCGGCAACGCCAACCTCCTTCCCGTGCGCGTGGGTTCGGGATCCGTGCTGTTCGGCGGCACGGAGCTCGCGGTCGCCACGGACGAGGCGGTCTGGGGGGCGACGGCCACGCTGTGTGTGCGTCCGCACCTGGTCGGCCTCGGGGCCGGGCCGAACGCGCTGCGCGGGAAGCTCGCGGAGGTGCAGTGGCGGGGGTCGACGCACCGGCTGTACGTCGATGTCGACGGGCACCGGGTGAAGGCGGACGTCCGCGAGCTCCGGGTCACTCCGGCCCTCGGGGACGAGGTCACCCTGCACTTCGCCGCCGAAGACGCGGTGCTGCTGGCCGCGGGGGTCAGCGGTGCGTAGGCGCGGCTCGACCGTACTGGCCGGTGACCCGGCGCCGGCGGCTGCCGCGCTCACCCGTTCCGCGCCGGGCGCCACCGGCCCGCGGACCGGCGCGGACCGACGTCAACTACCCACGGCCGTCTGGGTGTTGCCGCCCGTCCTGATCCTCGCCGCCGTCTTCCTCTACCCCCTCGCCCTCGTCGTCCAGCAGTCCTTCTCGCCGGATTCCGGTGGCACCTCCCTCCAGCCCTACACGGACGTGTTCGCGTCCGCCGCGTTCCGCGAGGCGCTCGGTACGACCGTGTGGCTGGCGGTCGGGGCGACCGTGGGATGCCTCGTGCTCGGCTTCCTGCTCGCGCTCGTCATCGCGTTCGTGCCGTTCCCCGGCGGGAAGGCCGTCGCGAAGTTCATCGACGTGTTCCTGTCCTTCCCGTCGTTCCTGATCACGCTCGCCCTGCTGTTCGTCTACGGCACGGTCGGCATGGCCAACGGCGTGTGGACGGACGTCACCGGCGCGGACAGCGGGCCCTTCCAGTTCCTGACCACGCCCTGGGGCGTCCTGCTCGCGGAGATCACGTACTTCACGCCCTTCGTGATGCGCCCGCTGCTCGCCGCGTTCTCGCAACTGGACACCGCCCAGCTGGAAGTGGCGTCCTCGCTCGGTGCGCGGCCGGCCAGGATCGTACGGCGGGTGATCCTGCCGGAGGCGCTGCCCGCGCTCGCGGCGGGGGGTTCGCTGGTCCTGGTGATGTGCCTCAACGAGTTCGGCATCGTCCTGTTCACCGGCGCCAAGGGTGTGACCACGCTGCCGATGCTCGTCTACAGCAAGGCGATCCTGGAGTCCGACTACCCGGCCGCCTGTGTCGTCGCCGTCGTCAACATCGCGATTTCCGTGGGCCTCTACGGCCTCTACCGGGTGGTGAGCCGTCGTGTTGGTGCATAGCCGGGGCGGCCGCTGGGCCACCTGGACCGTCTTCTTCGCCCTGTTCCTGCCCGTCTTCGCGCTGCCGCTGCTCGTCATCGTGGCCGCGTCGTTCGCCACCAACTGGTCGGGCGCCTTCCCGTCCGGGTTCACCACCGGCCACTACGGCGCCGCGACCACCGGCGACTCGCTCCAGGCGCTCACCACCAGCCTGGTCACCGCGCTCACGGCGAGCGTTCTCGCGCTGGTCGTCGGCGCCTGGGCGGCGCTCGCCGCGGCCGCCCTGAAGAAGGGCGGACGGCGGTTCATGGACGCCCTGTTCGTACTGCCGGTCGCCGTGCCGTCGGTGGTCGTCGGGCTCGCCGTGCTCGTCGCGTTCTCCAAGCCGCCGGTGCTGCTCAACGGGACGCGCTGGATCGTGATCCTGGCGCACACCGTTCTTGTCATGGCGTTCGCCTACCAGTCGGTTTCGGCTGCCATCCTGCGGCTCGACCCGATGTACGAGCAGGCCGCCGCCAGCCTGGGCGCCCGGCCGTCGCTCGTGCTGTGGCGGGTGAAACTGCCGCTGCTCCTGCCGTCCCTGACGGCGGCGGCGGGGCTCTGCTTCGCCCTGTCCATGGGCGAGTTGAGCGCCACGATGATGCTCTACCCGCCGGACTGGACCCCGCTTCCGGTGCAGATCTTCGCGATCACCGACCGCGGCTCGCTGTTCACCGGGGCGGCCGTCGCCGTGGTGCTCATGGGGACGACGCTGCTCGTCCTGCTCGGCGTCTCCCGCATCCGCACCAGAGCCTCCTTCCGCTGAACCGCACGCACACCCGGTGCGCGCCCTGCCGAACCCTGCCCGAACCCTGCCCAACGCCTGCCCAACCCCGTGAACCCCTGCTGACCCGAGAACCTCAGGAGTCCCGAACGTCATGCACAGAAACACCCTCACCACGCTCAAGCCGGTCGCCGCCGTCACCGGCAGCCTCGTCCTCGCCGCTACGCTCTCCGCCTGCGGCGGTGACTCCTCGGCCGACTCGAACGCGAAGACCGTCACCGTCTACAGCGCCGACGGCCTCAAGGGGGAGAAGGGCGACGGCTGGTACGACCGGGTCTTCAAGGACTTCGAGGCGAAGACCGGCATCAAGGTCAAGTACGTCGAGGGCGGTTCCGGCGAGATGGTGCAGCGCGCGGTCCGCGAGAAGTCCAACACCCAGGCCGACCTGCTCGTCACCCTGCCGCCGTTCATCCAGCAGGCCCAGGCCAAGGGGCTGCTCCAGAAGTACGTGCCGGCCGGGGCGGACAAGGTCGACGGCGGCGCCAAGTCGCCCGACGGCATGTGGACTTCGGTCGTCAACAACTACTTCGGGTTCATCTACAACAAGAAGGACCTCAAGGAGGCCCCCAAGAACTGGGACGACCTCCTGGAGGCCAAGTACAAGAACAAGATCCAGTACTCCACGCCCGGTGTCGCGGGCGACGGCACCGCGCTCGTCATCAAGGCCATGCACGACTTCGGCGGCAAGGAGGCCGCGATGGAGTACCTGCGCAAGCTCCAGGCCAACAACGTCGGCCCGTCCGCCTCCACCGGCAAGCTCGCGCCCAAGGTCGACAAGGGTGAGCTGCTCGCCGCCAACGGCGATGTGCAGATGAACTACGCCCAGTCCAAGACCATGCCCAACCTCGGCATCTGGTTCCCCGGCACCGCGAGCGGCACCAAGCCGTCCTCCTTCGGGCTGCCCTACGCGGCCGGTCTGGTCAGCAAGGCCCCGCACAGCGCCAACGGCAAGAAGCTCCTGGACTTCATGCTGAGCGAGCAGGCGCAGAAGCAGGTCAGCGAGATCGGCGGCGGCTTCGCGGCCCGTACCGACGTCAAGGCCACGGACGCCAACGCGGTCGCGCTCGGCAAGCTGATGCAGGGCGTCGACGTCTTCCAGCCGGACTGGATGGACATCTCCAAGAACCTGCCGGACTACGTGGACGCCTGGAAGAGCGCCACCGGAAGCTGACCTGGCCGCGGCACCGGGATCAGCCGGGTCGCACGCGCACCGGCCACGGAGATCACCCGGGTCGCACGCGGACCGGCCACGGAGATCACCCGGGTCGCACGCGAACCGGCTACGGAGATGGCCCGGCCCGGGCACGAACCGGAATCGGCCAGGTCAGGATCGGCGGATCCTGACTAGGCTGGGGGCGCCGGCAACGCACAGTGCGGTGCGCCGGCGTCCCCAGCTGATCGCTCATCAGCGCGAGAAGACCGCGCAGAACGCAGGAGTCCGCACCCATGGCAGAGCGCAAGCCGATCGAATCCTGGCTCACCGACATGGACGGTGTCCTCATCCACGAGGGCACCCCCATCCCCGGTGCGGACGCCTTCCTCAAGACGCTGAAGGAGTCGGGCCGTCCCTTCCTCGTCCTGACCAACAACTCGATCTACACCCCGCGCGACCTGCACGCCCGGCTGATGCGCATGGGCCTCGACGTGCCCGTCGAGAACATCTGGACCTCGGCGCTCGCCACCGCGAAGTTCCTCGACGACCAGCGGCCCGGCGGCACCGCCTACGTCATCGGCGAGGCGGGCCTCACCACCGCGCTGCACGACATCGGTTACGTCCTGACCGACCACGAGCCGGACTACGTGGTGCTCGGTGAGACCCGTACCTACAGTTTCGAGGCGCTCACCAAGGCGATCCGGCTCATCAACGCCGGAGCCCGGTTCATCTGCACCAACCCGGACGAGACCGGGCCGAGCCAGGAGGGCCCGCTGCCCGCCACCGGCGCGGTCGCGGCACTCATCACCAAGGCGACCGGCAAGAAGCCCTACTTCGCGGGCAAGCCCAACCCGCTGATGATGCGCACCGGACTCAACGCGATCGGCGCGCACTCCGAGACCAGCGCCATGATCGGCGACCGGATGGACACCGACGTGCTGGCCGGCCTGGAGGCGGGGATGCAGACGTTCCTGGTGCTCACGGGTCTGACCCGGCCGGAGGACGTGGAGTCGTACCCCTTCCGCCCGTCCAAGATCGTCGACTCGATCGCCGATCTGGTGAAGCTGGTCTGAGCCTGCCGGGCCCTCGGGGGCGGGCGGCTGTGGACCATCCGGCCCAGTCGCCACGCCCTCGGGATGCGGAATGCGGGCCCAGCCGTGAATCTCGGTTACAGGAGGTTCACGATGCGCATCCGTCCCATCACATTCTGTGCGGCCACGATGGCCGCCGCCGCCCTGACCGTGCTGCCCGCGTCCCCCGCGGTGGCCGAGTCCGAGCCGCACGGATCGGTGCGGGTGACCCCGAGCACCACGGCTCCCGGCGGGGAGGTGGATCTGCGGGTCAGCGTGTGCGGCGGCCGCGAGGCGGTCGGCACGTCCGACGCCTTCGTCTCGGAGGCCCGCTTCACGCCGGCCGCGGACGGCGGTCTCTACGCCCAGGCGCGTATCCGCTCGGACGCACAGGACCGCGACTACGACATCTGGGTCAACTGCAAGGACAGCTCGGGCAAGGCGAGCGGCCGGCTCACCGTGGTGCACGGCCGGGACCACGACCGGGACCATGACCGCGACCACGGCCGCGACTGGGACCAGTCCCGCCCGTACCGGCCCGTGCACGCGGGCGGCGGCGGGGCGGCGACGCTCGCCGCCAACGAGGCCAAGGAGCAGGGCCCCGGCACCCGCCACGCGGTGATCGGCCTCGCGCTCGCGGCGGTCGCGGCGGTCGCCGTGGCGGCCCGCAGCGTGCGGCGCCGGCGCGGCGGCGGCGACTGACATGTCCTCGGCACGGGGCAGCGGCCGGCTCGTCACCGGTCTCGCCTGGGCCCTGCTGCTGCTCGGCCTGTGGCTGTGGGGCCGGGACGTGGGCGACGGGCCCGGCGGCACGTCGTCGCCGACCACCGGTGACATAGCCGCCGTGGGCCGGCCGCTCGGTGTGCCGCTGCCGCCGGCCCACGACCCGCTCAGGGGTGCGACGCCGCGGCGGGTGGAGCTCCCCTCCATAGGCATAGCCGCGCCGGTGGTGCGGCGCGGCCTGGACGGGGACGGCGCGGTGGACCCGCCGCCGTACTCCACCCCCCACACGGTCGGCTGGTACGGCGACGGCGCCCGGCCGGGCGAGGCGGGCGCGGCCATCCTGGTCGGGCACGTGGACACGGAGAGCAAGCCCGCCGTGTTCTACGCCCTGAGCGCGGCCCGACCCGGCCAGCGCGTGAAAGTGACCGGCGCCGACGGCACGGTCGCCGAGTTCACCATCGACGACGTCCAGGTCTTCCCGCGCAGCCACTTCGACGCGGCGAAGGTGTACGGGCCGCGGCAGCGGGGCCGCGCCGAACTCCGCCTGATCACCTGCGGTGGAACCTACGACCGCACGACCAAGTCCTACACCGCGAACGTGGTGGTCTCGGCCTATCTGACCGACGCGAGGGAAACGGCCCCGTCGAAGCCGTCGAAGCCTTGACCGCGCGGGGCGGGAGGCCGGACCCGGAACGCTCCGGCGGTCGGCGGGTACCGAGCCCGGCCGACGGTCCGCTCCCCCCGGAAACCGCCGGCCGGGCTGGTCCTCTACCGCCGGTGCGCGGGCTGCGGGAGAAGCCCGGCGCCGTCGCGGGAGGTTCAGTCGAGTCGGGCCGTGAGACGACCGGGGCTGGGGTCGACCACATCACTCTAGAACCCCGGCTCGCTCCGGGCCTAGGTCCAAATAACGCCAAGTGGCCTGTCGAACACGGTGAGTTGGCGAGGCGGACGCGTCGGCTGGGCGGGCGCGTCCCCGGGCCGGGCGGGTTGCCGAGTTGTTGGGTCGAGGAGTTTCGCGCACGCACGGCGAGGGATGCCGGATGCGCCGATCGGGTCAGAGGAACTGTGATGTACGGGAGCGCGATCCAGCCAAGGGGGCTGTGATGTACGGGAGTTGGAAGAGACGGGCGATGCGTGCCGGTGCGCCGGGCGTCGTCCTGGCCCTGCTGACCGCGGGATGCGGCGCCTCGGACGGCGGTCCCGCGCCGGCCGCGAGCGATGGCCAGGTCCCGTCCGGGCGGGCCCAACCGGCCACGTCCACCAGCTCGTTCTGGGTCGATCCCCACACCAACGCGGCGCGCCAGCTGGCCGCGTACACCTCGGCCGGGGACAGTCGGAACGCCGCGCTCATCCGGAAGATCGCCGAGCAGCCGGTGGGGGAGTGGATCGGCGGTCCGAGCCCCGAGGCGACCGTGCGCGGCTACACCGAGTCGGCGGCCCGGTCCGGGCGCAGGGCCCTGCTCGTCCTCTACAACATCCCGCACCGCGACTGCGGCCAGTTCTCCCGTGGCGGCGCCCCCGACGCCGACGCCTACCGTGGCTGGGTGGACCAGGTGGCCCGGGGCATCGGCGAGCGCCCGACCGCGGTCGTCCTGGAGCCGGACGCCATCCTGCACCTGGTCGACGGCTGCACCCCCCAGGAGTTCCACGAGTCGCGCTACGCCCTGCTCAAGGGAGCGGTCGAGCGGCTCAAGCGGCAGTCCACGACGAAGGTGTACGTGGACGCGGGCAACGCGGGGTGGCGCTCCCCGGAGGCCCTGGACGAACCGCTGCGGCGGGCGGGCATCCAGAGTGCCGACGGGTTCGCGGTGAACGTGTCCAACTTCCAGACCACGCGGGCGAGCCGGGAGTTCGGGCAGCGGCTCTCGGCGAAGGTCGGCGGCAAGCACTTCGTGATCGACACCAGCCGTAACGGCAACGGCCCGTACACCGACGGCGACCCCGCCGAGAACTGGTGCAACCCGCCGGGCCGCGCTCTGGGCGAGCGCCCGACGACGGACACGGGCGGCGGCGCGGTCGACGCCTATGTCTGGGTGAAGCGCCCGGGCGAATCGGACGGCCCCTGCCGTGGCGGCCCTCCGGCCGGTGCCTGGTGGCCCGAATACGCCCTGGGCCTGGCGGGCAACACGCGCTGAGCGACGGTCGCCGGGCCCGCGAGCGCCAGCGCCGGTTCCGCAAGCGGTCGGCTCTCCAGGTGCTCGGCCCCGCGACCGGCCAGGTCCGCACGTGGCCGGCGGGCAACCGGCCGGGCCCGCGGGCGGCTCGGCCCGCGGGCGGCTCGACCGCGGCGGAAATCCGGTGGCGGCCCCGGTCGGCGGTGGTGAGGATCGCGGCATGAACATCCTTTTGGAGACCGATCGGCTCGTGCTGCGGGCGTTCACCGAGTCCGACGCCGACGAGCTGTTCGCGCTGGACAACGACCGTGACGTGATGCGCTTCATCAACGGTGGCCGGCCCACGAGCCGCGAGGTGATCCGGACGCGGACGATGCCCCGGCTCCTTCGCGACTATCCGTGCTTCGGGACCCGGGGCTACTGGGCCGCTCAGGAGAAGGGCACCGGGGTCTTCCTGGGCTGGTTCGAATTCCGTCCCCTGGACGCGCACAGCCCCGCCGTGGTGGAGCTCGGTTACCGGCTGAACCGGGCGGCCTGGGGCCGCGGCTATGCCACCGAGGGGTCGCGGGCCCTGATCGGCAAGGGATTCACGGCTCTCGGGGTGAGCCGGGTGACCGCGAACACCATGGCGGTCAACGCCGGGTCCCGGCGTGTGATGGAGAAGGCGGGCCTGTCCTTCCTGCGCGCCTTCACCGGTGACTGGCCGGAGGCGATCGAAGGCTCCGAGCACGGTGAGGTCGAGTACGAGCTCACCCGGGCCCAGTGGGAGCGAGGCGCGTGGGCGACGGCGCGCCCGGCCGAAAACGACCGAGGCCCCTCGCGCTGAGCGAGGGGCCTCGGTGGTGCGTGCGCCGCCAGGGACTCGAACCCCGGACCCGCTGATTAAGAGTCAGCTGCTCTAACCAACTGAGCTAGCGGCGCCTGCTGACACGGAAAACTTTACCGGACTCCTGAGGGTGGTTTTGACCAGCGCCACGCTGTCAGATGTTCGTTTTATCCGTTTCGTTCCGTCAAAATGCCCCATGTGGGGACAGCAGGGACACCTCTGTCCTGGTGGAAGCGCGGAAAAGATCTCCGAAGCCGGAGACCTCGGACGTCACCGGGGTCCCCGAAGTCTCCGAGAGCGGAACGAGCGGGAGGGCAGCGAATGGATGCCAGTACACCGGGGCCGGTGTTCGAGGACTACGAGCCCACCGGGGCGTGCGGCTGCCCCGGCTGCGCCGACCGGCGCCGGACGCGGCTGCTCCCGGTGCGCGACGGCGGCCACCCCGCGGCGAGCGGCGGTGCCCGGCGCGCGCTGGTGGCGGCGACGGCCGCGTCGGTGGTGTTCGGTGGCGGCGCGGTCGCCGCGGCGGCCCCGGCGCCGGCGCCCGGGGGCCCCGGCGCGAACCGGGCCGCCGACCCCGGCCCGCCCACCGAGCAGGGCGCCCAGAGCGGGCTGCACGGCGCGCCCGGGCACCCGTCGGGCAACGGGCCGGCCCCCCTGCGGTCCATCACCCGGGCCGAGATCATCAACCGGGCCAAGACGTGGGTGAGCGCCGCCGTCCCGTACAACATGGAGGCGTACTGGACCGACGGGTACCGGCAGGACTGCTCGGGCTATGTGTCCATGGCCTGGGACCTCGGTACCAACGAGTGGACGGGGAGCCTGGCGAAGTTCGCGGTGCGGATGACGCGTGACGAGCTCCAGCCCGGCGACATCCTGCTCTTCCACAACCCGGCCAACCCCAACAAGGGCTCGCACGTCGTGATCTTCGGCGGCTGGACCGACTACACGCACAACTACTACACGGCCTACGAGCAGACCCCGCCCGGCACCCGCAAGCAGGCGACCCCGTACGCGTACTGGAAGAACTCGGCCAACTACGTGCCCTACCGGTACAAGGGGCTCGCGGCCGGCACGAGCGGCGGGGAGCCCGGCACCGCCACGGGCGCCTCCACCGGTACCGGCGCCGACTCCGAGAGCGTGCCGACGGCCTTCCCCGGGATCGCGCAGTTCGGGCCGGGCGCCAACAACGTCCATGTCACCCAGCTCGGGCAGATGCTGGTGAAGCGCGGCGGCGCCCGCTTCTACACCGAGGGTCCCGGACCCCGCTGGGGCTCGGCCGACCTGAACGCGACCCGCGCCTTCCAGCAGGCTCAGGGCTGGACCGGCGCGGACGCGGACGGGATCCCCGGGGAGCTGACGTGGGCCCTGCTCGTCCAGGGCAGGGGCAAGGACATTCCCCCCGCCACAGCCGGCCCCGGCCCCGGCCCCGGACCGCGCCCGGTCCCGCTCCCGCTCCCGGTCTCGGCCCCCGGCCCCGCTCCACGCCCGGTCCCGGTCCCGGCCCCGTCCGCGGGGCCCGCCTACCCCGGCCCGAGCTGGTTCCGGCCCGGGCAGGACAGCTGGTACGTCACCCAGCTCGGCCGGCGGCTCGTGGCGAAGGGCTTCGGCCGCTACTACACCTCGGGCCCCGGATCGCGCTGGGGCGAGGCCGACCGGCGCAACGTCGAGGCGTTCCAGCGCGCCCAGGGCTGGTCCGGCGCGGAGGCCGACGGATACCCCGGCCCCGAAACCTGGCGGCGGCTCTTCGCATGACGCAGCGCAAGACGGAGGGAACGACGGCATGACGCAGCGCAAGACGGAGGGAACGACGGAGGGAAGCACGCGCATGCACACCCCGACCCCATCCGCGCCCGACGCGCCCCGCCCGCCCGCTCCGGCGGGCGCGGACACCGGGCGCCGGGTGGCCGTGATCCGCAGCGAGAACACCGCCGAGATCCCGGTCCACCTGCTGTTCCGCGACGACACCGGTCCGGTCCCGGCCGTCCCCGCCGCCGGCTCGCCGGCCGCGCGCCCGGTCGTCCGGCCGCCCCAGCAGGCGGGCGCCCGCAACGCGGTGGCGGCACCGGCCAGACCCGCGCCCCCCGTCGACCCGGGGATCGTGGAGAGGCCCGGTCCGACGGTGACCGGCGGGGCGGCCGTCGCCGCCGGCCTTCTCGCGCTCGCCGGCTGCGGGACGGTGCTCTGGTGGACCGGGGTGCTGCCCGGGGCCCTGACCGCGCTGCTGCACCTGCCGGGCCGCCCGAACCGGGGCATCCGGCTCGAACAGTGGGCGCTGCTCACCCTCGGGGTGGGTGTGGCGGTGCTCGCGTTCGGCGGGCTCGGCCGGGGCCGCGTCGGGTTCGCCTGGGTGCTCTCGCTGTTCGGCGACTACCGGGGCAGCGTGCGGCGCACCGGCCTGGTGTGGATCAGCCCGCTGCTGCTCCGCCGCCGGGTCGACCTGCGGCTGCGGCACTGGCGCAGCGAGCCGATGGGCGCGGTCGACGCCAACGGGACCGCGCTGCGGGTGGTGGTCCTGGTGGTGTGGCGGATCCGGGACACCGCGCGGGCCACGCTCGCCGTCGCCGACCACGAGCAGTATCTGCGTCAGCAGGTGGAGGCGGCCATGGCCCGGGTCCTCTCGCAGCTCCCGGCGGACGCCTTCCACGAGGACGCGCCCACACTGCGCAACGCGGAGGCCGTCGGCGACGCGCTGACCCGCATGCTGAAGTCGGAGACGGAGCCGGTCGGCATCGAGCTGTACTCGGCACAGCCGACCCGCATCGAGTACGCGCCCGAGGTGGCGGCGGCCATGCGCCGCCAGCGGGTCGCCGCGATCGACGCCCGGCACCGGGACGCGGTGCTGACCTCGGTGGTGGACGCCGTGGACGACACCGTGCACCGGCTGACCTCGCGGGGCCTGGTGGAACTCGACGCGTACGAGCGCAAGGTGCTGGTGAAGGACCTGACGGTGGCGTTCTACACGGGCCGGGGGGCGGGGGAGGGCGGCTGAGGCGGGGCCGGGGGCGGCCGGGGCGGGGCCGGGGGCGGTCGAGGCCGGGCCGGGGCGGCCGAAGTTGTTTCGGCGTTGGCCTGGACACGTCCAACTCCCGTCAATAATCTGAGACTTGGTCTAGACCGGAACATGAAATACCGCACGCGTGCAGCTCCATCCCCGGAACTCCCCCACGTTCTCCAGGAGTGACAGCATGCGAAAGAAGCAGCGGCTCGGTGCCGCTGTGGTGGGATTCGCCGTCGCCGGCGCGTCCCTGCTCGCGACCGGCAGTGCGAGCAGCCACGGCTATACCGACCAGCCGATCAGCCGGCAGAAACTGTGCGCCAACGGCACCGTCACCAACTGCGGCGACATCCAGTGGGAGCCGCAGTCCGTCGAGGGCCCCAAGGGCTTCCCGGCGTCCGGCCCCGCCGACGGCACGCTGTGTGCCGGGGGCAACAGCAGATTCGCCGAGCTGGACGATCCGCGCGGCGGCACGGGCTGGCCCACCACTCAACTGACGGGTGGTCAGACCTACACCTTCCGCTGGCAGTTCACCGCCCGGCACGCCACGACCGACTTCCGCTACTACCTCACCAAGCAGGGCTGGAACCCGACCCAGAAACTCACCCGGGCCGCGCTGGACACCCAGCCGTTCCTGGTCGTGCCCTACGGCGGCAAGCAGCCTCCCGGCACGGTCTCGCACCAGGGGACCATCCCCACCGGCCGGACCGGGCACCAGGTCATCCTCGCGGTCTGGACGATCGCGGACACCGGCAACGCCTTCTACGCCTGCTCGGACGTTACTTTCTGACGGTTCGTCAACTACCGTGCGGCGCCATGACGAAGCGTGTGCCGACCGTGTCGGAGTACGTACAGCGCCAGTGGGGTGACCGGCGGACCGGACTGCGGTACGGCGATCTGGAACTCACCCACCACGAGATCGCCGCGGGCGCCGCCGCCCGCGCCGCGTTCCTCGCCGAGCTGCTGCCCCGGGGTGTAGAGCCACACCTCGGGGTACTGCTCGACAACACCCCGGAGTTCCCGCTCTGGCTCGGCGCGGCGGCCCTCGCCGGGGCCGCCGTCGCGGGCATCAACCCCACCCGGCGCGGACCCGAACTGGCCCGCGACATCCTGCACACCGAATGCAGGGTCCTGATCACCGCGCACGCCCACCTTCCCCTGCTCGACGGTCTCCAACTGCCGGGCGTACGGGTCGTGGTGACCGGGACCGAGGAGTACGAGCGGCTCCTCGCGCCGTACGCGGGCGCGAAGCCGGGCGAGGTGGCGGCGGGGGTGGGCCCGGTCGGCACCGCGAGCCGGCTGCTGCTGTACTTCACCTCCGGCTCGACCGGCGCCCCCAAGGCCGCGATCTGCACCCAGGGGCGGCTCGCGGCGGCCGGCGAGTCGCTGGCCACCCACTTCGGGCTCGGCCGGGACGACGTCCACTACATCTGCATGCCGCTCTTCCACGGCAACGCGGTGATCGCCAACTGGGCGCCCGCACTCGTGGCCGGGGCGGGCGTGGCCCTGCGGGACCGCTTCTCCGCGTCGCGGTTCCTGGACGACGTACGGGGGTACGGTGCCACGTACTTCACCTACGTCGGCCGGGCCGTCCAGTACCTCCTCGCCACCCCGCCCGGCCGGACGACCGGGAGCACCGGCTGCGGATCGGGTTCGGCACGGAGGCGGGGGCGGTGGACGCGGACCGGTTCGCCGAACGGTTCGGGGTACGGCTCGTCGAGGGGTACGGGTCCTCCGAGGGCGGCGCCGCGATCCAGCGCACCCCGGGCACGCCGGCGGGCGCGATAGGCCGCGCCGCGCCGGGCGGTGACCTCGCCGTGGTCGACCCGGAGACGGGGCGCGAGTGCGAGCGGGCGCGGTTCGACGGGGCGGGGCGGCTGCTCAACGGGGGTGCGGCGATAGGGGAGTTGGTGAACAGGGCGCCGAACCCGTTCGAGGGGTACTGGCGCAATCCGTCCGCCGACGCGGAACGCCGCCGGGGCGGTTGGTACTGGACCGGTGACCTCTTCTTCCGCGACGCGGACGGCTTCCTCTACTTCGCGGCGCGGGCGGACGACCGGATCCGGGTGGACAGCGAGAACCTGGCCGCCTCGATGATCGAGAACATCCTTGCGCGCTGGGAGGGGGTGACGGGGGTGGCGGTGTACGCCGTCCCCGACCCGGTGACGGGGGACCAGGTGATGGCGGCGCTCTCGCTGCGCGAGGGGCTGACCTTCGACCCGTCCGGCTTCGCCGAATTCCTGTCCTCCCAACCGGACTTGGGTACGAAGATGGCGCCGCGGTTCGTTCGGGTGCTGGCGGGGTTGCCGGTCACGGCGACGAACAAGGTGCGGCGGGGGGTGTTGCGGGGGGAGGGCTTCTGGTCCGGCGCCGCGGTGTGGTGGCGCCCGCCGGGCGCCGCGGCCTATCGCCCCCTGACCCCCTCGGACGTCCCCGGGGCTCTGCCCCGGCCCCCTGGGGGGTTGCCCACCCGCCCGCCCGTGCGCCGGGGTTGAAGGGCCCGGCCCCTGGGGCTGCGCCCCGGACCCCGGGGGGTTTGCCCGCCCACCCGCCCGTTGCCCCGGGTTGGTTGGTTCCGGCCCCTGGGGGCTCCGCCCCCAGACCCCCTCCGAGGGGCTCCGCCCCTCGGACCCCCGCAGGGGGCTGCGCCCCCTGCACCCCCGGTTCGGGGCTCCGCCCCGGACCCCGTATCGCGCCTGAACGGCGCTCGTCCT
>NZ_JBIAGW010000017.1:0-172271 GCF_042869955.1 Streptomyces sp. NPDC006691
CGCGGACTTCTCGGTCAGCAGGCCCGGCTGGCCCGGCTGGAGGTATCCGCTGGGCAAGGGCGCGTCGAAGCCGTGTCCCGGCAGGTCGACGGCCGTGCTCGCGGCGCCGAGTCCGGCCAGTGCGCGCTGCGTCGCCGCCCACTGACCGGAGCTGTGCCAGGCCCCGTGCACGAAGACGAAGACGGTGCCTGGGGAGGAGGAATCAGTCATGACCGCATTCCACCGCGGCCCCACCCCGGTCATCCAGTGAAAGATCTGACACACTGGCTGACGATACCTGGGCGATATGGGCGGGAGGCTGACGTGGAGGCGCGGCACCTGAGGTACGCAGTGGCTCTCGCCGAGCACGGACACTTCGGCCGGGCGGCTGGTGCACTGGGCATCGCGCAGCCTCCGCTGTCGAAGCAGATCGCCGACCTCGAACGCGAGGTGGGGGCCCGCTTGTTCGATCGCACCCGCCAGGGAGTGTTTCCCACGGCTGCGGGCGCGGCCTTCCTCTCCCGGGCACGCACGGCACTCGACGAAATCGCGGCGGCCTCGATCGACGCGGCCCGGGCGGCACGCGGCGAGACGGGCCGACTGCGCCTGGGTTTCATCGCCTCGGCGCTGCTCGAACCCCTGCCGGACGTCCTCGGCCGGTTCGGCCGCGAACGGCCCGACGTGCGGCTGGAACTGCACGAGATGGCGACCAGCCCCAGCACGGCCGCGCTCCTCGCCGGCGAACTGGACGTGACGATCGGCCTGGGCCGGCCACGAGGCGTCGGGGCCGAACGGCTGGTATCGGTGCCGATCGGGCACGACCACCTGATCGCGGTCGTGAGCAGCACGCACCCGTATGCGGGCCGGTCGTCGGTGGACGTGGACCAGCTGCGGCACCAGCCCCTGATCGTCGCGTCCGCCGACGACGAGCCCGACATCGTCACCGGGCTGCGCACCCTCCTGGGCAAAGACTGCCCGGCCCTCACCGGCGCGACCGTCGCCAGGGACATCCACACCATCATCGGCCTCGCCGCCTGCGGGGTGGGCGTCGGCCTGGGCCCCTCCCGCATGCTGGCGGCCCCACGACAGGGCACATGGTTCTGTGAAGTGACCCCGCGCACGCCTCTGCCCGACCTGGTCCTGTCCTTCCATGCCCGCGACCGCTCCCCGGCACTGAACGCCTTCCTCGACGTCATCCGCACGAACTGCCCCGATGTCGGCGCCGCCCTCGACCACCGGCTCGGCCCACACGAACCACCAGCTCCTGTCTCCCCGATCACGGGGTCCCGCAGTGAATAGCAGGACGACATCAGGCAGTTCCTGCTGTTCCGCCGGACAAGATGCGGCCATGGTCGAAGGCGGGCGCCAACGCCCGGAGGTTGCCGGCGTCACCCCGCTCGCCCCTCTCAGAGCAGGTCAGACTGCAACCGTTGCATCCACAACGAGCTGATGTACTGGCCGTTCTTCACGGCGTACTCGCAAAAGGTCCCCACGTCAGAGAAGCCGAACCGGCGATGCAGAGCCACCGAGGCGTCGTTCGGCAGGGCGATGCCTGCGAGCACGGCATGTATCGGTTCGTCGGCCAGGAGGCCGAAGAGCGCTCGGTACAGCGAGGTTCCCAGTCCCTGTCCTCTGCTGCCCGTAGCCAGCCCGATGCTCACCTCGACCGTTTCTCGGAAAGCTTCCTGATCGCGGTAAATCTGGCTGCACGCATAACCGAGAACCTGGCTACCTCGGCGGGCGACAAGCATCCGGTACAGGCCCGACTCCGAGAACTGCGCGAACCACTCGCGCCGCTCCTCCATACCCAACGGCCTGGTGGCGAATCGGGCGTGTGAGGTCGCGGCTGTGTGATTCTGGATGGCGACGATCCCGGGCAGATCATGCGCGGTTGCCGGGGCGAGATCGACAGCCGTCTGGTGGAACTCGTACACGGAGAGGCTCCTCAGACCAAGTGGGGACGTCATACCCGCACGCTATGGACGCCACCGGCCCCAAGGAACCCCATGATTCAAAGCGGCTAGCGATAGGCTGCGCCTATGGCTCTGGAACTCGCAGACCTGCGTGTCTTCGTGACCGCGGCCTCCGCCGGCTCGCTTTCCGCCGCAGCACGCGAGCTGCGCGTCGCGCAGCCGTCCGTCAGCGAACGTCTGCGCCGGCTGGAACGGCTCATCGGCCGGCCGCTGCTCGACCGGTCGAGCCGAGGGGTGTCGCTGACCCCCGCAGGAGAACGGCTGCTGCCCCACGCACAGCGGTGCCTGAACATGGCGGACCGGGCCCTGGACATCGCCCGGGAGGACGACACCCAGGGCACCCTGCACCTGACCACCCACGCCACCTACGCGCCTCTGGCCGTTCCCTTCGTCGTCGGCGCCCTCCAACCACTCAAGTACGCCGTCGTCGTCGATGACCAGCACAGCCCCAGCGCCCTGCGACGAGTGGCCGCAGGCACGACGGACATCGCCATCACGCTGCCGCTGCCGCACGCTCCCGAGGTACGGCTGCACAAGTTCCGCAGTGAGCCGGTCATCGCGGTCTGCCACCCGGACCACCCGCTCGCGGCACGCCGCTGCGACACCGCCCGGCTGAGCGGTCACCCCCTCGCCGTGAACCTCTGGGGCAGCGGTGCGGACCTCTTCCACGAACAGCTTCTCGACGCGCCCACCCGCGCGCATCAGCTCTACCGCATCAGCTCCGCCGAAACCGCAGCAGATCTCGCGCGCTCCGGGCAGGCCATCGCCGTCCTCACTCGCGCCACCGTCGTACGCGACCTGGCCACCCGCAACCTGGTCGAACTCGACGTGAGCGACATGCCCGAGTGGCACGTTGACCTCATGGCAGCCCACCACCGCGAACGCGCCGACGAGCCGGCCATCGCCGCCGTGATCAACGCCCTGCGCCACCTCCAACTCTGACCCACCTCGCCCATGGACACCCGGGCGAGGAAAACGGGCCGTCCAGGCGCATCACCAGCCTCGTTCCCGCCACCTTCTCCTTTATGTGGTCATCGGGTACGTGGTCATCGGGCGCGGGGAGTCTGCATGGGGAGATGGCTGCCCCTCCTCCACGCTCCGCCATGTGTCTCACCAGCGGATACGCTGACCGGAACAGCCCGGGTGCACCAGGTAGCGCAACAGCTGGTGCAGCAAAGACCGCAACAGACGCGCAGCAGACGTTAGGACACAGACCGTGGCCAGGCTTCAGGCAGCCGCCGTAATCCGGCCCCGCCTCATCCGTTCCGACACCCGGGTGACGCGCCCGTATCCCTTGCACACGACCATCGTTCCCCAGGCATGAAGAAGATCATCTCTGTGGCTGCGCTCGCCGTCGCGGGCCTCGCCCTCGCCTCCCCCGCCCAGGCCGACAACGGTGACAACTTCGGTGGCGGTGTCAACGCCGCCAACAACTGGAACTTCACCGCCGACGCGGTGTGTCACCAGGAGCTCGCCGTCGTTCCCGTCGGCGGAGCCTGGAACGGCAACACCACCGGCCACTGCACCCACGGCAACGTCCTCAACCCCCAGCACTAGCCGACACAGGGCATCAGTCCGAACGTGGAGCCCACCCAGGAAAAGGGACCCGTCCTCGGCTTCGAGCCGGGGACGGGCTGTGCTGTCGGGGTACGGCGCATCTATGCCGTAGCAAGCCGCCAGCTCAGCTACGGAAAGCAGACGATCTGCCCTGCACGGACCCGGCCATCTGCAACGGCTGCCGCCACCTACCGGCCGCCGCTGCCCAGGGCCCGCCGCGGTATCGAGCCCGGTCGTGCAGACACCGACACAGGCCACATCACCCGCACTGATCAACGCCGGGTACACAGGCCCGGCTTCGGCGCTTCGACGCGTTGTGCGGTGGATGGGTCAGCCCGAGACCACTGAGCGCACCTGGAGGCGTTCCGATCCCCCGCTGACGCGCGGGCGGCGAATTGCCACACGGTCACGGCCTCAGGATCGATTCCCCCTCACCCAACTCGCAGGACAGCCGGCGTGCGGCCTCCGGCCTGCCCGAGGGCGTGCCCGTGCTTCCGATCACCGTGCTGGCCCTGGGGCCTTGGGCCACTCCCCCGGCGAACTGTGAACCTGGGCCGGGGCGCCGAGGGTTTCCGTCGGTGCCCCGCGAGCCTCAATCCGCGATACCGGCACGGCGCAGCATGAAAGTCGCTGATCAGCAGGTCTGTCGGAAGTTCGGGAGTCTGTCGGGAGTTGGCGCTGCGATCCCCACGATGTGGGTGATGGTTTCCCGCCGAGTAGCTACCTGTCTGGGCACCTTCACTGGCGCCAGCGTTCGAAGAGAAACCACTTGGCCTGTCCTGGGAGTTGGTGGCGCCAGAGCCACCAGGGCAGATCGCGGCGTGGGACGAAGTCCCACAGATCGTCGTCGGCTTCGTTGCCGCGTGGCTGGGTGCGCAGCAGGGCAAGGCATTCCCGGTCGACGGTGCGGTGCAGTCGCGCGACGTGCGCAAGCGCCACAGTGCCTTGATGTTGCCGCGTGGGGTCGGTGGCGCGGAGCGCCTGAGCGACGCGGGGCAGGATGGTCCCGGGATCGGGGTGGTGGAGGCCGAGCCCGATGACGGCGATGCCGACGTGTCGTTCACCGCGTTCGAAGGCCGCGTCGACGATGGCCGGTTCATGAGCGCCGATCAGGCCGGTCCCATGCTCCCCGTCGAGGACCAGGGGCTGGGTCCCGCGCCACCGCCGCGGGATCGGCGGTGCGGCAGCGCAGGATGGATTTCTCCACGAGGACGACGTACCGGTGGCCGCCCCCATAGAGCCATCTCTGAACCTCAAGCCTCCCCCTACTGATAGGCCTGGCCCAGTGCCCAGATCGCCCAGACGATCACGGCCAGCGGAATCACGATGGCCGTGGTGCCGAGCGCGACACCCGCCCGGGCCCGGAAACGATCGGTTCCCTCCCGGTCCCGCATCCTGCGCAGAGCGGCGATGCCTGAGACGACCGCCGCAATCCCCGCAGGAACGATGAAGTACACGGGAGGAAAGCGGACCCATGGCGGGAGTGAGGAAGGAAGCCAAGGACAGGCCATCAACGCGACGGCGACTGTACCTAGTACGAGCGACGTCGTACCCCGCTGCACCGGCTGCCGCGCCTCCGTCTCGTCATTCGATCCGGCCATTCGCTCAACGAAACTCATGCTCAGGATGCTAGGCAGCAAATGCCGCACTTGGCCTGGGCGTGCATACCTAGATCGTCCTGAGTAGTGCTGAAGGCATCCTGGCACTTCCACAGGTCGTCCGCGGGTACAGCCGCATCTGGATGCACCTCGCCACGCAGGTGGCGACCGATTTGCTGCGGTGGCCTTCGGTGGCGTTCAAGGCCATGCGGGACGACACCGCGCGTCACCAGGTCAGAAGCCGTGCCATAACCGGTGATGTGCGACCTTCCGCAACTGGTGGGCTGTAGTGCGGTCTTAGATGCTAGAAACGAAAGTTCACCCGTAATCTGGGAAGGGGGGCGGTGGTGAGAATCGGGTCCGCAAAGCTGCCTGAACTTGTTGCTGTCATCGGAGTGGGCGTCCTCGGGGCGAGCGTGGGCTGGAACCTCTCCCGGCACGGCGTCAAGGTGGCCTTCATTGACGCTGGACAGCCGGGTGAGGGCGTTACCAACTGGTCATTCTCATGGGCCAACGCCAGCAACAAGACCGCACGCAAGTCCTACTTCGACCTGAACGTCGCGGGCATGGCAACCTATCGTGAGCTCGCCCGAACCATCGGGCCAGGCTCATGGTGGCATCCCAGCGGCCATCTGCGCTGGGCAGACAATCCAGCGGATGAAGCGAAGCTACTGAAGACGGCCGACCTGCTGGCCAGCTGGGACTACCAGGCCGAGGTGTACACGGGGGCCGAGGTACGCCGCCTCCTCGAACCTGCTCTCACGGTGCCCGGCGACGTTCCAGTCGTCTTCTACCCCGACGAAGCCTGGGTGCACGGACGTCATCTCGTCCGCCACCTGGTCGGCCAGGCTGTCGCATCCGGCGCCGAGCTCCGGTGCGGCACCCCGGTCTGTGACATCGGAGCCGGTGCCGATGGGAGCATCCAGACACTTGTGCTGTCCGATGGGAGCCGACTCGACGTCAACGCCGTCGTGAACGCGGCAGGCCCCAGCGCCTCCCACGTCGCCGGGCTCGTTGCCAGGCACTTGCCGATGCGCCAAGAACCCGGCGTCCTCACCCGGCTCGGCTGCGCTCAGGTCCCGGTGCATCGGGCCATGCACGCCCCTCACATCGAGATCCGCCCTGACGGAGACGCGTCGGTGGTCCTCCACAGCCGCGAGGTCGACGCCCTTATCGATACCGGAGAAGATCCGGCGGAACTGGCACGGCGTCTGCACGAACTGGCGCGGCACGTCGTCCCCGAGCTCGGCACCTCCCACATCGCAGAGACACGAGTAGCCAACCGGCCCATCCCAGTCGACGGATTCCCCTCGGTGGGAGCGGTGCCATCTGTGCCGGGCTACTACGAAGCCGTTTCCCACAGCGGCATCACGCTCGGGCCGGTAATCGGCCGACTGCTCGCTTCGGAGATCCTCAGCGGTAAGAGAGATGAGATGCTCGCGGACTTCCGCCCGGAGCGGTTCCTCCTGTGACAGCCCAAGTGCCATTGCGATGGACATTCCTGTCCGCGATCAGCGCAAGGCAGCGAGGGCGAGTCGGATCGTCGGTGGCTGCATCCGGATGCGGATGGGTGTGGGTAGCGCAGGGCGTCGACGATCTCGCGCCGCGGATGGGTCTCCGGGCGGCCGCCACGCGGGGTTTGGCAGGCCGGCACCGGCAACAGCGGCTCGATGAGCCGCCATTCGAGATCGGTGGTGTCCGAGGGATACCGGCGCTGGTGCATGAGGTCCGCCTCCCTCGGTTCAGGCGATCAGGTCGAGGGTGGACTCGACGGAGTTGAGCTGGGCGACGATGCGGCGTATCCGCTTGTCGCCCGGATCCAAGGCGGCATGCGGGGCGATGGTCCCCGTGATAAGGCGACGGACTTCGGTGAGCAGCACATGCACCCGGGCCGTCTCGTAGGTCTCCAGTTCGTTGGGGTCGGCGGTGAATTGGTAGCCGTCCGCGCGGGAGTAGATCACCGGTGGCCACCCGTTTTCAGGGCGATGTCGCGCATCATCGCCAACCCGGACGCGGCCTGGCTGCGGGCGAGTTCGGTGGCCCGCATAAGGATCTGGTGTCCCTCCGCCACGGAAGGACTGCGTCTCGACTCGGCCTCACTCCATCGACGCGTTGCCCTCGATGGCTTCGACGACCTTCTTCGCGGTGGCCTTGGCCGATCGTGGATTCTGGCCGGTGACGAGGTTGCCATCGGTCACAACGTAGGGGACGAACGGCAGTGTCGCCTTCACGTAGAGCGCGCCGCGCTCTTTGGCCTTCTCCTCAGCGTTGTACGGGACGAGCTTGTCGACGCGGGCGAGAACCTCCTCGGTCCAGGCGAATCCCGTCATCCTGCGGCCGGCGATGAGATAGGAGTCGTCGGAGAGCCGGGTGTTGAGCAGGCCGCAGTAGCCATGGCAGACCGAGGAGACGACGCCACCGCGCTCGCAGATCTCGCGGGTGATGCGCTGCAGGCCCTCGCTGTCGGGGAAGTCGTACATCACCGCGTGTCCGCCGGTGAAATAGATGGCGTCGTACGCGGATGCGTCGATCTGGAGCGGGCTCGCCGTGTTCTACAGCAGCGCCATATTCTCGGGGTCGGCGCGCCATGCCTTGGCGGTCCTGTCATAGTTCGGGAACTTCAGGGCGCGCGGCTCCAGGGGCACCGCGCCGCCGGCCGGACTGACGAGAGTCTGCTCGTAGCCGTGCTCCTCGAAGACGCGCCAGGCATGCGTGAGCTCGGAGAGCCACAGGCCAGTGGTGTGGGAGGGGTCGTCGTAGTGGCCGACGTTGGTGACGACGTTGAGCACGCGCTTGGTCATGGCTGATCTTCCTTCATGCGGACCGGGATCACGATGTGACGGGACGTCGTAGCCGGTGGACTGTCAACGGATGCCCAGGGCACGCAGCGTCTTGAACGCGGGGGTCAGGATCCGCGCCCACTGCTCGCGCTCGACGCCGCCGGGCGGGGTGAAGTCCTGGGGGCGCTGGTGGACGTCGGTCTGGTGTACTTGAGCAGCCCATCGGCGCCGTGAGGGCGACCACGACCCGAGTCACCCATGGGGACGTCGATGCTTCGGGAGTCGTTCTTCAGCCCGGCGACCAGGTCGAGCAGGCCCAGCCCACCGTGCCGGGCCGGCTTCACGGCGATGCCGACCGCGGCGCCTCGGTGTAGAAGTCACTGCCGCACACCTCGCACCGCAAGGCCGTCACGGAGACGATCCCGAGGTCCGGGAATGCCCAGCCGGCCCAGTTCCCGGGGCAGGTGGGCCCGGATCTTGGGTCGCGCGGGCCTCGCGAGCCGGGTCGTGGAGATGCGGAAGCACAAGTTCGGCGTCAGCATGGGCCCGATCCGGCAGTCCACGCGGTTCTTCAGAATCCGGTGAAGAAGCCGAGGCTGCTGACCCGCAGGTCTCGCTCGACCTCGTCGAGGTCGGTGTCCTTGCGGAACCGGCCAAGAGGCCGCCTTCAGGGACGCTGCCGAGACGCCCTCCGAGATCGACCTCTACGGTCCGGTCGCGGTCGGTCGGCTTGGTGGTCGCTGCCAGGGACTGCCTCCTCCTATGTTACCGGCGCTCACATCGAGCATCGCACGGGATGTGAGCACCGTCAACAATGAAGGACGCGAGGTGCACAACGGGCGGGTGGCACACCTCAGGAGCCGACCGATGTGATGGCAAGGAAGGCGCCGCGCACCCGGTCGGCGACCTCTTCGGCCGACGCGGCCTGCAGCTTGCCGTCGAGGTGCAGGCAGGCCAGCCCGTGGGCCAGCCCCCAGCCGGCCGTGGCCAGGGCCGAGGAGTCCGCAGCAGGGAAGAGTCGATGGAGCGCGTCGGCCAGCAACTGGTGCAGGGCGTCGGCGGCCTTGATCCGCTCGTCGTCGGCGTCATCGCACGGCTTACCGAACATCACGCGGAACAGAGCCGGGCGCCGCAGCGCGAAAGCGACGTAGGAGACGGCGAACTCGGCCAGGTCCGGGAGTGAGGCCGGCAGGTCGCGCCCGCCGCCCAGGTCGGCCAGCAGGTCCCGGAAACCCTCGACGGCCAGCGCGGACTCCAGGGCGTCGCGATCCTTGAAGTGGCGATACGGCGCGGCCTGCGAGACGCCGGCCTGGCGCGCGACGGCGCGCAGCGAGAAGGGCTCACCACCCTCCAGCATCTCCATCGCGGTCGACAGCAGCGCCGCCCGCAGGTCGCCGTGGTGGTAACCGGCCTTCCCCGATGTTGACATTGCTTACTTCACCCTCCTATGCTTTGTTAGCACTGTAAACATAGTGTACGTCGGACGGACCAGAGCCCCTCGGGAATGGGCCCGCAGGGCGCTCAACGGCCGACCGGCGGATGCGATTCGACCAGCCGATCACGCACCGGCCCTCACCATCAGCCTGGGCGACGACATGCTGTCGTAGCCGGTCGGGGCAGTCGACGACCTCGCTCATCGCCTCTTGCCGTCCACCTCGGTGACACGCTGGCACCACACCGGCGACCAGGTGCCCGAGGGCCCGGCCAACGACCACATCGGCTGGTCCGTGCCCCGGCCGGGGCGGTCGACCGCATCCGTGATGGCACGACGCCGCCCATGGCCGGCCTGTCGTAGAAACCCGCACCATCCCATCTCAAGGAGGCCCCATGCAGACCGTTCTCGGCGCCGGCGGACCGATCGCCGACGAGCTCGTGAACGAGCTCCACCGCAACCACACCAAGGACATCCGGCTCGTCAGCCGCAAGCCGTCACGGGTGAACGACACCGACGAGCTCGTGGCCGCAGACCTCACCGACGCCAACGCCACCAGCCGTGCCGTCGCGGGCAGCGACATCGCCTACCTCACCGTCGGCCTGCCCCTGGACTCGGAGCTGTGGGAGCGACGGTTCCCCGTCATGATGCGCAACGTCATCGACGCCTGCGCCGAACACGGCACGAAGCTCGCCTTCTTCGACAACACCTACATGTATCCCGGAACATCGACGCCCCAGACCGAGACCACAGCATTCGCACCGGGCGGACGCAAGGGACGCGTCCGCGCACAGATCGCCACCACGCTGATCGAGGCCGTGCGGACCGGACGGGTCGAAGCCCTGATCGGACGGGCGCCCGAGTTCTACGGTCCCGGCCGGACGAAGAGCTACACGAACTCGTTGGTGTTCGACCGGATCAAGGCGGGCAAGCGGCCGTTCGTCCCGGTCGACGCCCATGCCAAGCGGTCCCTGATCTGGACCCCCGACGCCGGCCGCGCTCTCGCCCTGCTCGGCAACACGCCGGATGCCTACGGCCAGACGTGGCACCTGCCGGTCGACCCGGAGCGGCAGTCCTACGCCCAGCTCATCGAGATCGCCGGCGAGGTCACCGGCCGCAAGGTCGGCTACACGGTGCTGCCGATGCTCGCCTTTGCCCTCGGGCGCCGCTTCGTCAAGACCCTCGACGAGATGTACGAACTGCTCGTCCGCTACGGCGACGACAACATCTTCGACAGCTCGAAGTTCGCGGCCCGCTTTCCCGAATTCCAGGTCACGAGCTATCGCGAGGGAGTGGAGCGGATCCTCGCCGGTTGAACCGCCGACAGCTCCACCCGTCGGCCGGCTCGCGCCGCGATGCCGAACCGTCTCTGGAGGGTGGCGGATGGATGGCCTCGCTCTGCACTGGGTGCTCGACGCAGTGAGGCTCACGGAGGCAGGCGTGCAGCTGCGCCTGCACCCCCGGGGCACGGCCCACTCCGCGGAAGTCGCCGTCCTGTCACCGCGCTGGAGTCGGGACGGGAACTCCTGGTAGAGGGAGCAGCGTCGGCCGGTCGGCGAGGACGAAGCGTGCCGTGTGCAGCACGACGTGTGGTGGCGAACGGGCTGTGCTGCGTGCGCGGGGGCCGGCGGGTCCTGCCCGTTCGCCCCGGTCGCGCCGGACCCGGAGGCGGGCCGGCTCCGGTTCCGACGGCACGCCAGGAGACCGTCCCACGTCCCGGACGCTCCGCCACACCCCCGTCGTACGCGCCGTGGTCGAGGCCGCCGCAGGCCCGGTCCGCTGCGACGACCTGAACCGGGCAGTCGAAGCCCGGCTTCCCGGCGCACCCGACGGTGCCGTGGCCGGCCTCGTCGCCCAGTTGATCGTGGCGGAGGAACTGCTCACGGAGCTCCGTCCACCGCTCCCGTCCGCTGGCTCACGTGACGGCGCTGCTCCCGCCCGGCACACCTGCCACCGAATGGGTCGCCGGACTGCGTTGGTCCCGGGACGGCTACCGCCGCACCCCGCTCGGCGGGGGGAAGTTCCGCCTGGCGCAGGGCATTTGAGCGTGCGGCCTCGGACCCAGAGTCCGGGCCTGCCCCGGACGCCCGGGCCGCGGGCCGCGGGGCCCTACCGGCGGACGCCGTTCAGGTGGACCTGCGCCGGGAGGGCACCGCCGTGCTCTCGCAGGCGGTGGCCGAGGAACTGGAACGAGCGGGCGCTGCCCCGTGGCGCCTCTCACCCCCGGGGCCGGGCCGGTTGCCGGCATACCACCAGGACTTCGTGGAGCGATACGGGCTCGGCCGCCTCGTGCCCGTCAAGGAGGTCCTCGACCCCGACATCGGCCTCGGCCCGCGCCGGCCGGCTACCGGCTGCCGCCGAGTCACCGCCCGGACGCGGGCCCCACGCCCCTGAAGCCCGAGCGGCAGCGGTTGTTGCTGGGGCTCGCGCCCGAGGCCCAGGCCCGCGGGGCGCGCGAGGTCGTCCTGGACGAAGAGCGGCTGCGTCGATTCGAGTTGGCCGACCGGGACAGGACACCCCGCACCGTGCGGCCGCCGTCACCGGAACTCGTCGTGATGGTGGCCGCGGAGTCGGCCGGTTCGATGGTCCGGGGCGACTTCACCCTGGTGCTCGTCTACGCGGCCACCGCGTCCGGCGGCCAGATGGGACGGTTCGCCCATCTCTTCCCGCCCGCACAGGCCGAGGCGATCCGAGAGACGGTGCGTGCCGCGCGCGAGTCCACCGAGCGGCTGCCCGTGCAGGTCCTCCACAAGGCGTCGTACCACCGGCACGTCGACGTCGCCCAGGTTCCGACCTGGCTGGATACACGGCTCGTCGGCGGGACCCCCGGTCCCGCCCGCCCCCGGGGCCCCGACCTGGCGCTCGGCTCGATCGCCGTCAGCGCCGACTCCGAGGGGTTCCGGATCGTGTCCACGCAGCTGGGGCGGGAGCTGACTCCCTCGACGCTCCACGTGCTCAACCGGGAGCTGACCGCACCCAACGCGGTGCGGTTCCCCATCGAAGCCGCCGCGTTCGGCCGCGAGCAGTAGCGGATGTGGGAGTGGGGGCTGCGGGAGTGGGGGCCCGGAGGACCTGCCGTTGTACTACAGCGATGTCCTCCAGGACGTGGTCCGTCCGCCCGCTGTCCGACCTCTGCACTTCAGCCGCGCCGGGCCGTGCAACGGTCCGGGGCGGCCCTGATCCACGTCACGGGTCAGGACGGAGTACCCGGAAGAGAGAAAAAGGCATGTCCTCCTCTCTGTCCCGGCGGAATGCCTTGTTATCTCAGTTCGACGGAGTAGTTGCCGCCGTCGAATTCCCATCCGTCGGTGCCCTCGCCGATGTCCTCGACGATGACGTCGTCGATGAAGTGGTCTTCCAATGCGTCGTCGCTGAGCTCGTCGGCCATCCAGAGGTTTTCGATCGCTGTCCAGTGGCCGCGGCTCCCATCGATCCGCAGGGGAGCCGCGTCCGGTGTTCCGCGGTTGCGCCGGTCGGTGCCGGTGGTGACGTAGCCGCTGATCTCGTACTGGCCGTCCTTGACCTGCTGAGGGATTGGGTCGGCCGGGACGATGGCGACGTTCTTATAGGCGGTGTGGATGAGGTCGCGGTAGCCGCGGCGGACGTTGTACTCGGGATCGGACAGCCAGTTGATCAGGGTCTTGGCCGTCACCTCCAGTCCGGCTTCTTCCAGGGCCTGGTAGCCGCGGTGGGTTCCGGTGAGCTGGCTCAGCTGGGCGTGCCAGTGCTGGGCGTTGTAGGAGGAGAGGCGGTGGCGGGGGGGGGTGACGCGAGTGCGCAGGAGGTCGTTGAGGGCCGCGCCCAGGGAGGCGCCGCGGCCGGTGGGGCCGGCCATCAGTCGTCACCTTCGGGGATCATCTGGCCGGGCTGGATGAACTTGGCCTTGACCTCGCCGAAGCCGGTCCCGATCCGGTAGGTGTCAGGGGCGGTGCCGGGGGGTGTCCAGAAGACGGCCGCATCGACATTGCGCAGGGCGATGAGCCGGTGGCCTTCCTGGACCGCCTTGAAGGCGACGGTCCAGTGGCGTACGGAGGCTTCGGCGACCATGCTCATGCGCCAGTCCGGCCGCCAGAACGGGGACTTCTGCTCCTGACGTTTGGGCCACAGCAGACGCAGCGCGATCGACAGGCGGGTCTTGTAGGACTTGTAGGGCTCACCGCCCACCTGGATGAGATCGGCGCGGGCTGTGCGGGCCGCTTCGTAGAAGGGCTTGAACAGGGACTCATTCGCGTTGCCGGTCCAGGAGTCGTAGATGGCCGGCATCGCGGGAAGATGGCCGTCGCGCACCAGCCTGGCCAGTTGCTTGATGTGCGGGGTGGTCACCCACACGCGGCCCTCATCGTCGGGCCGGTCGATGATCCGTCCGAGCGGGTGGGGCATGTCCGTGCGGGTCCACTGCGGGATGTCAATCAGGTAGATGCCGGCCCCGCCCCTGTCAAACGCTTCGAGGGGGCCGGTGTGCAGCAGCTTGTTCGGGGCCAGCGGCACGGCCGAACAGGCCGAGGGGTAGCTGCCGTTGCGGTCGATCAGACACAGCACACCGTCGCCGAACATGTCCGGGACATCAAGCCGGTCACGTCGCACTCGCTTGCCGTTCGGCCGGTCGTAGGGGACGCGCGTGCTGGTGACGTCGGGGTGAACCCAGCGCGGTTCACCGTCCATGTGCTCACTGATCAGCGGCCACGGCCCGCTCTCCCGCTCCTCGCTGCGGATCACCTTGATCGGGTGCATCTTCGAGCGGCCAACCGCGTCCTTGAGAAGCTTCAACGCGGGGAACGGGGCGTCTTCCGGCTCGTCCCGCTCATCTCCCGGCTGAAGCTCCACCTCAGCCTCGACTTCAAGTTCAGGCTCTGCTTGCGTGTTGTCGGATGCTGCAGGCCGGCCGGCCTCGGCGGGCTGGGCTGCTGCGGGCCGGCCGGTGGACGTGGCGTAGGCATGCAGGGCGGCGGCGAGGCGGTGTCCCTCGGCGGTGTCCGGCAGTTTTGGCGGTGCGGCGGCCGCCTCGGTCAGGGACGCGGCGAGCTCGTCGAGGGCCGCCTGGTTGCCGGTGGCCAGCGTGCTGCGCAGCGCAAGCCAGTTCATGGGTGAGGAGAGACGGAAGTCCGTGCTGGGCGCCGGAGGTGTAGGGCGCCGTCCGGGCCGCCGTTGCCACCCAAATCCCGCTGCTGATACCGCTGTTGGCACATGAAGCCGTAAACGTCCGTCAGCTCACCGCCTGGACGCTCGGCCACACCCGCAATACCGAGGCCGCCCCGGTCGCCCTGAGAAGCCGGTGGACGGCCGAGGCCGATCCCGGGGTCCGGGCCGAACTTCTCATCGCCCTCGGCCGGGTCGACCTCTCCGGAGCCGCCGTCGAGACCCGCGCGCTGCTCGGTGCAGCCACGCCCGCGCCGCTGCGTCTGGCCGCGCTCCTCGTCGCTCTGGCCGCCGGGGAGCCTTGGACCGACACCCACCACGGTGCCGCGCTCGGCCTGCTGCCCGCCCGCGAAATCACCGTCGACCGGTACAGCATGCACTACCGGGAGCCGCTGCTCGCGATCGTCGACAGCCTGCTTCGCCGCGACACCAAGGCAGACCGCGAGGCTGCCTTCGCCCTGCTGGACGCCGCCCTGCGCGACGGCCGCCCCGAAGTGCGGGCCGAGGCGCTCTCCGCAGCCGACCACGCATGCCACCTCTCCCGCAGCGCTCCCCAACGACTCGTCCCGGCCATCGCCCCACTCGCCGCCGACTACCCGGCGTCAACCCTGCTCGGCAAGCTCGGCCCGGCCGCCGCCGAGGCCGCGCCCGCCCTCGCCGAACTCGCCGCCCAACCCGACGACGAGACGGCTGACCAGGCATTGGCCGTGCTTGTCCAGGTCGCGCCCCGACAGGCCGTCCCGCTACTGGCCCGGGACCTCGAACGACGCCCCCGCGCGCTCGACGCCGCAGGCGGCTTCCAGGCCCCCGCCTTCCCCTTCGATCCGGCCCTGCTCGCCGCCGTCCGCGCACGCCTGGCCGCAGACGGGCTCGGCAACAACGAGACCACCAACCTGGTTCACCTGCTGCGCCAGTGGGGCCCGCAGGCCGCTGCCGCCTTGCCCGAGTTGCACGCCGCGCTCCCCCGCTTCCAGTACGCGGCCAACGCCATCAGCGCCGTGGCAGCCGCCGGCCCGCCATCTGATCCCGAGGCCGGGGCGGAGAGGTAAGCAACCACCGCCCCACCCCACCCCGAATAGCGTGCTGCCGGACGGATCCTGCCGCTGACTTTGCCGCCATCCCCGGTCGCGAGCCGAGCTGACCCACATGCGACCTTCCACGGGGAGCCCTGGTACGGGTGTTACGGGCTCGAACGTCCGGCGTGATCCGCGCAAGGGTGATCCAACGGCTCTTGCGGGCGTCGTCCTCAGCCCGTGCAGCGAGGTACTCAGCCGAGTCGCGTCTGGCGTAGGCGTCCCAGCGGATCACGGTGTGGCCGTGCATGCCGGTCTGGTCGGCGGGGATCGGAGCCGCGAGCACTCAAAGGTGTCGTGGAGGGGCGTTACGGATCGCGGAACGACGGGCCCAAGCCGCGCAGGCCAGGACTACGATGCCGGACGTGGCGAACGCCCAGCTGTCCTGGACGCCCCGGATCCACCCCGCGGCGCCGGCCAGCGCCCACAGGGCCGCCAAGACACACAACGCGGTCCACGACTGCACCCACATGTGTTGACGTGCCGCAAGTCGCTGCGACGTCCCGCGCTCCATCGGTCCCAGGTCCTCGCCCGTGGTCGTGCTCTCGTGATCGGTCATGCAACTCCGTGTACCCCAAAACAGCACTCAACTTCCCCTGTCCGTCTCACCTTTGATGAGTTTTGGACCCTGCCTGTGTACGGCGTTGACCGCTCACGAGAGCTCCCACGGTCCCATGCAGACGAGGTCTGCGGCTTGGCAGCGGCCGGCCGGCCCCCGGTCGTGCAGCAACCCCCCGCAACATCGCGCACGTACGCTCCCCGCCCTCGCTGATCACCGCGTCGTCAGCGACAGCCCGGCCGCTTCACAAGAAAGGAGCCACCATCATGGCCGAGGTTCTCGACCCCGGCAGGTTCGAACATTTGGTGCAGATGGCCGCCGCGCAATCGCGCTCCAGCAAAGATGCACAGATCGCAGCAACCCGGATCGCCATCCTGCTGGCCAGCAAAGGCGGGCTCATCCAGGACATCACTGTCGGGGACTGCGTTGAGTTGTTCGACACCCAACGCCGGGTCCACGTCCGCGGTGGACAGCACAAGGTCGACTTCTAGCTGCGGCGGGGACATGGGCACCTTCCCCGACGACGCCCTGACAACGATCAGGGCGTGCGGACAGGCCCTCGGCCAGCTGAGCATCGAGGACCTCGTGGAGAGCTACCCGATCCGGTGCCACCCAAGCCGGGATCTGCTCGTGGACTACCCCTCCGCGAACGGCACCCCTCGCTGGTCTTCGCCAGTTTGGACGCGATCTCAAGGACGTTGGCAGGATTGTTCTGGACCCGGATCGAAGCGCCGTCACCGGGCATCGATTCGCTTCTGCTGCCGCCGGCGCTGGCCCGCGCATCGAAGGAAGACCTGAGCACGAGCTCGCGGCTCATTTTGTTAGCCATCGCCCAATGGATCATCGCTCGGGATCGTTGAGGCAGAGTCTCATAATCCCGCGCCAGGCGCCGATGCTGCATCAGCCACCCGAAGGCCCGCTCGATTACCCCCCTTTTCGGCAGCGGCTGGAAGCCTTTGGAGCTTGGCCGTTTGACGACCTCGACGTCGATGCCCAGGCCGGCACCATGCTGGAACACGGCCGTCTGGTAGCCGCCGTCGGCCCAGACCTTCGTCACGCCGGGATGCGTGACCGACAGTTCGCCGAGCAGTCGCTTCCCGCCGGTGGAGTCGTGGACCGAGGCGGCCGTGACGATGACGGCAAGGACCAGACCGAGGGTGTCAGTGATCAGGTGGCGCTTACGCCCTTTGATCTTCTTGCCCGCGTCGATGCCCTGGCTGGTCTCGGCCACGTTTGCCGAGGTCTTCGCGCTCTGGGCATCCACCACGGCAGCCGAGGGTTCCGCGGCGTGGCCATGGGCGCGGCGCGTCTTGTCCCGCAGCAAGCCATGGACCCGCCCGGTGGTGCCGTCCGCCTCCCACTTTGCGTAGTAGTCATAGACGGTCTTGCGTGGTGGGAAGTCGTGCGGCAGGTACTCCCACGGAATACCGGTGCGGTTGACATAGAGGATCGCGTTCACGATCTCCCGCAGGTCATGCACCCTCGCCGCCACACCGGGCCCCGCCCGACCGGACCGCCACGCCGTGAACACCGGCTCGATCAAAGCCCACCGGGCATCGGACACATCACTGCGATACGGACGACGAGTGCTCACCACTAGGCAACGACCCACCACCGCCAGCAGTCACAAGAACATCCCAAATCACCAACTACCTAGATCAAATACTCTCTAGCAGAGGGAGGATTCCTCTGATTCGGGGAGTTGCGGCCGCTGCACGGCCTCCGGATACTCCAACGGATCCGCGTCCTCCCCCGAATTGATCGTCACCGTCATCCAGTTCCCCACCGCCAGGTGGTCGACCGTCGCGGCGCGGAGGTGGGTGGTGGAGTCCCACTCCACCGCCTCGCCTTGCAGGTCGCGGTTGGCCGCGCTGTCACCAGGCAGGTGCCTGACCGGGACGGCGAGCCGGCGGGACGTCAGTGCCCCGCGGTGCCAGTCGAAAAGTCGACGCGTAGTGGCGCAGCAGGTCGGCTTGGAAAGCCTCGGCATGTTTTTCGACGAACGCGTCGATACTCAGTCTCCCCCAGCCCGACCTTGGTCTCCTTCTTCACCGCACGGATCTGCCTTCGGTGCCAGCTTCCCGTCCTGCCGGTGCTGACCGACACCGCCGGGGCCTCGCACAGATCCTTCGCGCCGAGGCCGCCGGACACCTGATCTGGGCCGAGGAGACCTCGCCTTGGCGACGGCGGAACCTCACCTACGAGGAGCTGAAACCATCTGTGCCTTCGCCACGATCGAGATCCTGCGCCCGACCGGAATCCGCAACGAGAAACTCGCGGAGCTGACCCACTACAGCATCACCGAATACCGGCTCCCCCGCACCGGCGAAGTCGTGCCCCTGCTGCAGGTCGCCCCCTCCAAGACCGACAGCGAACGGCTCCTGTTGGCCAGACCGAAACTGGCGGACATCCTTTCCGCCATCATGCGCCGCCTGCGAGAAAGCAGCCGCGCGATCCCGCTGGTGACCTCCTACGACGTCCACGAGCGGATCTGGAACCCACCGATGCCGCTGCTGTTCCAACGCGATCTCGGTATCGAACACCGCGCTTTCACTCGGACCGCGCTCCGCAAGCTTCTGATCAACACGTCGGCCACCACGGGCCTGACCGATGCCGACGGCGAACCGCTCGTCTTCTCCCCGCGCGACTTCCACAGAATCTTCGTGAACGAAGTCATCATGAACGGCCTGCCACCGCACATCGCACGAGTGCTCTGCGGGCATCGGAGTCTTGACACTACGACGGGTTACAAGGCGATCTACCCGGCCGAGACCATCGAAGGCTCACCGCGCCTTCTTCGCCCGTCGCAGAGCTGCCCAGCCCAGCGCAGATATCGGACCCCCACCGAGGAGGAACGGGACGCTTTCCTCGCGCACTTCGAGAAACGCATGGTCTCCACCGGCACCTGCGGCCGCGCCTTTTCAAGCCCTTGTGTTCATGAACACGCTTGCGTTCACTACTCGCTTCCCCGGCCGGACCCGGCCCTGCGCGGCCGGTCAGAGGAGATCCGCGCGAACCTCATCGTGCGCATCTCCGAGGCCGAGCGCGAAGACTGGCTCAGGGAGGTCGAAGGACTCCGGGTCAGGCCGGCTGGCGTTGAAGACAAGCTTGCTTTGCTGGACCGACGGGCTTCGGCAGCACAGCGATCAACCGTGGCATGCCGCGCAGGCCACCAGCTCGACCCATCCGGAAGGAGGGGAACGGCTTCGCTGAGAGAATCACATGATGACCAGCAACGAGATCCGGTTCGACTGCCGGCACCGGGGTAGCGGCGGCCCGCTTGAGATCGTCCCCCGCATCGACGGAGCACCGCTCACCGAGCTGATCGACGGGTTCGAGATCGCGGCCGGGATGCAGCCCGCAGGCAACGCCTACGGCGGTCTGATCCCGGAGTTCTTCCGGTTCGGTCCGATGGAAGAACATTTCCACGGACGATCCACCGGAGCCATGGGGCCGAAGACGCCCGTGCTCGGCTGCGAATGCGGCGAGTGGGGATGCTGGCCGCTGCTGGCCGGCATCATCGTGACTCCTGACTACGTGACCTGGAACTCCTTCGAGCAACCCCACCGCCAGACACGCGACTATTCAGGATTCGGCCCATTCTATTTCGACCGGTATCAATACGATGACGCCGTGAGTGCCCTGAGCGCTGCAGTCAGCTCCGAGATGATGTAAGTACAACCCATTATTGGCTCAGCACGGGAGGAAGCAGTCGTGTTTGACCACGTCATCGGTCCGAGCCCCGAGCAGGCCGCACGGTGAACCGCCTTGGTCGAGGAGCCCCGACCAGTCCTGCGGAGCGACGGAAGGGAAGTCGTTCAAACCCCCCTTGCCGAGCGCTGTACAAGCATCATCCAGGCGATCGCAATCACCCGGGCACTAGTGGGAAAATGCGGAAACACCACTCCGAGTCGCCAGGCAGATGTTGACGGCGAGTGGCTTGCCGAAGCCGGCGCCGCCGTGGATGCACATCATGGCCCGCGCGGCGACCGTTTCGCAGATGTTCCCCCCGGGCGATGAGCAGGGCGCGGGGGGGTGACCACGGACGCATCGACGGGCAGGTGGAGGTACTGGTAGGCGGCCACGGTGACGAGGCTCCTCCGACTTCGTCGGTGGTGGAAGGTGCGGCCCCCCCCACCCGGGCCGTCCGGGGCACAAGCGCCATAACGGCCGGACGAGTACGGGAGGGTGAGTGCGGGCCAGGCGTGGTCAGCGCGGCCGATCAGGGAGGCAGAGGTGCGCCAGTCGGCCGGGGGCGCGGCGGGCGGGGGGCCAGCATTGCGAGCTGCGCGAGGTCGGTGTCGGCCTGCACACCGGTCAGCGCGCCGAGCCGCTGAGGGGAGCCGGGCTGGTTCACGTCGGCGTAGCGCTCGCGCTGGGCGGCCTCCGGGTCCTTCTTCACATGGCGGGAGCGAGCGGCCCGCGCCCGCCGTCTGGCATCTGGCACTGGTCTGTTCGCCGGTGGCCTGATCGGCCAGGTCCGCAGGCCACGGGTAACGGCCCGTGGCCGCGTGGTGGACCTCGATCCGGTGCTCGTGGTTCGGCATGAAACGGACCGCTGGCCTCGGACTGAAACGGGCGGCGGCGGAAATCCGCCTGCGATGAAAGGCAGGCGGATCTGTTGTTCGGTTTCGTGGTTACAGTTTTATCTCCCATGGGCCAGGCGTTTCGATTTGGAGATATCCAGGTCCCGGTATCTTAAAAGTCCCGCGGATCACAGCTGGGTCAATTAATTCGGTGACTCTCCTCCCATCTTCGGAGAAGTGCAAGATATTGATGTCCTGGGTTGCTATTTTCGTAGAAAATTCACAGCGGGCGGAGCGGGCCGCAGCGGTGCAGCGAACGACGTCTGTCGCCACTCCGATTTCCGCAGAGGACAGGATGCGGGCGGAGCTGGCCGGCATGGCGCGAAGGCACCACCGCGCGATCCCTCCGCTACTTTTCGAGTCCGAAACCCGTTTTACGAATGCATGAGTAAATCTCGGCTCAAGCAGAAATCGGTAGGGCTTGCGGCCCCACGTGCTGATGGAGGCGGGTTCGTGCTCCTCGCGTCCAGCAGATTTCGCGATGCCACCGACAAGAAACGCGCTGAACCAGGCATTTCTTGCTTGAAACTCGACCAGGGTAGGCATGCCCGGATCGGGGCAGAGCTCGACCTCGCGGTTACGCCGACCCCGGTAGGAAACTTCCTTCAACGTGTGGCTCCTCACAGCATTCTATTTCCTAGCGGAAGCCCACAGTCTAGAGGAAGGTGAGACTCATAGAGGCTCGCTGTCAAGCGAAGAACCGGGCCAACTCTCCAGCACTGCGCGACGAGGTGGAGTCCGGCAGCTCGTCGAGGTCGGAGCCCCGGCGGTGCCGAGTCCCATACTGTTCGACCGCGACACTGCCGCCGGAAAGTCAAGCGAATCCGCGTCCTCACCGTTGCCACCGTCATTCAATTCGTTTCCGGCTATTTCCGTTTCATCCGGGGCACCCAGGCAACCTGTCGTGATGATAAAGTAGCTCCATTTGGCGCCGAACTGGAGACTGCCGAGTGACGACTATTTCCCTTTCCGTACTTCTTTCCCCGAGTAGCTGGTGGATTTTTCTGGGAGGTGTCCCCTGGATCTTCTGTGCGGTGGGGCTTGCCGTGGCGGACTGCTGCGCCTATCGCAGAAGAGTCACTACGTCCGCCCGGTGCATCCATGTCGAGATCGAGGCGGACGGAATGGCCCGGCACACTCTGGAAAGGGTCCCAGTCGGCAGCGAGAGGAAACTGGTCACGTTGCGCACAAAAAGGGAGGTCGTCCATCCGCAGGGGGTGCTGAAAATCTCGTACGACCCCAAGAATGCGCATGAGGTTTTCGTAGCGAGTGAACATCCTCGCATATACCGGCTGCGCGGCGAGATATTCATCGCAGGGATAGGGTTCGCGCAGATTCTTTACGTTGTCATCGGACGGGGAATCTCCTGACGGCTTTCTCATCAGCACCCCGCCTCGTCCGCCACGACCAGCTCCGCCATGACCATCGAGGAACTCCTCCGCCATGTGTCCGTCGAGGCGCGACAACGCGGCGTGTGCTCACCATGCCCGGGGCGATCCAGCGGGTACCGCCCGTCCTGTCGGCCGAGCGTGTCTCGGTGCTGCGCCGGCCGGTGTTCCGGATACGCCACAGCAGCTCATTCTGGGCGCGCGGCGCAGATGCCGCCAAGGCCTTGTCGTCACCGCCGCCCTTCTTGATCGCTTGACGACGGCTACGGGCCCCGCACGCTCGCGGCTTTGCGAACCCCCCTATAGCGCTCGGCGGCCGCGTACGAGTCGCAACCCCTGGATCAGGCTGATCGATCGGAGGCGTACCGGGCGAGCATGGTCTCCACCGCCTGCTCGACGGCGTAGCGGGTGTCAGACGCCGAGGGATCCCAGTCGGTCAGCAGCATGCGGGGCCACAGGACGTAGTTGGCGATCATCCCGAGGAACTGGTTGGCGGCGCTCTCGGTGTCCGGGACATCGGCGTTGCCGGCCTCGTGCTCCGACTCCAAGTAGTGCTGGACCGAGGTGAAGTAGGGCAGCTTGCCGAGTTGGAACTGCATCTGCCCCAGTTCGGGGAAGCGGGGCAGCTCAGCAATGACGATGCGGAACAGAGCCGTCATACCGGGCCGGCCGATCAGGTCGGCGTAGCGGTGGCCGATGGAGGTCAGGCCGGAACGGAGGTCTCCGGCCTGAGGTCGCGGGACGGCACCTGCGGCGTCACGCTGCCAGGACTCGGTGACGATGGCCTCGAAGAGGGCTGCCTTGGTGGGGAACTGCTTGAACAGGGTGGACTTCGAGACGGCCGCCCCTTCGGCAATGCGGGCAAGGGAAGTGCCGTCGTAGCCGCGGTTCAGGAAGAGGTCGGTGGCCGCGGAGATGATCGCCTCCCGCTTCTGCTGGGCGAGACGGCGGTGGTGCGCGGAGAGCTCTGCTGCCATGGATGCAGTATGCCCCAGATCCGAGGCGAGTCACTTGACTCGCCTCTTTTGCCGTGCCTACGCTGCGATGGACATGCGAGTCAACCGACTCGCCTCAGCTGGCGGTGCCCGATGTCTCTCTGGTGCCGTGCGATGAGGGAGTAACTGATGACAGTCGACAGGATCGCTTTGGTGACGGGTGCGAACCGCGGCCTGGGCCGGAGCACGGCTCTCGCGCTGGCGGCGCGCGGGGTGCGGGTCGTGGTCACTCATCGCGGTGATGGGGCCGGGGTCGAGGAGACTGCACGGCAAGTGCACGCCGCGGGTGGGACAGCCGCTGTGATGCGTCTCGATATCAGCGATATCTCCTCCTTCGGAGCCTTCACTTCCGAGCTGAGCGGGCTGCTTGAGTGCTGGGGGGCTTCGCGGCTCGACATCGTGGTCAACAACGCGGGAGTTGGTGTCTTCGGTCCGTTGGAAGCTGTCACGGCCGACGACTTCGACACGGTGTTCGGCACGAACGTGCGGGGCACGTTCTTCCTCATCCAGTCACTTGTGCCGCTCCTGGCGCAGGGTGCCCGGGTCATCAACGTCTCGTCGTCGTTGACTCGCCACACCAGTCCCGCGACGTCCGTCTACTCCGCTTCGAAGGCCGCCGTCGAGGCGCTGAGCCGCACTTTGGCCGCAGAGCTTGGCCCCCGGGGTATCCGGGTCAACTCCATTGCCCCGGGGCCGACCGCCACTGACTTCAACGGTGGCGCCATGCGGGATGACGTCGGTATGCGCCAGGGTCTGGCCGGGCAGACCGCGCTCGGCCGGGTCGGCGAACCCGAGGAGATCGGCGACGCCATCGCCGCGCTGGCGTCGGAGGACTTGCGCTGGATGACGGCCCAGCGCATCGAAGTCTCCGGCGGCATCCTCCTCTGATCGTCCGTGCGGGCCTGTCCCGGGCCCCGACCAACCCGGTGATCCGGCCCCGGGCCCCGAGCAACCCGGCGGGCCTCGCAGGGCGGCGCCGGATTCATTCTGCGCCGGTCTCGCCCGCGTCCAGCTCTCGGGGATCCGAGTCGCGCAACAGGCAGAGGGCGCCGCCGGCGGCTGGGGTCGCGGCGGTGGAGCAACTGCCGCCGAGCAGGTTCAGGTTGCGGTGCTTGAGCGGAGGGAGCCGGACGATGTCCTCGTCCCGGATCTCGTGGCCGTCATCCCAGATCTCTTGGCCCTCGGCGCGAAGCCGGGCGACGGCGGCGTCAATGGAGCGGGTCTGTCCCGAGCGCGACTCCGGCGTCTTCAGCACCGCCACCAGGTCCCCGAGCAGCGCCGGGTCCGCGCGGCGGGCCCGCGACCGCGGCGTGCCGCCGCTTCCCCGCGACTTGCCGCGCCTCCGACACCTGCCGAGCCTGCACGGCACCACAGGCAGCAGGACCGGCGATGGCGCATCTGCCCGCTGAGCAAGGATGCCCAAACCTCGGCGCCACCCTGCCGTGCGCAGCAGCTTCGCATCGATATCGAGGCAGCCGGACTTCCGTACCTCCGCCGGTTCCTGGAACCGGCCCCAGCCATCCACTGGCTGCCAAAGCTGCCACGCGTGGCTTCGAGTTGGAGGCGGCGGTAGGAGGCAGGGCACCGGGGCAGGCTGAACGAGTCCGGCCGCGATGAGGACCACCTGCATCAGATCCGCTATCGCCCTAACCAGTAACTCGACCAGTAAGGGGCCTTGCCATGCCTGCCGAGCCATTCGAGGTCAGCATCACCGAAGCCGAGATCGCGGACCTGCGTGAACGGTTGCGCCGGACACGGTGGCCCGAGCGCGAGCCGGTGGACGACTGGTCACAGGGTTTGCCGCTGGCGTACGCGCAGGAGCTCTGCCGCAGCTGGGCCGAGGAGTACGACTTCGGGTTCGCCGAGCGGCTGAACGCGTTCCCGCAGTACCGCGACACGATCGACGGACTGGGCATCCACTTCCTGCACGTCCGCTCGCCGGAGCCGGACGCGTTCCCGCTCGTGCTCACGCACGGGTGGCCGGGCTCGGTGCTGGAGTTCCTGGAGGTCCTCGGCCCGCTCACCGACCCGCGCGCGCACGGCGGCGACCCGGCGGACGCGTTCCACGTGGTCGCGCCGTCGCTGCCCGGGTACGGCTGGAGCGACAAGCCCTCGACGACCGGGTGGGGCGTCACTCGCACCGCGCGCGCCTGGGACACGCTGATGGTCTCGCTGGGCTACGAACGGTATGGCGCGCAGGGCGGCGACTGGGGCTCGGCGGTGTCCGGGGCGCTGGGCGAGGTGGCGCCCGAACGTGTCGCCGGCGTCCACCTCAACCTGGGATCCGTGGCGGCAGGCACGTTCGACGACCCGACCCCCGCGGAACTGGCGAATCTCGCGGCCGAGAAGGAGATGCGGCGCACGGGCCGGGGCTACTCGGCGATCCAGGCGACCCGGCCGCAGACACTCGGGTACGCCCTCACCGACTCCCCGGCGGGCCAGGCCGCCTGGATCGCCGAGAAGTACTGGGCGTGGACGGACAACGACGGCCATCCCGAGGACGCGCTGTCGCGGCAAACCATCCTCGACGAGATCTCCGTCTACTGGTTCACCGCGTCGGCCACCTCGTCGGCGCGCCTGTACTGGGAGAGCTTCGCCAACTTCCGGAACACGGTGACCGCACCATCGGGGCTGTCCATCTACCCGCGTGACATAACCCGCCCGTCGAGGCGGGAGGCCGAACTGCGCTTCACCGACCTGCGCTGGTTCGAGGAGCTGCCGCACGGCGGCCACTTCGCCGCCCTGGAGCAGCCGGACTCACTGGTCGAGCAAGTCCGCGGCTTCTTCCGCCTGTTCCGCTGACTGTCCGTGCCGCCCCCCGGGAAGCCCGCGCCCAGGGGGTGGCCCAGTCTGCACCCGGCGATCGGCGCATCCGTACCTCTCCCCCGCTGACGGCGTTCCGGCAGCCCCTAGGCCGTCGGTCACGAAGCCGCCTCCCGGCAACATGACTGCGGCCCCGGGGATCAATCGAACCGTGGTTGGCGCTGAAATTGATCATGCTCCCGTCGTAGCCGGGAGGGCGTTGACACGGTTCGCGTACTCTCGGCGGGCCTTGCGCTGTGCCGGGACCACGGTGGTCCCCGGGGCGCCGTCGAGGGGTTGGCAGATGTCGAGGAGTCGGCGGTGGACCGCGGGCACGGCGGTGACGCGCAGGGTGTAGCCCTGACCGCGCCGTACGATGACGCCCCGGTCGAGCGCGGCCCGCTCGACGTCGTCCAGCTCGGCCGCACGAAGGAAGTCGGCGACCTTGCCCGGCACATCGAGGACGACCGGCAATTCCAGGGCCGGAGCGCCCGGGTCGGCGGCCGTGTGCTCGGGCAGAAGGTCCGCCACGGCCGTGCGGATGGCGCCGCGGCTGACGCCGTGGTCGCGGGCGAGGGCGGCGATGGAGCGGCCCTCCAGGTACGCGTTGCGCACGGCGTCCGTCTTGTCGGCCGGGACGGCGGGGCGGCGACCGCCCTTGTTCCCCTTGGCCTCGGCGGCGCGCAATCCGTCGTAGGTAGCTCGCGCTGGAGGTCGCGTTGGAGTTCGCCGGCGGCGGCGAGGTCTGCACCATGAACTTCACGGTGGACAGCAGCTCGCCGGTGCGCGGGTGACGGGCGGTGAGATCCATCGCGGAGAACGCGCCGTCGTGGATGCGCAGGGCGAGACGGTCGCGGTGCAGGACGTCGAGCACGTCGAGGATGTGCCCGGTGCCGCGCACAAGGCGGAACATCTCGGAGATGTGCACCGTGTCGCCCGGCCGCGCGTACACGAGCAGTTCGCCGAACTTCGGTCGCTCAAGCGGGTGGAGGCGGCTGGAGGTGCCGGCGTCCTCCTCGAAGACAACCGGGTCCTCGATCCCGGCCTCGGCGAGGACGAGGTTCTGACGGTCGGTCGACTGCTGGTCGGTCGACACCCGTTTACAGACCAGGTTGGCCATGCCACTCCCCGTTGTGGTGGTCGCATTCGACCCTAGCTGTCAGCAAACCCTGTCATCAGCCGCCATCGGATCTGATTGGATCGGCGCCGCCTTCGAGCCCCGGAAAGTCTGGGTTCATTGGACGCATACGACGCCTGTCGTCCTTCGTTCGTTTGCCGACAGGGAGGCCCGTGATCACGAGCCTCCGACGGGATCGCTGCACTCCGCGCCCCAGTTATTAGCAACTCGGGTTGACTATCTTCGTTAGTCAACTACAGTTGCTTGCATGTCCGTCGGCGAGAATTCCCTTCCCCCTGAGCCCGCTGACGCCCTGGCGGCTGTCGTGGCGTTGCGGCGCCTTGCCGATCAACTGGAGGACGCCGCTGTCGAGCAGGCCATGCGGGCGGGCTGGAGCTGGCCGCAGGTCTCCGAGGCACTCGGTGTCACCCGCCAAGCCGTCCACAAGAAGCACGCCAAGCGGCTCATCGCCGCCGGAGTCAAGCTGAGGAGGCGCGGCGATGAGCGCGTTTGACAAGTACCTGCATGCGGTCATCGTGCGGGCGATGGACGAAGCTCAGAATGATGGGTCGGCGACGATCGACGCGCACCATCTTCTGTTGTCGCTCGCCGCCGATCAGGGGTCTACCGCTCAGCAGGCCCTGGCCTCGGTCGGGCTCGATCGCGCTGCTGTCCGCGAGGCACTGGATCGAGAATTCGAGCACAGCCTCAGCATGGTGGGAGTGTCTCCGGCCGTCTATGACCTTCCCGGGCCGAGCCGCGCTTCCCAGCAGCCCAAGATGGGTGCGTCCGCCAGACTCGCACTGGATCGGAGCTTCTCCTCCGCTCACAAGAAGGACCTGCGGTCAGCGCATCTGCTGCTCGGGATCTTGCAGGCTCAAATCGGCACCGTGCCACGTGCTCTCGCCTTGGCCGGTATCGATCAGGCCGGGCTGGCGGACCGAGTACGGCAGACGCTCAACAGCCAGGATCAGTGACCACCGGAATCAGTTCACACGGTCAGTTCACCCGCAGCCGTGCCCCTTGCCGTGATGTGCAGTGGGTCCGGTAGGCGTGCGCGATGCGTCGCGCGCTGCGCTGGGCGCTAGCCCCCTGCTTAGAGCCGGTGGGCCGGTGATTCAGGTCGTGGAGAGGGACCGGGCGGTCATCCATGGGTCACGCACGACAAGGAGGACAACATGCACCAGCACACCGCTCATACAGACAACGGCCGGCCGGGCGCCGAACCGGCCAAAGCAGGGGGCGCGCCATCTGAGTCCGCGTCGGCCTCAGGGGCCGAGGGCTACGAGGCGGTCCAGCACTTACTTCAGCAAGCCGTGACTCAAGGAGGCCTCCCCGGCATTCTCGCTGAGGTTTGCGACGGCGACCGGCAGTGGTTCGGGACCGCAGGAGTGGCCGACACCCGAACCGGCCGTAAGCGTTCACAGCAGGACCGGTTCCGCATCGGCAGCATCAGCAAGACGTTCGTGGCCACCGTCGTGCTGCAACTGGCTGCGGAAGGCAGGCTGAGCCTGGACGACACCGCGGAACAGTGGCTGCCCGGCGCGGTCCATGGCCATCACCACGACGGTGCCAGAGCGAACATCAGGATGCTGCTCAACCACACCAGCGGGATCTTCAACTACACCGATGACCAGGAAGCACTGAACCGTCACGAGACACACCCGCCCGAGTCACTGGTGCAGATCGCCATGTCCCATTCGCCCACCTTCACACCGGGCTCGGGCTGGGCCTATTCCAACACCAACTACGTCCTCGCAGGCATGATCATCGAACGCGCCACCGGCCGCGCGCTTGCCGAAGAGATCACCGAGCGGATCTCCCGCCCATTCGGCCTGACTGGTACGTACCTGCCGCACGGCAGCGACCCGACGATCCACGGGCCACACTCCCGGCACTACACGAAGCTGTTCCAGACCGACCTCGGCGCGCCGGTCCACGACGCGACCGAGCTCGATTCATCCATGTTCTGGGCAGCCGACGGCATGATCTCCACCGCCGGGGACCTCAACCGGTTCTTCGGCGCCCTGCTTGGGGGCGGGATACTGCCACCGGACCAACAACGCGACATGTTCACCACCGTGCCCACCCGCGACTGGATTCCCAACGCCGCCTACGGCCTCGGCGTTTCCTCAGTGAGACTGCCCTGCGGGGAAACGGTCTGGGGCATGGGGGGTGCGCTCTTCGGATCGTGGTCTTACGCCTACGGCTCTCGCGATGGCGAACAGATGGTTACCACCAACGTCAACGGCGACTGGAGCAACGGCGGTTGGGACGACCCCATCGGTATCTTCACCGATCTACTTCAGGCGAAGTTCTGCTGCCAGAGCGATACCTGAACACCGGTCACGGGTCGGGCCTGCTCCGCCCTTGACACTTAATCCTGCCCACCGTCGTCATCCTCGTCCAGCTCCGGCGCACCCGGGTCGCGCAGCGGGCGCAAGCCACCGTCGACCGGGGTGGAGGAGCGGAAGCTGTAGCGACCGAGCACGTTGAGGTGCGCGTGCTTGAGCGGGGAGACGCGGGCGACGTCCTCGTCCAGGACGTCGTGCTCACGCTCCTCGGCCGACAGCGCCCGCAACTCCTCGACGGCAGCGTCCAGATAGCGAGTGCCGGCGAGGACACCGGGATGTGCGGCTCCGCGATGGGCTGGCCGGTGGCGGTCATGTGCAGTCGGAGCCGCTCGGTGAACCTGTCGTAGGGGTTGACCGCCGTCAGCGGCTGCGGTCCGACAGCGGATGTCCGGCACATGTACCGGGCCACCGTCAACGGCCTCACACAGCGACCGCTGTCGCCGCCCTCGCGCTCAACGGCTGCGACAGCAAACCGCTCCCCAGTGTCCCGGCAGTGGGCCGGCACCGCGTCCGCCCCAGTCCGCAGACCGGCGGCGATCTCGTCCCGCCCGGCGCCCAACCTTGCCTCTTGACGGGATCGAGCGCGCCCTTCAGTCCGATCACCGGCACCCGGTCGCCATCCACTTTCCCGCAGGAAACCCACCGGAGAATCGGTACACCTGAGACGAGGCGCTCAAGCAGACCCAAGACCGCCCCGGCCAAGGCACCCGCCATCCGCCCCAAGACCAAATCGGCCACTCGGTCGCGGCGCTGATCCGTCACGCACCAGACCACCCGGCTCGGGCCGCGAGACGGCGCGCCGCTCGCGTCCCGGCGCCGGTCGGCGGTCCGAACGGGGTGGGGGCAACCCGGTGGTCGGGCTCTACTACACCGCGACTGCGGGCGGGACGGCTCAGTGCAGCTCGGCGGCGAAGAGTTCTTCCACGAGCCGCCAGGAATCCTCGGCGGCCTCCTTGTCGTACGAAGCGGGGCCGGGGAAGAAGAACGCGTGCTGAGCACCGGGATAGACGGACATCTCATGCCGCACACCGGCCGACACCAGTGCTTCCGCGATCTGCTCTCGCTGGTGTGCGTCGATGATGTGGTCCTCTTCCGCGAAGAACAGCCGCACCCTGGTGCCGTGTTCGGCGATGTCGGTGGTCGACGCGAGCAGCGGCTCGGGCCGGCTCAGTGCGGTACCGGCCTCGGTCAGCCAGCCCGGGAAGTAGATCGCGGCGGCGGCCAGGCCGAGACGGGTGGCCGCGAAATAGGTGACGTGGCCGCCGAGGCTGAAACCCAGCATTCCCGTCTTTGCGGCATTACCCGCGTGGGTGCGGGCGTAGGAGACGGCCGCGCGGAGATCCGACTCGACCTCGTCCCGGGTGAGGCGTTCGATGAACGCGAAGCCTCGTTGCCGGTTGACGTCGTTCTGCGGCATGCCGGTAGCGGTCGCGGGCCCGGCCCGGTGGTAGAGGTTGGGGGCGATGGCCACGTAACCGAGTTCGGCCACCCGCCGGGCGATGGCCCGAACGTCGTCGGTCACGCCCCAGAGTTCGGAACCGATGAGAACCACCGGATAGTCGCCCGCCACGGCCGGACGGGCGACAAAGGCACCCATGGACGAAGCCTCGCCCTCCCCGCTGCCGCCCCGGTCTGCGGACACCTCGATGTCGACCTGCTCGGCGATAATCACCTGTGCCATTCCGTACCCCCGCTGTCTCGCGTACACCTGTTGCTCGTGCTCAGCCGAAACCATGTCACGATCGTTCCGAAGCCGTGGCATTTTTCCGAACAGCAGTCTGGGGTTGAGCCGACGGAGGAATGCTGCTGGGGCGGTGCTGAAGGGCGTGTCGGTGATCGGCGGGCGACGAATCACCTCCGCTCGCCCCGGCCGCCGCCACTGCGCGTACGCCATGGTCCAGCGCGCGTACACCTCACTCTCGATCCTCGTACGGGATCGGCAAAACGGTATATGCGTGTATTGGCGGCCGGTCGCCGCTTTCCCGAAGGCCCGACGCACTGTCCGCCAGCAGAGCTCGAAGTCGGTCCGGTCGCCAGCAGATAGCGCACCCGCACCACATGGGCGAACGGGCACCCCGCCCGATCAGCGCGGCTTCGATATTGTGCCCAGGTACTGTCCGGCCGGCTTTGCCACCTCGTCCTGGATCGCCACGCCTGCCCACACCACTCGGTCAGCAGGGCCAGAGGTGTCGGCGGGCGAGAGCCATCCATTTCTCATCCCCCCGGGCCCGGCACTCGACGCACTCGCCGTCACCTCGCGGCGCAGCCGTCGTTGGCGCATCCGCGGATCAGGTGGCGCCCTCCCTGTCACTGACCTGGAAGGTGATGACGTCGACTTCGTCGGTCCCGGACAGATCTGGGTAGTGGCCCTTGAGGGTTTCCCGGAGTTCGGCCGCGGTCGTGAGTCCCTCAGCTTGGGCGTCCTGGTCGGTGAGGTCACTGGCCAGGCAGTGCCTGATGCCAGTCACCTCTGCCGACAGGACGACTTCAGGGTCGCTCTCGAACACCAGTCGTGCCCGGCCGAGCTGCGCCGGGTCCCGGAAACGGGTGGTCTTGGTCTTCGCGCCGGAGCGGACGGCTTCGAGATAGCGGGGGTGGAACCGAACGATGGGAGGACCGGCCGTCTCGGGGTCTAGGTGGAGTGATGGGTCGAATCTGTTCATACCCGCCTCCGGGGTCCATCGCTGTGCCAGCGGCATCAGGTCGACGGCGAGCACGGACCTGAGCCCCGCCGGGGTGGGGACGATGACGCGCATCGCCGGGTAGTAGTCCACGAAGATCTGCCGATCGCGCCCGCACGGACCGATGACCCCGCGCCTGTGGTTTCCCACGGCCACGATGCAGCGCATCTGGCGGGCGCCCTGGGCCCGTGCAGCTGCCAGGGCCACGAGTTCGGCGCAGGGTCCGCCGGTGAAGTGGTAGAGGTTCACACCGGCGAACATCCGGTAATCGGCGGCCATGACCGCGGCGCCCACCGTGTGGGTCCCGTCTTCATCGGGCCCGGCGTCGGTATGCGCTTCTATGGTGCGGCGTGCCAGCTCCACGAGTTCACGCTCTCCGTCATGGAGAGCTCGTGCCGATGACGGGACGTACACCTCTCTACCCTTCCTTCAGCAGACGCCCAGAAGCATTCCACGCCACGCGGGCGGGCTCCACAGGGTTTCGGCCCCAGGGTGTCCGCATGGTCGCGTCCGTGCGACGCAGGTGCTTGACGCGCTGGGGACGGCGGAGACGCCTATGCGGTCGACGGAGCTGTCGGTGCTGATCTTGGCCATCAGCTCCCGCCGGGCCAGGATCGCGTTCAAGGCGACCTTGCCGCCCCAGGAGGCGGCGACGCGCACGCCCTCCCAGGGACACCCGGGGGTCTCCACGCGCGGCAGTCAGTCGAATCGATGTCCGAGAGGGGGACCCTTCCCTCGTCGCAGCAACGCGTTCGCTCAGTTTGCGCGCATGGCGTCGCAGAAGATGACGCATTCGTTCACGTCCGAGCCATCGACTCGGACGGCATCAAAAACATGTTCCGTAGTCGTCGGGTTGGAGATGCAGCTTTGGGCCGTCATCCACCGCCTGCGCGGGAGATGATGGCCGGATGCTGGTCAAAGTGGAGGCGGTGCAGCCCGACCCGTCGAAGCCCAGGTCCGTCCGAATTCGCTCGGCAGTGGGCACTGCTGTGGCGCTCTGGCAGGGGGCTCCCGAGGCAGTCGGGCAAGAACACCATGTCGAGTGGACTGTGGACGAGGGCATCGAGTGGATGGGAAATTCATGGCCAAGTCCCGTTTCCTCCTCTGAGCTGCGAGAAGAGGGTGACCGCATCATCTTTCGTGGGCGACTGAGCCTCACCGGAGATGGCGGGCCTGTCCTACAAGTGGATGGCGCTCTGATCTTGTTCGACATTCCCCAACCACCGCTGCCTCAGGATGTCGACGGGTCATGGGTCGAGGTCCAGGTAGCAAAGGAGCACGTCACTGTCTGGCCGTACGAGCTCTGACTGCTGGCGGAGGGTCAGGTGTCACGCCATTGCGGAGTGGACTGGGTGAGTCTGCTCGTGAGGTCGCCCGTTGCAAGCTCGATCGTGGCTCGGAGCGGTGTGGGTGGAATCCGCAGTCGCGGGCGAGGCATCGATGACGCACGAGCCGGCCGTAGGCCCACTCGACAAACCGGCACCGCTGAACCACCTCGATCTGCGCGCAGCGCCGGGTCGGTTTCCTCGGCAACCGCCAGAACGGTCAAAGCCTTGCACAAGGTCCCCACCATCAGGAGCCACAGCCCTGGAGACCGACCCGCACCGATCGCTTGATGGTGGGACCTGCTCGCCTCACTTGGTGGTGGTACCTGCTCACCGCTGGGCAGGCATACGTCCGTTCCTGACGGTCGGCCACTGGCCACTGATGGATGACCCATCCGGGGTGCTGTGGCGGGAAAGGTAGCGCTGCCCTTCGTAGGTTCCGCGGACCGGGTGCCAGTTGATCCGTGTACCGGGCGAGTGTGTCCGAGCAGGCCTGGAGCTTGTCGCGTGTGGCGAGGAAGAACTCCATCGCGTCTTCCAGCAGTGCGTACGAAGGCTCGACGGCGTCCTCCGGGGCGTGGCGTGCGGGAGCGCTGAGCGCGGGCGGATGGGGGGGGTGAACGTCATGACCGGCATACGGGAACGCGGCCGGCAGAGCAGCGGTCCCCTCGTGGAGACGCCGGCAGAGCAGCGGTCCCCTCGTGGAGACGCCGGCCGACCAGCTCGGAGTCGGTGGCAATCATGGCGGAGGGAGACTTCCGCGCCGATCGTCGGTAGCGAGGACTCAGGTGAGCAGATAGCGGGTGTCGGTGAGCTGCAATAGGCGGCCGACGCTGCGGCTCGCCGCAGTGATCCGCAGCCGGCGGCCTGCGCGCAGGGCCGCGAGGCGGGCGGCCAGCAGTACTTCGAGCCCTGAGGCGTCGCAAGCAGTGACCCGTTCCAGGTTGAGCAGGAGGGTACTGCGGTGGGAGGTGAGGGCGGTCAGCAGGGTCTCGCGCAGGAAACCGGCGCTCTCAGAAACGATCTCCCCGCTCACACAGACCTCGACCGTCGCCGGTTGTGGACCGGGGCCTACGCCCACCGACAGTGAGCCGGCGGCAGCCGGATCAGGTCCCTCGGCACAGAAGAGCGCGGCCATCGGCTGCCTCCCTCTTGTCCGTGCTTGTGCGGATATGCGCCCGCGTTCACCAACATCGTCGGCAGATTCTTGTCATACGTCAAGAAATACGCGCACCATTAGGTATCGCCCGCGCTCTCCGGAGAACGCCCAGGTGCGCAGGGCGTCACCACCCGTGCTCAGGCCGTTGCCGCGGCCCGGGTCCGGCCCGGCGACGAACCGTCGAGCGAGATCGAGATGTCAGCGAAGATTCGAGTCATAGAAGATTCGCGTCATAACAGGGCCGCCCTGATCCCCCGCCCGAACTCACTCCTCTCCCGAGAAACACGTCAGGTACTCGACCCTCGACCCACCGGTGGCCCAGGGAGCTGGGCCCCTTGGCCCACCGGTGGCGACTTGGCGACCCAGGCGCGTCCGGCCTGGCTGTCAGTGCCTCGCGGGCACGGGCTGAGGAGCGGCAGGACTGGCCGGCGCGGTCAGCCGGTCCGCGCCGGCCGGTACCGGGACGGCGGCGAACACCTCGTCCTGCTGCGCCTGGAGTTCCTTCTTCCGCGCGGGTCCGGTCGACGGCAGACGCTGCTCCTCGTACAGCAAGTGGGTCACCTCCTGGGCGTGCTTGCTCGTGGGGGTGTGGAACTGAACCTCGAAGAGCTGGCTCGAACCCGACGCGCGCCAGCCCGTGTTGAGACCGTTGTAACCTGCCGTGCGCCCCCAGGTGTTGGACCACTTCGTGGTGTCGTTGCCCCACGCGGCCAGAAGGGCCGAAGCGGTCGTCACTCCGTGGGTATACGTCTCGTCCGGCCATTGCAGGGTGTAGCGGACAGCGTCGCTCAGGCGGGCGAGGACAGTGTCGATGTCCTGCTGGGGCTGCTCCTTGAGCGAGGTGGCGACCTTGCGCTTGAGGGAGTCGGGGGATTTCAGGCGGTGGTCAAAGCCGATGAGCTCCGCCCCCGTGGCCAGCGCGGCGGTGCGCACGTCCACACTGATCGACCGCTCGGCCTCCCGTGCCCCGTTCAGGTAGTTGTCGACCCTGGCGTTGTCCGCCGCGTCCAGGGTCAGGCCACCCTCCCCCTTCCAGCCTCCGTCATCCGGCGCGGCCGCGGCCGCGGGCTGCGCCCCGACCGTGAGCGCCGTGACGGCCGCCGTGGTCAGCAGCCCGCGGATCAGGGTGGATGCGGTCATCGTGTTCGTCCTCATGCACGTCGCCTTCGTCAGGGGATGGATTGGACCTGTGGAAGTCACAACGGAAGGAAGGCACCACGGTCACGAGCGACTGAGGGAAATGGGGGGCTACAAGCGCGGGTTCCGCCCTGGCCGTTCATGCGAACCGCCTCTTGCCCGACGGCCTCGATTGCGTGTCAGCCGCCAGCCTCGCGGCGTCTTCATTGCAGGCCGCCCCAGTCGGCCGGCTCCGAGCGCGAGGCCTTCACAACGGCCTGCGCCACTACGGGCGACCCGCCACGGCCTTCCGGCCATTTTCGGCGGGAGCCGGTGCACGCAGTCCGGGCCATTGCCGGACAGACCAGGCAATAAAGCAGCGGCGATGCGGACAAACAGCACTTCGGGCGAAGGCTTGATCTTGTGAGGTCATGGCTGAAGCCACCATCGAACTCCCCCCGCCCTTCCAAGTGCCCGAGGTCTTCCGGGACATCGACTTCACCGTCTCGGCGGAGGAGAACACCAACAAGCTCCTGGACGAGCTGACGGCGATCGACCCGCGACCCAGCGACGAGGAGATCGCCCACGCCGTCCTCGCCCAGCAGACGATTTACGAAATGCTGGCCGCCGCCGGTGCCGTGACGCGGGCATCCTGCTCGCCGGGCCCGGCAAGGGCAAAGCCGGCGCCAAGCTCACCTCGCTGATGCTCGCGGTCACCGCACGGCCCAGCGAGCTGTCCAACGATCAGACAGTGCACCGCCTCGCCCGGACCATGGGTGCCATCTATCCGGAGGCCGAGGTCGGAGTCGTCCGGATGCACACCGGGCCCGCCGTCCTTCTCACCGAGGAGACCAAGGTGCCCCGGCCGGTCAATCTCCTCGACAACGACGACAGCCCCAGCGTCGTGCGCCAGAGGCACGTCTTCGTCCCCATCCCCGGCCGTCTCGCCATGGCCGACTTCTCCATCGCCACCGAGAACACCGCCGAGTGGGACGACTACGTCGCCATCCTGGGCCAGGTCTGCAAGACGATCCGGTTCGCCGACTGAACTCCGCCGAAGGGAATCGACACCATGATGCAGAGCCCCTACTCCGAGTCCAAGGGCAGCGGCAAGAACCCGATGCCGCACCTCGGTTGCGACCCCGGCACTCACCTTGATCCTTAAGTTCGCGCCCGGTCGCGTTCGTAGAGGGCGCTGGGTCGTTTGATGGTTTTGCCCACTCCCTGGTGGGTGGCGGGGTGGCGGTTCTTGGAGCCGGGTGGGCGTCCGGGGCCGGGCCGGCTGGGTTTGGGCACCCGGGCCGGGCAGGGCAGGGCAAGTGGGCTCGCAGGTGCCGGAACCCGCGTCTCACCCGGGTCGGCGTGAGGACCGTGCCGGGGCGGGTGATCTTGTCCCAAGGCTTACGCATTGTCGGTGATCAGGGGTGCGGCGAGGCGGAGTTGGTTGGGTGGGCGCGATGACGATCAGCCAGGTCCAGCGGTCCGCCGCCTGCGGGTCACGCATCCGAGGCCGGGCCCAGCCCAGTGACTGCTTGAACAGGCGGAAGGTGTGCTCCACGTCGAATCTGCGCATATAGCTCGACCACATGAAGTCGACGTCGTCCGGTGTGGCGCCGGTGGCGGAGGACCACAGCCAGACTGGGGGTGCCGCACGCTTGCGCGGCAGGTGATCAACCTCCAGGCGGATCAATGTTCCGTCGATGACAGGGAGTTCACCGTCGTGATCGATCCAGGCTGATCGCTGTTGGCGCCGGGGATGGAGGCGGTCCCACGCCTGCGCTTCGGCCTTCCCGTAGCGCGGGGTTTCGTTCTCTGTAACGACCTCGGGCTCGGGCCAGGTCTATGGGTCCGCGAGGCGGAACTCCCTGCCGTGCCTCGGTGGCCGCCCGCCCCTGGGGTCGTGGACACGCGGCGGCTTCGGCAGCCGCAGGCTGCGGTCGGAGCGCATGCGGCCGACCAGCTCGACGGGCAAGTCACGCAGCAGCCAGGCCAGCCGTATCACGTCGTAACCCGCCTCCATCACGATCAGCACATTGCGGTCGCCCGGCTGCCACTGGCCGGCCGAGATGAGGCGCTCGGTCACCTTGCGGAGCTGGGCGGCCGTAACGGCTGCGGCGTCGTCCGCGGGGCCGAGCCGGACCATGTCCAGGACCTGGGTCCAGGAGGTGCGGTCCGGGGTGAGCGTGGCGACGAAGGAGTACGGCCAGCCAGGGATGATCTGCGGGGCTGCTTTGGAACGGCCGTGGACGTGGCAGAAGAGCCGTTCCGGCGCGCAGGCTGCGTCAGAGCGCAGCCACGGGGAGACGTCCACGGTGAGCACGAGACGCCCGTCGAAACGCGGCAGCGGCAGCGAAGCCAGCAGATCCCGCAGCCGGTCGGTGTCCAGGCGGCCGTGGTTGAGCGCGCCGTACAGCGAGCCGTATCCGTGGCGGTGTTCAGCCGTCAGCGACAGCTCCACCGGTGTCCGCACGGGCCCGTCCGCGCACAACAACGCGTAGGTGAGCTCGAAGAACGCATCCGCCCGCGCGGACAGACACCCGTAGAAAGCGGTCCGGAAGCGCGACAGTTCGGCGAACCCCATCCGCTCGCGGATCGGCCCCGTCATGCTCATCCCACGGCCCCCTCGGATTCCTGAACTCTGTGAGCTATCAGCACAGTTCAGGGACGCGAGAGGGACCGTCTCCACGCCCGGGGGTCACCCCATTGAGTGACCGTCCCGACGAGCTATAAGGATCAAGCTAAGTGCTTGTGCTCGGACTTCGATGTGCCTTCTCCCTTGTGCACCTTGCCCAAGCACGCAGGCGGAGGCAATCAGCGGGTCAGAAGGTGTTGAAGATGACGGAGCGGAACTTCACGTCGGGGGGGCTTGTGAGCCCCTTCTTGATGACTGTGGCGGTGCCGAGGCACTCAAGGTCGGTGTAGACGGTGGCGACGTTGTCGGTGGCGTTCCTTCCGCTCCAGGCGCCGCTGTGGTCCTCGGGCTTGTCCACACCGAGGAGGTCGATGCACTTGTGGCTTGCCGGGTTGTTCTCGGTGTCGGTCACCGTCTTCCCCTGTTCGTCGGTGAACGTGTAACTGAACTTGCCGGTGGCGGCGTCGGCCGAGGTGGGCAGGGTGACGATGAGGGCCAGAGCACCGAGGGCGGCACCGACCGTGTAACGAAGACGCATGTGTACTCCTACAGGTACTGAAGGCAATGGGGAACGTGAGCGCCGGGGTCTGGGGCCTCCCCCTCAGACTCACCTGACCAGCACCAAAAACCTCTCACCGCCTGGCAGAAGTCACCCATAGGACGGGCGAAGAACCGATACCCCTAACCGCCATGCGAGGGACACCCAAACCATCCGCCCCACCGCCGGCCCGGGAGCAGCACTGCCCCTCCCTCACGCAGCGACGGCAGTGGGGGCAGGAGGCGACACTGTTAAGGAGCAAGCTCACGACCTGGTCGTGGCGGAGGTGCACGACACCCTGCACCGCTTCCTCACCGACGAGTCGAAGGCGATCAACCTGTGGGGCTGGGACTCCAAGTCCTCCAAGGACCAGGACCGTTACCGCGCCGAGCAACTACTGCGGTCCTTCCTCTACCAGGAGGACCGCATCCTCGCCGCCCTGCGCAGGCTGGACGAGGAGGCCAAGGCGATCGACACGGCCGACCGCGGCGCGACCCCCGCGCCGGAGGAACCGGATGACGAATACGCCGCGTACCACACGGAAGGGCCCTGGTTCGCCGATGCCGGCCGCCTGAAAAAGCTTGCGCAAACCCTCAACACCCGCGCCGCGACACGCACCGTGCAGCAGGTTGTCGCACAACTACCCAAACCGCTTCCGGACGCCGCCATCTTCGACGCCGCCGGACGCGCCACCCTCGTCGACCAAACCCTGGAGGCGTGGGAGGGCGGCCCTCGCAGCGCCGCCGCCACCCCTGCCGAAAGCAGTCGGGACCCCGAGAGCATGGACCTCTTTCTCGGACCGCGGAAGACGGGGCGGCCGGGCGGTTCGGCGTCCCGGTCGGGCCTGAACATCGTCGAGAACCTGGTGCACGACTACGTCCGTGAGCACGACGCCCAGTTGGACGAGGCCGCCCGGCGGGCCTTCCAGAGCTTCATGATGAACCGCAGGAGCAACTACATCGTCACCAGCGACGGCACATCGGACCGCGGTGTGATCCCCTGGGCCCTGATCGACTTCCTCGACCCGGACGTCGCCCGCAACATCGGCAAAGGTCAGGACGCGCTGCCGGGCAGCGATCTGTACGCCTGGGCGCCGATCTGGCGGTTCACGGACAGCTCGTACGGCGCCGATGTCGTTCCCGATCCCGAACTGCGGGAACTGATCGACCTGTTGCTCGCGGTGCAGGCCGAGTATCAGCTCCAGTGCTTCCTCATCAACCGTGAACTGACCCGGATCGTTGACGCCAGCGGCCAGGAATACGAGTTCCTCCAGGCGGCCGCCGCCGCCAAGGCCGCCCAGGAGGCGAAGAGCACGCTCTGGGGCATCCTGGGCGACGTCTTCGGCGTCATCTCGGCCGTGGCGGGTGTGCTGGCCCTGATTCCCGTACTCACCCCGCTCGCCGGACCGATCGCGGTGGTCACCGCCACCGCTTCGCTCGGCTTCCACGTCGCCGATGCGGCGATCAGGGGCGACTGGGACGCGGAAACCATCGCGGGTCTGGCCGCCGACGCCCTCGGAGCGCTGCCGGTCGTCGGCGCGCTCGGCAAGGCCGCGAAGGCCGGGAAGCTCGCGATGCGGTCCGTCGGGAAGGTGGGAGTGGCCGCCCGTGCGAGCGGACGGGCCTTCCTCGCCGCGACGGGAGGGGCCAAGGCCGCAAAGGCAGGCCGCCTCTCCACCTATGTCGGCACCCGCGGTGCCGAGGCCATCGGCGCCACCGCCAAACAGGGGAAGATCGCCGCGAAGGTGATCCAGGGCTCGGTCGAGCTCGCCACGCAGGTCCCGACCGTGCTCGAACTGACCGGCGCGGACACCGGAGCGGCCGCACCCACCGCCACCGCCGTCGAGCTCGGCCAAGGCACGATCAAGCACACCGGCGACTGGGTCGAGATGGGTTCGGCCCTCACCAGGAAGGGCGGCCAGGTGTCGCTCGCCCAATTCGCCAGGACCTGGGCCTGAACCGAAGCGCCAGCGGCCGGCGCCCTACTCCCCCGTGGCCCGCCGAGCGGAATGCTCACCTGGAGGAGCTGGGCTCCACAGACGTCCTGCCCGCCCTTGTGAGGGCGGGCAGGACACACTGGTCGGCTTCGATCGAAGCGTACACATCGGCACGATGTGCCCCTCGCGCGATGGCGCGTTCCATGGCTGAACTTTGGCAGGGACCGTGTCTGCCGAGACAGGTCACTGCACAGGCGGAGCAGTAGGAGCGGCGGTCCGGGAGAGCCACGTCCCCCACTGCGCAGCCCCTGAGCCCCTCCGTACACCTCAGGAACCCCGCATCGAGCAGTCCACGTCGCGCCCTCACCCCGGCCGGGACAGGCGCAGGAAACCTGCACACCGGCTGCAAGTTGGTCCTGGTCGGCGGCCGCCCCGGTTTCCATCCCCTGGGTAACAACGGCTTGAGCGGGGCCCACTGTCTGTCCGTCATATCACCACGTGCCATTCGGTGATCACTCCAGACCGTGATCTACTTCTGGGCTTAGTACCGATCAACGAGAAGCCGAGGTCATGACCAGCCACTGCTGCCAAGCGATGAACAGCCGCGTGAACGTGCGCTGCGACCAACACGCCGACCCCTTCGCCTGCCCGGACGCGTTGATCACCTTCAGCCCCAAGTTCCAGGAGTACGGGCTGATCATCCATGACGGCGGCACATCGAAGATCACGATCGGCTTCTGTCCCTGGTGCGGACAGCGCCTCCCCGAGTCACAGCGGGACCGATGGTTCGACGAACTGGAACGCCGCGGGATCGATCCGTGGGAGGACGAGGTCCCTGCCGCATTTCAGGACGACCGCTGGCTCGCTGAACCGTCGCGAGACTGACGAACCAGCAGCCTCTGAGGCCACTTCGGATACGCGCCCCAAGTCTCTCGCCCGCGCCTCCCAGTCCCTCTACCGTGAAGGCACCCGGGGTCGAGCGACCGTGGGCAGGTCCCGGAGCCGAGGAGGGAGGCGCGGTCATGGGCATCAGTCCGAGTCGCGCCGACTCTGTGGCCACGACCTCACTCAACGCCTTTCCTCCGCTCCCTGCCTGCTGCTTGCCCGCGACTTCCGAACAGATCGGTGTGGTGTTCCCTACGCGGGACGAGCCGACCGCGAGGATGTCACCGCACAGGGAGCCGAGCACGAGCCTCACGGTATGACGGCGCCTCAATCGACGCGCGAAGCATGGTCCGCCTCGGCCAGGCGCGGGGCGAACTGCGCCTGGTGCGCTTCGAGTTCGTGGATCTGGACCCGTAAGAGCAGGTCACCCACATCCGCACGACTGGCCTCGGCCTCCCGCCGCAGATCCGCACAGCTCCGGCAGTCCTGATCACTGAGCACTGGATCTCCTTCACCGCTCGCCCGACCCCCGCACCGCACCCGTTACCCCGCGCACGGCCAGTGACGCACGCCTCGGGCTCGTTCCCCCTAACGAGACTCCCCCAGCACGCACGGCCGGGGCAGACCCGTCGGACGGGGTGTGCGTACAGGCCGACGCGCGGACAGGAGGGAGGCGCCGGACCTAGCAGGAGCAGACCGGGAACGTCTCCCTGACGCACCCGGTCCCGACAAAGTGCGGAAAATCCCCTGGCGGCCGCCTCACCCCCGCGCATACAGCAGATTGCGCGGCACTCAGCCGACCAGCTCGGCAGCCGGTCCGCGCGGGGAGGCGGGGCCGACATCCGTGCGGCACGGGGCCCGAGGAGGGCGGTACGGGTGGCACGGGGGCCTGCCGTACTCGGCCGCGGCAGCAGGCCCTTCCGGGGGTTTCAGCTGTAGGAGACGCCGTCAAGGACGGCCTTGATCGTCTTGCCGCTTGCGTCGACCTCGACGGCGACCGTGCGTGCGAGGTTCTCCACCATCAGCCAGCCGAAGCCGCCGGGCACTGCGGGGTCACGTGGCAGCCGCCTGGGCCGAGCACGGCTGCGGTCGCTGACATGGATGACCAACACGTCGTCGTGCACGCAGGCGCTGAAACGGGTAATGCCACCGCCGTGACGCAGGGCGTTGGCGACCAACTCGCTGGCCACCAACAGCGCATCCTCGTACAGGCGTCGAGCCTGGTGGTCCGGGAGGCCCTCGCACAGTGGCATCACCGCCACCCCCGCCTCCGCCCGGGCCTGAGCGCAGGTGAAAGACAAAGATGAGGAGGCCACATCGTCCGGCAGCGAACTCTCATCGACGGACATGACGCGGCTCCCTTCCCTGCATACGTGTCTCATCCATCTCGGAACTCGTCTGCCCGAGGCTACCGGCCCCATTCCCCAGGCATACACAGCAGCACGCGGGCGGCGATGCAAACGGCCGTCCGCCCTCCGGTCTGAGGCACCAAAGATCCTACGAATGTGGACAGGCGAGGTGTCGAGACGCGGTCACGGTGGGGCGCTTGGCTTCAGACCCTTTGACCGACCTCTGAGGAGATGGAGGAAAATGGGCGCATGACCTACCACCATCTACCGGAAGAGCAACCCGATGTGATCGGACGCAACAGTGTGGACGGACGCCTATGGGTGATCGCTCTCCAGGGTGACGTCGATCCGGAGACCATCGCCGGGGTCGAGGAAGCGGTCGATCTCGCGATGACAGCCTCTGGGGCGGCACTGCTCACCTTCGATCTCAGTGGCCTGCACTACTGCGACTCCAGTCTGCTGAACCTTCTTCTCCGGGCTGCCCGTTCGCAGGAGGTGGTGCTGGTCGGCGAGAACACGTTCATGCGACGCGTGCTGGAAGTGACCGGTACGGGAAACCAGTTCGCCCGTGTCACAACGCTTGAGGAAGCTCACAACTTGGTCGGACGATAGTGCGCGCGTGCACTCCCCCTGTGCCCGGCTTCCTGTCCGTGGGCAGATCTCCCGGGGCGTTCGCGCCACGCGTCGACCCGATCACGGGAACACCCGTTCCGCAACGCCAGCGCGAGCCACCGCCGGGTTGCCGGGACGGTCACCAGTGCGCAATAGTTGCCTCTCGACAACATTCTCGACCGAGTTGATGAGGTGAGGGATTCGTGCAGCGGGTCCTCGACGGTTGGCTTCCACCCAGCACACACAGGCGTGGGGTCGGCAAGGGACTTCCCCTGGGGCAGTGCCCCTCCGGTCCTGGTAGCTGACTCCCGCGGCGCGCTCGTGCAGCGCAACCGCGTCGCCGCCGCACTTCTGCCCCAGGCATTGCCGGGATCCCTCCTCCGAGACACGGTTCCAGGCTGGCTCGCAACCGCCCACCGCACACAGTCACTCCCCGCTCGACGCCGGGGAGTGAGCGACCAAGAGGCGCAGCCTCCCACGGGCATGATCGAAGGCCGTCGGTTCGAAGCACACCCCAGTGTTCATACCGATGGCACAGTAGCCTGGTGGCTGGTCGACGACACCGACCACCAGTTGACACGCGAGGCCCTGCACATGGAGCAGGAGCGCACCGCGTTTCTCACGAAGGCGTCCAACACGCTCCTCTCCTCTCTGAATCTGGGGAGGTGCATGGATGTGACGGCACAGCTGGCCGCCGAAAGCCTCGCCGACGCCGCCCTGGTCATCGCGCCTGCACGCGGCCGGCACCTGCCGGTGGTGCGCTGCGTACGCGGCAGCTCCCCCGCAGCAGGCCAGGAGAGCGTGGACCCGAGCGCCGTGCCAGGACTCGGGGAAGCCCTGCGGGGATTCCCCCCGGTGCCCTCCCGGTGGATCGATCCAGCCGCGGCTCCGGACTGGATGGTGCCTGACGGCTTCGGCCCGGTGACTTCGATAGTGATCACCCCGCTGCCCGGACATGGTGTCCCGGCGGGCGCGTTGGTCCTGCTCCGCAAGGCCGAGACCGCTGCCTTCAGTCAAGAAGAGGAGGTCTTCGCTCGGCTCTTCGCGGCCCGCGCCGGTGCCGCGATGTCGGCGGCCCGTCTGTACGCAGAGCAGTCCGCGATCACGGAAGTGCTCATGCGGGAGCTGCTGCCTCCGACTCTGCATCAGATTTCCGGAGTCGACTTCGCCGGCCGGTACCGGCCTTCAGCGGACGATGAGCGGATCGGCGGCGACTTCTACGACGTCCACCCCGCCTCCGTCGAGGGTGAGGCCTCCCTGGTGACGCTGGGGGACGTGTGCGGCAAGGGTCTGGAGGCCGCCGTGCTCACGGGCAAGATCCGCAATACCCTGCACGCGTTGCTGCCCCTTGCCAACGACCACCAGCGGGTACTGGACCTGCTGAACACCGCCATGCTGAGTTCGCATCACACGCGGTACGCGACGCTGGTCCTGGCCTCGGCGGTACGACAGGGAAACACGGTGGCCCTGAAGGTCACCAGCGCGGGGCACCCTCCCCCGCTGATCGTCCGCGCGGACGGCACGGTGGAGGTCACGGACACCCGCGGCACCCTGGTGGGGGCTGTCCCCCGCATCAGTTCCTGCACGGCCGCGGTCACCCTGGCTGTAGGCGAGGCCTGCGTTCTCTATACGGACGGGATCACCGAGGCCAAGGGCGGACCTCTCGGTGACACCCTGTTCGGTGAGGAACGTCTGAAGCGGGCTCTTTCGAAGTGTGCGGGCATGCCCGCAGAGGGCATCGCCGAGCACATTCAGATGCTCGCCTCCCAGTGGCTGGGCAGCCGCCGTCACGACGACATGGCAGTCGTGGTGATCTCCGCACCACGCACGCGTCATCTGAGCGCGTTGCCCGGGCACACGCGAGGCGGGTTCACCAGATGACCACGAACCACTCAGCGTCGCCGTTCCGGCGCCGTGGCCGCGTATCCGGGCCAACTCGGCGGGCGGCTGCGGAACACCATCCCGGCCGGCGATGGATACGTTGCCGTCCATGTCGCCCTGCGCGCCTTGGACCAGGGTGCCCGCGCCATACCGGTCCTCCGGGCACGGCAAGTGCCAACCCGGGCACTGGCTCTGGCCCGCATGGCCCCGGTTCTCGAATCGAAGGAGTGCCCGCGGGTCATCCGTATCCTCCACCACGGCACCCATGCCCCCCACCAACACGCACCATTGATCGCACCGCTGCCCGGGACCCCGCATGACGACCAAGCCAATGTCCTCCGACCACCTGAGCCTTACCACCGTCGACACCAAGGACAGGGTTCGCATAGAGGTCCACGGCGACCTCGACCGCGACACCGCCGACCTGCTCCTTGAGGAAGTCACCCTCCGGCTCAGACCGCAGCCGGGCATCCAGCACCTCCACCTGCACTGCGCCGAACTCGGCACCATCGACTCGATCGGGATGTCCACCCTGCTGATGGTGCAGCGTCTGACCACCGCCGCGGGGGTGCGTCTCCACCTGGACGAGCGGCCCGCAAACCTCAACCGCATGCTCCGTATCACCGGCACACTCGACCACTTCTGCGTGTCGCAGCCTGCCGAAGGCTTCCCCGAAGGCCTGCCCCACGACGATCACGCTGACGTCCGCTCCACTGAGGCGGACGGCACCTGACGCCCGTTCCGGCCCTACTACGCAGTTCCAGTGATGGGCGCAAGCTCAGAAGATGTTCAAGATCATTGCGATCGCTACGGGGGCGCTGATTCGATCTTTCCGCGCCCCCGATACGGAGCAGACCTTCCTTGGCATGGCGGGGGCTGCCAACTGCCCGCCACCGGCGGGCCCCGCAAGTGGGGGAAACACCTTGACGTTCAACAGAATCACCATGCTGACCGCTGCCATCGCCACCACGGCCATATTCAGCGCAGGCCTCGGCGGGATCGCGTCCGCCTCCGACCACACTCGGTCCACCACCGCCTCAACTGCCGCCGCCGTAACGGACGCTGTCTCCACCGGCGCCCCGGCAGAGGAACAGGGGCTCATCGACGCGCTGAGCGTTGTCGAGGCGATGCCGGACGCTGTCGTGGCCGAGGGCGATCACGCCGTCCAGACATACCTGGCTCAGCATCTGCCCAAGCCCGGGAGCGTGCGGGCGTTTGGATGGTGGCAGACGACCAAATGCGTCGCCGCGATCACTGTGGCAGTGGCCGGCGCCGCCGTCCCGGCCTCGAAGATCCTCAAGCTCAAGGCGTTCATCAAGAAGGCGGGCAGTGTGAAGGAGGCCGCCTACCTGCTCATCCGCGTGGCCAAGGGTGAGGAGAAGATCAGCGAGTTGGGCGCCACGCTCGGCGGACTCGCGGGAGCCATCCTGGGCATCGACAGCATCAAGAAGCAGTGCAGGTAAGGCCGAAGGAAACTCCCGATGAACCCCAGCAAGCAGGAGATCACCGCACTCATCACTCCCGTGCCCGCGGAGGTCCGGGACGAAGCCCTGGCCCTCGCCTCCGAAGGCCGTGAGCCGAAGGCACTGTCCCGGTTGCGCAAAGCGTCCGGGCTCGGACTCCTTGAGGCGCGGGCGGCTCTCGCCCTGCTCCACTCGGGCCGCTCACTGCCGGAGGACTACGCGCAGGCGGCAGAAAACCTGCGCTCACTCGCCCCCGACCTGGCCGCCGAGATGACCGCGCTGCTAGCAGCGGACGACCAGACGGCCGCCATCAAACTGCTGCGGGAGCGGACCGACATCGACCTCGTCGGCGGATACCGCCTGGCCCAGGAACTAGCCGCAGGCCAGGCGTAGCCGAAGGCTGCAGCCCCGCCCCGCCCGGCGAATGCGGGACGGGGCTGCCAGCCGCCCAGTTCGGGCAGGACCTACCGCGCCCAGGGCCTGAGCAGGCCGCGGAGCTGATGGCCCCGACGTTCCCGCCGCTCGCCCTCCCTCGGCCGAGCTGCGCACCCAGCCGGTGAGCTGCTGCTCGACGCTGCGCCGGCCTGACCTTCGTACGCTGGTCGTCACACACCAAGGAATAGCCCGAGCATCCGACCTCTCAAAAGAACGTCGCAAACCGCGACCGTCGCCAAGCCGCAGTTGCTGTTCATGCGCACCGTCGGTCAACAGGCCACCCAGGAGTGCAACATGAGCCGGGCCATGAAGCCGATCGGGAAGAACGTTGTCCCCCGGAGTCGTCCTGTGAGTCCCCCAGCGCAACGAGAGACGTCCCTGACTGTAGGCCGACGGCGTCTCCCTGCGTTCCAGAGCTCGTTCCAGAGCGCACGCAGGCGCTCTACGACGTCTCCTGGGGGGCCTCGGCCAGTGCGGTTTCGATCGCCTTGACGGTGTGGACCTTCAGTTCTCCCGGCAGATGGCCCTCCACCGCCCCGCGCACGTCCGCTGCATGGATCGTCTTCTTGGAATCCTTCTGAGCGACTTCGTCCGCCCGGCCTGTCAGGTCCGCCGTGATCTCGGCGGCGATCGTCGCCAGCGTGTCCATAGCGGCGGTGGCCAGAGCGCAGTCCTTCTCACGAGCGATTCGTTTGATGCTTGAGCGGAACTGGTGCGACGTGACGTCGACGCTCCGCTTGCGGGTGCCCGCCGCCTTCACGGCTGATGGCTGCGCCTCGCTTCCCGGCTTGCGGACTTCGGCGGGGTTGCGCAGCAGCCAGTGGGCGCTCAGCGCCCGCAGTTCGGGGTCCGTCGAAACGGCCCGTTGGACGTGCTTGGGGAGGGCCTTCTTCTTCAGGTCGATCTCGGCAGCCGACTTGGTGCCGTCAACGATCTCACGCAGCAGGTAGGTCAGTGCGCCCTGAACTGCGACCACGGCCCGCTTGGATACCCTCAGCCTCGTCTGGGACTTCATCGCCCGGCCCACGAGCACGGCCTTCACCGGCGCCCCCGCCACCACTTCCTCCGTTGCCGTCTTTTGCGTATCCGCCACAGCCGGCTCCTCGCCTCGTTGGCCTCTGCCGGACGCAGATGACCTTGGTGCAAGCAGGGTTCTCCGTCGGTCGGCCCGCTATTCCCCCTCCTGTTTGACCTGGCTGATACTCGCCCACGGCGGGCTGCCGTTCCGGTGAAGCACCGATCGTCGAACGACCGCAGACAGACCGTCACATGCCGCTCCGTCAGGTAGGTGAGCGGAGTGTGACGTGCGTGGGGTGCGGCTCACTGGTTCGGCTGGTCTGCGAGCTGGCTCCAGATGCGGCAGCATTCGGAGGGCAGTACTCCGATCGGCTGTGCCCGGGAGCCGGTTTCGTGTGGACGGCGCACCGTGCGGGGCGCGCAGTATGAGCGAGAGGTCTGACGGCACGCCAGGGACGGACGGGGCGGCGGACGGCACAGCGGACGCGGGCGAGCGGTTGCGTCAGTACGCGGACGAGCTGATGGCCGCCTTCGGCCCCCGGAGCCGGACTCGGAGAACGGCGACCGCTGCAAGGTTCTGGAGGCCGCGCTCGACAAGCATTGCGGCGAATCCCGGCCCAGCCCGCAATACCCTCGTATGCGCTCTCACCTGCCGGCGCCGCCTGTCACAACAGACCCGCACCCACGCTCTCCTACAGAAGCCACGGCATTCCCTGGACTGATCGGCCAGCCGTTTCGGGCGGCGCTTCCGTGCGGGAGCCGTGGCTTCTGGCATCGGGTTCGGACTACTGGTCAGCGGTCGAGGAGAGCGATGCGGACGGCTCGTTCGACGTGGGCGGCCGTGTTGGCGTGGCCCTGGGCGTTGGGGTGGACCAGGGTGACGCGCTTGTGGATGAGAGCGCAGTTCAGCAGGGTGCCTTGGAGCTTGGCGGGCCAGTAGTCCGCGGCGTCGCCGCAGATACCCTCGATCCACTTCGTGCCCGCGGGCTGGCAGGCGTCGTGGCCCACGCTGGAGGAGTAGACGTCGACATAGCGGTCGCCGAAGAATGACGTCACCTGTTGGATGGTGCTGTTCAGCGGCTTGAGGACGTTGTCGCGGAGCCAATCGATGTCGGCGTGCTTGATCCCGCCGAGCTCCGTGAGGGAAAGGCGGTTACAGGCGCTGCCCTCTTGAGGCAGAACGGCCGGATAGCCGACGGTGATCACCTTGGCGTCAGGTGCGGCCTGGTGCACCTTGGCCAGCATCTCGATGTACTCGTCCTGGACCCGGGCGAGCTTGTCCTTGATGCCCTCCTCCCCCTCGGGAGGATTGGTGTAATGCTCGTGACAGGACTTGCCCAGCGTCGCGCCCAGTTCGAGGCACTTGAGGAGCATGCCGCCGAAGGGCAGGCTGTTGCCGCCGACCCCGATGGTGACCACGTCGGTCTTGTCGTTGAGCTTGGCTCGCTGGATCTGCGTGTCCACTGCGGGCCAGCCTGCGGAGGGGGTCTGGACCGGGCTGATCGGCGTCTGCCTGGTGTCGGCGATGTTGGCGATGGTGGCGTTGCCGCAACTGACGTTGGTCAGGTGGACGGGCTTGCCAGGGGGGAACTCGGCGAGCTCCCGGTCGACAACGTCGGGGTAGGCGTTGGTGGTTCGGTCACAGCCGTCCCGCGATGCATCACCCAACGCGGGCTGCGGATCCCCGACGAACCCTCCGGCGGTGTACGAGTCGCCCAGCGCGGCCCACTCGTACTGGTCGGCCGCAGCGGCGGAGCCCGACGGAAGAAGCGCGGCCGCGGACAGCACGAGCCCCACGGCCAGTGCGCGCATGCGCGGACGGTTGGGGGTGTGACGCAGGGATCTTCCAGGACAGGCCGGCTGAAGGGCCGTCGAGGCGCGGGCCGCCAACCTGCCCATGGGCATCGGACGCATATCAATTCCCCTTTCACTCAACGTAGTTGTGCGACTACGCATGGAAAGGTACGGCAGGGCGTACGGACAACCTGCGGGCACGCCAGGTAAACCACCCGCGTGTATTGCGCTGAGGCTCTGGCCGCTTCGAGTGCGCCGGGTGGCCAACCCCGACAGCACAGAGACGTGATGCAACAGCTGACGGCACCGACCGGCACGCTGCCGGGCCTGACACATCGATCAGCTGTGTAGATCAGGCTCTGCGGTCGGCTTGTGCAGCCAACCACCTATCGGCTCAGCTTGTTCGTGCCCGACCCGGCGTACGACACCTCCCGGGGCCACCCCGATCATTGAACTCGTGCTGGGACGAAGGGAGTTGTGAGCGGCAGCGTGGGAGCGGATAGCTCCGCTGTTGCCCCGTATTGATGCCCGCGGGCGGCCATGGCGGGACCAACCGCAGGTGGTCAACGGCGTGCTGTAGCGGTGGCGGACCGGCGCACCCTGGCGTGACCTGCCCGATCGGTATGGCCCGTGGTGGACCGGTCCGATAACTGCTGGGGCTCCGGCAGGCACCGCGGCCAGGCCGGCGCCGAGCAGGTTCGGCCCCCGCCTCTTGGCCGAGGGCGTACGGCCTGTATCCGCTCCCATCCGGATACTGCTCTCGTTGAACGACCGCGTAGCGACGACACCGGGGTCCTGGCCCGACGAGCCGGTGGTTTCGCCACGATGGCCGAATGCAGGCCTACCGCTTCCATAGCCCCCGGCGGCGGATCGGCCGGTCTATCGGGGAGCGCAGATCGATATCTGTAGAGCGACACGACGTCAACACCACATGGAGGTAACCGTGGAGCAGTCCGCAAAGGCGATCAGTGGTCTGCTGAACGCAGCGTTCGACGTTCCGAAGGAAACCGTCATCAAGCTGTTGGGCGACCCACAGAGGGTGAAGCTTGGGGAGGCGGTCCAACTCACCCATCAGATGCGGTTGCCTGACGAAGGACCCACCGAGTACAGGGGCAGGATCGAAGGGAAAGACGAAGGGAGCGGTGCAGCCGGGAGCTGACGAGGCGCAACAGCACCGCCGGTCACGGCAGGCGCCGATGAGTGGCTGTGACCTCCCTGGAAACAGGAGCCTGGGCGCCTTCCTCGGCCAGCGACTTGATGCCGCGAAGGGTGGCTTCCATCCCGGCACGCAGTTCCTTCAGCCGGAAGGCAATGATCTCCTCCTCCCGATCAGGCCAGCGTTCGATGGCCAGGGTGACGCCACTGCGGCCGGGCCCGATGAGGGCCGACTGCCGCAACCGGGTTCCCCCGCCCTCGGCCTGAAGCTCGTAGCGCCAGGACGCCATGGATCTGGCCGGATCCAGCGTCGGTTCCCCGTACCGGCCATCCGCATCCGTGACGGCCCAGGCGAAAGCCTGTTGCTCATCCAGCTCGACTACATGCGAGACGGTCCGCCACTCGCCGAGTTGCTGGTGATGGTTGTAGCCCTCGAAGCACGCACCCACTACGGGCTCGTCCGCCCCGTCCAGCCATTCGACACGCTGCAACTCCGGGCTGAGACGGGCAGGAAGACGGATATCGGTCACCAGCTCCCAGACCCGCTGCACGACTGCCTCGACATGCACATCACAGTGAACGCTCGGACCATCGGCAAATCGCACCTCGTCCCCCTTGGGCGTCGGATCCCCTGATCATCCAGGGCCTTGATCCACTTCCGCAACAGGGCTTGGCTTGATCTTTAACCTGTGCCGCGGGGGCGTCGGGTATGTGATGTCTTTGGTTGTTCCCGGGGCCGGCGTCAGTCGGCTGCGGGTGGCCGGGCGAGGCGGAGGGAGCAATACCAGGTTGGTGCGTCCTAACCACCGTCCGCCGCGAGGAGGACGTCCGGGTCACCTGTGGACCACGGGGCGTCGGCGACCAAGCGCAGCCGCGGATCGCACATCTGCTTCGCGGTGAAGATGGCAGCGTCGTCCCCCGAGCAGACAGGGTGCCCAAGGCAGCGGTCCGGGAGTGCGGCCCGGCTCGCGAGCGCAGACGACCGAGTAGGGCCAGCAAGGGACGGAGACGGGCCGGTCTTTGCCTCGGCCGTAGGTGTGACACAGGATCCGTTCAGGCGAGGGTGTGCGTCGGACCGCAGCCGGCGGGTGATGGCTGCGGCCAGGACCAGTTGTCCGTCCGCGGTGCGTGGCAGTGGTCCTGCTGCCGGCGGCCTCAACAGCCGGCCGATATCGCTGCGCCCACGGCTCAGCGCGGCATGCAACCCGCCGTGGCCTCGACGATGTGCACCCAGCATGGACAGCGCGGCGGGCGACTTCACCAGCCGTCACCCCGCGGAAGGGCATCGATCAGCTCGAACGATGCGCCCGAACGCGCGGTGAGGAGGAGTAGAACTCGCTCCCGGAGCATGAGACATCAGCCAACGGCTCTCGCCGGTAACGGGCGATGGGCACCGCAGAGGGGCACCGGCTCCACCTGACGGACTGGTTCAGCACGTGCCCGCCCGAGCCTCATCAGCGCATCTCCGACGACCTGGTTACCGACCCGCGCGATGTTCGCGTGTTCACCCCCCTCGTCCCCCATCGACCGGCGAGTTCGGCGCGAAGATGGGCGGGCCCCGGTTGCCGGGCCGGCTCGGCAAACCGCCGACAGGTTCGCGCTGCACATGACCGACCGCACCTTCGAGCCCGCGGTACAACAGCTGCGCGAACGTCTGCACCTTCCGCCGCTGACAGCGACGGCCATGCGCCGACGCCAGACCCAGGCCAACTGGCCCATCCTGCACGGCTTCAGCACCGCGCTACTGCCGCGTCATCGCACGGGCCGCTCCACCCATACCGCCCCCTATATCCTCCAGAGTCAGCCCGAAACCGCACCGCGCCGCCGTGGGGCGCTGGAGGCGACGGCCTCGCGAGCCACTCGTCACAGGGTGCGCACTCAGCCGGCCTCGGGCGCTCCAAGAATCGTCTCCTGGGTGATGAAGTCGGTCAGAGCGGTCATGTCCGCGCCTCGTGTCAAGGCTTGACGTTGCTGGTCGGCTCCGGTGCCTTCGCGCAGAAGACGGCTGATGAGGGGTTCGACGTGGCGCGTGTCACCGTGCTCCTCCAGCGCGGGAGCGATGTGTTCGACGAGTTGACACAGCACGTCACCCGCCGACCCGGGGCGGCCATGGGCATCCAGGAGTGTGGAGGAGAGGCCGTGGCGTGCTGCGTGCCACATGGCCGCCTGCAGGAGTTCGGGACGAACCTTCGGCACGCAGACGTCGTTCTTGTGGTCACGCAGCGCTGTAGCGGCCAGAGCGCGGACAATTCCCGCCAGCATGGCCGCGTCGTCGACCCGGAGCTGGACGTCCATGCAGCGGACCTCCACGGTGGGATAGCGCTCGGACAGTCGGGCGTGCCAGTACAACTGGCCTGTGTCGCTGATGACAGAGGAGGCGATCAGTGCGTCGATGCTCTCCTCGTAGTCCGTGAGGCCGTCGAAGTGCGGGGGAACACCGCCGACCGGCCAGCGGCTGAAGACAAGGGTGCGCCAGCTCGCGAAGGAAGTGTCGCGGCCCTCCCAGAACGGAGAGTTCGCCGACATCGCAAGCAGCGTGGGCAACCACACCCGGATCCGGTTGAGGACAGCCACCCCCGTTTCCCGGTCCGGCATGCCGACATGCACATGCATCCCGTTGACCAGTAGTTCTTCTGCCATCCGGCCGCCCTTGTCGTACAGCCGCCCGTAGCGGCGCCCGCTGGTGACCGGCACTTGGCCCTCCCCCACCAGCGGGGCCGACGCGGTCGCGGCCAGACGACACCCGGAGCGCTCCGCTGCCGAGCTCAGCGCATGGCGCAGGCGCAGCAGGTGCCCGGCAACCTCTGTCAGTTCCTGGCACACGGGAGTGGCGACCTCCACCTGGGCCTGCAAAAGCTCCGGCTGGACTTCACTCTCCTCCGCGACGTCGTCGAGACCCGCAGCCCTGCGCACCTCCTCCGACCTGGCGGCCGGCTGCCCGGTCGCGGGGTCGAGCAGCAGGTACTCCTCTTCAACTCCAACGGTGATCACGAATCCGTGGTACCCCGTCTGCACCTTTCCTACCGGCATCCATCCAGCTGAAGCTCGATGTTTCGACGTCCGGCCGTTCGCTCCCCTCCCCGAGGGTTCGGCGGCAGGGGGCTGCTTCCGCCGAGCCGTCAGAGGACGGGAGTGACTGCGTCCTTCCCTTGGGCCGCTCCGCGCAGTCTCGGTGGGAGTGGTGGCAGAAGAAGGGATTCAATCCGGCTGTCGGCGTTCTGCGCGACGGCCCCTCACTGACCAGACGCGCTCAGAGCCGCTTGTGCACCGCCTCCTGCCGCCTCGTCCGCGAGGGGCCACAAGCGCTGGCCGAGAGCGAAGGCGGACTGCTCCATGTGGTTCCGAGCCACGGGGGCATCGGGCCCTCCCCCAGGAGCCGGGAGTTGCGCGCATTCATTGCCGTACTCCTCTCGTCACCAAGTCTTCTTGATCTTCCCTGAGTGTCCCGGCTTGGCGGCGTGGCGCCGTACTCCGTACTGGACCGGCGCCCGCCGCAGGCCGGCGCGGCATTCGCCGGGGAACAGTGGAGGCTCGCGGAGTAGTCCACTTCACTCATTCGACCTGCTGATGCGTCGTTGGCGATCCATCAGCCCGCTGAATGCAGCGACACATCCGGCCTCGAAGGTCCCAAACTCAGCTTATGAGTTCATAGGTCGATGCAAGGTAGTGGAAAATTGGACAACTGCGAAGGATGGGTGGCTACATCTCATAGCGAAAGATTTGGTTCTCTCTTGAAGCGCATACGTATGGCAGTCCTGGCCGCCGTCTCGATGGCCACACCAACACTCCTGGCTGCTACTCCCGCGGCGGCGGCAGAGGCCGGCCCGCCGGCCCTCTCCGTGCCGGAGGCCGTCCCGGAACACGGGAACCCGGAGACCCCGACAGGGCAGCGAGAGCCGTCAGGCGGCAATCTGGCCGGCACCGGTGCCGCGGTATCGCAGCAGGCCCCCGCGGCACCCGAGGCGACAACCAGCCCGGCGCCCTTGGCCGCAGTTCCTGCCGAGCCGACGCCGGGCGCTACCGGCCCGGCGTCGGCCGACGCCCCCACCACGCAGCCCGAAGCCCCCGGCACCGTGGGCACGGCCCCGGCACAGGAGGCCAGCGGAACCCGGCCGCCCTCCCCTGCCACGGCCCCGGACAGCACCGTCGAGCCGCCCAGTTCTGCCGAGTCCGTCACCCCGGTCCAGCCTGGCGCCGGACAGACCCGGGAATCCGAAGAAGACCCGGCCGACGCCGAGGAGTCGGAGGAAACGGCACTGAGCACCACGCTGCACGGTCTGCCCAGCAAGGTCGTGCCCGGCTCCGGCTGGCAGAACCTCACCTTCCGCGCCGCCAATTCCTCTGACAAGGCGATCAAGTCGGTCGAGGTCTATACCCTGCTGGCGGCCATCGACCACCAAGGTCGCGACCGGTGGCAACTGCTGACCCTCCAGTGGTACGACGAGGACGCAGGCGTCTGGAACACGGTCGAACCCGACATCGGCTACCTCACCACCCTCGCCGAGATCGCGCCCGGTGAGCACACCGACATCGCATTGCGGATGAAGGTCGACGCCGACATGCCGGTAGGCGTGGGCGATGCCTCGGCACTCGGCATATATCTCTACGACGACGACACCTACGGCCAGTCGGAGTCGCCCTACAGCTTCGACATCGTGCTCAACGAGAGCGAGCCGCCGGCCACGAGCCAACCCGGCAGCAAGCCGCAGGCTCCCGGCGACAAGCCCGCCCCGCCCGCCGACTTGACGGAGCCTTCGGCCACCAGCGACGCCGCTGCCAGCGGCACCCCGAGCGTCGCCGCCGGCCCCTTCACCGACCGGCCCGACGCAGACGAAAGCCCTATCGGCCGGGCCGACTCGGGTGCCGCCCTGGCCGAGACCGGCAGTGACTCGGCCTCCGGCTGGATGCTCGGGGCCGGCGCTGCCTCGATCGCCCTGGGCACGGCGCTCGCCGGCGCCGCCCACAGCCGCCGCCGTCGCACCTCCTGAGCAGCAACTGACGTGAATCACCGGGAGGGGGCGGCCGACGGCCGAGCCCTCCCGGTGGCAAGCCAGCGACGGCCCTCGCTGCCGGGCGGTCGGCGAAGCCTGTGGTGAAGACGACCGGGTTGCTGGACGGGGTGCCACAGGAGACGTTCTCGCCCTTCAGCATTCGCAACCAACTGCGCCCCGTACCAGGGCACATGAAGCCCTCGGGGCACGGAGCGCAGCCAGGGATGCTCTGCGTCATCCCTCTGCCGTCAGGACCGCGGATCACCTAGCAGTCCAGCCCGTACGCCCCCACGGCGCCAGGCGGACGGCCCGTCCGTGGGATAGCAGTACCCGAGGCCGGCGTTGGCAGGCGGCTTCCGGCCGAGCAGCTTTCGCGGTTACACGGTTCGGGTCAGGTGGTCGGTGAGCAGCCGGGTGAAGCGGGCCGGGTCCGGCAGGTCGCCGCCTTCGGCGAGCAGCGCGGTGCCGTAGATCAGTTCGGCGGTCTCCGCCAGCGCGGAGTCATCGGCGCCCGTGTGGTGCGCGGTGCGAAGAGCGGTGATCAGCGGGTGCGCGGGGTTGAGTTCCAGGATCCTTTTGACGTTGGGTATCGGCTGGCCCATGGCCCGGTACATCTTTTCCAGGGCGGGTGTCACGTCGTGATTGTCGCCGACGATGCATGCGGCCGAGGTGGTCAGGCGGGAGGACAGGCGTACTTGCTTGACGTGGTCGGACAGGGTGGTGGTCAGCCAAGGCAGTAGGTCGGCGAAGTCCTGCTCGCGCTGGGCCTTGTCGGCATCGGTTTCCTTCTCACCCTCAGCGTCGCCCGACCCGTCGAGGTCGACCTGGCCCTTGGCGATGGACTGCAGTCGATGGCCGTCGAAGGCGGGGACCTGGTCGACCCACACTTCGTCGACGGGGTCGGTGAGGATGAGCACCTCGTAGCCCTTGGCGGCGAAGGCTTCCATGTGCGGGGAGTTCTCCACCATGGTGCGATTCTCGCCGGTCAGGTAGTAGATGGTGTCCTGGCCGTCCTTCATGCGCTCGACGTACTCGCGAAGCGTGGTCGTCTTCTCCGGGTCGTGGGTGGAGGCGGCCGACACCAGCTCCAGCAGGGCCTCGGTGTTGTCCGTGTCTTCGAGCAGGCCCTCCTTCAGTGCCCGGCCGAACTGAGCCCAGACCTTCGCGTAGCGCTCGGCGTCCTTGGACTGCATGTCCTTGATCGCGCCGAGTACCTTCTTGATCAGGCGTCGGCGTACACCCTGGATCTGGCGGTCGTGCTGGAGGAGTTCGCGGGAGACGTTCAGCGACAGGTCGTGGGCGTCCACGACGCCCTTCACGAAGCGCAGGTAGTTGGGCATGAGCGCTTCGCAGTCGTCCATGATGAAGACCCGCTTGACGTAGAGCTGTACGCCGGACTTGGACTCGCGGGAGTGCAGGTCGAAGGGAGCCTGGGAGGGGATGAACAGCAGCGCCTCGTATTCGAAGGTGCCTTCGGCGCGCATGTGGATCGTCTCGGCCGGGGGCAGCCAGTCGTGGCTGATCTGCTGGTAGAACTCGTTGTACTCGTCCTCGGTCACCTCGCTGCGCGGCCGGGCCCACAACGCCTTCATCGAGTTGAGGGTGGCGAGTTCGGAGGTGGTACCGCCGTCGGTGCCGGTTCCGGCGGTGGCCATGCGGATCGGCCAGCGAATGAAGTCCGAGTAGCGCTTGACGATCTGCCGGATCTTCGATTCGGAGAGGTAGTCGGCGAGACCGTCCTCGCTGTCGGCGGGCTTGAGGTGCAGGGTGACCGAGGTACCGACGGGGACGTCGTCGGCGGCCTGGATGGTGTAGGACCCTTCGCCGTCGGACTCCCACTGGCTACCGGAGTCGGTCCCGGCCCGGCGGGTGCGCACGGTGACGGTGTCGGCGACCATGAACGCGGAGTAGAAGCCGACGCCGAACTGCCCGATCAGGCTCTCCGTAGTGGCGGCGTCCTTGGACTCCTTGATCTTTTCCAGCAGTCCGGCGGTGCCGGACTTGGCTATGGTGCCGATCAGCTCCACCAGATCGTCGCGGGTCATGCCGATGCCGTTGTCGCGGACGGTCAAGGTGCGGGCGTCCTTGTCGACCTCCAGCGCGATGTGCAGGTCCGCGGTGCCGTTCTCGGTGAGGTCGGCGTCGGTCAGTGATGCCAGCCGCAGCTTGTCCAGGGCATCGGAAGCGTTGGAGATCAGCTCGCGCAGGAAGATGTCCTTGTTCGAGTAGATCGAGTGGATCACCAGCCGGAGCAACTGGCGGGTCTCGGCCTGGAATTCCAGCGTCTCAACACTGCTTCCCATGGGGGCCTCTTTCTGTGCAACGTCATAGGCGGACAGGGCCTCGCGCGAAGACGGATCGTTGCCGCCGTCGGCGTGGTTCGGGGAAAAGGGCGGATCAGCAGGCACACGCCGAGACTGCCCGCGGCAGGAATCAGCCACCGTCGGCCGTCGCTCGCCGGTCTTCGACGGCATCCAGGGACTCGACGAGGACTGCGTGGCGGGCGTCGAGGTAGGGACGCATACCGGCGAGGGGCGCGATGAGTTCGGCGGCGTCGGCGGCGCCGAGAGCTGCGTGCAGGGCAGCCTGGGCCGGACGGGCTTCGGGCGTGAGGTCGGCAAGCGCGGTGATCTGTCCGGCGACGCGGCGCAGGTCTGCCGCGTTGACCCGGGCCCAGGTGGCGGCATCGCGGTCGGCGGCGCGGCGTATGCGGGTGGCCTGCACGCGTTGCTCGCCGGTGGTTCCTGCGGGACCGGGCCGGCCCCGCAGGTAGCGGCGTTCGGCGGCTTGGCGGCTGGCGACACCGAGAGGGTGGGCCAGCTCGGCCCAGCTGGCGCCCGCGTCGCGGGCGGCTTCGATCAGCCCGGTCTCCCAGCCTGCGAGCTGCTCGCGCACCTGCCGCAGCAGCATCAGTGAGGCCAGAGCCTGCTCTGGGCTGGGCCCGGCGGCGTCAGAGGTTCCGTACTGGGCCGTGCGCAAAGCATCGCCTATTGCGACCAGGGCTGTTTTGGCGGCGAGGAAGGACGTCGGGCCAAGGGACACGCTACTGATCATGGACGGCTGATCGTGTGCTGTCACGAGTACCTCCCCCGAAGTGTCAACGAAGCGATGACTGCATCGTTGTCATCGATCGGATGACATGATACAGCAGGGCCAGTGCAGCAGCGCATGGGCGCCTTCGCCCGCCAGATCATGCTCGCCGACACCCTCGACACCGGACGCATCAAGTCGCAGCTCACCGTGCTGTTGCGCCGAGCAGTGTCCGATCGCGGAGGGGCGGGGGTGCGGCCCCCGCCCCTCCTTGATGCCGCCTGGCGGCGGTCACGCGTCCCCGCGGGGCAGCGTCAGTTGCCGGCTGTCAGCTCCTGCTCCTCGGGCGTCTCGTTGTACGCGATGTCGCGATCAACCAATGGGCCGTGCTCGTGTCAAGCGGAGGTCCCCAGCGAGGTCCCGGGCCATACATGCGCCGGAGGCGCGTAACCAGGTTGGGCGTGGGGATCGCCGGTGTGCTGGGCACCCCCGCTGTCGGGCCGATGGCGTCGTCGGTGGCAACGGCTTCGGGTGGCAAGCCGTGCCGGATCAACACCGACGCGGGCGTCATCCGCCAGACATCCTCAACGTCGGCGGTACATGCGGAGATCGCCTACCGCGACCAGACGTGCCGCTTCCACGGTTGGCATGTCCCTCGCGCTCGCTCGCAGTCCAGTGACCCGCGCCGGAGTCCCAGGCTTCAGCGAGAGGAACGCGGTGATCGATGTTGAGGGCGTTGAGATCGCCGAGGTACAGGAAGTCGACGGCGTGCACTTGTCGTAGGCCCATCGGTGCAACCCACCGGCCCATCGGTCCAGCCCAGCGTGCAGACAATCCCTGGGGCCACCCTGTCCGTCCCGATTGCGCGGCACTTGTATGTCACCGGTAGATGGTGTGCCTGAGCGTTCCAGCTGGTGGATGTGCTTCTCACTGACGGGGCTGCGCACGGAAGATGGCGAACGCCCCGGCACGAGCCATTGCTGACACGGTGTATCGGCTGAGTGCTCAGCGGGCGGCCTGCTCCTTCAGCGGAGCGGCCTGGTCTCGCGGGTGCAGGGTTCAGCGTCGCCGCTCCGGGAGACGGTGGATGAAGTCCAGTAGCAGGGTGCAGAACGCAGACGGCTGTTCCAGCGGCGCGAGGTGCCCTGCGGCCGGGATGACCACGGTCCGGCCCGCATCAAGATCGCGGGCCAGCCCCTCGCCGCCCTCGAAGAAATCGGGCATGTCGTGTTCACCGACGCCGATCAGGGCGGGAGTGGTCAGTGTGCGCAGCGCTGCCGTTCCTTCGCCGAGCGGGTCCGCGGCCAGTGGCGGTTCGCCGTGGGCGAGTTGTCCGGTGAGCTGGTCGCGGAGCATACGGGCCGCGTGAGCACGTACTTCGGTGGACGCACTCGCCGAGGTCCAGGCCTCCACACCGGCTGTCACCGCTGCGTCCAAGTCGCCAGAGGCGAGCGCCACCCTTTCGGCGTCCCAGGCGGCTTGCAGACGTGGGGAGGCCTGCTGGTCGTGGGGTCGGTACCCGATGAGCACCAGTCCCTCGACCCGCTCCGGTGCCGTGACCGCGGTCTGGAGCGCTACCAAGGCGCCGAGGGAGTTCCCGGCCAGGACGAAGCGGTCGGCCCCGAGGTGGTCGAGCGTGTCGAGTACATCCGTCCAGGGCGCCACTTCACGGTCTTCAGGTACGGCCGCGTCGCCGTGGCCGGGCAGGTCCAGGGCGATCGCCCGCACACCGGCGGTAGCGAGCCGGGAAAGGTGGGCGCCCCACATGGTGCGGTCGGTGGGGCGGGCGTGCAGCAGGACGACGGGGCGGCCTCGACCTGCCTCGTCGGAGGGCAGCAGCATGGCAGGCATCCTTCTTCGGTGGGAACTGGGGAGGGACTCGGAGACGGAGACAGAGACGGACGGAGACGGGAAGGCTGCTGGCTCACGCCGCGAAGAGCGGGCGACCTGTCTTCCTGGGGCGGAAATCATGCCGCGGCGGTCAGTTCGTCAATTTCCGCGGCGCTCAGCCGCAGGGCCGCGGCCGCCAGATTCTCCTCAAGGTGCGCGACCTTGGAGGTGCCGGGAATGGGCAGGACGACCTCGGAGCGGGCCAGCAGCCAGGCCAGCGCCACCTGCGACGGGCCGGTGTGGTGGGCGGTCGCGATCCGGTCGACCGGACCACCGGGACGGGGCGGCTCACCGGCGGCCACCGGCGCCCACGGTATGAAGCCGATGCCGTGGCGGGTGCAGTACTCCAGGACGTCGGTGGAGCTGCGGTCGGTGAGGTTGTAGCGGTTCTGGACGGTGGCGATCTCCACGATGGCGCGGGCCTGCTCGATCTGGCCGACCGTGACCTGGGAGAGTCCGATCGAGACGATCTTGCCCTCGTCCTGGAGCCTCTTCAGCTCGCCGACCTGGTCCTCCAACGGGACCTTCGGATCGACGCGGTGCAACTGGAACAGGTCGATCTGATCCACGCCCAGCCGGCGCAGACTCATCAGGGCCTGCTGGCGCAGGTACTCCGGGCGCCCGACCGGCGGCCACGCCGCCGGACCGAGGCGCACCAGTCCCTCGGCGGTGCCGATCACGTCGGGCCCGTTACGGGTCAACCCGGCCTTGGTCGCGATCAGTACGTCGTCGCCGTAGGGGTGGATCGCCTCCCGGATGATCTCCTCGCTCACATACGGGCCGTAGGAGTCCGCGGTGTCGATCAGCTGCACGCCGAGTTCGACTGCGCGGCGTACCACACGGACGCACTCCTGGCGGTCGTCGGGTTCACCCCACACGCCGAGTCCGGTCAGGCGCATGGCGCCGAAACCGAGACGGGTGACCTTCCTGCCGGCCATCTCGAAGGTGCCGGCCGCGTCGGACAGAGACGCCGTCATGATCGGAACACTCCTTCTCCCGCGGGACTGGTCTGGTCCGTCGAGGCCATCTCCTGCTCGGACAGCCGGCCGAGCAGGACCAGAGCGTCGGCGGTGGCACTGCCGGGTTCAGCGCTGTAGAAGGACAGGTGCTGTCCGGGGGCACTGGTGACGGCGAGGGCCTCGAAGTGCAGGCGGAGTTCACCCACCTGCGGGTGCCGGAAGTGCTTGTCCTCGTGCGTACGAGGGCGGACCTCGTAGCGCGCCCACAGCCCCGCGAACGCCGGGCTGCGCACGCTCAGTTCGCCGACGACCCGCTCGATCCTCCCGTCCTGCGGGAACTGCGCCGAGGACGCCCGCAGGTTGCCCACCGCGATCCGCGCCGCCCGGTCCCAGTCGCCGTAGAAATCACGCGCGAAGGGATCCAGGAAGATCATCCGCAGCAGGTTGTCATACCTGGCGAAACCGCTGTACAACTCACGCGCCAGCGCGTTGGCCGCCAACACGTCCTGCGCCGCCCCGACCACGAAGGCCGGCACATCACGCATGCCGTCCATCAGCCGCAGCAACTCCGGGGCAACGGTCGCCGCGGCAGCCGCCGTGCCGACGACGGGCAGCCCCAGCCGGAAGAGATGGGCCGTCGCCGCGTCGTCCAGCCTCAGTGTCCCGGCGATCGCCCGCAGCACCTGCTCGGACGGATGCCGCTCGCGGCCCTGCTCAAGCCGGATGTAGTAGTCCGTGCTCATCCCGGCCAGCAGTGCCACTTCGTCACGCCGCAGCCCCGGCACCCGCCGAGGCCCCCCGTCGGGCAGGCCGATATCGGCCGGTGTGACCGCCGCACGGCGGGCGCGCAGGTAGTCACCGAGTTCGTTCTCGCTTTCCATGACAGCCACGCTAATCGCCAACGGACGCCGGGGCGTGGGTGCGCTGCACCCACCCCGGCAAGGGCCACTTCGACGCGGACCGGCTCCGTGACCTGCCTGCCTCTGTCGCACTTCGAGATGCGGATCGTGCCGGCCGCACTCCCCCATGGCCGCCCCCTGTCGCCGGGCGGACCGAGATGGGCAGGGGCGCCGAACGCTCTCCGACCGGGGCCGGCCGACGACGCCGTCGTGAGCCCCAACCGCTGCGACTCGACGAACCCCGGTCCTGGCTTGGACCTTGTCGTACATGGCCAGTTTGAGGAACCGCTTGGAGCAGCAGAGAGCGGATGCCGGTCCAAGTGCCGGGTGGTTGCCTGGTTGCCGCTCATAACGGCGGTTGAGTTGCCGCTAGCCGGTCAGCCGCGGCATCGTTCGCTCGATCACCCACCTTCGGCTTTGCCCCATAACCGGACGTCGGCGCAGCCGCCACGAACCCTGAGGGTCTCCAGCGCAACGGAGGCGGCCGAGGGAACCGACTCCGCCTCTGCCGGGGGGAGTGAAGGGGACGCGGGTCGTCCGTGGGAGGGACCGTTCAGACTCGCGGTGGGGGTGAGCCTGGATCGGCGGAGGCGTGTTCGACGCGGGCGATGCGGGAGAGGTCGTGGAGCAGCGCGTTCAGCCAGGACACGGTGGCGTAGTACAGCCGGGGCGCGTCCGGTGGTTCCGTGGCGAGCTCGGTGAGCGCCGGGTCGAAAGGGCGCAGCGTGGCGGTCGGGGTGTCGTCCCCCGGATCCAGGGCGGCCGAGACCAGCAGCATCCGCCCGGCCACCCGCTCTCCCAAGGCATCGACGGACGCGGCCGCCACCCGTCCCATCCGCTGCCGTGGCGGCTCGGCCAGGCGCTCCGAACCCCACAGGACATGGTGTCCGGCGATCAGACTCGCCTGCCAGTCGACTTGGCGCGGGGCCGCCCTACGGCCCTTGCCCCCGAACGGCGTCGGTTCGCTCTGGTACTGGGCGTAGGCGGATTCCGCGAGGACGACGGCGTGCTGGAGGGAGCGGTGGCTCGGGACCACGGGTGGGCGTGCGGGCACGGAGTCGTCGGCCGGCGTTCCCCCGGCGACGGTGGCGCTGGTGGCCACCACGATCTCCGCCGCCCTGCGCAGAAGGTCGGCCACGGTACGGCGCAGTTCGTCGTGGGCCCCACGCGGCCACGCCAGCAGACCGAGGACGGCTCCGATGGCGCTGCCGATGAGCACGTCCAGCATTCTGACCTCGGCCAAGTGCCATGTAGGTGGCGCGAGTTGGGCAAAGACCAAAGCCACGAGCACGGTGAAAAGACCTTGCGCCCAGCCGATTCCCTTGACCGGCCCCACGGTGAAGGCGAACAGCATCCACAACGGCAGCGCCACCGCGTACCACACGGTGTCCGCACCCACGAGGATCAACACCGCGGCAGTCACCAGGGCTCCGGCGAACGTGCCGGTGAGTGCGGTGCGAATGGTGCTCCAGGTCTCGTCCATCGTGGTGCGGGTCAGGGTGAGGGTGGCCAGCATCGCCCAGAAACCGTGCGGCAGCGCGTCCACTCCCGCAACCAGCCGGGCGGCGGTGAGGGCCAGCGCCAGGCGAACCGCGTTCTGGAAGAGGACCGATCCCTGTCCGGCGTGGCCGCGGATCCGGTGCCACCACAGGGACGGGCTCCTGAGTGACGCGTACCAGAAACGTCCGGGCGCCGCCGTCACCGCGGCGCGCCGCCCGTGCGTCGCCAAGGCCGCGGCCGGTCCCATGGTGAGGGCGGCATCGGCGATCTCCAGTATGGCGGCGTACCGACGCAGCAGCGTGGCGAAGGATTCCCGGGTGGCCGTCGAGGCCGGGTGACCGTCGTCCGCCGACGCGCTGGAATCGGCGGACAGGGCCGAGAGGCGGGCACGTGCGGCGGCGAGATCTGCGTACGACGTTGTCGGTGACGGGCCACCACACAGGCAGGCGGCGGTGGCTGTGGCCAGTCCCGTCACCGCTGTCAGCACCGAGACCATCTCGGGCCCGGGAGGTGGCTGCGACGGCGCGGGCAGCAGTGCCAGTCGGTTGAGCAGGGTGCGGATGACGAGGCCGGTGTCGGTGAGTGCACGGTCGCGGACTGCGGGTCCCGCAGGGCGTTCGGCCTCCGGCACGGTCAGCGGCCGCAACTCCTCGCCGCTCTGCTGGGCCGCTCGCAGGTCGTCGGCCGTCAGGGCGTACGGGGGCGCACTGAGCCGAGTGGACGTGCTGGCAGCGGTCCGGGCGGCAGCGGCGGCCCGTTCCCGGTACGACGGAGGCGACGGTTCCGCCAGGACCAGCGTTTCGACGAGAACGAACAGTACGAGACCCGTCGTCGTCCCGATCAGCCGCTCGGGAAGCGAACCGGGATCGTACGGGGGAAAGGACGGCAGAATGTAGAGCAGTTGCAGCCCCGGCGCCGCACCGGCCGGGCGCGGTCCACCGACGGCTGCGAAGGCCAGGGCGAAGCCGATCAGCAGCATGCCGACCACGGCGCACCAGGTTCGTACGGACAGGTAGGTGCCGATGACCACGAGCAGCCAGCAGATCGGCAGGGCTCGGGCCACTGTGGCCGCGCGCTGTCGCCCGGAGCCGGGAATGTGCGAGAGGCCGCCCACGGCCACGGCGGAGAACAGGGCGTAGGTCGCCGCGACCGGTTGGCCGAGGCCGTAACGGAACAGGTAGAACCCGGCTGCGGCGGCCAGCGTCACGCGGACGGCCCGCCGCCCCGGGGCGGCGTAGTCCTCCGGCATCCGGAGGGCTCGGAAACCCCTCACCCCTCCAGAATCCCCCGCCGTGGGACATCGGGCATGTCGTCACCGGTCCGGCCGCCTCCGAGGTCGGCCGGGCTTTGGGCGGGGCGACGCGTGGACGGTACCGCCGTCCGAGCCGTACCGTGCGCACCCCTGCGCCGCGCCGGAGTCGACGGTCGGCCGTGCCCGGCGTGAGCTCGTCGGGCGAGCGCGCCTCGTCGTCCCGGCTGGGGACCGCAGGAGCAGTTCCACGGGCCGCCGCAGGGTGCGGGCCAGGCCGAGGCCGAGCGGGACCTGGAGGAACTGCTGGATCACCGGAGGCCCGGGCTTGTCCCCCCGCCTGAGCGGGGCCCTGCCCCGCGGGTCGACGGTCACCGTGTCGGCCCGGTGATGCACGCCTCCCAAGGTATGGATTGTTCAACGATCCTTCAATAGGCTGATCGGGCATCAAGTCGGCTGCTACGCAGACGCGTTCGGCAACCAACCGGAGGGGTAACGGACATGAGCCGGCACCAGTTCGACCAGATCGACGACCTCGGGAAGACCCTGTTCTGCGACGACCCCGCGTTGCGGCTTGAGCACGTGCTGATGAATCTGGAGACCGCAGGGGGCACGGTCACCCTCGGTCACGCAGGTCACATGCCCGCTGCCCTTTTCGAGTTCAGGCGTGCCCTGGGCGTGGGCCACTTCGGGTACGTCCCGCCGAAAGGCGCCTCGCCCGACGGGATACCCGAGGAACCACAGATCGAAGGCGCCGTCCTGTTCGGCATGCGGCGCCTGCCGCCCGATCTCTGCGACCTGTACTCGATCCCCGGATGGGAGCTGCACGAGATCCCCGATGAACAGCCAAAACTGGAGCGGCACTTCGGATACACCTACTCCCGGCTGGAACTGCGGACGCCCGACGGTGAGATCTACTCCCGGACCTGGGTCCCGCACGACCCCGAGTGGACGGCCGCCGCCCGGCATGACGGCTACGTGGCGTGCCTGTGCGGCGTGGAACTGGGGATCCGCGCGCCGTATGCGATGACCGATGGGCAGCACACCCCGCGTATGCGCCACGCATCATTCCGCCGCGGATGCGCATGGGTGCTCAGCATCGGCGGACTCGTCGCGTACGCCGACCACCGCTGACGCGCACCTCCCATGCGGCAAGCGACGCGCACCTCCCATGCGGCAAGCATCGACTACGAGCGGGTCCGCCCGCCCCCTCCAGCCGGGGGTCACGTCGATGCTCCGACGGCGGCTTGAGGAGCGCTTGGTTGCCCCGGAGATGACGTCAGACGCAAGCGCCGGTGCGCATCACCGGCGGTGGGTTGTTCCCGGCAAAGTACACCCGCGTCGGACGCGAGCGGAACTTCCCGCACGCGCTCGGCCGCTCACGTCCCCGTATCGGTGGCCGGAGCGGCAGACCGGCACGGCCTGGTCGAGGCCTTCAGTTCGACAGTCACGAGCCGTGCAGGCCCGGGGGGACACGGACAGGTATGCGGACCCGCGCGACGGGGCCGGTCCCGGGGCCCTCGGCCTCGATGAGCGGGAACCAACTCGTCCCGTTCGTACCCGGCTTCGCTGCCAGAGCCAGGACCAACCGCCGCCCGCTGTTCGGCCGACTGGCGGCGGCAATCATGGCACTGCCCACCGCCCCGGCGCCCTCACCGGTCGGAGTCGGGACGGTGTCGCCGTCGGGCGAGCCGGCCGCTCGTTCCCGAGGCAACCGCCGCGGAGTTCGGGTGGTGGGCAGCATCGGCGGCTGCCGCGCCGCGTTGCGTTGCGTTGCGTTGCGTTGAGGCAGGTCACCTTCCCTTGCGCTTCTTCACGGCGAATATCACGAAAGCCACCACCACGATTCCGAACTGAAGCCACGTAGGCACATGGCCCAGCCCTTTGTAGGCCAGTACCGCCGAGTTGTTGTCCGGCTCCACAGGTACTCCTTCTCTGCTGAGATTGCTGGGGCGGGAGGCAGCTGGTGGCGTCGTCATAGGCACTCTTCACCGCCTCACCGACCGCCATTTCACCAACGGCGCAGGGAACGGCGCCGGCACGAGCACCGGAGACCCGCCGGCGTCCGGCTCACCGCCGTGGCTCCGGTCCTCGGCTCCGTTGGCTCGCCACGTGCTTTGTCAGCCGATGACCCCGCACGCGTACAGCAGGCCGGCCAGCGCGACCAGCCCGCCGATGACGCGGAAGGCCACCGCGTTGGACCGGGCGAAGACGCGGCCCGCGCGGGTGCCGACACTGTCGGCCATAGTGGGTGCGAACACCGCGAAGGCGAGGCCGAAGGCCAGCAGGACGATTCCTACGAGTATGTGCATCGGCACACCGTTCCATGGTCGGGGCGGGGGCGCGGGGATGGGCGGCCCCTGCGTCGGGGCCGCCCATCACTTGGCTAGCGGCGTTTGTTCATGAGGCGGACGACGAGGAAGATTCCGACGAGTATCGCCACCGCCACGAAGACGTAGGGCAGCCAGGACGGCCCATCAGGCCGGTTCTGAGCCAGCGTCACCAAGTCGTTCATCGTGTCACTCTCCTGTTCAGAACGTGTACTTGGCGCTCGCCGAGCACTTGCCGCTGCTCCCGCCGGTGCCCACGCCCTCCGAGCCGTCCGTGGCGACGGAGAGCTCCGCGGAGCCGAACCCGCAGGCGACCTCCCCGGTGAGGCCGCTGTCCGCACTGCCCGACGCGAGACTGGCGTCGGCGCTCACGCCGGGCGTTCCGCCGCCCACCGAGATGTAGGGATGGACACTGCCGTCCTCGTTGATGCTGACTCCGCCACCCAGGCACAGCAGGTCGCAGGCCTCGATGCCGAGGTCCAAGGAGAGCAGCCCGCGCGGGTCGATCCGGTTGACGGGGTCGCCCTCCGCGTAGAGGTAGGGGTTCTTCTCCTGGCCGGAGGGGTCGGGCTGGGTGAAGCGGCCGGTGTTGGGGTCGTAGTAGCGGGCGCCCAGGTGGTACAGGCCGGTCGGGTCCTGGTGGCCGCCGGCGAACCGGTAGGGCTGCGGCACGGCCTGGGTGGTGCTGCGGGAGACGCCGCGGGGGCTGTAGGTGTAGGTGTTGACCTTGGTGCCGGTCTCGTCGGCGAGGCCGATCACCGAACCGAGTGCGTCGGTCAGGTAGTAGTAGGCCTTGCCCCCGGTCGTCATGGAGTTCAGGGTGCCCCCGGGCTCACGGTTGAATCCGGTGTCGACGGCGCCTGTTGTCTCCGCGGAGAGGCCCAACGGGCCGTTGTGGAAGGTGGTTTGACCCAGCTTGGTGCGCTCGGACTGGTCGGTGGAGGCGTACTGTCCGGCATAGGTGGTGCCGCCCACGGCGAGCGAGGTCAGCTGGGAGTAGTCGGACCACTTCTCGGCGGTGCGGGTGCCCTCGGGGGTGGAGGCGCCGGCGGTCTCGTTGCCGGCCCTGTCGTAGGACCAGTTGGCGGTGGAGCCGTTCTTGCCGGTGATCTGCTGCGCGTCGTTCACCGTGTAGGTGGTGCCGCGCGGGCAGCCGGGGTCGACGCCCTGCGAGGTGAGGTTGCCCGCGAGGTCGTAGCAGTACTGCCAGGAGGAGTTGAGGGTGCTGCCCTTCTCCTCCTTGGCGTAGGAGAAGCGGCCCGCGACGTCGTAGGTGTACGACGTCTTCAGCCCGGCGAGCACATCGGTCGCGGTGCGGATCTTCGTGCCGTCGGTCGCGCCGCCGGTCCCGTATCCGTAGGTGTAGGTCAGATGGGTGAGCGTGCCCTTGGGCGAGGTGGTCTTGATGGTGGTGGGACGGTTCGACTTGTCGACGTCCACGCTCTGCACCGTGTTGCCCGGGTAGGTGGTGCTGGTGCGGGTGTCGTTGTTGTTGTAGCCGTAGACCGTCTTGCGGCCCGACTGGTCCTTGAGCTCGGTGAGCCGGTTGGCCTTGTCCCAGGTGTAGTCGATGACGCCCGAGGGGTCGGTGTAGGTGTCGACGTTGCCATTGGCCGTGTACGCCAGGACCGTCTGCGAACCGTCCTGAAGAGTGCGGATCGTCTCACGGGACAGCGGGTCGAACTGGTAGGTCTGCGTGCCGGTCCGGTCCGTACGGGAGGTCAGGTTGCCGTCACCGTCGTAGACGTAGGTGACGGTGTCGTAGCTTCCGGTGTCGACCTTGGTGATGCGGTCCCGCTTGTCGTACGTGTAGAGCGTGGTGACCCCGCGGCCGTCCTTGGAGTCGGTGACCCGGCCCACCGCGTCATAGTGGTAGCTCACCTTGCCGATCTGGGTGGGCGGTGTCACCGAGTCCAGATTGCCCCGGGTGTCGTAGTGGAACGACGTCACCGAGTTCTGCGTGCCGCTCAACTTCGTTGTGGCCTTGCACCGTTGGCCCTGGAACCCGCCGCAGGTAGCGGTCGCCGGGTTGTAGTCGATGGTCGCGGATCCCCCACCGGTGCCGCTCTGCGCCACGGAGACCGTGTTCCCCGCCGTGTCATACCCGTAGTCCGTCTTGTCGCCGTCGGCCGAGGTGGCCGAGGCGGGCACATCACGGCCGGCCTTCGTCGACCAGCCCGCCACAGACGAGGTGGCGCCCGTGGGCAGCTTGGCGGAGGTCGGGTTTCCCCGGGTGTCCCAGCCGTAGGTGGTCACATTGCCGCTGCCGGTGCCCACCCCCATCGCATCGGTGGCGGTCTGCGTCAGGTGCGCCTTGTACGACTTCGACCGCTCATGCCCCAGTGCGTCGGTGACCTTGGTGACCTCGCTGTCCGCGTTGTGCTCGTACTTCGTCGCGTTCAGGAGCGGGTCGGTGACCGTGGTGGTGCCGGCGTTCCAGGGGGAGGCGGCGTCGTAGGAGTACGTGTATGTGGGGGCGTCGCCGCCCGCTCCCCCGAGTTCGGTGGAGCGGCGCATCGAGGTGACGCGGTTCTCCGAGTCGTAGGTGAACTCCGTCGTACGGGACTCGGGCGTCGTCACCTTCGTCAGGCGTCCGTCCTCGTCGTAGCCGTACGATGTCGCCTTGCCCGTGGTGTCCCAGGACCGCACGAGATGACCTGCGGAGTCGATGTCGTACGTGACGCTGCGGCCGCTGTTGTCCGTGGCGGTCCACAGAGTGGCGCTCGCCTTGACGAGATCGATGGTGCGCCCGGAACGGTCCTCGGTGAGCTTGTAGCCGGCCGTCCAGCCGTCGGCGTCCTTGTGGGCAGTGATCGAGATCGTGCCGTTGTTGCGGTCGGTGACCTTGGTCAGGTCACCTTGAGCCCCGTAGGTGTCCTTGGAGCCGGACTTGCGGTCGGTGAGGGTGTAGGTACCGTCACTGTTCTTCTTGAGGTCCTTGCCGTAACCGTCCGGCGTCTTGAACGTGCCGTCGGCGTTCTTCTCGAAGCTGATCGTCGCCCCGGAGGAGTCGTACCAGACCACCTCGTTGGTGAACATCAGCTCCAGGTTGCGCTCGTACCCGGTCCACCACGGGGCGGAGACACCTCCGAAGGGAGCGTCGAAGGAGTTGTAGGTCCGGGTGAGCTGGAGTGAGTCGCCGACACCGACGATGTCGAAGTCGGTGGCGGCCAGCATCATGTTGCCGGACGAGTAGTCGATCCGCCCCACCATCGAGTCGGTGATGCGGAAGTCGGATATCTGGTGCCACGGCACATCGCCCTGCCCGCGGGGCACGTACACCTTTACCGACGGCCCGGCAGCGACATCCGACTTCTGGCCTGCGGGGCGAGACTTCTGCCCCGCCTCCCACTGGCGCCGCTCCGCGCTCGGCGCCGCCTTGCGCTGGTTCCGGGGCGGCTTGTTCTGACCCACCTTCACCGCGGGCATCACTGCCCGGGCCTTGCCCTGGCCCCACACCGAACCCTGCACGGGAGCCGGTCCCGCCGCGAACGCCGGCAGAGCGGACGCGCCCAGGCCCAGCACCACGACCGAGGCGATCAGAGAGTTTCTCGCTGTGAAACGCGCATGCCGAAACGGCATGCCGAACGTACGCGAACGCACAGTCTTCCCCCCGTTAGGAAGTCAAAGCCCAGCAGCCCCAACGGCCACCGGAGTCGCACACGTTCGCACAGGATCCACACAAGGACCCGGCCGCTTCCCCGAAAACCGATCCACATTCCCTCAGGAACCAGCCCCTCCCCTTCCCGGGAACCGCCGTCAGCGAAACGGACACGAGACGCCATTTCCTCACCTGTCGCGCCCGTTTCCACCGCGCCCTTCACCACACAGTCCAGTCATGTTGGCTGAAACGCACCCCCGCCGATCGAAGCGGCCTGCCCGTCACTGTCGCCATCTCGCGGCAACCACCACCCATGACGGCGAGGCCTGCAACCGCTGTCGTGAGGGCCCCACCGGTCCGCAGCCCGCGTGGGCCACGGCGCCGATCCGCAAGCTCCACGGCGACAAGGGCTCCGACCACCCCTACCTGAGCCGATGGCTCCGTGCTCTGCTCCGTGACTGGAAAGGGGCGCTGCGGATTCCTCGGGAGCCGTCGGATCGAGATCGTGCACCGGTCGCCGGCGCGTCGGAGCCGAGGTGACGTGCCGTCAGTCGAAGTACACGACAAGCCTGACGCCGTCGTCGCCGAAACGGCCGGCCAGCGCCGCCATGACGGCGAACACGTGCTCCCAGCCGGTGCCCGGTCCGATCGCGTTCCCGAGGGTGAACCCGCTGTACGTCACCTGGGTGGTGCCCACCGACCATTCGCCGAAGGGCAGGTCCGCGGGACATAGGCCGCCGACCTGGGGCCCCATCCTCCGCAGCAACTCCTCCGAGTCCCACTGCTCGCCGATCCAGAATCGGCTCTCCGTGTACGCGCCCCGGCCAGTCCGGTCACGCAGCAGGACCACTCCTCGCAAGCCCGCAGGCGACGCCGCCAGGTCGGCCCGTGCCAGTTCCGCCCAGCTCACCCACGTCGGGCTGTGCGTAGCCGCATCCGTGCGCTGGGCCCCCTCGAAGTCCGCCCGCATCGCCGCCGAGACATCGGCCGGCAGTCCGCGCTGCCCGGCGAGCGGCTCCCACCCCCGATAGTTGCGCACCCCGAACAGCAGGGCGAACGCCGCGTAGTCGCGCTCGCCGTAAAGCGGCGACAGGTCCATGCACCGCTGCCACGGCTCCCACTCGAACCAGTCCTCGTCGGCGTTCGGATCGCGGATCTCGATACAGCCGTAGATGTCGGTGCCCATGGCCCCGAGGCTAGGTCGCGACCTGGCGTGATGGCCAGCCGGTCGCTCCCCGCGCAGGCCTGCGCGTCTCCGACAGGAGATGCACGGAAATGACAGGCGGGTGGTCATGAACTCGTCCGTCCAGAGCGTCTTGGCCACCAGGTCGTCATCGACGCCGGCACTCGCCTGATCGTCGTGGCCGGCGGCCGCCCCCGCCAGGCAACCGCAACGACTCCAAGGCATGGGAGCCGGAGCGAAGGCAGCCGTGGGCACGGCCCCTCACGATGCACGACCCTTCACGATGACCGACGGCGGCTATCTGGACACCGGACTCCTCATGCCCCGCCGCCGCAGCCCGACGCGGAGTTGCTCGACTGGAAGCAGCGGCGCAACCGCTCGTACAGACTCCCGTGAACAGGTCCATGCCCGCGTCGATCATGTCTTCGCCCGTCTCGCCGCCGTCGTCATCCGACTCCGGACACGAACCGGGAACAGTCCCTAGCCCTGGCCCGGCTCTCGGGCCGGCTCCGGCTCGCGGCCCCGGTCTTGACCCTCGTCCTTGTCCAAGGCGTCGAGCCAGGCGACGAGCTCGGCGGTCTCGGGGGCGGTCAGCTCGCTGTGGATCGTGATTGCTCGCTTGGCGTGGTCGCGGGCGGCATCGGGGTCGTCCTCGGCGAGAGCGTGGGCGAGGCCTTGGTGAGCACGGACGATCTGCGGAGTGTTGTCGATGGCACGGGCGATGCTCAGCGCCCGCTGATGGCGACGGCAGGCGGCATCGTGACGGCCCGTGGCCTGGTACGTGACACCGAGGTCGTTGAGGAACTCGCTCTCGGCCCGTCGGTCCCCTGTCCTGCGGCTCAGGGAGACCGCTCGTGCCTGGTGGCGGACGGCCTCACCGAACTCTCCCAATTGCCGGTAACCGGTGCCGATGTTCGTGAGGGTCAAGGCTTCGCCCCACGGATCACCGATGCCACGGTAGCGATCGAGGGCCCGGCGGTGGTGGTCGAGCGCCTCGGCAGTCCGCCCGAGTCGGGCGAACACGGCGCCGAGGCTCGTCAGGCTCAGGGCCTCGCCCCAGGGAGCGTCGAGGTCGGCATAGAGGGACAAGGCCTGCTGGTGAAGGTCGATGGCCTCCTTGTCCTCCCCCATCGCACCTTGCGCGATGCCGAAGTTGGTGAGGAGGACGGCCTCGCCCCACGCGTCGCCGATCTCGCGGCACAGGGCCAGGGCCTCCAGACCCCGGCTGAAGGCGTCCTCCTGCCTCCCGGCGTACCAGCAGGCGATGGCGAGACTGGTGAGGATCTCGGCGTGGGCCAGGCGGTTGTCGAGCTTCTCGGCGGCGGCCAGGGCGAGTTCATGGGTATCGACCCAGTCCAGGGTGCGGCCTCGGATGTCGAAGAAGTGCTGGAGGACGTGGGCATATCGCCAGACGTGCTCATCTCGGCCCCGGGTGGCGGCGCTGGTGGTCAGCGCGACGAGATTCGCGTGCTCGGCCTCGTACCAGCCCAGGGCGGACTCGCGGCCGCTCACATCCGGCGCGTCGACGGGCGGCCGGTCGATCTCGAACGCGACCAGCCGCTGGCCCGGTGCCACCACGCGGCGGGCGTTGAGCGCGGTGAAGAGGTAGTGGTCGAGGAGCCGAAGCTCCGCCTCCTCCTGCCGCGCGGGCGGCTCGGTCTCGCGCAGCACCTCCAGTGTGTGCCGACGGACGAGGTCGTGCAGTTGGTAGCGGTGGGGTACGTACTGTTCCAGCAGGTGCACGTCGACCAGTTCCTCCAGCCCCTGCCGCGCCGTCGCCTCATCCGTGCCCGCCAGCGCGGCGGCCGCGTACGCGTCGAAATCGGCACCGGGATGCAGCCCGAGGAGCCGGAGCAGCCTTTGGAGGTCGGGGCTCAGGCGCGCGTAGGAGAGGCCGAAGGCCGTCCTGACCGCGTGCCCGTGACCGCTGTCGCCGGACAGGCCGGAGCCCGCGCGGAGCTCGGAGACGAGGTCGTTCGCCGTCCATGCGGGCCGGTGGGCAAGCCGGGCCGCGGCCATCCGGATGGCCAACGGCAGATATCCGCACAGCTTGGCGATCTCGGCAACCGCCTCGGGCGCATCACCGACCCGGCCGCGACCTGCGATCCGGACCACCAGCGCGCACGCGTCCGCCTCGTTCAGCACAGTGAGCGACAGTGGGACAGCACCCTCCAGGGCGAGGAGGCGACGCCGCGAGGTCACCAGCACCGCGCAGGAGGCGGAACCCGGCATCAGCTGCCGGACCTGCTCGGCGTCGGCGGCGTTGTCCAACACCACCAGCGCTCGCCGGCCCGACAACGTCGTACGCCACAGGGCCGACCGCTCCTGAAGGGAGTGCGGGATACGCGCGCCGTCGACGCCGGCCATGCGCAGCAATGCCTCCAGAGCCACTGCTGGTGCCGTCGGCGCGTGCCCGGGGGTGAAGCCGTGCAGGTCGCAGTAGTACTGCCCGTCCGGAAACCTGTCGGCCATGAGATGGGCCGCGTGCACCGCCAGCGAGGTCTTGCCCACGCCCGCCATGCCGTCGATCGCCGACACCACCACCGCGTTCGTACCGGCACCGAGCAGGTCCGAGAGCCGAGTCACTTCGTCGGTGCGCCCGATGAAGTCCGGCATGTCGTACGGCAGATATCGTCGACGCTCCAGGGCGGCGTCGGGATCTACTGCCCCCTCCCGCTCGTCGGGCGAGGCCGTGGCGAGGAGGCGCTGCCGGTCATCCGTTCCCAGCCCGAGCGCCTTCGCGACCTCCCGCACGGAGGCGACGCGGGGCACCCGGTTCTGCCCGCGCTCCAGCGCACGGATGGTCCGGGCCGACAAGCCGGCCCGGTCCGCCAACTCCTCCTGGGTCAGGCCGGCTCGCCGCCTGAAGTCACGCAGCACCGTATCGAACCGCTCCCGCATGTCCTCCCCCTCTTCCCGAAAGACCTGGACCGTGCGGCCTTGCGCCACCCGGCTCTCTTCCTTGGGGACTGTGGCTGACCCGGCACAACGTCCGCTGAACGTCCGCTGGACGTCCTGTCGGTGACAGGCGCCGGACGGCAGCATCGTATGCGTCCCACCGAGCAGGACGCGCACCGTCAACCCCCAGTTCCACAAGGGCTGTTGACGCTGGGCTCGGCCGCGGCGCGGCCGGGGACGACCACCGCACATCTCATCGTCGACCGGGAGGCCAGCATGATCAAAGGTCGGATCGCACGGACCGTAGCCACGACGGCGCTCGTTCTGGGAGGAGCGCTTTCCATCACGCCTGACGCACTGGCAGACAGCGGCTCGTCGGCCGCCGGCGCCGCCCTTTCCGGCAACTCCGCACAGGCATCGTGCTGGGGGCAGCGCGTGTTCGGCAGTGCCGGTCATCACGGGAACAAGACCTGGTGCAACTCGGGCCGGTATCGCGAAGTGATCACGTGCGAGACCCTCGGGGGCTACAAGTACATCCACTACGGCCCCTGGGTGTGGGCAAGCGCGGAGAGCACCGCCTGGTGCAACCTCGGGGACGAGATCATCGGGGACTACACGCAGGTGGGTTGAGCAGCAAGCTCCCCCGTCCATGAGGGCCGGCCTCAGCCAGACTTCCCACTGGGGCCGCCCGCCCGGATGCCGTGGACCGCCCCACGTCAGCAGCACCTCAACCGATCCCGGTCGCGGCCGCCGCGGGCCGAGCGGGCCCACCTCATTCGTCACAGCACGGGATCCAGGTGCAAAGGCTCCCGAGGCTGAAGCATGCCTGCGTCTTGTGGGACGGCGTCAGGGTTCAGCGCTGGAAGGGCGGCCCGCCTGTGCGACCGTGACGTCGCTGCGAGGCTGCCCAGGGCCCACTCGTCGCCCGCGTGGCGCCGGTGGGGCATCACCAACCCGGTACCCGGGCAGTGACCTGCTCGGGAGCCGGCCACTTCGATGGTGGGTGGACAGCTCGTTGAGGACTTGTCCGTCCCTGCCGACTACTGGCGCCTCTACGCGCCGGGGCCGTTGTGGTCCCCATCTGTGCAGGTGGGAGGACATCCTGGTCCACGTCAGCGTGGCGGCGGGGAGCAACGGGCCGGCCCCCGGTGAGGGGTGGGCGCGTCGCTGGACGGGCTTACGCGCCTGTTGATGAGATTGCGGACCTCGGGGCTACCAAGAGCGGTGTCGCACGCGGCTTCGCCGGGCCCGTGGCAGCCATCCGACGCCAGTGGCGACCGCGGGATCGAGCATCTCCCGACAGGCTCTCACCCACCTGTCCATGCACTCGACAAACACGGTCTGAACTGGTGTTTCCCAGGGATTCGCTGAGGCTGAGGAGTTCTGATGGAGAGCATCGGAGGGGACGTCATGACCGAGGAAGCCAGCAAGTACGACGCCAGCCAGATCCAGGCGCTGGAGGGGTGGGAAGCTATCTGGAAGCGGCCCGGGATGTACATCGGCTCGACCGGTGAACGCGGCCTGCGCCAACTGGTGTTCGAGCTCGCCGATCGCTCTGTGAACGAGGTCCTGGCCGGCCACGCCAACTGCGTCGACATCACTCTCACATCCGACAGCGGCGTGTGTGTTGCCGACGATGGACGGGGCATCCGCATCGACGAAGCGGGGCACACCGGCATCTCCGGCCTCGAAGCCCTGCTGACCCGCATGCAGGCCGGGGCGGGGCCCAGTGGCCGCCACGATGTGACGCTAGGCCTCTGCGGGATGGGACCCTTCGTCGTCAATGCCCTGTCGAGCCGGATGACTGCCGAGGTACGGCGTGGGGGAGCCCGCTGCGTTCAGGAGTACGAGCGCGGCGTGGCCACCACACCGCTCACCGAGGCGGGCACGTCGACCGGTAGCGGGACCACCATCACCTTCTGGCCCGACGCTGACATCTTCGGAACCGCGGAGTACTCGTTCGACGGGTGGGCCGAGCGTTTCCGGGAACTGGCCTTGCTGAACCGGGGCTTGGAGATCTCTCTGACCGATCAGCGCCGACCGGGCGACCCCCGGTCGGCGCGGTTCCGGTACCCCGACGGCGCGCGGGACTTCGTGGCCATCCTTGATGAGCAGAAGGATGAACCCGTTCATCCGCACATCATCGGCTTCGAGCGGGAGGAACCGCGGATGGCGGGGACGGTGGAGGTGGCGCTGCGTTGGCGTGCCTCCCGTGACGAGCGGGTCCGTAGCTTCGCCAACAGCCGGCCCACTGACGGCGGCACACACGAGCGCGGCTTCCGCGACGGGGTGGCGACCGCAGTCACCGCATACGCACGGGAACGGCGGCTGCTGACCGCGTCGGATCCCGATCTTGAGGCCGATCGGATCGGCGAAGGTTTGACAGCGGTCGTGTCGGTGAAGCTGGACAATCCCACGTTCGAGGGCTCCACGCGCGGCTGGCTGGGTAACGCCGCCGTGCGCGCCTGCGTCGAAGAGTCCGTCCGGGAACACCTCGGCAGGTGGCTGGCAGGACATCCGGAACAGGCCACAGCCTTGATCGACCGGATCGTCCAGGGCGCGGCCGGGACTGGCCAGGGAGGGGCCGACCGGGGTTGATCTCGTTACAGAGCCGACGATGGTTCCAACTCTCGTGGCCAGGTTCCAACTACCGCGTCACGGCTCAACGTCGCGCATCAGTGGAGCTGTAGGTGGACGACAGATCCGGTGCTGATCCGACAGTTGGCTTGACGTTCAACGTTTGGCGTCGACGCGGCTCGTACTTGATCAGTGCTTCGCGGTTCAGCGGATGTGCAGGCGGCCTTCGCCTGATCCTGTGCTCCGTCATAGAGGAACGGGACCAACGCGAAGGCTGTAGGCATGAGTTTGGTGGACCAGGTGTCCTGCGGGATGCGTTCGCGGAAGTGTCACGCTTCCGGTCAGACCGGACCGCTCGTTCCGCCACACATTCGGCCGGGGCGAGGTCAAGCACCAGATAGTGCCGGACTGGTCGTACTCCGTCGTGGCCGCCCTGGAGACCGGCCGAAGTTCGTCCTGCCGTGCGTCGGCCTCAAGCTCATCGCCATCCTCGTCTCCACGGTTCCGGGTCTCGGCCGACTTCGTCGGCGGCTGCCGCGACCGACCCGCATCAGAGCATCGTCAAAGACGTCCAGCCCCTCTTGAGCACCCCCTCGCAAGGCAGTTGTATGGGAGTCGTGAACAGCAGTCCGCGCCATGACGACCGGCCACCTCATCAGGTGTAGCCCGGTAGCGCCCGCTGTTCCCGCGCCGGCTCTCTGAGCCGTGCCTCCCTGCGCCCCACGTCGCCGCGCCCACGCAGGCGGCGTACGTGCGCTTTCACCCCTCACGCCAGGCCGCCCCCGGGCACAGCCTCGTCGTGCCGTCAGTCGGGAATCCACCATGTCTTCCACCTTGCTCACCGGTACCACCGTTCTGGTGACCGGAGCCACCGCAGGAATCGGTTTCGAAGCCGCACGGCAGCTGGCCCAGCGCGGAGCCACCGTCCTCGTCCACGGCCGCACGGCCGACAACGCGCAGGCGGCGGTCGACGCGCTCATCGCGACGACTCCCACCGTCGACGCGCGCCAACTCTGCCCCGTCTCAGCCGACTTCATCCACTTGGAGGAAGTCGAGGCCATGGCCCGCAGGGTCATCGAGACCCACCCCCATCTCGACGTCCTCGTCAACAACGCGGGGATGGCGGCCCCCGAGCGACACACCGTCACCGCCGACGGCAACGAGATCGCCTTCCAGGTCAACTTCCTCGCCCACTACCTGCTGACCTGCCTCCTGGAACAGGCGCTGACCAGCACCCCCGGCGGACGCGTCGTCAACGTGTCCTCCTCGCTGCACCGCACCGGCAGCATCCAGTGGAGCGACCCCAACCGCTCACGGCGCTATTCCCGGCTCGCCGCCTACGCCCAGGCGCAGCTCGCGCTGACCGTATTCGCGTCCGACCCGCGCGTGGCCGCCGTCTCCGTCCACCCCGGCATCTGTGACACGGCACTGCTCCCGCTGTACGCACACGAGGGGGCCACGCCCGCCGAAGGCGCGACACACGTGGTACGCCTCTGCGACCCCGCAGTCGAGATCGTCAACGGCGCCTACTACGACCGTGACCAGCGGGTCGACCCGGCGCCGGCCGCGACGGAGAACCGTTCGGTACAACGCCTCAACAAGCTGGCAGCCCTGCTCGTAGGCCACACCGCCTGACTCGTCCACTACCTAGGTTACGGAGAGCACCCTCATGTCCAAGCGTGCCCGCAAGAAGAAGGCCCGGCGAAAGAGGAACGCCAATCACGGCAGCAGAGCCGGCAGCTAGCTCTGCCACGACCTCCGAGGGGGCGGACCGGCCCGGCGGACAGTCCGCCCCCTCACTCGTTCCACCACTTCGCATCAGAGGATTTGCCACGATCGAGCCTACGCTGCCGCAACTGCCTTCATTCCTGGGCTGGTTCCCGTGCGCATCGGTCGGGCGGACCGCGCTCGTCGAGCACGTCATGAGGCCAAGCTCGACCTCCCCCGCCCGCAATCATCCGCCCTGCCCTATCGTGCACGGCCGGTATTGCTCCCGGTCCCCGGCAAAGAGGCGGGGGCACGGAGCGCAGCGCGTCGTGCGGCGGCCTCGCGGGCTGCCTGGCGTGGGTGCCGACGCCGCCAGTAGGGGTTGTCGTGCGGGAGCCGACTGGTGACACGCCCGTACATGCCGAACGTGAGGATGACCAGTCCCATGAGGAAGCTGAACACCACATTGGTCATGCCGAAGCCAAGGAAGTTGGCTGGCTTGTCGAGGATGAAGACGTGAGCGAATCCGCTGAGCAGGAAGAGAGCTCCGACGCTCATATTGACGGTCGAGGCCACATTTCCTCCCACGATCGCACCCGCGATGAGGACCAGGCCGAAGATGACGGAGAGGAGGCTCAGGACGCCATTGGTGCTCATCCCGGCGATGTGGCTGCCGTGGGTATTGAAGGGACTGAGCTGATCGGCGAATCCCAGGCACCCGAACAGCAGGAGTACCAGGCCGCAGAGGGCAGCGCCCCAGCGATAGACCTGCGCGAGCTTGTGATCCGTCGGGAACTCGTCGTGAAGTTTCATGACGTGATGCCTCTCTGAGCCGAATTCCTCCTGCGCACTTACTGGCTCTTCATGGGGAGCGGCGTATTCGGTTGCACTCACAAAGCAATTCACCGAATTGGCCCTGCGCCGCTTGGCCGGCCACATCACACCCCCAGCACCCGCTGCCTGCGGGCATGCCGCGCGTCGGCCTTCAGCCAGCAACCCCGTATTGGGTCTATCTGCCGTGCGGGCCGCGTAGGGCGGTAAGTGGCTGGTGGCTGTCAGTGGCTGGCCGTAGCGCCTTCGGACTCGGGGCGCTTCCGGTGCATCCGGTGCAGCACTCCTGGCGGACGGATCAAAGGTAAGGACCGCTCGGCGGGCGGCCGGAAGCCGATTCGGGAGCGACTGATGGGATCTGGTGCGACAGCGGGTGTCACCTGCCTGGTGACCGGGGCGACCGGCTATATCGGGGGTCGACTGGTGCCGGAGCTGCTCGCGGCCGGCCACCGGGTGCGCTGTCTGGCGCGAGCGCCGGAAAAGCTCCGGGACTACCCGTGGGTCGGTGACGTGGATGTGGTGCGGGGCGACGTGAAGGACGCCGCCTCGGTAGCCGCAGCGCTCCAGGACGTAGATGTGGCCTACTACCTGGTGCACGGCCTGGGAACGGGCCGCGATTTCGAGGACACGGACCGCGACTGTGCGCAGACGTTCGCCGATGCCGCGGAGGCCGCCGGCACGGGCCGGATCGTCTACCTGGGCGGTTTGACGCCGAACGGTGTGCGGCCGGAGGACTTGTCGCCGCATCTGCGGTCGCGGGCAGAGGTCGGGGAGATCTTTCTGCGTTCGTCCGTGCCCGCAGTGGTGCTGCGGGCCGCTGTCGTCATCGGCTCGGGTTCGGCCTCCTTCGAGATGCTGCGGTATCTGACCGAGCGGCTTCCGGTGATGGTCACCCCGAGCTGGGTCGGCACGCGCATCCAGCCCATCGGTGTACGCGACGTCCTGCGCTATCTGACGGGCAGCGCCTCGGTCCCTGAGGGCCTGAACCGTGCTTTCGACATCGGCGGCCCGGACGTCATGACGTACGAGGAGATGATGCGCCGGTACGCCGAAGTCGCGGGACTGCCGCGGCGGCTGATCGTGCGCGTCCCCATGCTCACGCCGCGCCTGTCCAGCCACTGGATCGGCCTCATCACCCCCGTCCCGCGTGCTCTGGCCCGACCGCTGGCCGAGTCCTTGCGGCACGAGGTCGTCTGCGACGAGCACGACATCGCCCAGTACGTGCCTGATCCGCCGGGCTCCCCGCTGCCCTTCGACCGGGCCTTGGAGCTGGCCTTGCGGCGCGTTCGTGACGCCCAGGTCACGACTCGCTGGTCGTCCGCCACGCTGCCCGGTGCGCCCAGTGATCCCCTGCCCACCGACCCCAACTGGGCGGGCGGCAGCCTGTACTCCGACAAGAGGCAGCTGACGGTCGACTGCTCTCCGGCGGCCTTGTGGCGAGTGATCGAAGGCATCGGCGGTGAGAACGGCTGGTACTCCTTCCCGCTGGCCTGGGCCGTGCGCGGCTGGCTCGACAGGCTGGTGGGCGGGGTTGGCCTGCGCCGCGGCCGGCGGGACGCCGAACGGCTGCGGGTGGGTGACTCGCTGGATTTCTGGCGGGTGGAGGAGATCGAGGCGGGGCGACTGCTGCGGCTGCGTGCCGAGATGCGGCTGCCCGGGCTTGCCTGGCTGGAGCTGCGCGCCGACCGGGGCCCCGGCGGACGGGCCCGGTACCGTCAGCGCGCCCTGTTCCACCCGCGCGGTCTGCTGGGCCACCTCTACTGGTGGAGCGTCTCCCCCTTCCACTCCTTCGTCTTCGGCGGAATGGCCCGAAACATCGCCCGTGCGGCCTCGGGAACACCGCCCGCGCGGCGACGGCGCGGCCGCGGCCGCAGGGCCTGACCTCGCACGCCGCGGCGTTCAGGCCGCATCCGTCGCGCGGTCCAGCGCGGAAGTAGCGGAAGTATCAGCCGCACATCCGGGTGCGGCCGGATCTCCGGATCATCAAGCGCCCTTTTCCACTGCTCTCAAGGGGTCGGTATGAGCGTCTCCGTCGTCCTGTTCACCTCCGACCTGCGAGTGCACGATCACCCGCCCCTGCGGGCCGCACTGGCCTCAGCCGATGAAGTCGTTCCGCTGTTCGTCCTCGACGACGCCGTGGCCCGGGCCGGTTTCGCCGTCCCCAATCGCCGGGCCTTCCTCGCGGACTGCCTCACCGATCTGGATGCCGCGCTGCGCGAGCGAGGAGGGCGTCTCGTGGTGCGGTCCGGCGATGTGTACGCCGCGGTACGGCAAGTGGTGTTGGAGTCCGATGCCGACGAAGTGCACATGTCGGCCGGCGTCAGCGGCTACGCCGGCCGGCGTGAGGAGAGGCTGCGGCGCATGCTGGGGGCCGAGGGCAGACGCCTCTACGCACATGACGGTGTCGTCACCGCGGTGGCGCCGGGCGCGCTCGCGCCGGCCGGCGCGGACTCGTTCGCCGTGTTCACCCCCTACTGGCGCCAGTGGGACCAGGTGCGGCAGCGCACGCCGCTGGCCGCGCCCCGGGCCGTGCCCGTCCCCGATGGCCTCTCCTGCGATCCGCTTCCCCGGCGACATGAGATCGTCGGGATCTCCCCCGCGCTGGCGACGGGTGGCGAGAGTGAGGGACGGCGCCTGCTCGCGTCCTGGTTGAGCACCGGCATCGACACCTACGAAGAGGGTCACGACGATCTCGCGGGCGACGCCACCTCCCGGCTGTCGCCTCATGTGCACTTCGGGACGCTGTCCCCCGTGGAGGCGGTCCACCGAGCCCGCCTGGCCGGCGGCGCGGGGGCCAGGGCCTTTGTGCGGCAGCTGTGCTGGCGGGACTTCCACCACCAGGTGCTGTCGGCACGACCGGACACCGCTCATCTCGACTACCGTCCGCGCGACGACCACTGGCGCAACGAGGCCGACGCGGGTGAGGAGATCGAGGCGTGGAAGCGAGGACTGACGGGATATCCGATGGTCGACGCGGGCATGCGTCAGCTCTCCCAGGAAGGCTGGATGCACAACCGCGCCCGCCTGGTGACCGCGAGTTTCCTCACCAAGACGCTCTACGTCGACTGGCGCATCGGCGCCCGCCATTTCCTGGATCTCCTGGTGGACGGAGACATCGCCAACAATCAGCTGAACTGGCAGTGGATGGCGGGCACCGGCACCGACACCCGCCCCAACCGGGTCCTCAACCCCGTGCTCCAGGGCAAGCGTTACGACCCCGACGGCGAGTACGTACGCCGCTGGGTCCCCGAACTGGCCGATCTGCCCGGAGCGGCGGTGCACGAGCCGTGGAAACTCCAGGGACTGGACCGGGCCCGCTTCGAGTATCCCGATCCGCTCGTCGACCTCGCCGACGCACGCGCCCGCTTCCAGCAGGCCCGCACCCCCTGAGCCTTCCAGCAGGCCCGCACCCCCTGAGCAGGGAGCAGGGAGCTACGCCGAGAGGTGCGTCTCGATGGTGTACAGGGCGGCACGTAGGCCGGTCAGCCTCCCCCACCCCGGTGCGAGCGGCGCCCCGGCCCAGCCGGGCCCGGCCAGCAGCAGCTGGGGGTGCTGGCGTGCGCCCTTCATGCCCCATCCGATCCCGGCGACCTGACGGGCCAGCTCCGGCAAGGCCGTCGCCCGGCTCTGGGACCACAGGACCACCAGGGCCGGGCCGATGCGGCGCACCGCGTCGGCCAGGGCGCCGGCCGGCAGGGCAGGACCGAACATCCGCACCGGCAGGGCCCGTTGGGCCAAGCCGGCTGCGAGAGCTTCCAGCGGCAGGCTGTGCTGCTCCTGGGGCGTGCAGGCCAGCAGCACGGGGGCCGGACCCGCACCCTCGGCAGTCGTCTGCGGCAACCTCTGCAGGGCGCATGACACCTGCCACGACAGCAGGTGCTCCACCTCTACGTACCGTTCCCCGGCGGTCGCCCATTTGCGGCCCACCGCGTGGAGGGTGGGCATGATGATCTCTTCCCACGCGGTGACCAGGCCGTGTTCTTCCAGTGCGTCGGTCAGTCGCTGGGCGACGGCCGGGGCGTCGAGGCGGACCGCCGCACGAGCCAGGCCCCGGCATTCCTGGCGTACGTCGCCCAGCGGCAGCGCGTCGCGCCCGCCCGGGGTCCGCCCTGCGACGGAATGCGCGACAGGAGCGGATGTCACGGCATCGGCCGAGCCCTTGACCCGCAGCTTGAGCGCCGTGCGAGCGGCCTCGGCCGGCGGAACGCCGAGTGCGGCCAGCCGGCACATTTCCTGGATCGTCGCCACGTCCTGCGGCATCCACCGCCGGTGACGGCCGTCTTCGCGCTCGGCCGGGCCGATGCCGTAACGGCGCTCCCAGGACCGCACCGTGGCTGGTGAGACTCCGAGGCTGCGGGCGACCGCTCCAGTGGTCAGCGGGGAGTGCTCGCCCGGAGCCTCGACGGCGGGGGTGCGGGCTACGGGACTGGTCATGCTCCCACTCTACGGATGAAAGCCCTGCCTACAACGCTGCAAGACGGAGTGCCCTAGGACGGCGTGTGCCGAAGGTTCGGTGTGGCACTAGCCCATGGCATGCCGCTCTCCGGCGTGAAGCGTTGCAACTGGCCCGCGTCGCCGCCGACGGAAGAAACGATGCACAAACGCTGCGTATTGGCTCGCCGGTGAGATCGCGAACAGGATGCAGGTGTCCGAGGTCCGCCGAGCCGATGGCTTGCGGGCCGCACTGCCGCGCTACGCGAAGCCAGGGAGCTCTGCATGAACACCACAAGCCTGCGGCCGTGCGCGCACGATCGGCCCGCACCGGCGCGTGACCGGGAAGAGGCCGAGAACGATCTGGGAGCACGTCTGCTGAACGGGGACCTCTCCTCGTTCGCCGAGCTCTACCATCGCTCGGCCGGCACCGTCCACGGGCTGGCCGTCCGCAAACTGGGCGACCGCGAGGAGGCGCAGGATGTCACTCAGCAGGTATTCCTGGCAGCCTGGCACGGTCGCCGCACCTACGATCCGTCCCGCGGGCCCGTCTCGGCATGGCTTGTCGGCATCACCAGGAAAAAGATCGCCGACGCCCTCGCCGCGCGAACCCGCCGCACTCTCCTCACCACGACCCTTGCCGCGCGCAACGGCCCTGCCGGCACGGGCGAGTACGAGGTGGCCGTAGTACACCGCGCGCTGCTGTCCTCGTCACTGCGCAGTCTTCCCCCCGCACAGAGCCGCATGGTGGCCCTTGCCTACTACCGCGACCTGACGCATGCCCAGATCGCGCAACTGACGGGAGTGCCTCTGGGTACCGTCAAGAGTCATATCCGGCGCGGCCTGCTCGCCCTGCGCCACCAGCTCGGCGACTCCTGTGTGGCCGCCGCATAGCCGCGTAGGCCGCGCGACCCCGCGCCGGTCCCGGCCGGCGCGGCGTTCACGGCGGCTCTGTTCGGCGGCCCCTTACCGGGGCGGTGGTTGGCTGCGCAGGTGCCAGCGCCGCTCGGCGTAGGCCAGATCGTCGCTCCACAGCCGGGCGGCGACGGTCCGCATCAGTGGGCGGAGCAGCGGGGCCGCGCGTCGCGCGATCGTGAAGCCGGGGCGGTGAGATGTGGCGATCACTGCTTCGACGACGGCTGTGCGTGGGCTGCGGTGCCCGTGCGGTGTCAGTGGCGTGGCATGGGTTTCGACCACCGAGCTCTGCCCCTCCCCGTCTGTGATGCGCATGACGACTGTGCGGGGATCGGGCGCGGTGAAAACAGCCCTGACCGGTACGACGAGGCGCGAAGTGAGCCGGAAGGAGACGTCGACCACGAAGGCGTCGTCATCGGGGTGGGGGCCCGCCTCGGGGCCGTCCGTGACACGGAGGTCGACGAAGGAGTACGGGTGGAACCAGGCACCGTGCCAGGGGTCGAGGCGGTTGGCCACGATGTCTGCGGGTTCGCACCGGCCGACTCCGGTGTAGACGGCATTGACAGACCGTGCCGGACTCGGCCGTACGGGGATCACGGGGCTCTGCAGAGGCTGCTCCTTGCCGGCCCCGTCCAGCCGGACCCAGACGAGGACGCCGTCGTCGTGGACGGGCAGCGGCTGCCAGCCCGCGACTCCCTCCCTGGTCAGCGCCATGCCGTGCCAGTGGCACACGAGAACGCCGCAGCGCACGGTGCTGTCTTTCAGGGGTGCACCGAGGTGGGGGCACGCTCCCGGCGCCGCGACCACCTCGCCGTCCGGGTCGCGCCACAGGACGATTTCCCGCCCGGCGATGGTGCGGCCCAGGGGGGCGTTCGGTGATACCGCGTCGCTCGCGCCGATGACGTACCAGTTGCCTGAAGGACGGTTCTGCGCTCTTTCGAGCGCTGCTTCGATGACAGCGGGGCGAGCCTCGCGCCAGGTGGGAGGCTGACGGTCCCAGGACACCGGGTCCCTGCGGAAGGTGAGCGGGATGCGGCGGCCGCCTCGTCCCCGCCTCATCACGCCATCTCCTGGCACACGTCCGACGGGCGGATCGCCGGCATCCGCTCGGTGCCCGGATGAAGGTCCTCGCCCCACGGTTGGCGGCCGGTCCGTCGGTAGCGGATTCGCGCGCGGACGACGCGGACAAGGCCGTCGACGGCGACGGTGATCCTCCGGCTTCGGGGAACCACTGCCCGCCGGTGCAGCACGGCGTAACCGTCGGCGGCGATCGCATCAAGAATGCCTGCGTACAAAATGAAGGCGGTGCGGATACAGGGACGTGACACCTCCGCGAGCATGGCGATGCCGGGCGCGGCCTCGCGGTAGACGCCGCGCGTCATCGACTCGAAGGCCCGCAGGGCGTGGGTGATGCGCACATCGCGGCGGCCGGTGTCGCGGCTCCACCGCAGGCGTTGCCGGTCGACACCGTGCGCCTGCAACAGGTCCGCGGGCAGGTACACGCGCCCGCGGTCCAGGTCCTCTCCGACATCCCGCAGGAAGTTGGTGAGCTGGAAGGCGACGCCGAGGGCGGCCGCGTGGGGCTCCGCTTCGGCTCTGGGCACCACGGTGCCCAGTACGGGGAGCATTTGGAGCCCGATGACGGCCGCCGAGCCGTGCATGTAGCGCCGCAGGTCCGTGTAGGTGGCGTAGTCGGTGACCGACAGATCGTCGTGCATCGCTTTCATGAAGTCCGCGAAGTGCTGGTGGTCGATGGCGTAACGGCGTGCGGTGTCCGCGAGGGCGTGGACGACGGGTTGGTCTCCGTGGCCTGCGCGCAGGCCCGCTCTCAACTGCGCGGCGAGGTGCTGGAGGGCCGCCGCCCGGCCGGCGACGGACTGCCCGGGGTCCGTGGAGTCGACGATGTCGTCCGCCCAGCGTGCGAATCCGTACAGCGCGTGAACGGCGCTGCGCCGATCGGCGGGAAGAAGTCGGGTGGCGAGGAAGTATGTCTTGCCGTGGCGTGCGTTGAGCCGTCGGCAGTGGGTGTACGCCTCGCGCAGGGCCGGGTCGGTGATGGCTGCGGCGTCGAGTTCTCTGGCGGTCAAGACGACGCTCCCTTGCTGTAGTCGCGTGCCGTCGGTGCTGGACGGGTGGGGGCCGGGCCGCCGGTGATCCGTGCGGCGGCGAGTTTTCCGGACAGCAGCACGGTCGGCACCCCGACGCCGGGCGTCGTTCCGCAGCCCGCGAGCACGACATTGTCCGTTCCACGTACCAGGTTGCGCGGCCTGAAAGGGCCTGTCTGGGTGAAGGTGTGGGCGGCCGAGAAGGGTGAACCCGCACCGTGTCCCTGAGCGGTCCAGTCGGCAGGAGTGACCAGGCACTGTTCCTCAATGGATGCGCCGATGCCTTCCAGGCCCCGTCGCTCCAGTACATCGAGGATGTCTGCTCGGTACTGAGGGCCGAGGTCGCGCCACTGCGCGGGGTTCGGCCCGGTGTCGGTGTTGGGGCAGGGCGCGAGGATGTAGTGCAGATGCTTTCCGGGTGGTGCGAGCGACGGGTCTGTGGCGGTGGGACGGGTGACGAGCAGCGAAGGATCGGCCATCAGCCTGCCGCGCCGCGTGATGTCGTCGAACGTCTCATGCCAGGCAGCACCGAACGAGATCGTGTGGTGGGCCAACTGGGGCCACGTGCGGTCCGTCCCGGCGTGAATGATCACGGCGGAAGGCGCGCGTCGCAGCGGCGCGGATCGGCGTGGAGTCCGGCCCAGCAGCCGATAGGCCGCGGGCAGGTCCGCAGTGAGAACGACGGCGTCACAGGGGATGCGCCCGTGTTCGGTGATCGCGGCTGTGACGCGGTGCCCCTTTCTCTCAAGCCGGGTCACAGCGTGCTCGTACCGAAACTCGGCACCCGCCGCTTCGGCTGCGTCGGCCATGGCTTGAGGCAGGGCGTGCATGCCTCCGCGGGGGAAGTAGACGCCGGCGATGGTGTCCATGTAGGCGATGACGGCGTAGGCGGCGAGGGCGCGGGCCGGGGGCACTCCCGCGTACAGCGACTGGAAGGAGAAGACCCTGCGCAGCCGCTCGTCCTTGATGAACCGGCCGATCTGTGTGTCGAGGCGGCCGAAGCCGCCCAGGGCCGCGAGCCGGGCGAGGTCGGGGGTCAGGAGCTGGAGGGGCGAATCGAAATTGGTGTCGATGAAATGCTTCATCTGCGCCTGGTAGAGGCGGTGCAGCCAGCGGCGCAGTCGCTGGTATCCCGCGGCCGCGTCGGGGCCTGCGAAGGTCTCGACCGCTTGCGTCATGGCGTCGGCATCCGTGTGGACATCGAGTGCGGTGCCGTCGGCGAAGGATGCCCGGTAGGCGGGGTGCAGAGGGATCAGCTCGACCCGGTCATGGAGGCTTTCCCCGACTGCGCGGAAAGCCTCGTCAGCCAGCTCCGGCATCGTCAGCACGGTCGGGCCGGTGTCGATGTGGTAGCCGCCGAGCGTGCGGCGCCCTGCCCGTCCGCCGGGAAGCGCGTCGCGTTCGACCACGGTCACCTGTCGGCCGCTGCCCAGGAGGTGCAGCGCCGCCGACAGGCCGGAAAGACCCGCGCCCACCACGACGACGTGGTCGGTTCGTCCGCCCACAGTTTTCACGAGGAGGCCACCTCGTCCGCGCCGGTCCGGGCCGGGCCCGTCTTCCGTGCGGGTTCTCGTGGGATGTCGGGTGTGTGCTTCCCGGCGGCGGCGTCCATCAGCCGCGTCAGCCGGTCCGCGGCCACGGGGTCGATGTCCACGCTGGTCAGATGGCGGATGCTCTGGGCGTGCAGTCGACCGATCTTGTCGAGGACGAGCTGATGGGCCCCGCTGCGCTCGATGACCTGGCGGACCTCGTTCAGGCCCGTGTCGTCGAGGTCCGGCCGGCCGACGTTGTTGCGCAGAACGGCCAGGGCACGGTGGTCACCATCCGCTTCCGCGCGGGCCTGGGCGAGGGCGATGAGGTAGGTGGGTTTGCCCGAACGCACGTCGGCCCCGGGGGGATTGGTCGCACCCTGGGGGTGTCCGAAGACGTCGATGAGGTCATTGCGCAGTTGGAAGGCGAGTCCGATGTTCCGGCCGCCGGCGCGCAGGCCACGCGCCGCGGGCTCCCGCACGCAGGCGATCAGGGCGCCCAGCTGGAGGGGCCGCTCCACGGTGTACAGGGCGGTCTTCAGGTAAGCGGCGCGCAGGCTCCGTGTCAGGGATCTGTTGCACGTCACTTCGCCCTGGACGTCCAGGTACTGGCCGGCCACCATCTCCATGCGCATCTGGGCCCACACGGCTCGCACGCTGATGGTCCGCGCCGCCGGCAGATCGAGCGCGGCGAGTTCGTCATCCGCCCAGGCGAGTGCGAGGTCGCCGGCGAGGACCGCGGCCGATTCACCGAAATGAGTGGCTGCCGCGCCCGGTCTCGCGCCGTATTGCGCGGCAAGATCCACGTGGACCGACGGTTGTCCGCGGCGAGACGGGGAGCCGTCCATGACGTCGTCGTGGATCAAGGCGCACGTCTGGATGAGTTCGAGGGCGGATCCCAGGCGGAGTGCGGCGACGAGCTCCTCGAACGTGGGCAGCCCCGCGGCTCGCATGCCCCACCACAGGAACTGCGGCCGGATGCGGCGGCCACTGCCCAAGGCGAACCGGGCAACGCGGTCGGCGATGTCCCGCCCGAACGTCTCGTGGGCGTCGTGGGCCTCCTTCACCCGCTCGGCCAAAAGCCCTTCGAGCCGGCCCTGGACAGCCCTGGGTACGTCGAGGTCGATCTCCCGTACCAGCGTGGCCAGCCGCTCGTCGGCCGAGCCCAGCGGCTGTCCGCCCGCCGGTCCGGCAGCGCGCAGCCGCGGCGGGCGCCACGCGGAGCGATCCGTGGTGGCACGCGCTGCCTCGTCGGGGCGCATGGTTGCTCCTCTGGGTGGGATCGGCTGGGCATGTTGTGAAGTGCTTCCCCCCGCAGGACGTGTTCGGATGCGCCAAAGCGTCAATCGGAGTAGGCACTGGCCGCGCGAGACCCGAGGACGCCGGTGCCGCCCGCCGGCCTCACAACCCGCGCGCGTGGCGCGCATCCAGGAACCCCGCGCGGGTGGAAGGGTCTCCAGGAGCCGGCGGCGAACTCGGGAGGCAGTGGTGGAACGTGTGGGGGTGGCCATCATCGGCGCGGGCGCGGCAGGGCTGTCCCTGGCCGACCGCCTCTGCGCGACAGGCCCGCGCTCGCTCACTGTGCGATTGATCGACGCTCCCCCGGGCCCGCTGCGTCCACCGCGGCGCACCTGGTGCTTCTGGGAAGCGGGCGTCGGACGGTACGACGCGGCAGTCACCAGGTCCTGGTCCATGCTCCGTGTGCACAGTCCGCGGGGAGCCGCCTTCGACGACTGCATCGACCCGCTCCGGTACAAGATGATCCGCTCCGACGACTTCGAGCGCCTGATCTCGCGTCGCCTCTCGGAACGTCCCGGATTCACGCAGCGCGAAGGCACCGTCGAGAGGATCGACGATGCGGCCGACGGGGCCCGCGTCCACTTGCGGACCCCGAACGGCACGCGGGAATCCCTCTCAGCACGCTGGGTGTTCGACTCCCGTCCGCTGAAAGGCCTCCCTCCCGCGCGCACAACGCTGCTCCAGCATTTCCACGGCTGGTTCATCCGCACGGAACAGCCGGCCTTCGACCCCGCGCGCGTGGAGCTGATGGACTTCCGCACCCCGCAGCCGCAGCGCGGTCTGGCGTTCTTCTACGCGCTGCCTACCAGCCGCCACACGGCACTCGTCGAATACACCCAGTTCTCCCGTGCGGTACTGCCGCACCGGGAATACGGTCGCGCACTGCAGACCTACGTCCGGCAAATCCTCGGCGTGGGCACCTTCGCCATCGACGGGACGGAGAGCGGTGTGATCCCCATGACGGACGCCCGTTTCGCCCGTCGCAGCGCTCCCTCGGTCTTCCGGATCGGCGCGGCCGGCGGTGCCACCCGGCCGTCCACGGGATACACCTTCGCCACCATCCAACGGCAGACCGACGCGATGGCGCGGGCTCTCACCCAGGGGCGTGCTCCGGCACCACCACGACCGCATGCACGACGGTCGCAGGCAATGGACGCCGTATTTCTCCACGGTCTGGCGAACGGACGCCTGGACGGCAGCGAGTTCTTCACCCGTCTGTTCTCGCGCGTTCGCATGGCGCACCTGCTGCGCTTCCTCGACGGGGACACCACACTGCTCCAGGACATCGCCATCGGCCTGCACACCCCTGTCGGATCGATGCTCCGCAGCACCATGGAACTGCCGACCCGCAGAAGGCGCCCCTCGCCAGGACCGTAGACAGGTGTGCCGGGCGCTCCACGCCCAAGAACCCCGCGCACCCCCGGGCCACGTCACGAAACGCCACGTCCACCCACTGCACCGGCCGACTCAACAGGCGATGGCAAGGGCCACGACTTTGCCGAGCCGGGCACACCGATCGCCACCACCGGAGGCTTGCCGATGAGGAACTTGACTGGCCGGAGCGAACACCGCGACACCTCTCCCGGGACCCCCGGGGAGCTCAGGGACGAGGAGACGCCCGCGTGAGGCGCGCTCCTGATGTGGCTCCCGGGGCGAGGGACCGGCGGGCACACCGCGTCCCCGCCGGGCCAGGGTCACCGAAAGTCGTTGGGGAGCCTCCTGCCGTGGCCGTGGTCGGGGGCGGAATCGCCGGCCTGGCAGCGGCTACGGCACTGGCCGAACGAGGGGTCCGCGTCACGCTGTTCGAACGCGATCGCATGCTGGGCGGCCGCTTGGCCGGCTGGTCCACGACGCTCCAGGACGGCTCCACCGTCACCATGAGCCGTGGATTCCACGCCTTCTTCCGCCAGTACTACAACCTGCGGTCCCTCCTGCGACGCACAGACCCACAACTCACCCGCCTCACGCGCCTTCCCGACTATCCGCTCTGGCACGCTGAGGGACCCAGGGACAGCTTCCGCCGCGTTCCCCGGACTCCCCCCTGGAGCGCGATGGCGTTCGCTGTCACCAGTCCCACGTTCCGCCTGCGCGACCTTCCCCGCATGAACGCGGCGGCCGCCCTGCCCCTCATGGACGTCCGCGTGCCGGACGTCTACGACCGCCTGGATACGACGAGCGCCCACGACTTCCTCTCCTCCATCCGCTTTCCCGAAGCAGCCCACCACCTCGCGTTCGAAGTGTTCTCGCGGAGCTTCTTCGCCGACCCACGCACCCTGTCCGCGGCCGAGATGGCCCTGATGTTCCACATCTACTTTCTCGGCTCCTCGGAGGGCCTCCTCTTCGACGTTCCCAACGACCCGTTCCCCACCGCCCTGTGGAACCCCCTGGGCAGCTACCTGGAGCGACTCGGTGTCGACGTACGCTGCTCCACTCCCGTCGAACACATCGGCCCTCGCAGCGACGGCTTCCGCATCAGCGCAGGCGGCCGCGACCAGCGATTCGACGCGTGCGTCCTGGCCCTCGACACCGACGGACTTCGGGCCGTTGCCGGGAGCAGTCCAGCCATCGCCGACGCCTCATGGCACCAGCGCGTCGCCAGACTGCGTACAGCTCCCCCTTTTCTCGTCTCCCGGCTGTGGCTGGACCGCCCCGTACGCTCCGACCGTCCGGGGTTCCTGGGGACCAGCGGCTACGGCGGCCTGGACAACGTCAGCGTTCTGGAGCGTTGGGAGCGGGAAGCCCTCCAGTGGTCACGGCGTACCGGAGGATCGGTCATCGAATTGCACGCCTACGCCGTGGACGAGGGCGCCGACCAGGCCGCGGAACAGCAACGTCTCATCCGGCAGCTGCGAACGGTCTATCCGGAGACCCGCCGCGCTCGGATCATCGACGAACGTCACGAGTGGCGTGCCGACTGCCCGCTGTTTTCAGTGGGCGGATACACCGATCGTCCGACGGTTCGTACGAGCCATCCGCAACTCGTGGTGGCAGGCGACCTCGTGCGGACCGGACTGCCAGTGGCTCTGATGGAGCGGGCCGCAACCAGCGGCATACTCGCCGCCAACGCCCTCCTCGGCCAGTGGAAAACCGAGGGCCACACGCTGTGGACCGTCCCCGTCCGAGGCCGCAACCCCGTCCTGCGGCGCCTGGCCGAAGCCCACAGGCGCCGGCCTTGACCCGGACACCCAGTGCACGGAGCAGCCCCGGTACATGGAGCCGCCGGACCGATCCGCCGTGACGCGGGCCGGACGGCGCACACCGCCCTTCAAGGACGCGCGCTCTTCCCCAACCGAGGTCTGCACGCGTGTTACGGCTGCGGCACACGCACGGCGCGGCTCAATGCGGGCGGCCTGCTGCTTTGGCGAACGAGGGAGCCGTTGAGCGCCGTGGCGAACATGCACCAAGCCGCGTAGGGAAGCAGAATCCTGGCCGCGGTGCGGTCGGATCGGGCGGTACGACGAATCAACTCCGCATTGCTGAGGTCGAGCAGTACCGTGCCCGCGAGGCCGGCACGCGGACTTCGCATACGGAAGAACAGCCAATTCCACCCGGCGTTCAGTGAGAGGTTGACGGCCATGCTCGCCGCAAGGCGCCTGCGTTCCGCCCCCGTGGGCGCAGCCCCCGACGCACGTCCGCCAGCGTAGGCAATCGTGGCGTACAGCGGTGTCCAGACCACGCCAAAGGCCCACGAAGGCGGTTGCCAGGACGGCTTGGGCAGAGTCCGGTACCAGACGCTGTCCGCATCGACGGCTCTTCCTCCGGCGAATGCGGCGCCGGCCACCGCTACGGCACTGGCACCGAAACGCAGCCATGCTGGGGGCACCGCCGCCCGTTCGTCGCGCTCACTGATCAGCTTCACACCCCTACGTCTTCCCCGATCGACGGACCCCTATCGCGGACGCACAACGATGCCCCGCCGCTTGCCCCGACCCGTTCCGTGCGCGAACCGCGCCGGCCGCAGACCGGACTTCCTGCTGCTGATCGACAAGGACGCGCGCGTTGTTCGCCGCGGAACGATCCACCGCCCTCTCGCACGCACACCCGGTCCGGCGGACCCTGGTTTCCCACCACTGCCGCCGCGGGAAATCCTCCCGCGGCTGCGGCCCCAGGTCGGTCCCGCCACCCGGCCCAGTCGATCTGGTGGGACTCGAACCGGACGGGCAGAATCGGCCGTATGTCTTCCGGCCGGCGACTCGACCACACCCCTGACGGGCACTTCGTCGTCATCGGCGGGCGGAAGTGGCGAGCGACCGACCCCATGCTCCCGGAAGACATCGCGGCCCGGCTGCGCAAGCACCTCATGGCGGCCCGGCGTGCGGTGCGCTCGGCCCTCTCCGAGGAGGACGAAGCAGCGGTACGGGCCGCCCGCGCGCGCGTGCAGCGTGCGAAGGTGGCTCTTGGGGAACGCGGCACTCCCTGGTGGGAACAGAGCGCGGCGCAGCGGCGCCGTCGCTGGGAGGACGGCTTGACCGCACTCGACGAATGACGCCTGTGGGGGCGTGCGCCAGACACCCGCCTGCCCTCATACATGCGGCTCCGCTGTCCTGTCGGGGAGGCCTCCGGCGGATGTCGCGCGATCGAGTGCCGGCGGCGCCGATGCTGGTGCCCTCCTCGTGGAAGGCATGGACGGCCCGACCGCACCGGCTCGCCGCGGGCCGGGATATGGCAATGCGCCGCCCGGCCGGGCATGAAAGCATCCGGCTGTGCCGAACGTCGATGTGTCTCCCCAGCTGTCCCTCGCGTACGAGAGTTTCGGCGACCCCGCCGATCCCGCTGTCCTGCTGGTGATGGGCTTCGGGACGCAGATGCTCGGCTGGCACGAGGACTTCTGCCGGGCACTGGCGGACCGGGGCCGATACGTGATCCGCTACGACAACCGGGACTGCGGACTGTCCACCAGGTTCCACGATCACCCCGTCGACATGGGCGAGTTCATCAGCGCCGTGAGCTCGGGCGACATCCCTGCCGCCCTCGCGATGGTTCCCTACCGGCTCGGCGACATGGCCGACGACGGTCTTGGTCTGCTCACCGCGCTCGGCATCGAACGCGCCCACGTGGTCGGCGCCTCGATGGGAGGCATGATCGCCCAGGCGATGGCCATTCGCTCTCCCGACCGGGTCCTGACCCTGACATCCATGATGTCCTCAACCGGTGAGAGTGAGTACGGCCGGTCCAGCCCGGAGGCTCAAGCGGTGCTCTTCAGCCCGAAGCCATCGGACCGCGCCGGATATGTCGCAGCGGCGGAGAGGGAGCTCATCTGGGCCTCCAAGCGATACGGTGACGCCGCCGCGCTGCGTGAGCTGGCCGCCGCCGGCTACGACCGCGCCTACTACCCGGCGGGGATCGGCCGACAGCTGGGGGCGATGGTCCTCGGCGGTTCACGTGCGGACGCCCTCCGCGAACTCCGGGTGCCGACGCTGGTGATCCACGGCCTGGACGACACGCTGATCGACCCCAGCGGCGGAAGGCGCACAGCTGAACTGGTGCCCGGGGCCGTACTCCGGCTGATTCCGGACATGGGCCACGACCGCCCGCGCGCACTCTGGCCCGACCTTCTCGACGCGGTGGCAGCACACACCGCCTGACCGGTGCGCGGGCGCCCGCCTCTGCCGCATCGCCCGCGGCCGTGCCGTCATGGAGCCCCGCACCTACGGGACGGGCAACGCTGTCGCCGCCTTGAACAGCCGACCTCGGCAAAACTCGGACCTGCCACCCAGCGGGCCCGGGAGGCCGCCCGCTCCTGACAAGGTGGCTCGGCCCGCTCCGGTCCGTGAGCGCCTGTGCCGCCCTCCCGCGTCGCGATGTCCTCGGCCGCGAAGGACTGGGCGGTCGACTCGGCCGCACAGGCGCCGAGGTTGAGGACGACCGGGGAGCACAACCGCGCCAACTCCCCCTCCGCGAGGGCGACTTCACGTAGCCCGCGCCGACGACCACCACGGTGGCTGCCGCGAAGTCGCGTCCTTCCTCGACCCAGCGCCGCAACTCCCGCGCCAGGTCGAGCAAGGGAGCCGGCCCCGGAAGTCGCCTCCTCGGCCGCTCGTGCGCCCCGCGAACTCCGGCGGTCGCTCGTAAAACATGGCCCAAACTGATTTAACGTTCAACCTGATTCGGCGGCATGCTGTTCACCACGTCGCCAACCAGCCCCAGCGCCGGCGCCGGCGCCGGCGACCGACCCAACACCCCAACCGGACAACGGAGATGACTCGACATGATGCAGACGCAGACACAGGCCCGGCCCCAGCAGCAGGCCCACACCCTGCCCCTGCGACTCCATCACCACGCCTGGATCACCGATGACCAGGAAGCCAACCGGCGCTTCTACGAGGACGTGATCGGCCTGCCCCTGGTGGCCACATGGACCGAGCGCGAGGAGTTGGCCGGCGTCGAGCGCGCCTACAGTCATGCCCTCTACGGCCTGGCCGACGGCAGTGCGCTCGCCTTCTTCCAGTTCGCCGACCCCCGGGACCAGGCGGAATTCAGGACCGACATCAACACAACTCCCTTGCGCCACATAGCCTTCAAGGTCGATGCCGACACGCAGCAAGCCATCCGCGAGCGCATCCACGCGGCCGGCCTCCAGGAAGCGAACCCCCACGTGCTCGACCACGGCTTCTGCGTCTCCCTGTATGTGACGGATCCCAACGGGCTGATCCTGGAGTTCGCCGTCGACCACGCCGACGTGGAGAGGATCGACGCCGAGCAGCGCGCCACCGCACACACCGACCTCGCCCGCTGGCTCGCCGGCGACCACACCAGCAACAACCGCTGGCGCTGACCGCCACCCCACGGGGGCTGCGCCCGGCCTCGCTCACGTGGCCGGCCGGGCAGGGGGTCCGGGCGACGGAACTGTCGCCAGTGAAACCAGTGCTGTCAGGGCCACCACGCCGACGAACAACCATGCTGCGGCTTTGCGCGCACCTACGCGCCTTTTACCGAACCGCGTCCGCACGCGCAGGTGGCCCGACGTCCTTCAGTTCCGGTGGAGGGGCCGGGCACAGGTGAAGTCCGGCGGGCCCTGAGATCGGGGCAAGACCGTCCGAAGAACGGCGGTGTTCGAGGTCAGTTGGCCGGAATAGGGCCGGTCACCTTCTCCAAGCGGAGCAGATCGTGCGGGTTGAGGCCGGACAGCTCGCAGATCGCTTCCACGGCACCTCCGCGACGGAGGGCCGCCACAGCTTCGAGTTCGGTATCGGCCCGAGCGGCGTCGAGCGCCTCCTGGGCATCACGCAGGCGGTTGGAGGCCAGTTCGAGCGAGACGAGTTCCATGCCCCGAGGATCCCATGCCGGCCGACATCAACGGGAGCTGACAGGCCCAGCACCTCTTCGCCGCGCGACAGCTCGACGGGGCAGCCGGCGGGAGCCGGTCCGAGATCAGTCCAGCGACATCCGTCTCTGCTCTCCCTCGGGCTGTCTCTCCGATGTGCCGGCCGTGGGGATCCTCAGCATCTTGGTCACCGATCCGTCGTCACCGACCACATCGCGGACGTATTGAAAGCCCAGCCGCTCGCACATCGCGAGGCTGGCGGTGTTGTCCGCACCGACCATGCCCCAGGCCTCGGTCAGGCCAAGGTCATCGGCCGCGTGTCCCAGGAGTCCCCTGACCGCCTCTCCGCCCAGACCCCGGCCCCAGTACGCGGGCAGGAGCGCGGCCACCAATTCGTGGCCGGGTACGTTGCCGGTCTTCTTGACCTCTGCGTGACCGACGTACACGCCGTCCTGCCACACACCCCAGACGTCGAAGCGCCGCCGTGGATACACCTCGGTGAGGATCGCCGTGAACAACGCGCGGAGTTCGGGTTCGGGCACGAGGTCCTGGCCCATCCACCGGCACACGTCCTCGTCGCGCAGCAGGGACACGAAGTGCTCCTCGTCCTCTGCCCGGTAAGGGAGGAAGTGCAGGCGGTCGGTGTGGAATTCGGGGGTCATGTCGGGTTCCTCGGTGTCGGCGCGGCAGGGAATGCGGGGGTCCCGGCCCCTGGGGAAGCGCGGGCGGGTTGCCTGGGCAGTCGCGGAGGAGCGGGGCGCCGGACCGGTCGGTCCGGTCCGGCGCAGCCCGCTGGGCCGGGCCTCAGGCTCCGGTGTTCTCCATGCGTTCGCGCAGGCTGCGGGGACGCATGTCGGTCCAGACCTCGTCGACGTACGCGGTGCACTCGGACTCGGTCCCCTCCTTGCCGACGGGCTGCCAGCCGGCGGGCACCTCGATGTCGACCGGCCAGAGGGAGTACTGCTCTTCGTCGTTGCGCAGCACCTGGTAGTGGGTGTTCTCGTCCATGATTCGATCCTTCGTGATGAGGGGGCGACTGGTCGGGCGGGTGGTCGGAGGTATTGGCCGGGTCGGGGCGCGCGGGTGGCGGGGGCTGTGTCCCCGGGGCCTCCGGTGGGGACCTCGGCGCCGGGGCGGTTCGGTCACCGGCCTCCTCGGGCGTGACGGGCGATGTGGCGCAGGGCCTCGGCGAATTCCCCGGCCACCCGGCGAACCGTCTCCGTGTCGTGCAGGTCGGGGCGGTGGTGCCAGGTGAAGGCGAGTCGGCCGTGCTCGACGGAACCGACGATCTCCAGTGCGTGGGAGCCGCCGTCGCGGGGGTCGTGGTCCTGGCCGAGGGGGCCGTGCTGCGCACGGATCAGGCCGTCCCCGGCCGCTTCGGGGCGTGCGTCCCACTGGCCCAGGTAGTTGAACACCAGCCGGCTGTGCGCGCCTGTGCCCAGGTGTTCGCGTTGTTCCGGAGTGCCGTACGTGCGCAGGGCTCCGAAGCCGACTCCCTTGCCGGGTACGGCCCGCAGTTGGCGTCGTACCGACTTCACCAGGGCCCGCCAGTCGCGGTCCGGACCGAGCCGGCCCGGGTCGTCGACCTGGAGGGCGATGGGGTGGACGCTGGTGAACCAGCCGACGGTGCGGGTCAGGTCGACGCCGTCGATCAGGTCCTCGCGGCCGTGGCCCTCCAGGTCGAGACGGACGCGTTCCTGGCCGGACCAGCGCGCCAGGGCGAGGGCAAGGGCTGCGAGCAGTACGTCGTTGATGCGGGTGCGGTAGGCCGTGGGCGCGGCGCGCAGCAGGGTTTCGGTGTCCTGCTCGTCGAGTTCGATGCCGATCACGGCGGCCGGCGCGGTGTGGACGGAGTCGGGCCCGTGGTCGGGGGCGGGTGCCGCACCGACGATTTCGCGCCAGTGGGGCAGCTCGGCGTCGAGGCCGCCCGCGCGGACGTGCGCGGCGATCTGGCGGGCCCAGTCCCGGAAGCTGGTACTGCGCTCCCCCAGGTCGACGGGGGCACCCTGAACCGCCTGCTGGTAGGCCGTCTCCAGGTCGTCGCCGAGGATGCGCCAGGAGACGGCGTCCACGACCAGGTGGTGGGCGATGAGGAGCAGATGGGCGGGGCGGCCGGGGCCACCCGTGAACAGGGCCGCCCGCAGGTGCGGGCCGTGGGCGAGGTCGAAGCCGGCGTGCAGTTCGTCGGCGGTCTTCTCCATGACCGCGTCCGCGTCTTCGCAGGACAGGCCCGACAGGTCGTACTGGATGAGGAAGCCGGGGTCGTCCCGGCGGGCGGCGGCGGGCGGTGGGTTGAACTGGTGCCAGCCGTCGGCGTCCCGCGTGAAGCGCATGCGCAGCGCGTCGTGGTGTTCGAGGAGGGCGAGCAGTGCGGTGTTGAGGGCGTCCGGGTCCGGGATCCCGTCGAGTTCGAGCAGCGTCGACTGATTGAAGTGGTGGTGGGCGGCGCGGGGTGTGGTGAGGAACCAGTCCTGGATGGGGGTGAGCGGCACTTCGCCGGTCGCCGGGCCCTGGGCGGTCTGCTGGGGGGCGGCGCGGACGACGGAGGCCAGCGCGCCGAGGGTCTGGTGGGTGAACAGGTCCCGGGTCACCAGGTGGAGCCCATCACGGCGTAGCCGGGAGACGACCTGCATGCTCAGGATGGAGTCGCCACCGAGGGCGAAGAAGTTGTCGTCGATGCCGATGTCCGTGACGCCCAGGACGTCGGACCAGATGCGGGCGACCCGCCGCTCGGTGTCGGTGCGCGGTTCGCGGTACGGCCTGCCGGTGCTCCGGGCCGGGCCGGGGGCCGGCAGGGCCCGCCGGTCGAGCTTGCCGTTCGGGGTGAGCGGCAGCCGCTCCAGTGGCACGAAGAGCGAGGGCACCATGTGCGGCGGCAGCATTTCACCGAGGTGCTCGCGCAGGTCGTCGACGGGGAGCGGGAGGGGTCCGGTCGCCTCGTCGGCCGCCGGCCGGGCCGGTACGACGTAGGCGACGAGCCGGGCGGGCCCGGAGTTGGCCGCGGGCTGCCCGTCGTCGCTCGCGGGACGGGACGCGTCGGTGCGGACGACGACCACGGCGTCCCGGACCAGGGGGCTGCGGCGCAGCGCAGTTTCTATCTCTCCCGGTTCGATGCGGAAGCCGCGCAGCTTGACCTGGTCGTCTGCGCGTCCCGCGTAGACGAGTTCGCCGTCCGCGCCCCAGCGGGCCAGGTCCCCGGTGCGGTACATGCGCTCCCCCGGCAGCCCGAACGGGTCCGGAAGGAACCGCTGTGCGGTCAGGCCGGGGCGGCCGAGGTAGCCGCGGGCCAGGCCGGGGCCCGCCACGTACAACTCGCCCGTGACACCGGGCGGGACGGGACGAAGCGCGGTGTCGAGGACGTACAGGCAGGTGCTGCCCGAGGGGCGGCCGATGGACGGGGTGCCGGCGCCGGGGGCGAGCGGGCCGGTCCAGCTGGCGACGACGGTGGCTTCGGTCGGCCCATAGGAGTTGATCATGCGGCGGCCGGGGGCCCAGGTGGTGACCAGGTGCGCGGGGCAGGCCTCGGCGCCGACGATCAGGGTGCGCAGGGCGGGGAGTTCGGCGGCCTTCTCCTCGGACACGGTGGCGAGGGCGGCCGGGGGGATGAGGGTGTGGCTGATGCGTCGGACGGCCAGCACCTCTGCCAGCCGGTCGCCGACCAGCGGGCCTTCCTCCCCGGTGACCAGGGTGGCGCCGCTGAGCAGCGAGGTGCACAGCTCAAGGACGGAGGCGTCGAAGCTCGGGGAGGCGAACTGGAGCACCCGGTCACCGGGGCCGGCCGCGTAGCGCTCGGCCGCCGCGGCGGCGAAGGAGGCGAGGCCCCGGTGGGTCACCACCACGCCCTTGGGCGTACCGGTGGATCCCGAGGTGTAGATGACGTAGGCGGGGTGTCCGGGCCGCAGGGGGTCCGTACGGTCGGCGTCGGTGGGCGCGGTGTCCGGGCCGGCCGCCCTCAGGACCTCCGCCGGGTCCGTCACGACGTGGTGGGCGCCCGCGTCGCGGATCATGAACTCCCGGCGGGCCGCCGGGTAGTCGGGATCGACGGGCAGGAAGGCACCGCCCGCCTTGGCGACGGCTAGCTGGGCCACCACCATGGCGGTCGAGCGGGGCAGGGCGAGGGCGACCACCCGCTCCGGTCCGACGCCGTCGTGGATCAGGCGGTGCGCGAACCGGTTGGCGGCCCGGTCGAGTTCCTCGTAGGTCAGTTCCCGGTCGCCGTCGCACAGTGCGGTCGCGCCGGGCGTGCGCGTAGCCTGCCGCTGGAACAGGTCGGGCAGCGGCGACTCCGGTACGGCGGCGGTGCCCCGGCCTTGGGCGAGGAGGTCGCGCTCCTCCTGTCCCGAGGTCAGCGGCAGGGCTCCGAGCGGCCGGCTGGGGTCGGTGGCGACCGCGTCCAGGAGAATGCCCAGGTGCGCGGCGAGGCGGTCCGCGGTGGCCGCGTCGAACAGGTCGCTGTTGTAGGAGAGCAGCCCGTGCAGTGTTCCGTCCGGTGCCTCGGCGAATTCGAGGGTGAGGTCGAAGGCTGCCTGGTGTGTGTCGGTCTCGACGTCGCTGACGCGGAGGCCGGGGAGGTCGAGCTCGGCGGCGGGGGTGTTCTGCAGGACGACCATGACCTGGAAGAGCGGCGTACGGCTGGTGTCCCGGACCGGCTGGACCTCGTCCACGACGCGCTCGAAGGGCACGTCCTGGTGCGCGAAGGCGTCGAGGACCGTCTGGCGGACCGTGCCGAGGAAGTCGGTGAACGGCCGGCCGGTGTCGACCTGGGAGCGCAGGACGAGGGTGTTCACGAAGAACCCGACGACGTGCTCGGTCTCGGTCCGGTCGCGTCCGGAGGTCACGGTGCCGACGGCGATGTCGCTCTGTCCGGAAAGCCGCGCCAAGTAGGCCTGTGCGGCGGCCACCAGGGTGGTGAACAGGGTGGTGCCGTTCTCCCTGGCGATTCGGGTCAGCCGGCCGGTCGTGTCGGCCGGCACGACCAGGCGGGTGGTGGCGCCGTTGCTGGTGCGGACGGCGGGGCGCGGCCGGTCGGTGGGCAGGTCCAGTGCTGCCGTATCGGCCAAATGCGCTGTCCAGTACGCGAGTTGACCGTCGACTGCGGCGGCTCCTGTGGTGCGCTGCCAGGCCGCGTAGTCGGCGTACTGGATCGGCAGGGGCGGCAACGCGGCTTCCTGGTGGCCGAGTTGAGCGCGGTAGGAGTGGGCCAGGTCACCGAGGAGGACGGAGGTGGACCAGCCGTCGGTGACGATGTGATGCATGGCGAGGGCCAGGACGTGGTCGTCGTCGTCGAGCCGGACCAGGCTGGTGCGCAGCAGTGGCCCTTGGCGCAGGTCGAAGGGGTGCTCGCGTTCCTTGGTGAGCAGGGTGCGCAGGGCCGGCTCCCGGTCCGCCGGGGGCAGCGGGGACAGGTCGTGCAGGGGCAGCGGCACCGGGTGCGGCGGGTGGACGATCTGCACGCCGTGGCCGTCCGCGCTGTCGAAGGTGGTGCGCAGTGATGCGTGGCGGGCGACCAGCGAGGTGACGGCGGCTGTCAGCGCTCCGGCGTCCAGGTGGCCGCGCAGGCGCAGGGCCAGCGCGGTCACGTACTCGCTGCCGCCGGGCGCGAACTCCTCCAGGAACCACAGGCGTTGCTGGGCGTACGACATCGGGAGGGCCGCGTCGCGGGCGGCCGGTGTGATGGCGGGGCGGGCGTACCGGGACTCCTCGGTGAGGAGCGCGGCGAGTGCGGCCGGGGTGGGGCGGGTGAAGACGTCCCGGGGCGTGAGATCGGTCGCGAAGGCCTCGGAGAGGCGGCCGGCGAGCCGGATGCTGAGGATGGAGTCACCGCCCAGGGCGAAGAAGTCGTCGTCGACGCCGGGCGGTTCGGTCCCGAGTACCTGGCCGAACACCTCGGCCGCGCGGCGCTCGGCCTCGGTGCGGGGCTCGGTGCGCTCCGCGCGCGGGGTGGCCTCGGGTGCGGGCAGGGCGGCGCGGTCGACCTTGCCGTTGGCGCTCAGGGGCAGTGCGTCCAGCGGGACGATGTCGGTGGGCACCAGGTAGTCGGGCAGGGTGCGGCCCGCGAAGTCCCGCAGGGCCGCCGGGTTCCGGCCGGCCGGGCCCACGACGTAGGCGATCAGCCGTTTGGCGCCGGACCGGCCGGTACCGGCGAGCACCGCCACGTCCGCCACCTCGGGGTGCCCGGCGAGGACGGCCTCGACCTCGCCCGGCTCGACCCGGAAGCCGCGGATCTTGACCTGGTCGTCCGCGCGTCCCAGGAACTCCACCGTGCCGTCCGGGCGGCGGCGTGCCAGGTCGCCGGTGCGGTACATGCGGGCGCCGGACGGGCCCTGGGGGTCGGCGAGGAAGCGGGCTGCGGTGTCGCCGGGGCGGCCGAGGTAGCCGCGGGCCACCCCCTCACCGGCGAGGTACAGCTCACCGGCGCTGCCCGGCGGCACGGGGCGTAGCCGTCCGTCGAGGACGTGGACGCGCATGTCGTCCAGGGGCCGGCCGATCGGGACGGTGTCCGGCACGTCGGACGCGTCGGCGAGTTCGTGGGACGTCGCGAAGGTCGTGGCCTCGGTGGGGCCGTAGCCGTCGACGACGCTCAGCCCGGGGCAGGCGGTCAGGACGCGACGCACAGCCGCGGCGGGCACCACGTCACCGCCGGTCCACACCTGCCGCAGGCCGGCGAAGCAGTCCGGCGCGTCCTGGGCGAGGAGGCGGAAGACACCGGCCGTCAGCCACAGCGCGGTCAGCCCTCCCGCGCCGGCCAGGCGCCGGATCAGGGTGCCGTCGACGGCGCCTTCGGGGGCGACGACCACGCGGCCGCCATGGAGCAGGGGCGCCCACACCTCGAAGGTGGCCGCGTCGAACGCCACCGGGGAGTGCAGCAGCACCCGGTCGCTGATGCCGTCGGCGAACCGGCTGTCGGTGGCCAGCGCCGCCACGTCCCGGTGACGCACCGCCACCGGCTTGGGCCGGCCGGTCGAGCCGGAGGTGAACATGATGTACGCCAGCCGGTCGGGATCGCCGGGCGGCAGCGATCCGTCGCCGTCGTCCGCGCGGGCGGCGGCGACGTCGGCGGCGGTGAGCTCGGCCGTGACGCCGGCCGCGTCGAGCAGGGTCCGGCGGCGTTCCTCGGGGGCCCGGGTGTCGACCGGTACGTAGGCTCCTCCTGCGGCGAGGACCGCGAGCTGGGCGACGACAAGATCGGCGGACCGGTCCATCAACAGCGCGACCCGGCCCTCGGGAGCAAGCCCGTCGGCCAGCAGACGCGCTGCCAACTGTGCTGCGGTCAGCGAGAGTTGACTGTAGGTCAGCTCGCGTTCGCCGTCCTGTACGGCGACGGCTTCCGGGGTTCGCCGGGCCTGCTCGGCGAACAGGTCGACGGGGCTGCGCGGTTGCGTCGCACGCGCCGGGAGGTTCCAGGAGGCCAGCAGCCGCCGGTCGTCGGGAGTGAGCGCGTCCAGGTCCGCGAGATCGCCGTCCAGGCCCTCGGCGAGGGCGGTGAGCAGGACCGTGAGGCGCTCCACGGCCCGCTCGACGGTCGCCGGGTCGAAGAGGGCGGGGTCGTAGGCCAGGTCGAAACCGAGCCGTTCGGAGAGGTGGGCCCGCAGGCACCACGGGAAGGTGGGCGCGTCATCGGCCCGCACCTCGGCCACCCGGACGCCGGTGCGGGCGGTGGCCGCCTCGTCCACGGGATAGTTCTCGAAGACGACCATGCTGTCGAACAGGGCTTCACCGGACGGCACTTCGCTGCCCGCCTGGATGCGGGGCAGGGCGAGGAAGTCGAAGCGGCGGGCCTCCGTCTGCGCTTCCTGAAGGTCACGCAGCCAGGGCAGGACCGCGCCGCCGGACAGCCGGACCCGGGTGGGCACGGTGTTGATGAACATGCCGATCATGCCCTCCACACCGGGCAGTTCGGCCGGGCGGCCCGAGACGGTGGTGCCGAACACCACGTCGTCGCGGCCGCCGCAGCGGGCGAGGAGCAGCGCCCAGGCGCCCTGCACCACGGTGTTGACGGTCAGTCCGGCACGCGCGGCTCCCGCGCTCAGCCGCGCCGAGACGTGTTCGTCCAGTTCGTGCCGGACCTGGGCGGTGGCGCGGGCCCGGTGCGCCTCGTCCGGGGTGCGGTCGTACGGGAGCGGAGTGCGGGTGGTGAACCCGGTGAGCGCGTCGCTCCAGTGGCGTTCTGCGGCCGACAGGTCCTGTTCGCCGAGCCAGTGCAGGAAGTCCGCGAAGGGCCGCCGCACCGGGAGCTCCGGGTCCGGACCGCCGGTGAGCGCGGCGTAGCGCTCGCACACTTCGGTGAGGAGCTGGCCGGTGCTCCAGCCGTCCAGGGCGATGTGGTGGGTGGACCACAGCAGCAGCACCTCGTCGTCGGGGAGCGCGGCGACGGTGAGCCGGGTGAGCGGAGCGGCGTTCAGGTCCATGGCCACGGCGCGGTCCTCTTCGAGCAACTGCTCGGTGCGCTCGGCACGTTCGGCTGTGCCAAGGTCGCGCCAGTCGAGGTGGCGTACGGGCAGCTCGACCCGCCGGTGCACGACCTGGACCGGCTGCGGCAGGCCCCGCCAGTGCACGCTGGTGCGCAGCGCCGGGGTGCGGTCGGCGACGCGCTGCCAGGCCGTGGCGAAGGCCTGCGGGTCGGCCACCCCGGACAGGCGGACCGCGATGCGGTCGAAGTAGGCGCCGTCGGTGTCCACCAGGCCGTGGAACAGCATCCCCGCCTGGAGCGGGGTGAGCGGCAGGACGTCCTCGATGTGCCGGCCGTCGCCGACGAGCCGGTCCAGGCCGTCCTGGGACAGCCCGGCGAGGGGGAAGTCGGAGGGGGTGCGACCGCCCGCGTCCGGGCTCGCGCAGTGCGCCACGATGTCCCGCAGCGCGGCGGTCATCCGCTCGGCCAGGGCACGGACGGTGTCTTCGTCGTGGACGGCCGCCGGGTAGTTCCAGCCCAGTTCGAGCCGTCCCTCCTGGACGATGCCGGTGATGTCGAGGACGTACGGGCGTGGGGCGTCCGGGTCGGTGTCTCGGCCGGTCGGGGGCAGGGCGGCACGCAGCAGGCCGTCGGCGGTGCCGCTGCCCGCGTCCCACTGGCCGTGGTAGTTGAAGCCGACCTGCGGCGCGGGAGCGCCGGCGAGGGGGCTGTCCGGCAGTAGGTGGCGCAGCGCGCCATGGCTCAGGCCGTGCAGGGGCACGGCGCGGAGCTGTTCCTTCACCGAGCGGAGCGTGTCGTGCCATCCGGCACCGGGATCGACGCGCAGCGCGAGCGGGAACTCCGCGGTGAACCAGCCGACCGTGCGCGACAGGTCGACATCGGCGAAGAGGTCCTCGCGGCCGTGGCCCTCCACGCCGATCAGGACCGTGTCCCGCCGGCACCACTGCGCGAGCGTGTGGCCGAGTGCGCTGAGCAGGACGTCGTTGACCTGGGTGCGGTAGGTCTCGGGAACCTTGCGCAGCAGGGCGTCGGTGGTCTCCTCGTCCAGTGTGACGGTGACGGTGGCCGAGGCGCCGTAGGTGTTGGGGCCCGGTCGGCCCGCGGGCAGTTCGGCCGGTGCTTCGGCCGCCTGCCGCCAGTGCTCCAGGTCGGCGGCGAACGCGCCGGAGCGGGCGTGTTCGGCCAGTCGGGCCGCCCAGTGGCCGTAGGCGGTGCCGGCGGACGCGAGGTCCACGGGGCGTCCGGCCGCGGCCTGCTGGTAGGCGGTGGCGATGTCGGCCGGCAGGATGCGCCAGGAGACGCCGTCGACGGCCAGGTGGTGGACGGTGATCACGAGGTGGCCCGCCAGGTGGGGGCCGCGGTCCAGGAAGAGGAAGCGCACGACGCGGCCCTCGACGGGGTCGAGTCCCGTCTGCGCGCGGTCGGTGAGGCGGTGCGCCTCCGCCTCGACCGCGGTGTCGTCGAGTCCGGCGAGATCGTGCCGGCTGAACACGGAGCCGGGTGCGGCGGGGAGCGCCTCCTGGTGCCAGCCGGCCGCGCTGTGCGTGAACCGGGTGCGCAGGGCGGCGTGCCGTGCGACGACGGCCTGGGCGGCCCGGCTGAGCGCCTCGCCGTCCGTGCCGGGCGCCAGCTCGAAGCGCTGGGTCATGGTGAACCGCATGCGGTCGCCGGGCCGCAGACCGTCCAGGTACCAGTGCTGGATCGGGGTGAGCGGTGCGGGACCGGTGGGGCTCGTCGTGTCCGTCACTGGGGTCAACTTGCCCGCGCGCAGCGCGAGTTCGGCCACGGTCTGGTGCCGGAAGACGTCCTTGGTGCTGAGGGCGAGTCCGGCGCGGCGTGCGCGGGAGACGATCTGGATGCTGAGGATGGAGTCGCCGCCGAGCGCGAAGAAGTTGTCGCGCGCGCCCACCCGGGGCACGCCCAGCACCTCGGCCCAGATGGCGGCCAGCCGCTCCTCGGTGCCGGGCCGCGGTGCGACGTACGGGTCGTCGCTCTCGGGCTGGACGGGCGGGTCCGGCAGGGCGCGGCGGTCGGTCTTGCCGCCGGCGGTGCGGGGCACGCGGTCGAGCGGAACGAACGCGGCGGGCACCATGTGGTCGGGCAGGGTGCCGCGCAGCCGCATCCGCAGTTCGTCGGCCGACGCCTGCTGCCCGTCCCCGGTCACCACGTAGGCGACCAGCATGGGGCGCCCGGCGTGTTCGCGTGCGGTGACCGCGGCATCGGTGACCTCCGGCAGCGCGAGCAGCGCCGCCTCGATCTCGCCGGGCTCGATGCGGTAGCCCCGGATCTTGAGCTGTTCGTCGGCGCGGCCGAGGAACTCCAGCAGGCCGGACGTGTCCCAGCGGGCGCGGTCGCCGGTGCGGTACATCCGCTCCCCCGGCTCCCCGAACGGGTCGGCCAGGAAGCGGCTCGCGGTCTGGCCGGGCCGGTTCAGATAACCGCGGGCCACCTGGGCGCCGGCGAGGTACAGCTCACCGGGCGTGCCGACGGGCACCGGGCGCAGGGTCCCGTCCAGGACGTAGGCGCGCAGTCCACCGCCGGGGCGGCCGATGACGGGACGTTCCGGACGGTCGGTGACGGGTCCGTAGACGGAGTCGACGGTGCACTCGGTGGGGCCGTACATGTTGACGGCGGTGACGCCGGCTTCCTCGTGGGCCGCGACCAGGTCCCGCCAGGTGGCGGCGGAGACGGCCTCGCCGCCTACGAGCAGGAGCTTCGGGTGGTGGCGCCCGGGGGCGAGCAGTCCGGCGGCCAGCAGTTCGCGCAGGAAGGTGGGGGTGACGTTGACCAGGTCGAGGCGGTCGGCGCCGACCTGGGCGCAGAAGGCCTCGGGGTCGAGGCGGGTGTCGTCGTCGATGAGGTGGACCTGCTGGCCGAGGGCGAGCAGCAGAGGTCCTTCCCAGGAGGTGTCGAAGGCGAAGGAGGCGCTGAGGGCGGCGCGCAAACGGGTGCCACCCGCGGTGTGCGGGGCGAGGAGGTTCGCGCGGTGGTCGTGGCAGAGGTTGACCAGGTGACGGTGTTCGACGGCGACGCCCTTGGGGCGGCCGGTGGAGCCGGAGGTGTAGACGATGTATGCCGTGTTCTCGGGGCGCAGCGGGTGGACGCGGTCGGCGTCGGTGGGGTTGTGGTCGGGCAGGTCGGCCGCGTCCGCGGCGCGCAGGGTCTCCTCGGTGAGCACGGTGTGCGGGCGGGCGTCGTCCTGAAGGACGCGGACGCGTTCGTCGGGCAGGCGCGGGTCGAGGAAGAGCAGCGCGGCGCCCGCCTTGGCGACCGCGAGCAGGGCGACCAGGAGCACCGAGGTGCGCGGGAGGCGGACGGCGACCACGGTCTCGGGGCCCGCGCCCCGGCGGATGAGGTGATGGGCGAGCCGGTTGGCGCGCTCGTTGAGGGTGGCGAAGTCGAGGGTGGCGTCGGGCGCGACCAGCGCGGTGAGGTGCGGGGTGCGGGCGGCCCGCGCCTCGAACAGGGCGGGGAAGGTCGTGTCGGGCCCGGGCAGCGGCATGCCCCGGCCGAGGTCCAGCACGCGCTGTCGCTCGGTGCCGGTCATGAGGGGCAGGGCGCCGACGGCGCGGCCCGGGTCGTCTGCGGCGGCCTCCAGCAGGATGCGCAGCCGCTCGGCCAGGAGTTCCGCGGTGGCCGGGTCGAAAAGGCCGGTGTTGTATTCGAGATGGCCGGTGACGACTCCGTCGGTTTCGACGAAGTCGAAGGCCAGGTCGAAGGTGGCGTGCCGGACCGGCGGGGCAACCGGCTGCACGGTGAGTCCGGGCAGGGTGGGGGCCTCGGCACCGAGGTTGTGCAGCGCGACCATGACCTGGAACAGCGGGGTGCGGCTGGTGTCGCGCTCCGGCTGAACCGCGTCCACCACCCGCTCGAAGGGCACGTCCTGGTGCGAGACGGCCTCAAGGACGGTGCCGCGCACCTCGGCGAGCAGGTCACGGAACGACACCTCGGGACGGACCCGGGCCCGCAGTACCAGCGTGTTGACGAACATGCCGACCACGTCGTGCAGTTCGGGGCGCTCACGGCCGGCCGTGACCGTGCCGACGGCGATGTCCCGCTGGTCGGACCAGCGGGACAGAAGTATCTGACATGCCGTCAGCAACGTCATGAAGAGCGTGGCATCGGCCTCCCGGCCCCGGGCGCGCAACCGGTCGGTGAGCCCGGTGGGCAGGGTGAAGGTGACCAGCGCGCCGTCCCGGGTACGGACGGCGGGCCGCGGCCGGTCGGTGGGCAGCTCCAGCGGCGTCACACCGTCCAGGGCCCGGCGCCAGTGGTCGAGGTCGGCCTCGGCCTGCTCGGTGCGCGCGCGCTGCCAGGCGGCGTGGTCGGTGTACCGCACGGCGGGGGTGGGCAGTTCGGGCCGGCGCCCGTCGAGGGCGGCCGCGTACAGCTCGCCGAGGTCCCGGCCGAGAATGCCCATGGACCAGCCGTCGGTGACGATGTGGTGCACGGCGAGGACGAGGACGTGCTCCTCGGTGTCCGCGCCGGTGAGACGGGCGAGGCGGGCCCGCAGCAGCGGACCGGTGGCGAGGTCGAACGGCCGGGCGGCCTCGCTCTCCACGAGGGCGTCGAGGGCGGCGGAGTCCGCGCAGTCCTGCGTGCGCAGGTCCACGGGGGCGGGCGGCTGGATGATCTGCCGCGCCTGGCCGTCGTGTTCGGCGAAGGTGGTGCGCAGGGACTCGTGCCGCGCGACCAGCCCGTCGAGGGCCGTGTTCAGGGCGGCGCGGTCGAGCGGGCCGGTGAGGCGCAGCACGGACAGGATGGTGTGCTCGGTGCTGCCCGGTTCGAAGCGGTCGAGGAACCAGAGCCGCTGCTGGGCGTACGACAGCGGTGCCGGAGCGCCCGGGGTAGCGACCGGGATGACGTCGGCCGGGGTGCCGGCCCCGTCGGCCGGATCGCCGAGGGCGGTCGCGAGGGCGGACAGCGTCGGATGGTTGAACAGCAGCCGGGGTGAAACGTCCGTGCCGTACGCGGCGCGCAGCACGGAGACGACCCGGACGGCGAGGATCGAGTCACCGCCGAGGGCGAAGAAGTCGTCGTCGGCGCCGACCTCGTCGGTGTTCAGGACCTGCTTCCAGGCGTCGGCCACGAGACGCTCGGCGGGCGTGCCCGGCTCCCTGCGCTCGCCGCCGGTCGCGAAGCCCTCGGGTCCGGGCGCCGGCAGCGCGCGCCGGTCGAGCTTGCCGTTGGGGGTCAGCGGCAGGGCCGCCATCGGCACATAGGCGGCGGGCACCATGTGCGCGGGCAGCGACTGCTTGAGGTGGTCGCGCAGTTCGGCGGCCGACGGCGGGACGCTGCCGGTGCCGACCACGTGGGCCACCAGGCGCCGCGTCCCCGTGGCGTCCTCGTAGACACCGACGGCGGCGCCGGCGACGCGCGGGTGGCGGTGCAGCGCCGCCTCGATCTCGCCGGGCTCGATGCGGTAGCCGCGGATCTTCACCTGCTGGTCGGCGCGGCCCAGGTACTCCAGGCTGCCGTCGGCCCGCCGCCGGGCGCGGTCGCCGGTGCGGTACATGCGGGTGCCGGGCCGGCCGAACGGGTCGGCGAGGAAGCGGGTCGCGGTCAGGCCGGGCCGGTTGAGATAGCCGCGGGCCAGACCCTCCCCCGCGACGTACAGTTCGCCGATCGCTCCGGGCGGCGCCAGGTTCAGCGTCTCGTCGAGGACGTAGGTCCGCAGGTCGGGTATGCCGGTGCCGATGGGGCTCGCGGGGCCGGCATCCGCCGTCGCCCGGTCCAGGGGGGCGTAGGTGACGTGCACGGTGGTCTCGGTGATGCCGTACATGTTCACCAGGCGCGGCGCGCTGTCCGGATGGCGCTCGTACCAGCCGGCCAGCCGGGTCACGTCGAGCGCCTCACCGCCGAAGACGACCGTGCGCAGCGCCAGCCGGGCGCTGTCCTCGGGGTGTTCCGCGTCGGCGCGGATCAGCGGATAGAAGGCGGACGGCGTCTGGTTGAGGACGGTGACCCGCTCGTCCGCGAGCAGGCGCAGGAAGTCCTCCGGGGAGCGGGCGGTGTCGTCGGGGACCACGACGAGCCGACCGCCGTGCAGCAAGGGTCCCCACAGCTCCCAGACGGAGAAGTCGAAGGCGTAGGAGTGGAACAGCGTCCACACGTCGGTGGAGTCGAACCGGAACCAATGGTGGGTGCGGCTGAAGAGGCGGACCACGTTGGCGTGCGGGATCACCACGCCCTTGGGACGGCCGGTGGAGCCGGAGGTGTAGATGGCGTAGGCCGGACTGTCGGGCAGCGGGCGGCGCGCCCGGTCCACCGGGGCGGCAGGCCGTCGGCCGAGGTCGGCGCGCACCTCGGGGTCGTCCAGGCGCAGTACGGGAACCTCGTCGTAGCCGGTCGTCGCCGTGGTGGTCACGAGGGCCACCGGGGCCGCGTCGTCCAGGATGCCGGTGACGCGTTCGGCGGGCAGCGCAGGGTCGATGGGCAGGTAGGCGGCGCCCGTCTTGAGGACGGCGAGGACGGCGACGACCAGGTCGGTGGAGCGTGGCAGGGCGAGGGCGACGTACCGCTCGGGGCGGGCGCCGAGTTCGACGAGACGATGGGCGAGGCGGCCCGCGCGCGCGTCCAGTTCGGCGTAGTCGAGCCGTTCGGTGCCGTGGCTGACGGCTTCGGCGTGCGGGGTGCGGGCTGCCTGTGCCTCGAAGAGGTCCACCAGCGTCTCGGCGGGCCTGCCCTCTGCGGTGCCGCTGCCGGCCGTGAGGAGATGCTGCCGCTCCTCGGGGGTGGTCCGGGCGAGGGCGGCGAGGGGACGTTCGGGGTCCTCGGCCAGTTCGGTGAGCAGCAGGCACAGCCGCCCGGCGAGGGCGGCGGCGGTGGCCGCGTCGAACAGTTCCGGGTCGTAGGCGAGGTCGAAGCCGAAGCGTTCGCCGTGGTAAGCGCGGAGCACCAGCGGGTAGTTGGTGGCGTCGCGCGAGGAGACGTCGATGATCCGCACGCCGGAGCCGGCCGAACTCGCGTCGTCGAACGGGTAGTTCTCGAAGGCCACCATGCTGTCGAACAGAGAGCTGCCGGACGGCACGTCGCTCAGGGCGGTCAGTTCCGCCAGGGACACCGCGGCGAAGCGCCGTGCGTCCGCCTGCGCCTCCTGGAGGTCGCGCAGCCAGGAGACGGCCGTGCCTTGGCCGGCCACTCGCACACGCGTGGGCAGGGTGTTGATGAACATGCCGACCATGTCCTCGGCGCCCGGCAGTTCGTCGGGACGGCCGGAGACGGTGGTGCCGAACAGTACGTCCGGCTCGGCCGCGTAGCGGGACAGCAGCAGCGCCCAGGCGCCCTGCACGACGGTGCCGAGGGTCAGTCCGGCGGCGCGGACGGTGCGGGCCAGGAGGGCCGAGGCCTCGTCGGACAGCGCGGCGGTGTGCACGGCCGCCGAGCGCGACTCGTGGCCTGCCGGGCGGGCGCGGTCGACGGGCAGCGGTGTCGGGGTGGCGAAACCGTCGAGGACCCCCCGCCAGTGCGCACGGACGGCTTCGCCGTCCTGGTCGCAGAACCAGCGCACATAGTCCCCGAACGGCCGTCGCACGGCCGGCGCCGGTTCGGTGCCGGCGGTGAGGGCCGCGTACTCGGCGAACACGTCGGTGAGGACCTGGGCCAGGCTCCAGCCGTCCAGGATCAGGTGGTGGGAGGTCCACAGCAGGTGCAGTCGGGCGTCGGGCAGCCGGACCAGGGTGAGCCGCATCAGGGGGGCGGCGCCCAGGTCGAGGCCGCGGGCCAGGTCCTCGGCGCGCAGCCGCTCCAGGCGGGCGGCCCGCTCCCCCGCGTCCAGTGCGCGCCAGTCCAGGGTCTCGATCGGCACCCGCACCTCGTGGTGCACGCGCTGGAGCGGAACGGGTACGCCCTCCCACACGACCGAGGTACGCAGGGCCGCGGTGCGGTCGGTGACGCGCTGCCAGGCGGCGGCGAACGCCTCGCAGTCGGCCACTCCCTCCAGGAGCAGGGCGGCCTGGTCGAGGTAGACGTCGTCCGTGCCGCCGACCAGCCGGTGGAAGAGCATGCCCTCCTGGAGCGGGGTGAGCGGCAGCAGGTCCGCCACGGACCTGCCGTCCCCGACGAGACGGTCCACCGCTGCCTGGTCGAGCCGGGCCAGCGGGAAGTCGGAGGGGGTGCGGCCGCCCGCGTCGGGGCGGGCGCAGTGCTCGGTCACCTCGGTGAGGGCCCGCAGCATGCCGTCGGCGAGCGCCCGGACGGTGCGCTCGTGGTGCACCTGGTCGCTGTAGTGCCAGGTGATCTCCAGCGCGCCGTCCCGCACGACGGCCGACACGTCGAGCAGGTGGTCCAGCGGTTCCGCCGCGCCCATGTCGCCGGGCGGCACGTCGGCGGCGGGCGCGAAGTCGCCGCCCGCGCCGGACTCCCACTGGCCGTGGTAGGTGAAACACACCTGGGGCAGCGGCAGTTCACGCAGCGCGCCGGCCTCCGGCGCCGGCGAGCCGAGGCGTCCGAGCGCCTCGTAGCCCAGGCCACGACGCGGCACGGCCCGCAGCCGCTCCTTGACGGACTTCAGGGTCGCCGCCCAGTCGGGTGCTCCGGCGGGGCCCTGCGGGGTGAGGGTGACCGGGAACTGGCTGGTGAACCAGCCGATGGTGCGGGCCAGTTCGGCGCCCTCGACCAAGTGCTCCTCGCGGCCGTGGCCCTCCAGTGCGACGGTGATGTGCGGCGCGCCCGTCCAGTCCACCAGGACCCGGCCGAGTGCGCTCAGCAGCACGTCGTTGACCTGCGTGCGGTAGACGCCCGGGACACGTCGCAGCAGTGCGTCGGTGGTGGCCTCATCGAGCCGGCCGTGGAGCGTGCGCACGGACCCGGCCAGCGGGGTGCCGGGGAGATCCACGGGGAGCGGGGTGCGCGGGCGGGCGGCCTCGGCGGTCCAGTACGGCAGATCGTCGTCGAGGGCACCCTCCCGTACACGCTCGGCCAGATGACGGGCCCACCAGGCGAACGGGGTCTGCTCGGGCTCCAGTTGAGGGGCCCGGCCGTTCTCGGCCTGCCGGTAGGCCTGTTCCAGGTCGGCGAGCAGCACGCGCCAGGAGACGCCGTCGACGGCCAGGTGATGAACCGTCAAGAACAGGTGCGGGCGGCCCCCTTCGGCCGCGGGGAGCAGGACGGCGCGCAGCATGCTGCCGGTGCTGGGGTCGAGCTGCGCGCGGGCGGTCTCGGCGGCCTCGGCGAGGCTCGCGCCGTCGTGGCCGGCCAGCAGACCGGTGGTGGGGCCGGCACCGGGATGCTGCTGCCAGGTCTCCCCCTCCCGCACGAACCGGGCGCACAGGGAGGGGTGGTGTGCCACGACCGCGTCCAGCGCGCGGGAGAGCTTCGCCGCGTCGACGTCGTGGGGCAGGTCGAGAACCATGGACATGGCGAAGCGGCTCCGCGGCCCGTGGGTGGCGAAGAACCACTCCTGGACCGGGGTCAGCGGGCCGGGCCCGGCCTCCTGCGGGGGGCGGGGCGCCGCCACCGCGGCGGCGTGCCCGGAGGCGGCCGCGAGTTCGGCGACGGTCTGGTGGCGGAAGACGTCCTGCGAGGACAGGGCGAGCCCGGCGGCCCGGGCCCGGGAGACGGCCTGGATGCTGAGGATCGAGTCGCCGCCCAGCTCGAAGAAGTTGTCGGTGACCCCGACGCGGCGCACGCCGAGGATCTCGGTCCAGATCCCCGCCAGGGTCTCCTCGTCCGGCGTGCGCGGGGCGACGAACTCCCGTGTCGTGTCCGGGCCTTCGAAATCAGGAGCGGGCAGGGCGCGGCGGTCGAGTTTGCCACTGACGGTGAGCGGCAGCGAGTCCAGCGCCGTGAACGAGGACGGCACCATGTGGTCGGGCAGGACCTTCCGCAGCGCGGCCCGCAGCGCGGCGGACTCGGGCCGCGCGGAGCCGGGCGCGGGTACGGCGTAGGCGGCGAGCCGCAGGTGACCGTGTACGTCGGGCACGGCGACGACCGCGGCGGCGGCGATGCCCGGCAGGTCGGTCAGGGCGGCCTCGATCTCGCCGGGTTCGATGCGGTGGCCGCGGACCTTGACCTGGTCGTCGGCGCGTCCCAGATAGTCCAGGCGGCCGTCGGCGGTCCAGCGGGCCAGGTCGCCGGTGCGGTACATGCGCGTGGCGGGCGGCCCGTACGGGTCGGGCAGGAAGCGCGCGGCGGTCAGGCCCGGGCGGCCGAGGTAGCCCCGGGCCACCTGTTCGCCGGCGAGGTACAGCTCGCCGCCGACACCGGGCGGCACGGGTCGCAGCCGGGCGTCCAGGACGTAGGCGCGGGTGTTGGGCAGCGGGCGGCCGACCAGCGGCCGGCCCGTTCCGTCGATGCGGCAGGACAGCGCGTCGACCGTGCACTCGGTGGGGCCGTAGAAGTTGTACGCGGCGACCTCGGGGTGGGCGCCGAGCTCGCGCCACAGCGCCGGGCCGATCGCCTCGCCGCCGAGCATGAGCACCCGGGGGCGGTGACGCGGGTCGCTCAGGAGTCCGGCGGGCAGCAGCTGGCGCAGGTAGGAGGGGGTGAGGTCGAGGAAGTCGATGCGGTGCGCGACGACGTAGTCGACCAAGGCGGCCGGGTCCATCCGGGTCGTCTCGTCCACCAGGTGCAGCGGGTGGCCGTCGGCGAGCAGCAGCACGCCTTCGAGCGAGGTGTCGAAGGAGAAGGACGCGGTGAGCGCCACCCGCAGCGGACCGCCTCCCGCCTCGGCGACGAATCCGGCGCGATGCGCGGCGAGCAGATGGGCGACGGCCCGGTGCGGTACGGCGACGCCCTTGGGGCGGCCGGTGGAACCGGAGGTGTGGATGACGTAGGCGGTGTGCAGCGGGTCCAGCGGCGTCCGGCGGTCCTCGTCCGTGGGGTCCGTGCCGGGAAGGCCGTCGGGCAGGGCGGTGAGCGCGGCCTCGTCCAGGACCAGGGCCGGGCGGACGTCGTCCAGCAGGAAGCGGACGCGCTCTTGGGGCAGGGCCGGGTCCAGCGGAAGGTATCCGGCGCCGGACTTCCACACGGCGAGGATCGCCGTGATCATGTCGGCGGTGCGCGGCAGCCGGAGCGCGACCAGCCGTTCGGGGCCGGCGCCGAGGCCTATGAGGTGGTGGGCGAGCCGGTTGGCGCGGTTGTTGAGAGTCGCGTAGTCGAGGCGCTCGTCGCCCGCCACCAGGGCCAGGGCATCGGGCGTGCGGGCCGCGCGCTCCTCGAAGAGCCGCGGGTGCAGGGCGTCCCCGACGGGCAGGGCGGTGGCGTTCCAGTCACGGGTGACCTGTCGCACTTCCGTCTCGGAGAGCAGCGGCAGGGTGCCGAGGGGCCGGTCGGGGGTGTCGGTCGCCGCTTCCAGGAGGCGCAGCAACTGGCCGGTCATGCGGCGGGCGGTGTCCGGGTCGATCAGGTCGGTGCGGTATTCGAGCAGTCCGGTCAGCGCCTCGCCGTCCGGCACGAACTCGACGCTCAGGTCGAAGGTGGCGGACTGTCGCGGCACGGCGACCGGGCTGATCCCGAGGTCGCGCGGGGCGGTGGCCGCGGGCGGGTCCGGGTGCAGCAGGACCATCACGTCGAACAGCGGGTTGCGGCCCGCCTCGCGGGTGGCACCCACCCTCTCGACGATCCGCTCGAAGGGCGTGTCGCCGTGTGCGAAGGCCTCGTTGACGGTGTCGGCGGTACGGGTCAGGAGGTCCCGGAAGGAGTCGCCGGGCGCCACCGCGGTGCGCAGCACGACGGTGTTCACGAAGAAGCCGACGGCCCTCTCCAGATCGGTGCGCGAACGGCCCGGGGTCAGCGACCCGACCGTGCTCTCCTCCTGTCCCGACCAGCGGGCCAGGAGCGCCTGGGCGGCGGCGACGAGCGCGGTGTACAGCGTGGTGTGCTGCTGCCCGGCGAGTTCGCGGAGCCTGTGGGTAACTCCGGCGGGGACGGTGAAGGCGTGGACCGCCCCCGCCCCGGCCTCTTCGCCGCGCCGGGGCCGGTCCAGCGGGAGTTCGGGGGCGACCGCCCCCGTCAACCGGTCGCTCCAGTGGGCCAGTTGACGCTCCAGCCGGGCACCGGTGAGCTGCTCGCGCTGCCAGACGGCGAAGTCCGGGTACTGGGTCGCCACCGCCGGCAGCCCGGGCTCCTCACCCCGCGCCAACGCCTCGTAGGCGGTGCACAGTTCACTCAGCACGATGCCCATCGACCAACCGTCGGTGGTGATGTGATGAGCCGTCAGCAGCAGGACGTGCGAGGCGTCGGTCTCCCGCAGCAGCAGGGCCCGCAGCAGCGGCCCGGAACTCAGGTCGAAGGGCGCCGAGTACTCCGCGAGCAGCGCCGCGTCCAGGCCGTCCGCCGGCACGTCACGGACGGGCAGGGGCACCGGGGCCGCCGGGTGCACGTGCTGTGCCGCGCGGCCGTCGCTCTCCTCGAACGTGGTCCGCAGTGCCTCGTGCCGGGCCACGACCTCGGCGAGCGCACGCTGGAGAGCCCGGTGGTCGAGGGTGCCGGTGAGGCGCACGGCGACCGCGCTGTTGTAGCGGGCGTCACCGGGGTGCAGCCGGTCCAGGAACCACAGGCGCTGCTGGGCGAACGACAGGGGCAGGGGCCGGTCGCGGTCGGCGCGCGGGATGCCGGCGGGCGCGCCGCCGGCGGGGCCCGCCGCGGCACGTCCGGCCAGGCGGCGGCGCAGGGCCTCGCGCAGATCGTCCGGCAGGGCTTCGGCGCGGTCTCGCCTGGAGGGCTTCGAAGACGTCATGTTCGTCGGATCCTTACCGTTCGTCGTGGTCGGGGCCGCCGTACGCGGCGTCTTCGAGTTCACTGAGCACCTGTTCCTCCACCTGTTCCGCGAGTGCGGCGACGGTGCGGGAGACCAGGACGTCGCGCGGGGTGAGGCTCACCCCGAACAGGTCGTTGGCGCGGGACGCGATGAGCAGCGCGCGCATGGAGTCGCCGCCGAGCAGGAAGTAGTCGTCCTCGGCGCCCACGGTCCCGCCGAGGGCGTCCTCCCAGAGCGCCGCGAGCGCCTCTTCGGTGGGCGTGCGGGGAGCGACGTGCTCGGCCGGGGCCGTCGGGGCGGCGGGGGCCGGGGCGGGCAGGGCGGCCCGGTCGGTCTTGCCGTTCTCGGTGAGCGGGAAGCGCTCCAGGCAGACGAAGGCCGAGGGCACCATGTAGCCGGGCAGCGAACGGGCGGCCAGGGCACGCAGGTCGCCGTCCGCCGGTGCCGGGGCGCCGGTGGCGGTGAGCAGGTGGGCGACGAGCCGGGGCAGACCCGGTTCGTCCTCGCGGACGCTCACCACGGCGTCCAGGACGTCGGGGTGGCGGGTCAGGGCGGCCTCGACCTCGCCGGCCTCGATGCGGTGTCCGCGCAGCTTCAGCTGGTGGTCGGTGCGGCCGAGGTAGTGGAGTTCACCCCCGCCGTCGCGGCGCACCAGGTCGCCGGTGCGGTACATGCGGGTGCCGGGCGGCCCGAAGGGGTCGGCGGTGAAGCGGGCGGCGGTCAGTCCGGGGCGGCCGAGGTAGCCGCGAGCCAGGGCCGGTCCGCTGAGCCAGAGTTCGCCCGGAACGCCGTCGGGGGCCGGGCGCAGCCGGGTGTCGAGGACGTAGGCGCCGGTGGCGGGCAGTGGCCGGCCGATGGGTGGGGCGGCGCCGTCGGGGGCCAGGGGCGCGGACCAGGTGGCGACGACGGTGGCCTCGGTGGGTCCGTAGGAGTTGACCATGCGGTGGTGCGGGGCCCAGCGGGCGACCAGGTCCGCGCCGCAGGCGTCGGCGCCCACGATCAGCGTCTTGAGGTCGGGCAGGGTGCCGGGCGTCCCGTCCGGCAGGGTGGCGAGCGCGGCCGGCGGCAGCAGGGTGTGGGTGATGCGTTCGGCGCGCAGTACCCGGGCCAGGGGTTCGCCGAGCAGCGGTCCCGGTTCGGGGACGACGAGGCGGGCGCCGTGCGGCAGCGAGGCGCACAGCTCCAGCACGGAGGCGTCGAAGCTGGGGGTGGCGAAGGCCAGGACCCGGTCCCCCTCGGTCACTTGGTAGTGGGCGGCCTCGGCCGCGGCGAACCCGGCGAGTCCGCGGTGGGTGACGACGACGCCCTTGGGGGTGCCGGTGGAGCCCGAGGTGTAGATGACGTAGGCGGGATCGTCCAGATCGAGTGGGCGCCCGCGGTCGGCGTCGGTGGGCCGGTGGCCCAGGCTCTCGTCGCCCAAGTCGGCCAGCAGGGCCGCGACTTCCTTCGCGTCCAGGGTGAGGGCGGGCGCCGCGTCCCGGAGCATGAGCGCGATGCGCTCGTCCGGGTAGGCGGGGTCGACGGGCAGGAAGGCCGCGCCCGTCTTGGCCACCGCGAGCTGGGCCAGGACCATGTCGAGCGAGCGTGGCAGCAGCAGCGCCACGATGGCGCCGGGTCGTGCGCCGCGGGCGATGAGCAGATGGGCCAGGCGGTTGGCCCGGTCCTCCGTTTCGGCGAAGGTCAGCAGTCGGTCGGGGTCACCGAGTGCGGGCGCGTGGGGCCTGCGGTCCACGGCGGCCTCGATCAGGGCCGGAAGGGTGGCGGGGGCCACGGGATCCGTCGCCGGGCGGGCCGGGCCGCGCAGCAGCCTGGCGCGCTCCTCGGACGAGAGTGTGTCGATGTCGTCGAGGCGGACGGTGCCGTCCGTGGCGGCCAGCGAACGCAGGGTGTGGAGCAGCTGCCCGGAGAGGGAGCGGGCCGTGGCCGCGTCGAAGAGGCGCGGGTCGTAGCCGAGTTCCACGGCGAGCCGGTCCCCGGGCGAGACGACCACGGTCAGCGGGTAGTTGGTCGCCTCGCGGGCGTCGAGCTCGCGCAGGGTGAGGCCGTGGGCGCCGGCCGTGGCGTCCCCGACGGGGTAGTTCTCGAACACCACGAGGCTGTCGAACATGGCCGCGCCGGGAGGCAGTTGAGTGAGGCCGTGCAGTTCGTTGAGGGGCATGTGGTCGAAGCGGCGGTCTTCCGCGCGCGCCTCCTGAAGGGTGCGCAGCCAGTAGGCACAGGGTGCTGTCCCGTCGATGTGGGCACGGGCCGGCAGCGTGGTGATGAAAAGGCCGGTGATGGTGTCGGCGCCGGGCAGGTCGGAGGGGCGGCCCGAGACGGTGGTGCCGAAGCACACGTCGGGTGTGCCGCTCCAGCGCGCGAGGAGCAGCGCCCACGCACCCTGCACCAGCGTGTTGAGGGTGAGCCGGTGGCGGCGGGCGAACTCCTGGAGCTCTGCCGTCCGTTCGCCGCTCAGCCGCTCGGACAGCCAGGTGCCGGAGCGGGCGGTGGTGTCCGGCGCGGGCCTGCGGTCGTAGGGCAGCGGGGTCGGTGCGGCCAGTCCGGCGAGGGCGCCGCGCCAGTGGTCGCGAGCCCGCCCGGTGTCGCGCCCGGCGAGGTGGGCCACGTAGTCGGCGAACGGCCTGCGTTCCGGTGGCCGGGGCTGCTCGCCACGGGCGAGCGCCGCGTGCGCCGCGAGGACGTCGCCGAGGACGTGGAAGACGCTCCAGCCGTCCAGCAGGACGTGGTGGAAGGTCCAGACGACGCGCACCGCGTCCGGGCCGAGCCGTACCAGCGCGAGGCGCAGCAGCGGCGGGCGTGCCAGGTCGATGCCCAACGCCTTCTCCGCGGCGAGGAGTTCTTCGAGTTCCGTCGGCCGTCGGTCCCCGGGCAGGGTGCTCCAGTCGTGCCGGGTGACCGGCAGGGTCACCTCCCGGTGGACGGTCTGGAGCGGCACGGGTACGCCGTTGAGGACGACGGAGGTGCGCAGCACCGGCGTGCGGTCGACCACGTGCTGCCAGGCGGCGGCGAGCAGGTCCACGTCGCGGGCACCGTCGAGCACGAAGGTGATCTGCTCGACGTACAGCCCCTGGGCCGCTTCGTCCATGCCGTGCACGACCATGCCGGTCTGGGTGGGCGTGAGGGGATACACGTCCCGCACGTCCCGGCCGGTCCCGGCGATGCGGTCGACGGCCGCCTGGTCGAGCGGGGCCAGCGGGAAGTCGGACGGGGTGCGGCCGCCCGCGCCGGGCTCGGCGCAGTGCCGTACGAGGGCCCTCAGCTCGTCGGTCAGCTCGGCGGCGAGGCGTTCGACGGTCTCGCGGCGGTGCAGGGCCCGCGAGTAGGACCAGCCGAACTCCAGCCGCCCGTCGGTCACATGGCCGAGGACGTCGAGGAGGTGGGGCCGCTCGGCCGAGCGGTCCATGCCGCCGCCGAGGCCGCCGTGCGGAGCGTGCAGCAGCCCGTCGGACGCGGTCTGCCGGTCCTGCCGTCCGAGGTAGTTGAAGCTGATCTGCGGCAGCCCCGGCAGGTCGCGGGCGGCGGTGGGGCGGAGATGGCGCAGGGCTCCGTAGCCTATGCCGCCCCGGGGCACGGCCCGCAGGTTCTCCTTGACGGCCTTGAGCGCGGTGCCGGTGGCCGCCTCCCGTACCACGTCGAGGGCGACCGGGTACAGGCTGGTGAACCAGCCGACGGTGCGGGAGAGGTCCACGTCCTGGAACAGGTCCTCGCGGCCGTGTCCTTCCAGCGCGAGCGCCACCCGGTCCCGTCCGGTCCAGCGGGCCAGCACCCGGCCCAGGGCGTAGAGCAGCACGTCGTTGACGCGCGTGCGATAGGCGTCGGGGACGTCCTGGAGGAGCCTGCGAGTGTCCTCGGCGTCAAGGCCCGCGGTGACGGTCGCCTCCTCGGCGGCGGTGTTCGCGCCGCCGGGCAGGTCGACGGGCAGCGGGCCCTCGGCCTGCTGGGTGCGCCAGTACGGGACTTCGGCGTCGAAGCCGCCGGCCGCGGTGTGGGCGGCGAGCCGCTGCGCCCAGGCGCGGAAGGACGTGCTCTTGGCGCCCGGGTCGGGGCGTTCACCGGCGCGCAGGGCGCGGTAGGCGGTGTCGAGGTCCTCCAGGATCAGCCGCCAGGACACCGCGTCCACGACGAGGTGGTGCGCGGACAGCACCAGCACCGGCCGTCCGTCGCCCGCACCGCGGCGCAGCACGGCCCGCAGCAGGGGCCCGTTCGCCAGGTCGAAGCCGGCGTCCGCCCCGTGCTCCGGTCCGGTGGCCGGCGCCCCGTCGTGCACCTCCAGGTGCGGGGGCTCACCGGGGGCGGTGCCGTGCTGGCGCCACACCCCGGTGGCGTCCCGCTCGAAGCGCAGCCGCAGCGCGTCGTGCCGCTCCAGGACAGTGGCCAGGGCGGCCCGCAGCAGGGACTCGTCCGTGTCCTCGGCCAGTTCGTAGGAGACCGTCTGGCTGAAGTCGGACGGATCGCCGGGAAGGGTGTCGAGCAACCAGTGCTGTACCGGGGTGAGCGGAACCTCGCCGACCACCGGCCCCTGCTCGGCCACGACCGGTGAGAGGGGCAACTCCGCGGCTGCCGCGGCCAGTTCGGCGAGCGTCTGATGGGCGAAGAGGTGCCGCGGGTTCAGGCCGAGCCCCGCCCGGCGGGCGGCGGAGACGATCTGGATGCCGAGGACGGAGTCGCCGCCGAGCTCGAAGTAGTTGTCGTCGGCGCCGACTTCGGGCAGGCGGAGCACCTCGCGCCAGATGGCGGCGAGGGTGATCTCGGTCGCGGTGGCGGGGGGACGGCCCGACCGGGTGCCCGCGCTCCACTCGGGATCGGGCAGCGCCCGGCGGTCGAGCTTTCCGGTGGCACCGAGCGGGAGGTGTTCCAGCGTCATCACGAGGGCGGGCACCAGGTGGTCGGGCAGGGTGCGGGCGAGGAAGGCGCGCAGGTCCGCCGGTTCCGGGGCGCCGGCCGGGCCGGGCACCACGTATCCGATCAGGCGGCGGTGGCCGTCGTGCTCGACCACGCGGGCGGCCGCGGCCGCCACCTCGGGATGGCGGGTCAATGCCGCCTCCACCTCGCCGAGTTCGATGCGGAAGCCGCGGACCTTGACCTGGTCGTCCGCCCGCCCGAGGTAGACGATGTCCCCGTCGGCGGTCCAGCGGGCCCGGTCACCGGTGCGGTACATGCGGCTGCCGGCCGGCCCGAACGGATCGGGCAGGAAGCGGGACGCGGTCAGCCCGGGCCGGTTCAGATAGCCGCGGGCCACTCCGGTGCCCGACAGGAACAGTTCACCGGGGGCGCCGACGGGCACCGGACGCATCCGGTCGTCCAGGACGTAGGCGCGGGCGCCCCCGAGCGGTCGGCCGATCGGCGGGTCGCGGTCGGGGTCGGCGGGGTCGCAGGTGAAGGCGGTGGCGTAGACGGTGGCTTCGGTGGGGCCGTAGATGTTGCGCACCTCGCAGCCGGGTACGGCCGCGCGGACCTGTCGTACGGTCCGGGCCGGCAGCCCCTCCCCCGCGAGCACCACGGTGTCCGCGCTCACGTGCACGGTGTCCTCGGCAAGGAGCCGGTCGAGCGCGGAGGGCACCGCGCTGAGCAGTCCGGCACGCCAGGTACCGGGCCGCTCGGCGAGGGCCAGCAGGTCGCGGACGATCTCGACGCAGCCGCCGGACATCAGGGGCGAGAAGATCTCGAAGACCGACACGTCGAAGTTGAGCGAGGTGGACGCCACCACATGCGCCAGACCCCGGCCGGTGAACTCGCGCGCGGCCCAGTCGGTCAGGGCGAGCACCGAGCCGTGCGCGACGACCACGCCCTTGGGGCGGCCGGTGGAACCCGAGGTGTGGATGACGTACGCGGCGTGCTGGGGCAGCAGCGGGGCGCGCCGGTCGCCGTCGCCGACCGACGCGGCCGAGGCGGCGGCGAGCTTCCGGGCGTGGTCGGGGTCGTCGAGGACGATCCTGGTGAACGGTCCGTCCGGCAGCCGTCCGGCCGTCGCGGCCGCCGTGACCACGGCGAGGGGCGCCACGTCCTCGAAGAGGAACGCGATGCGTTCGGCGGGGTATCCGGGGTCCACCGGCAGGTAGGCGGCACCGCTCTTGAGGACGGCGAGCAGGGCCACGACCAGGTCCGCCGTGCGGGGCAGCGCCAGGGCGACATAGCGCTCGGGGCCGGCCCCGGCGGCGATGAGCAGCCGGGCGAGGCGGTTGGCGCGCTCGTCCAGTTCGCGGTACGAGAGCTGGTCCTCGCCGTGGCGGACCGCCGGTGCGTCGGGGGTCGACGCGGCCTGGCGGGCGAAGGCTTCCGGCAGGGTGTCCTGGGGTGCGCCGACGCGGGCTCCGCCGAACCGGTCGAGCATGGCGCGGCCGTCGGCGGGGTCGGTGAGCGGCAGCTCGGCCAGCGGGCCGGCGGGCGCGGTGGCCATCGCGGTCAGCAGCGTGCGAAGGCTCTCCCCCAGTGCCTGGACGGTGGACTCGTCGAAGGCCGCCGGGTCGTAGTCGAGGCTGACGTCGAGGGTGTCCCCCGGCGCCACGACCACGCTGAGCGGGTAGTTGGTGGGCTCCAGGTCCCGTTCGGTCTCCATGGACAGGCCGTGCCGGGCCAGCGCGCCCTCGTCGAACGGGTAGTTCTCGAACACGACGATGGAGTCGAACAGGTTGGTTCCGCCGGGCACCTCGCTCCAGGTCCCCAACTGGGCGAGTGACACGAAGTCGTGGCGCCGCGCCTCGGACTGGGCGGCCTGGAGGTCGCTGAGCCAGTCGAGCAGGGGGCGCCGCCCGTCGATCCGGGCACGGGTGGGCAGCGTGTTGATGAACAGGCCCACCATGGTGGTGACGCCGGGCAGTTCGGCGGGCCGGCCGGAGACGGTGGTGCCGAACACCACGTCGTCCCCGCCGCCGTAGCGGGACAGCAGCAGCGCCCAGGCGCCCTGGAGGACCGTGTTGACGGTGAGACCGGCGTGCTGCGCGGTCTCCCGCAGCCGGGCCGATACGTCGGCGTCGAGCGTCACCCGTACCGTGCCCGACGAGGCGCTGTGGTGGGCCTCGTTGGCGCGGCGGTCGCGGGGCAGTTCGGTCGGGGCGTGGAATCCGGCGAGGGTGGTCCGCCAGTACCGCTCCGCCTTGGTGGTGTCCTGTCCGGCCAGCCAGCCCAGGTAGTCGGCGAACGGCCGGCGCGCCGGGATCCGGGGCGGGCGCCCGGCGGTCAGGGCCGCGTAGCGCTCGCACACCTCGTCGAAGACCTGGGCGGCGCTCCAGCCGTCCAGCAGGATGTGGTGGAACGTCCACACCAGCCGTACGCGTTCGGGGCTGAGCCGGATGAGGAGGAGCCGCATCAACGGCGCGGTGGCCAGGTCGATCCCGGCCAGGCGGTCCTCCTCCATGAGCCGGTCGAGGTCGGCCGCGCACAGGTGGGCGGGCCTGCCGCTCCAGTCGTGGTGGACGACGGGCACGGTCACCCGGTGCCGGACGACCTGGACGGGTTCGGCGCTCTCCTGCCAGGCCGGGTGCGAGCGCAGCACCGGGTTGGCGTCCACGGTCCGCTGCCATGCCTCGGCGAGGGCGCGGGGGTCGGTCACGCCGTTCAGCACCAGCTGCACCTGGTTGACGTAGGTGCGCCCGTCGGGGTCGAGGAGGCTGTGGAAGAGCATGCCGGACTGCATGGGGCTCAGCGGCAGGAGGTCCGCGACGGCCCGTCCGTCACCGGCCAGCAGGTCCACCGCCCTCTGGTCGAGGCGGGCAAGCGGGAAGTCCGACGGAGTGCGACCGCCCGCGCCGGGGTCTGCGCAGTGGGCCAGGATCTCCTCCAGGGCGTGCAGCATGCCCTCGGCGAGGCCGGTGACGGTGCTCTCGTGGTGCAGGGCCTGGCTGTAGTGCCAGCTGATCTCCAGCCGGTCCCCCTCGACCCGGGCCACCACGTCCAGCAGGTGGGCGCGTTCGGTGTCGGGCGCGTCCGCGCCGCCGAGTCCTCCGCGCACCCCGCGGATCAGGGTGGCGCCGTCGGCGGACCAGTCGAAGCGGCCGAGGTAGTTGAAGCTGATGCCGGGCATCGGCTCGATGGCGGGCAGGGGGGTGCCCGCGAGATGGCGCAGGACGCCGTGGCCGAGGCCGCGATCGGGCACCGACCGCAGCTGCTCCTTGACCGCCTTCAGGGCGCTGCCCCAGTCGTCGGCGGGGACGCGCAGGGCGACCGGGAAGAGCGTGGTGAACCAGCCGACCGTACGGGACAGGTCGACGTCCTCGAACAACTGGTCCTCGCGGCCGTGTCCTTCGAGGCCGACGGCCACGGTCTCGCGTCCGGTCCAGTCGCCCAGGACCCGGCCCAGCGCGGTGAGCAGGACGTCGTCGATCCGGGTGCCGTAGACGACGGGGACCTGGCGCAGCAGTTCGTCGGTGCGCCGCCGGTCGAGCCGTACGGTGACCTCGCGGACGTCGGCCGCGGTGTTCCCGCCCTCGCCGTCCACGGGCAGCGGTTCGGCGCAGTGCACCGCGGTGCGCGTCCAGTGGGCGAGTTGGTCCGTGAAGCCGCCGGCGTCGACGCGGGCGTGCAGGCGACGGGCCCATTCCCGCACCGAGGTGGTGCGGGCGGGCAGTCGTACCGGCTGTCCTGCCAGGGCCTGTCGGTAGGCGGTCTCCAGGTCCTCAAGGAGGACGCGCCAGGACACGCCGTCGACCACCAGGTGGTGGACCACGAGGAGGAGCCGGGCGGTCGCGGCGCCGTCGCCGGTGAACAGTCGGGCGGTGAGCAGCGGTCCGGTGTCGAGACGGAACGCGGCGTGCGCCTCGGCGGTGGCGCGGTCCTCCCGCTGCCGTGCCGCGGCGGGGTCGAGACCGTCCAGCGGGCAGACGGTCAGCAGGTCGGGGGCGTCGGCGGCGGTGACGTGCTGGTGCCAGGTGCCGTCGTCCGTGGTGGTGAACCGGGAGCGCAGCGCGTCGTGCCGGCTCCACAGGGCGGCGAGCGCCTGGCGCAGGACATCCGGGTCGGTGTCCGGCGCGGTCTCCACGAGGACCGACTGGTTGAAGAAGCCCGGCCGGTGCGGTCCCGGGTCGAGGAACCAGTGCTGGATCGGGGTGAGGGGCACCTCGCCCTCGACCGGCTCGGTGCCCGACACGGCGGCGGCCGTGCCGGTGGCGTCGGCCAGCCGGGCCACGGTCGGGTGGCGGAACAGGTCGCGCGGGGTGAGGGAGAGCCCCGCGGCGCGGGCCCGCGAGACGACCTGGATGCTGAGGATGGAATCGCCGCCCAGCATGAAGAAGTTGTCGTCGACGCCGACGCGTTCGACGCCCAGCAGGTCGGCCCAGATCCCGGCGAGCGTCTGCTCCGTGTCGTTGCCGGGGGCGCGGTAGGCGCTGTCGCCGCCGGCCGTCCAGTCGGGGTCGGGCAGCCGCCGCCGGTCCACCTTGCCGTTCGCGGTGAGCGGCAGCCGGGGGACGGTGACGAACGCGGCGGGCAGCATGTAGTCGGGCAGATCAGCGGCCAGGTGCGCGCGCAGTTCGGTCGCCGCGGGCACGGCGGCTCCCTCGGCCGGGACGAGGTGGGCGGCCAGCCGCTTGCGTCCGTCGACCGTGTACGGCGACACGACGGCCTCCGCGACGGCGGGGTGGGCGGTGAGCCGCGCCTCGATCTCGGCGGGTTCGACGCGGAAGCCGCGGATCTTGATCTGGTCGTCGGCGCGGCCCACGAAGTGCAGTTCGCCGTCCGCGCTCCAGCGCACGATGTCACCCGTGCGGTACATGCGGGTACCCGGCGTCCCGTACGGGTCGGCGAGATATCCGGCGGCGGTCGCCCCCGGACGGCCCGCGTAGCCGCGTGCCAGGCCCGCACCGGCGATGTACAACTCACCCGGTATTCCCGGGGGTTGGGGCTGGAGCATGTCGTCGAGGACGTAGACGCGGGTGTTGTCGAGCGGACGGCCGATGGGCAGGACGGCGGGCAGCGGGTCGCCGGCGCGGAAGGCGCGCCGGGTGGCGAAGGTGGTGGTCTCGGTGGGCCCGTAGCCGTCGACCACGGTCAGTCCGGGGCAGGCGTCCAGGACGCGCCGGACGACGGCACCGGGCACGGCCTCGCCGCCGGTCCACACCTCGCGGGCGCCCTGCAGACAGGTGGGGTCCTCCTGGGCGAGCAGCCGGAACAGACCGGCCGTCAGCCACAGGCAGGTGACGTGCTGTTCGGTGATGGCGTGCCGGACCACTGCGGCGTCCAGGTCCCCCGGCGGGGCCAGTACGGCGGTGCCGCCGCGCAGCAGCGGCACCCACACCTCGTAGGTCGCGGCGTCGAAGGCGTGCGGGGAGTGCACGAGTACCCGGTCGTGTCCGGCGAAGGCACGGTCCAGGGCGAGAGCGGCGACGTCCCGCTGGCGGACCGCGACACCCTTGGGGGTGCCGGTGGAGCCGGAGGTGAACATCAGGTACTGCACCTGGTCGGGGTGGGGCGCCCCGGTGTTGGGCGGCGTGCCGGTCTCCGCCGTGGCCGTGCGGTCGTCCACGCGTCGGACGGCGTCGCCGGGGAGCAGGTCCCGTGCGGTTTCCTCGCTCTCGGCGTCGGTGAGCAGCAGGGTGACGTCCGCATCGGCGAGCATGCGGCGCAGCCGTTCGCGCGGCGCCCGGCCGTCGAGGGGTACGTACACCCCGCCGGTGCGGACGAGCGCGAGCTGGGTGACGACGAGGTCGGCGGACCGGCCCATCAGGACGCCCACGGCACGTTCGGCACGCACTCCGAGGGCGGCGAGGCGTTCGGCCAACTCGGCTGCGCGCGCGTCGAGTTCGCGGTAGGCGAGCCGTTCGTCGCCCGCTTCCAGGGCGATCGCGTCGGGGGTGTGCCGCACCTGTGCGGCGAAGAGTTCGGCGACCGTGGCCCCGGGCAGGTCGGTGGTGGTGTCGTTCCAGGTGCGCAGGACCTGTTCGCGCCGGTCGGCCGCCAGCAGCGGGATACGGGCGGGCGGCAGTTCCGGCGCGTCGGCCATTCCGGTGAGCAGCACGGCGAGGTATTCGGCGAACCTCTCGACGGTCCCGGCGTCGAACAGCTCGGGGTCGTAGCCGAGCCGCAGTGCGAGTGCGGTGCCGGGGTAGGCGACCAGGCCGAGCGCGTAGTTGGTGGTCTCGATGCCGTCGAGGTCGCTCAGCGCGAGGCCGTGGGCGGAGAGGTCGTCGTCCCTCGGATAGTTCTCGAAGACGACGATGCTGTCGAACAGGGCGGCCCGCTCGGGCAGTTCGGTGAAGGCCTTGAGCCGGTTCAGCGGCAGGTGGTCGTGACCGCGGTCCTCGCTCTGGTCGCTCTGGAGCGAGCGCAGCCAGTCGCGCAGGGTGCCGTCGGCGGGGACGGTGACCCGGGTCGGCACGGTGGTGATGAACAGGCCGGTGATGGACTCGGCGCCTGACAGCTCTGCCGGGCGGCCGGATCCCGTGGTGCCGAACACCACGTCGGAACGTCGTGACTGCCGGCTCAGCAGGATGGCCCAGGCGCCCTGCACCAGGGTGTTGAGGGTCAGACCCGAGGTGCGTGCCAGTTCCTCCAGGGCACCGGTCGTGGCCTCGGGCAGGGTGACCGTCACGGCCTTGGAGGACTCCGCGCGGTGCGCCTCGCGGGGCTCGCGGTCGTAGGGCAGCGGGGTGGCCTCGTCCAGGCCGGCGAGCCGCCGGCGCCAGTACTTCTCCGCCTCGTCGCGGTCGCGCTCGCCCAGCCAGGCCAGGTAGTCCCGCCAGGGCCGCCGGTCGGGCAGAGCCCCGGCGCCGGGCCGGCCGGTGAGCGCACTGTGGCACGTGAACACGTCAGCCAGCACCTGGAACAGGCTCCAGCCGTCGAGGAGCAGATGGTGGAAGGACCACACCACGCGGACGGCGGTGTCCGAGACCCTGGCCAGCACCAGGCGCTGGAGCGGACCGCCGACCAGGTCGATCCCGGCGGCACGGTCCTCGCGCAGCAGGGCGTCCAGCTGGTCGCGGGACGCGGCGGCGGTCAGGCCGCGCCAGTCGAGGACGGTCACCGGAACGGGTACGGCGTGCCCGACCACGAGGAGCGGTTCGGGCACGTCCTGCCAGACCACCCGGCCGCGCAGGACGGTCGTGGCCTCGGTGACCTGCTGCCAGGCCGCCGCGAGGAGGTCGGTGCGCTCCACTCCGTCCAGGACGAAGGTGACCTGCTGGAAGTAGACGCCACTGTCCTGGGAGAGACCGTGGAAGAGCATGCCGGCCTGAGTCGGCGTCAGGGGCAGGACGTCCTCGACGGCGGCCGGGGCGTCTCCCACGAGGCGGTCGACGGCGCTCTGGTCGAGCCGGGCGAGCGGGAAGTCGGACGGGGTGCGCCCGGCGGCGTCCGGCCCGGCGGCGTAGCGCGCGAGCTCGCTCAGCGCACTGGCGTAGCCGTGGGCGAGAGTCTCGACCGTGTCCTCGTGGTGCACCTGGTCGGAGTAGAACCAGGTGAATTCCAGTGCGTCGCCGTCGAGTCGGCCCACCAGCTCCAGGGCGTGCGGACGTTCGGCCTGCGGGTCGGCGTCCAGCTCCAGCGGCCGGAAGGTGCCCCGGTACAGCCCCGTGCCCGTCTCTCCCGGGGACATCCGCCCCAGGTAGTTGAAGCTGATCCGGGCCGCCGGTGCGGTCGGTCGGGCGTCCGGGCCGGCCAGATGGCGCAGCGCGTCGTGGCCGATGCCGTGCCGTGGCACGGCCCGCAGCTGCTCCTTGACCTGCTTGAGCACGGCGTCCCACGAGGCCTGCTCCGGCACGGCCAGGGTGACGGGGTGGCGGGTGGTGAACCAGCCGACGGTACGGCTGAGGTCGAGATCCGCGAAGAGCTCCTCGCGACCGTGGCCCTCCACGTCGACCACGGCCCGCTCCTGTCCGCTCCAGGTGGTCAGAGCGCGGCCGAGCGCGGCGAGCAGGACGTCGTTGGCCTGGGTGCGGTAGGTCTCGGGCAGCCGGCGCAGCAGGGCCGCGGTGTCCTCGGTGCTCAGCCGGACGGTGACCGCGCTGGCGGAGGCGTACGTGTTGCGGCCCGCCAGGTCGACGGGCAGATCGGTGCCGGCCGGCGGCGCCGCCTGCGCCCAGTAGGCCCGTTCGTCGTCGAAGCCGCCGCCCCTGGTGTGCGCGGCCAGCCGCTGCGCCCACTGACGCAGCGGCGAGGACTTGGCGGGCAGGGCGGTCGTGCCGTCCGTGCCGTCACGGCGGGCGAGGTAGGCGGTGTCCAGGTCTTCCAGCAGCACCCGCCAGGACACGCCGTCCACGACGAGGTGGTGCACGGCGAGGTGCAGGACCGGGGCGCGCCCGGTGCCCCGGTCGTGCAGCACGGCCCGCAGCAGGGGACCGCGTGCCAGGTCGAAGGCGCCGAAGTGAGGGCTGTCGGTGTCCGGGCCGCGGTGCCTGGTCAGGGTGACGCGGTCGTCCCGGTCGGTGATGTGCCAGGCCGGCGGGGTGCCGGGGCCGGTGTCGAAGCGGGAGCGGAGAGCGTCGTGATGGGCAACGAGATCGTTCAGGGCGCCTTCGAGCGCCTCCGCGTCCACGTCGTCGGGCACCAGGACCGACAGGGTCTGGGCGAAGTGTGCGGCCCGGGCGCTGTCGGTGGCGAACAGCCAGTGCTGGATGGGCGTCAGCGGGGCTGAGCCCTCGGGGTCCACCCGGGCGGGGCCCGGGCGCTGCGGATCGGCGGCGTCGGCGCGGCGGGCGAGGGCGGCCAGGGTCTGGTGGCGGTAGATGTCGCGGGAGGTGACGGTCAGCCCCTCCTGCCGCGCCCGCGCCACCACTTGGAGGCTGAGGATCGAGTCGCCGCCGAGCTCGAAGAAGTTGTCGTCCACGCCGACACGCTCGACGGAGAGCGCCTCGGCCCAGACCAGGGCCAGGGTCCGCTCGGTGGCCGTGCGGGGCGGGACGTGGCGCGCGGCCCGGGTGGTCGTGGGGCCGGGCTTGGGCAGGCGGGCCCGGTCGAGCTTTCCGTTGGGGTTGAGCGGCAGCTCCTCCAGGAGCAGAACGGAGGCCGGGACCATGTAGTCGGGCAGCGTCTGCGCGAGCGTCCGGCGTACGGAGTCCGGTGCGACCGCCTGCCCGGGCACGGGCACCACATAGCCGGTCAGACGGCGGTTGTCGTCGTCCCCGGAGACGGCGACGGCGGCTTCCGCGACGCCGGGGCAGCGGCGCAACGCCTCTTCCACCTCGCCGAGTTCGATGCGGAAGCCGTGCACCTTGACCTGCTGATCGGTCCTGCCGAGGTACTCCAGTTGGCCGTCGGCGGTCCACCGCACCAGGTCTCCCGTGCGGTACATGCGCGCTCCGGGCCCGCCGAAGGGGTCGGCGACGAACCGCTGGGCGGTGAGGCCGGCTCGCCCCAGGTACCCGCGGGCGAGCCCGCCTCCACCGAGGTACAACTCCCCCATCACACCGAGGGGTTGAGGGCGCATGCGGCCGTCCAGGACGTACGCGCGGGTGCGGGCCACCGGGCGGCCGATGGGCGGTGCCTGGTCGGCCGCCCGGTCACCGGCGAACCAGGCCGTGGCGTAGACGGTGGCCTCGGTCGGTCCGTAGGCGTTGACGATGGTGCAGGACGGCAGGGCCGCTCTCAGGTCCTGGACGGTCTGCGCGGGCAGCGCTTCGCCGGCGAGGACGGCGGTGTCCGCCGCCACGGGTGCCTCGTGCCCGACGAACAGCCGGGACATGACGGAGGGCACGCCGCTGATCAGCCCGCTCCGCCCCTCCCCCGCGTCGGCGAGTGAGGTCGGGTCGGCGACCACCTCCACGCTGCCGCCATTCAGCAGGGGGCAGAGCAGCTCGAACACCGAGACGTCGAAGTTGAGTGAGGTGGAGGCGATCACCGGGTCCGGTGCGCGCTCCCCGAACCGCTCGCCCGCCCATACCGCCAGCGCGGCCACCGTGCGATGGGTGACGACAACGCCCTTGGGCCGGCCGGTCGAACCCGACGTGTAGATGACGTAGGCCGGGTGATCCGGCAGCAGGGGCCGGGCCCGGTCGGCGTCGGTGACGTCCGCCGAGGCCGGGGAGTCCGCCGCTACGCCGCTGTCGGCGTCGAGGTCCCCGATGATCAGCGGTTCGCAGTCCGGCGGCAGCACGGCGGCGGTCTCGGCGGTGGCCACGATGAGCGCGGGCCGCGCGTCGGAGAGCATGAAACGGATGCGTTCGGCGGGGTAGTTCGGGTCGACGGGCAGATAGGCCGCGCCGGACTTCAGCACCGCGCACAGCACGACCGGCAGGTCGACGGTGCGCGGCAGGCACAGCGCGACCAGCGTTTCGGGAGCCGCCCCCCGGGCGATCAGCTCGCGGGCCAGGCGGTTGGCGCGGCGCTCGACCTCGGCGTAGTCCAGTCGCTCGCTGCCGTGGGTGATCGCGGTGCGGCCGGGGGTGCTCGCCGCTTGGGCGCGGAACAGCTCGGGCAGGGTGGCCTCGTCCGGTTCGGCGTCGACCGGCGGGTTCCAGGAGTCGAGGAGGGTGCGCTGCTCCTCGTCGGAGAGCAGGGACAGCTCGGCCAGACTGCGTCCCGGGCCGTCGGCCATCGCCTCCAGCAGACGTTGCACATGGCGGGCCATCCGGGCCACGGTCGCCGTCTCGAACAGGTCGGTGTTGAACTCGGCGGTCAGCACGCATCCGCCGTCCGCGTCCGGCGTGAACTCCAGGACGAGATCGAAGCGGGCAGCGGGTCGGGGCAGGGGATGGTCGTCGAACCGCAGACCTCCCGCGCGCGGTCGGGGACTCGCCGTCTGCTGGACGACGAGCGCCTGCACCAGCGGGGTGCGGCTCGGGTCACGGGGCACGGCCAGTTCCTCGACCACGCGGTCGAAGGGCACCGCGTCGTGGGCGAAGGCGTCCATCAGCGTCGTGCGCATGCGCTCCACGAACCGGTCGACACTGGCCCGCTCGTCGACATCGGCGCGCACCACTACGGTGTTCGCGAAGAAGCCGACCACGTCCTCCAGGTCCTGGCGGTCGCGGCCGGTGGTGATGGTGCCGAACGCGACATCCCGCTGTCCCGAGTAGCGCGCGAACAGCAGGGCGCAGGCACCCGCCAGCACGGTGAACACCGTCGTGCCACGTCCGGTGGCGAGCGTACGCAGCCGTGCCATCAGAGCGGGCGGGAGGTGACGGCGGTGTCCGGCCCCCGAGGTGGTGCGCACGGCGGGCCGGGGACGGTCGGTGGGGAGCTCCAGTTGCTGGACCCCCTCCAGGTGCCTGCGCCAGTACCGCAGATGGCCGGCCTCTGCCTCCGAGCCCCGCTGCGCCTGTTCCCAGACCGCGAAGTCCGGGTACTGCACGGCAGGTTCGGCCAGACCGTCCGGCTCGCCCGTGGTCTCGGCCCGGTAGAGCGCGGCCAGTTCCCGGGTCAGGATGCCGACGGACCAGCCGTCGGTGACGATGTGGTGCTGGACGACCAGCAGCAGGTGGTCGGCCTCGTCGAGCCTGATCAGGAGGGCGCGGGTGAGGGGGCCGGTCGCCAGATCGAGCGGGCGGCCCAGCTCTTCGGCCAGCAGCTGCTCGGCGGCGCGGCGTCGGTCGGCGTGGGGCGCGTCGGCGAGATCGGCGATCTCCAGCGGCAGTTCGGGTTCGGTGGCGATGTGCTGGGTGCCCTGGCCGCCCTGGGTGCGGAAGGTGGTGCGCAAGGCGTCGTGCCGGGCGGCGAGCCGGCGCAGGGCCCGGCGCAGTGCATCGACGTTCAGGGCGCCGCGCAGGCGCAGGGTCAGGCCGGTGTTGTACTCGGGGCCGCCGTCGGCGAGGTCGTCGAGGAACCACAGCCTGCGCTGTGCGCTCGACAGCGGCAGGCCGCCGGTGCGCGGGGCGGCCGGGATCGGCTCGGCGGGCACGGCGGCGGAGGGGTCGCCGAGCAAGGGGGCGAGGGCTTCGACCGTGCGCGAGGTGAACAGGTCGCGGACGGTCAGCCGTATGCCCAGGTCCTCACGGATCCGGGACAGGACGCGGGCGGCGAGGATGGAGTCGCCGCCCAAGTCGAAGAAGTCGTCACCGACACCGACGGCATCGACGCCCAGGACATCGGCCCAGATCCTGGCGAGGGCCACTTCCTGCGGGGTGCGTGCGGCGACCAGGTCGGCACGTGCGGTCAGCTCCGGCGCGGGCAGGGCGGCATGGTCGGTCTTGTTCTGCGGGGTGAGCGGCATCCGCTCCAGTACGACCAGGGCGGACGGCACCATGTGGGCGGGCAGTGAGGCGGCGAGGGCGGCGCGCAGCGACGCCGGGTCGGGGGGTGATCCGGGCTCGGCGGGGGTCGCGTATCCGACGAGGCGGGGGCGGCCCGGTTCGTCCTCCCGGACCACGACGGCTGCCTCGCCCACGCGCGGGTCACTGCCGAGAGCGGCCTCGATCTCACCGGGTTCGATGCGGAAGCCGCGGATCTTGACCTGGCGGTCGAACCGTCCGAGGTAGTCGAGTTCGCCGTCCGGCCGCAGCCGGGCCCGGTCGCCGGTGCGGTACAGCCGGGCACCAGGTGCCCCGAAGGGGTCTGCGACGAACCGGGACGCTGTCAGGCCCGGCCGGCCCAGATAGCCGCGGGCCACGGCGTCCCCGCCGATGTAGAGCTCGCCGTCCGCACCGGGCGGTACGGGGCGCATCGCGGTGTCGAGGACGTGGACGCGCGTGTGGGGCAGGGCCGCGCCGATCGTCGGGGTGCCCTCACCGGCGGACAGTTCCCCCGTCCAGGTGGCGACGATGGTGGCTTCGGTGGGGCCGTACGAGTTGATCATGCGGCGGCCCGGCGCCCAGCGGTCCACCAGGCCCGCCGGACAGGCCTCGGCCCCGACGATCAGGGTGCGCAAATGACGTCCGGTCCCCTGCGCCGGGTCCGGCAGGGTCGCCAGCGCGGCGGGCGGGATGAGGGCGTGCGAGATGTGGTGCTGCTCCAGGACCGCGGCGAGTTCGTCGCCCAGCCACGGGCCCTCGGGCGGGACCACGAGCGTGGCGCCGGACAGGACGGAGATGAACAGTTCGAGGACGGAGGCGTCGAAGCTGGGTGAGGAGAACTGGAGCACCCGGTCGCCGGGACCCACGGCATACCGGTCGGCGGCGGCCTCCGTGAATCCGCCGATGCCGCGGTGGGTCACCGTCACGCCCTTCGGGGTGCCCGTCGACCCGGAGGTGTAGATCACGTAGGCAGCCCGGTCGGGACCGGCCCCGCGCACCGCCCGCTCCCCCAAAGACGCGTGGTGCTCGTCCTCCATCAGGGCGGCGACCTTGCGCGGATCGTCGAGGGTGACCGCGGGGGCGCTGTCGGCGAGCATGAGCGCCCGTCGCTCGGCGGGATACCCCGGGTCCACCGGCAGGAAGGCCGCACCCGCCAGGGCCACGGCGAGTTCCGCCGCGATCAGCTCCATGGATCGCGGCAGCACCAATGCGACCACCCGGTCCGGCCCGGCACCCGAGTCGACCAGGTGCGCGGCCAACCGGCCGGCGCGCTCGGCCAGTTCGCGATAGGTCCAGGTCCGCAGCCCGTCGGTCAGGGCCGGAGCGTGCGGTGCGCGGGCCACCTGCCGCGCGAAGAGTTCCTCAAGCGCCGGCGGCTCCTGCTCTCGCGCGGTGCCGCCGTCCTGGGAACGCGGGGTCGCGGGCAGGGGGGTGGCGTGCGGGTCCGTCATGGGTCCAGTCCTTTGAAAGCCAGGGGTGGCGCGAGTGGGCGGCGAGGTGGGGCGGGCGGGTCGCATCGCACGAAGGCGCGGCGGGCGGGGCCCGCGACGGGCTGCGGGTCCGCCCTGCGGTGGGCACGGCCCGGCAGCCACCGGGGCGGACGCGGGGCTGCCCCCGCTGTCGGCCCGGGGCCGGGGGAACCGGCGGCGCTCCGCCCGACGGCTGATACCGGCCCGGCGTGATTCAGCCGTCGTCGGTGCGACGCGCCGTGCGACCGGACACCTGGACGCGTTCGATCCGGCCGGTGGCGGGGTCGCGGTGGAAGCGTCCGCCGGGTTCGCGACGACCGGTGGCGGGGTCGACCAGGTCGTAGGACAGATCCGCGTAGCAGACCAGCGGCAGTGCCAGGTCACCATCTATGGACAGGACCGGGCGACCGTCGGGACCGGCGCTGATGCGATAGTCGGCGCCACCGTTGCGGTACGTCCCCCAGCACTCGGGCAGGCGGACCTGGCGGCCCCGGTCCCCGGCGGGTGCGGGGCCGGCCGGCACGCGCACGTCGGCCAAGTGCCTTATTTCGGCGGCGAGTTCGCGCCACAGCGCGGTGGCTCCGCCCGCGTTGCCGGTGAAGGCCACGACCACGCCGCTCGCGGGGTCGATCCGGAGGTGGCACGAGGTGCCCTGGGCATTGCCGTCGTGCCCGCACCACAGGTCGTCGCCCTGCCGGTACTGGGCGACCCCCAGGCCCCAGCCGTCGGCCAGGGCTCCGGGCCGCGCACCGCGCTCCGCGCGGAGCATGCCCTTGGCCAGCGCGGGCGGCAGTACGTCATCCCGGCCGATCAACGCGCCGCCGAGCGCGGCCAGATCGGCTGCGGAGGCCATCAGGGCCCCGGCCGGGGCCTCCAGCGAGGCCAGGTTCTGCTGTACGGGACGGACCCGCCCGGTGGCGGTGTTGACGGCGTGTCCGGCGGCCCATGGGCGACTGGTGGTGCTGTCGCCGATGAAGGCCGCCGATATCCCCAGGGGCTCAAGGAGCAGCACGCGAACGGCTTCGTGCCACGGCATGCCGGTGATCTCCTCGACCAGCAGCCCCGCGGCGACGTAGCCGGCGTTGGAATAGGAGAAGTCGGTGCCGGGCGGGAACAGCGCCTGCTCGGACGTGCACAGCGAAGTGAGGTAGCGGGTGCCGCTGGTCGTCGACGCCGTGTCGGAGTCGGGGCCGGTGGGCAGTCCGCCGGTGTGGCTGAGCAGGTGACGTATCGTCACCTCCGGTAAGCCGCGCAGCGCGGGCAGGTGGTCGGCGACGGGCTCGTCCAGGTCGAGGTCGCCGTCGTCGACGAGCAGCAGCACCAGGGCGGCCGTGTACGGCTTGGTGAGCGAGCCGAGAGCGACGGCCGTGTCCGGGGTGAACGGCGTGCCGGTGGCCGCGTCGGCGATACCGGTGTGCAGCGAGATCGTCTCCGTGCCGGTGGCGAGGACCAGTTGAGCACCTGGCACCCCGTGCGTCTCGGCGAGGGAGTCGAGCCGGTTCTGGAGGTCTTGGCGGAGGGGACGCGCCGCGCGGGGGGCGGCGGGGACGGAGGGGACGTAGTAGGGCATGAGCAAGGAGCTCCCCAGTGAGTTTCCTCGTGTACGGGTGGCTTCTCCGGCCGCGGCGAGCGGTGCCCCGGCCGGGGCGGTGCGTGGACGTACCGGCCTGCGGCTAGGGCCTGCCGACCTCGACGGGCAGGTGGCGTACGCCGATGAGGACGGCCGGATTCTGCAGGACGATGTCGTCGTACGACGGGATCGCCAGGTAGCGGAATCGTTCATTCAGCATGTTCAGCGCGATCCGGGCTTCCAGTCGGGCCAGTGGGGCGCCGAAACAGAAGTGAATGCCGTGCCCGAAGGTGAGGTGCGGGTTGGGGTGACGGTCCGCGAGGAACACGTCCGGCCGGTCGAAGCGCGCGGGGTCTCGGTTGGCGGCGCCCAAGTGGACCATCACCATGCTGTCGGCGGGCAGTTCGTGGCCGCCGAGGACCACGGGCCGGGTGACGCGGCGCCCCAGCTCAGGGAAGGGGGGCAGCCAGCGCAGTACCTCCTCGACCGCGGGCGGAATCAGGTCGGGGTCCTTGCGCAGTGCGGCGGCCGCCTCGGGGTGGCGGTCGAAGGTGACGACGGCATTGCCGAGCAGGGCGGTGGTCGTGATGTGCCCTGCGACGAGGAGCAGGGCCACGAACCCGACCATCTCCTGGTCGGTGAGCCGGACGCCGTCCACCTCGGCCGCGATGAGTCTGCTGGTCAGATCGTCGCCGGGGGCTGCCCGGCAGCCGCGTATGTGGTCGAGCATGTAACTGTTCATTTCCCGGACCGTGGGAGCGATGGCGGCCAGCGCCCGCTCCAGGTCGGCCATGTCGGGCGCCTCGCCGAGCTGATCCCCTCCGAACAGGACGCCGGCCCAGTCCTGGAAGGTTCGGTGCTCCTCTGCCGGGATGCCAAGGAGTTCCGCGATGACGATGATGGGCAGCGGATACGCCAGGGTCTCGACGAGGTCGAACCGGTCCTGGTCCGCGACGGAGTTCAGCAGCTGATCGCAGACGGCCTCGATGCGTGGCTCAAGCCCCTGGACGACGCGTGGGGTGAAGGCCTGGCTCACCAGTGCGCGCAGCTTGCGGTGCTCCGGCGGGTCCATGCCGACGAAGTTTCCCTGGGTGAAGGTCGCGAAGTCCTCCTGCGTGGGGGCGAGGGAGGAGAGATCCGAGGAGTAGGTGGCCGGATCGGCGAGCACGGCAGCGCTCGTCTCGTGATCCACGACCTGCATCACGCCCTGCCGCTCGTCGCGCCGGATCGGGCCGGCCGCACGCAGGTCATGCCAGCGACCGGGTAACTCATCCAGCAGAAAGCCATCGCTCGTCTTCTGGTTCTGGTCGGTGGACACCATGACTCCTCGGCTAACGGCACGCGGACACGGCCCTGCCGCGTACCGCACGCGGCAGGGAAAGTGGACAAAGCAGTTCGGGGTGTGGCTTGGACGACAGAGCGCGGACGCGGACGTCCGTCGGCGTGACGGGCTCCGCCTGCGCCGGCGGCCCGCGCCGACGGCGAACGACCCGCCTGACACGTGCCGATGAAGCGCGTCAGGGGCGCATAGATCCCGTGCAGATCTCCCAACCGAACGTCAACACTCGCGGAGCGACGAGTCGAAGTCTCCCTGACTCCTGCGGAGCGCACTTGGCGCTGCAACTCCACCCGGCATGACATATCCCCCTCGGCGATGCCAACGCGTGACGGTCACGCGGGCGTCCCACCAGTGATCGACCAGACAGTAGAAATCATCCCTGAAGCGTGACCGTACCTATTTACGCCTCGGTAAGGATCAGGATTGACAAAATTCAAGCATCCTGCACAGCTGCGCTCCATCCAAACTCGGCCACAGTCTCCACACAAGGCTCATTCTGACGCAACCCTTGTCTTTTGACGCAAACTTTGATGGTTCCCCCGCGCCTCCGGCAGGAGGGTCATTGACGTGATGTCACCGGTACACACAAGCCCACGACTGGTACTGCTGCTGCGCGAGTTCCCCGCGACTTCCGCGACAAACAACCCCACCGCACAGGAAGTTTCCGGACAGTCCATCTCAGCCGATTTCATGGGGTCGGCACCGCACGGCGACTGGGGAGTAACCCGGGCGCGAACTGCCTGGCCGTCCCGGAACGAAAGAAGTTGTTCGAACGAATCCAAAGGCCGAAAATGAACTGTGCCGACCACTGCGGGCCCATCCGGGGTCGTTCTCGACGGATGAGCGGAAGTGGCTCGATCCGGTTACCGGGTTGAACCCCGCGTACTTCAACCCTCTTGTCGCGCTGACGTGGTGGCGGGCATCCAGCGGGCCCGGCAGCGGCGATTCCCGCTGGAGCAACGGTTGTTGTCGATGGTCACGTCCGGGCACGCAAACCCGAGTCGCGGCAGCCGGCCCCGATGCCGACAGGCCGGTTCGGCCCCAGACCGGACCTCTGTCGCCACTCCTGGCAAGCTTGCCCATCAGCCGCAAACGAGGCAAAGGGCGTTGGGCATGTGCTGCACTACAACGCCTTTGGCATATGCCTCATCTCATTACGGAGAAGGACAGTCGTACAGCAGGCAAAGCTCGTATCGGGCACACGTGACGACCGAAGGCATCGACGCAAAGGAAAGAAAGCCGAAAGGCGGCACGACGGAAAGATACGGCATCCTCACCATAGGCAGGCAAATCGCCCCAACTACTCTCGCGCAACTATGAGCACCCGGCTTCATCCGCCCGCCCGCGATCAACGATGAAGCCGGACTCCGAGCCGGGGCCGACGAGCCCGACCAAGCAGGCCGCTCGCTCACCGCCCCACATAAACGCCCCTGACTTCAAGGAGCTGTCCCCGGGCTGCTCGACGCCCGCCTACCCCGCGACGCCCACGTGTGTGTGACTCAACACTCGGTTGGCCCGTCCGGCCAGGTACCCGTCGCTCAGTACTCAGAAGTACTGAGCCACGCCTTCCCGTACGGTCGGTCCATGATGATCAAAACGGGCGATTCCCGCCGTCTCGGCGTCCCTTCCGCCGAGGCGCGGTTGCATTTCGACACGGAACTGCATGAGATGGGTGGCGGGCCGCGGCGCCGCTTGCTCATGGTCGACAACGAGCCTGCCTTCGAGCTCAGTTACTACTGCGGAACGTGCCCGCTCCTGTTCCGCCGACTGGAGACCGCCCGGGAGAAGCTGTCGCTGGAGCGCATGCAGGAACGGCTCACCGGAGCGCTGGCCGAACCGGACGACGACGGCGTGCTCGATGCGTTCGGTGCGTTGCTGCCGGAGGACGAGTACCTTCCGCTGCTCCTGGAGGTGGAACCCCGGCTGGTCGTCCCCGGCAAGGAGGGCGACTACTTCAGCGGCGAACAGGTGACGACGTGGGGAGTCGACCAGTTCTGGGGCCTCCCCGAGTACCCTCACACCCCGTACTACCGGACCTTCGAGACCCGGGTCGATGAGGACGCCCACCTCTATGAGTTCGTCGTTCCCATGGTGCCCCCGACGTGGAACGAGCGGGAGCGCGTCGAGGAGTACGTCGCGCTCATGGAGCGGGAAACGATCCCCACGGCCGTGGCGATCTCCACGCTGGACGTGTGCCAGCCCGCCATGGACCGGGCAGACGACTACTTCGTGCACTGGGGCCTGACCCACTTCCTCCTCGATGGCCACCACAAGATGGAAGCCGCCGCCACAGCCGGCCGGCCGGTGCGGCTCCTCTCGCTGCTGACCTTGGGTGAAAGCCTGGCCCCAGTCGAAGACACCGCCCGAGTTCCTGCCTTGCGCGCGCAACCCCGCTCGCCCCGAGCGACCGGATAGTCGGCCCGAAAGATCCGTCCTTCGTTGAACCAGCCCCTCTTTTCCCCGGTGGACCAAGGCGACTGTGAAGAGGCCGGTGACGCCGCCTTGGACACCGTGATCCGCGGTGCGTGCCCCAGGCCGACCACAGAAACCGGATCGCGGAAGGCGTGGAGCTCCTCGGTGCCAGGAGACGGCTGCCCGATCACCAACGCGGCGTAGACGTGATGCGCCGCCCGCGCGGCCGCCACGAGGCCGAGACCTACAGGAAGCGGCGGATCGGCGCGACGGCGACCTCTTTGGCCCGCTGGAGCGTAGAGCGCCGCTTCCAGCGTCCGCGCGTGATGAGTTCGCTGTGTTCCAGGTCCTCTGCGAAGTGACTGTCCAGCTTCGCCGTGAACGCCTGGTCCAGGACGGCGAGCATGACCTCTTCGTCGTGGTCGAGGGAGCGGCGGTTGAAGTTCGTCGAGCCGACCAGTGCCATGGTCCGGTCGACGGTGACGACTTTGGTGTGCAGCATCGTCGGCTGGTACTCGAAGATCTTGACTCCGCACGCGGTCAGGTCTTCGTAGTAACGCTGCCCGGCCAGTTGGCAGACCCGCTTGTCGGTGTAGGGCCCTGGCAGCAGGATCTCGACCTCGACTCCGCGGCGGGCGGCAGCGCACAGCAGCTCGATGAAGTACGCGTCGGGCGCGAAGTAGGCCGTGGCCAGCCGGATCCGTTCCTCCGCCGATTCGATCACTACCCGGAACAGGGTCTGCATGTCCTGCCAGCCGAAGCTGGCAGAGCCGCGCACCACCTGTACGACAGCGTCGCCCTGCGGGATGTGCGCGGCGAACCGGTCGCGGTCGTCGAAGAGTTCCTCGTGGCACTCGGCCCAGTTCTGCGCGAACGCGGCAGCCAGCCCATCCACCGCGGGTCCACGGACCTGGACATGGGTGTCGCGCCATTCATCAGGGTTGCGGGCATCGCCGCACCACTCCTCGGCGATGCCGACACCGCCGGTGAACGCCGTTTCCTCGTCGACGACCAGGACCTTGCGGTGACAACGGTGGTTCTGCTTCAACGGCGACAGGTAGAGGGGCTTACGGAACCACGCCACCCGCACCCCGGCGCGCTCCATCAAGTCCAGCTGCTCCTTCTCGATGAGCCGGCTCCCGAACCCATCCAAGAGGAGCCGCACCCGCACCCCGTGCCGCGCCCGGTCGGCGAGGGCGTCCGCGAACCGCTGCGCGATGTCGCCCTTCCAGTAGACGAACGTCATCATGTCGACCGTGTGCTTGGCGGAGCCGATACGGTCCAGCATGGCGGCGAAGATCTCGTCACCATTGCGCAGCGGCACCAAAGAGTTGCCCTCGGTCGCCGCGATCCCTATCAGTCTCTCCAGTCTGCGTCTCGTGCGCCGGGCCCGTTCCTCAAGAACCGAGCTCGACTCCGCGACAGCGGTGGCCGGAGGCCGGACAGACTCGGTTGCTTCTGCCGGCGATGCGGGAGCACTCTGCGCGTGCGTCATGGTCGGACCTTCCCAAACGTTGGCCAAGAGGACGAACCCGGCCGACCGTAGCCGGGGTCGCCAGACAGCTGACTGTATGGACCTGTCCGGCGCGCGGATCCATCGGGGCGGCGAACCACCCGCTTCGGCGGATCCGATGTGCCCGAACGGGGCGGCTGCATCGGGGCCCGTCGCCGACTGATGCCTGGCACGGCCCGAGATTTCGGCACCTCGACTGCCACCGTGGGACCGCCACGGGCGGCACCGGGGACGGAGTGCTCCATCCCGAGAACGGGCCGCAGCACGCGGAGCTCCCATCCGATCCGCTGGACCCGCCGGATGCACGGAATGGAGGCTTCCGCTCAGTGCGGACCGCCGGTGCGCGGAGACCACCGGCCGTGCGCCGCCGTGCCGCACCCCGTCCGGGTCGCGGTCTCCCGGCCCGCGTGCCAGCGTGGTAAGGCGAATGGAGCGGAGCGGAGGACCATGTCCGTACACAGGAATGCCCACCGTTACACCGTGGCGACGGTCGCCGTCTCGGCGCTTATCCTCGCCGGTTCCGGGACCGCCTCCGCGGCGGTACCGGCGGCCCCCGAGCGGCCCGCGGCGACGGCTGCCACCGGTCCACCGGCCGTGGTGCCCGCCGTCCGCGCGTTCAAGGCCGCTTCCGGCCCGGGCTGGCGCCCGCAGCCCGGTTCGCGCGTGGTGATCGACGCGAAGAGTCCCGGCCTGGCGGACGAGGGCGAGCTCCTGGCCCGGGAGCTGGGGCTGGCGTACGGGAAGACCGCCGCTCCTGCGTCCGGGGACATACGCCTGGCCCTGTCCGGTTCCGCCTCGGGCCCGGCGGAGTCGTACGGGATCACCGTGAGTGGTGGCCGGGTGGATGTCACCGGCCCGGACGAGGCGGGCGTCTTCTACGGCACCCGTACCGTCAAGCAGGCCGTGCGCACCACGGGAGCGCTGGCCGAGGGCACGGTCACGGACGGTCCGGCCAAGCCGCAGCGGGGCCTGAACCTCGACATCGCCCGCAAATACTTCACCCCGGGGTGGATCGAGGCACGGCTGCGCGCCATGGCCGACCTCAAGCTCAATCAGCTGGTCCTGCACATCTCCGACGACCAGGGGTTCGGAATCGAGATCAAGGATCCGCGCTACGCGAAGAGCGTCTCGGCGGCCCGCCTGAGCCAGGCGCAACTGACCGGGATCGTCAAGCTCGCGGAGTCCCTCCACATCACGGTGGTGCCCGAGATCGACTCCCCCGGACATCTGGGAGCGGTGCTCAAGTCCTTCCCAGATCTGCGGCTGAAAGACGTGAACGGCCGGATCGTGCAAGGTGCGATCGACATCTCCCAAGCCGGCGCCGGCCCGGTGGTCGACGCGTTGTACAAGGAGTTCCTGCCACTGTTCCCCGGTGGTGCCTGGCATCTGGGCGGCGACGAGTATCAGGCCCTGACCTGGCGGAACCCGGAGGCGTCGTTCCCGAACCTCGCGGCTGCGGCCCACAGGCTGTACGGACCGGGTGGCACGGTCAAGGACCTCGCCACCCGCTGGCTCGACGACAGGGCACGGGCGTTGGCCCCTTCCAAGAAGCGGCTCAAGGCGTGGAACGACGGCTTCTACACCGGTGGCATCGCCAAGGCGGACGCGGCCATCGAGGCCGAGTACTGGACCGGTAAGGAGATCGGCGCCCGGCTGCCCGAGGGGTATCTCGCCGAGGGACGCAAGGTGGTCAACCTCAACGACGCGTATCTGTACTACGTGTTGGGCCAGCCCAACGACTTCACGTATCCGACCGGTCAGGCGATCTACCAGGAATGGACCCCCGCGGTACTGCGCGGCAGCCGGCCGGTCCCCGACGCCGCCCGCTACCAGGACTCCATCCTGGGCGCCCGGCTGGCCGTCTGGTGCGACAGGCCGGAGGCGCAGACCGAGGGGCAAGTGGCGAGCGGGATCAGGCTGCCGCTGGCGGCTCTGTCGCAGAAGGTATGGGACGCCGGACAACCCACCCGCTCCTGGAGCGCTTTTCAAGAACTCGTGAGTCGGGCCGATCCGGGCGGCGGCCCCGCTCGGGCCGGTGCGACCGCTCCTGCCGGTGGGGCTTCCGCAGCGGGCAGTCCTTAGTGAGCAGTCCACGGACGGAGTGGCGTGGCTCGGTGCCCGCCGCTCGCGCGCGACTCGCGGACTCGCCCCCGCGAATTCCGCCGGCCCCGCGCACGTCGGATGGGCCCAGGCGGAAACCCGACGCCTGTCCGCCGCGTCACACCGATGCGATTCCCCCAGCATCGCTCAGTCCTCGCGCGCGGCTTCCTGCGCCAGCAACGCGTCGAGGTCGCGGAGCCGGTCGAGGCCCCGCACGGCCTGCACCATCCGGGCGTTGTGCTCGAACCGCTCGCGGTGGCGGTGCAGGAGGTTCCAATATCCGGAAGTGAACGGGCAGGCATCTTCGCCCACGCGCACGGACGGCTTGTACCGGCACGCGCCGCAGAAGTCGCTCATGCGATCGATATAGGCGCCCCCGGACGTGTAGGGCTTGGTGGTCATCCGTCCGCCGTCCGCGTACTGGGACATCCCCACCACGTTCGGCACCATGACCCAGTCGTACCCGTCGACGAAGCTGCGGTGGAACCAGTCGGTGACGGCCCGGGGCTCCCATCCCCGCTGTAGCGCGAAACTGCCCAGGACCATCAGACGCGGGATGTGATGCGTCCAGCCGGTCGCCCTGACCCGTTCCAGCACGTGGGAGAGGCAGTTGGCGTCGGTGCCCTCCGAGGACAGCTCCGTGAACCATGCGGGGAGTGCCCGGTGGTGGCGCAGGGCGTTCGCATCCCGGTACTCGTCACCAAAGTGCCAGTACAGATGCCAGACGAACTCGCGCCAGCCGGCGATCTGTCGCACGAAACCTTCCGCACTGTTCAGCGGGACGTCCCCCGACCGCCAGTGCGTCTCGGCCAGTTCGACGCATTCGGCGGGGTCCAGTAGTCCGAGATTGAGCGAGGACGAGAGCAGGCTGTGGCTCATCGTGGCGTCCTCGGCCAGGATCGCGTCCTCGTACGCGCCGAAGGTGGCGAGTCGACGCTCGGCGAACCGGTGCAGCGCGGCCAGGGCCTCACGGCGTGTGGCGGGGAACGCGCGCGGTGCGTCCTCTCCGACGAACTGGACGTCGCCGTCGCGTGACCAGCGGTCCAGATCGGCGCGCACCTCGTCGTCGATCGCGCTCTCCCTCGGCCGGTAGGGCGGGGGAACACCGAGCGCGGTGGCGCCGCGCGGCGGCGGCTGCCGGTTGTCGTGGTCCAGGTTCCACCGGCCGCCGGCCGGTCGGTCCCCCTCCATCAGCAGGTCGTGCCCCTGGCGGACCCATCGGTAGAAGTCCTCCTGACGCAGCTGCTTCGTGCCGCGGCCCTCCGCCCACGACCTGAAGTCATCGTGCGTGACGAGAAATCCGCGGGCCGGCAGGACGCGCACCGACGGAAGGGATCGGACGAATCCGAGTGCCGCATGCGAAGTGGGGTGATGCACCGTCACGGGTCCCTCCCCCACGGCTTCCAGCCCCTCCCGGTAGGAGTCCGCCTTGACGTACCGCACCCGATCTCCCAGCTCGGCGGCCCGGTGGCGCATGGCCGAGAGGATCAGGTGCGCCTTCGCACGGTGGAACCGCCGGCGCCGGAACACACCGCGCGCCTCGATCATCAGTACCGGCACTTCCCGGCGCGGGCCGCCACGCGCCGGATCAAGGAAGTGCGGCCCGAGCTGGTCGCCGAACAGCCAGTGGGCCACTGCCGGTTCTTGGGATGCCATGCCACTCCACCCGTCGTCGTCCGTCGTCGGCCACGCCCGTCCTGTCCCGGGTCCGGCCGTCCACTGCCGATCCAACTGCACGAAGAGGCTGTCGGCACGGCACGCCACACGAGTCACCGCGCGGGCCACTCACGCGCCGCACGACCGGGAACAGCCATCGGGGCAACGAGCCCCGCACCGCCCGCCCTCGGTCCGACCCGGCACCGCCCCGGCCCGTTCCAGCACGTGGGCAGGCGACCGGGCGCGGCACCGTGGTACGCCGCGTGGCCGGTTCCGTCCGGTGCGGACGGCCCGGTTGGTCGATTCCGCCCGGCGCCGGGGTCCGAGAGGAATCATGAGGGCCATGGTCTTGTCGACGGATTTCACCGAGATGCTGGGCGTGCGGCACCCGATCGCACTGGCGCCGATGGGAGGTGCGGCCGGGGGCACACTGGCGGCCGCCGTGTCCCGCGCGGGCGGACTCGGACTTGTGGGTGGCGGATACGGCGAAAAGGATTGGCTGGAGCGGGAGTTGTCGGTCGTGGCCCAGGGCACCGACCGGCCCTGGGGCGTCGGCTTCCTGGCCTGGGCCATCGATGTCCGTGCGGTGGAGGGCGCGTTGGCGTTCCGTCCGGCGGCGGTGATGTTCTCCTTCGGGGACCCGGCCCCCTTCGTCGATCGCGTCCGTGACGCGGGCGCGGCCGTGCTGGTCCAGGTCACCGATCTGGAGGAGGCCCGGCGGGCCGTGGACCTGGGAGCCGACGTCATCGTGGCGCAGGGCACCGAGAGCGGCGGGCACGGTGCCCGTCGCGGACGCTCCACCTTGCCGTTCGTCCCGCTCGTGGTGGACCTCGCGGCTCCGGTGCCCGTGCTGGCCGCCGGGGGGATCGCCGACGGGCGGGGGGTCGCCGCGGCACTGGCCCTGGGCGCCGCGGGCGCGCTCATCGGCACCCGCTTCCAGGCCACCACGGAGGCGTCGGTCGGCCGCTCGGTCCGCGAGGCACTCCTCGAAGGGCGTGGACAGGACACCGAACGCAATGGCGTGCTGGACATCGCCCGTGGATCCAGCTGGCCCGTCGAGCGATACACGGCTCGCACGCTCGGACACCCCTACCTGGATCAATGGCGCGGCAGGGAGGCCGAGTTGGCCCGCGACGGGAGCGCGCCCCTGCAGTACCGGGACGATGTGGCGCGCGGTGTGATTCCGCCCGAGCCGGTCTGGGCGGGCGAGGCGGTGGACCTGATCACGGATCTTCCCTCGGCCGCCGAACTCGTCACCACGATGGCCGCCCAGGCCGAGGACGCGCTGGCGCACACCGGGCGGAGGCGGCCGGAGGACGGATCACACGCCGCCGGCTGACGTCACTCGTGCTGCCCAGGCGAGCCCATCGCCGCGGTGGCCGCCGACCACGCGGATTTCCCCACGACCGGGGCCACCTCGCACGGGAAGAGGGCGGCACCACCTCGCGAGGTGGTGCCGCCCCGTGCCACCGTCTTTGTTCAGGCCGCCTCCGTCCATTGAGCATCGGCAAGGGCCGCCCTGAACGACGCACGGCTGCGGGTGAGTTCCGCGACCAGGGCGCGGCCCACCGCCGCGGAGCCCGGGAGGGCGGGGACGTCGACCTCCCAGCTCGACCACCAGGTGCCCCCGGCGGGCCTGTTCTCGCGGAAGACCGCCTGAATGCGCAGCCGGGTCGTGGTGGCGGTCGGCCGGGTCAGCCGGATGAGGAACTCCGCCTCCGGGACCTCGATCCGGATGGTCTCCCCCACGCAGGACATCCCGCGGGCGTCCGGGACCGCTTCGCCGCACAGGCGGTTCGCGTGCCGGATGGCACTGCCGCTCACCACGGCCGGGCGGCGCCCCGCCGCACTCACCGGGTGCTCCGTCCCGGCTGCCGGACCGAGGCGGCGCGGTTGCGCCATGCGGCGCGGGCGGCCTTGCGGTAGAACGCGGCGTAGCTGCGCTCGACGTGCACCGCGTGCCGTTCGGCCTCCGGGTGGCGCTCGCGCAGCCGGTTGATCGGGACGACCATCGCGGCATGGTGCTCGATGTGCAGATTGTTCCCGTTGGTGAACCAGGTGGTGAGCCAACTACCGCTGATGGAGCGGGTGTTGCGCAGTACGTCGGTGGTCTCGGTCTCGCACAGGAGGTGTTCGGGAAGTTCCACGAGGAAGTGCATCGGTATGGCGACGAGGAGCGGCAGCAGCCACAGGCGTAGCAGGGTCTCACCATGTCCGAGCGCGACGGCGGTTGCGGCGGCCACCATGATCAGGCCGAAGAGACGGTATTCATTGACGACCTCGCGCCGCCTGCGCTCGGCGATCTGCCCGGCGTCGTAGGTCCAGGTGCCGGTGCAGCTCGCGACCACCTCGCGTACGACGACGAGCAGGCGTGCGTAGTCGAACAGGCCGCGCAGCAGAAGGGCGGGAGTGATGGGTTTGCGGCTGTCGAATCCGAAGAACTCGGAGTCCTGCGGGGTCCCCAGGAAGCGGTGGTGCTGAAGGTGGCGCACTCGGTAGTGGCTGTAGGAGACGAGCAGGGGGACACCGAGGGGGACGCCGACGAGCCGGTGGGGTCGGGCGGTGCGGAAGGCGGAGTGATGCAGGCACTGATGCTGGAGCTCCACCATGTGCGTGTAGACGGCACCCAGGATCAGGACGCCGGCCGCGGTGAGGACCGGGCTGGGCCGCAGGGCGAGGTAGCCGCCGCCTACGGCCAGGGCGACGGCCAGGGTCAGTTTGAAGATGAAGACGGTCTGGTCCCAGGCCAGGACCCGGCTCTTACGAAAGAGTTCCTGCGGGGGTCGGGGGGAGGCCGTGACGGCCATCGTGATTCCTTCCTCGGTGAGGCGGTTCTTCTCGACGGGCAGCACGGGTCAGTGCGGCAGCCGCAGCATGGCCTCCCAGATGCGGCGGTAGTAGGCGTTGGCGACCCGGACCCGGGTGGCGACGCCCAGGGAGATCTCGCGCAGGAGTTCCGGGGACTTGTCGACCAGCGGGACGAAGACCCCTTCGAACCACTCGGCTCCGTGGTCCGCGTCGACGTGGACGTGGATGCGCTGGTAGTCGATGACGTCGGCGGGCACATGGAGGCGGTTGCAGCCGTCGACCATGGCCTGGAACCGCGGGGACGCGCTCTGTTCGAGCACGCCCATGGCACCGAGGGCGCGCGGGTTGAGGTGGCGGTGGATGCCGTACATGAGGAGCAGGCAGGCGTTCTCGAAGGCTTCGGGGCAGAAGAGCGCCTCCTGGCCGATGCCGGCGTCCGCGAGCCGGGCACGCATGTAGACGGCGGAGTGCTCGAACATCCGGGTGTGGACCTGGTCGATGTCGCCTTCGCCCATCTCGTCCCAGTAGTTCTCGGCGATGGTGAGTTTGGTGTGTCCCTGGGTGCCGATCTGGACCATCGCCATCAGGTCGTCGAATTTGCTGTCGACGAGCTCCTCCCCCATGAAGAACAGTGCCATCTGTTCGAGGGTCGCCTCGTTGGCGAGGTAGTCACAGAATTCCGGCTGGGTGTGCCGGTCGGCGACGTCGAGGAACCAGGTCCGGAACTCGGCTCCGCTGGAAGGGAGTTGTAAGGGGTCGACCTGGCCGTCCTCCCAGGCGAGCCAGGCCTCCTCGATCGCGGTGATGGCGGGGTCGGTGTTGAGCCGGGGTATGTGCGCGAAGTCGGCGGGGCCCGCCATGTAGGCGACGTAGTGGCGGTGCAGGCGGCTCAGCAGAGTTTCGCGTGCCGCCGCGTCGGGGGTTTCCCCAGCGCGGGGGAAAGCGCGGGAAATGCTGTCGGACCAACTATCGACGGGTACGGCGGTAACGGCGGTTGCGGTCACGGACATTGCCTTTCCATCGGGGGACGATCGGCTGCCGCATCGGTTGCCGTATCGGTTGCGGCATGGGGACGACCGGGAATCCTGTGGGGTCTTCGGGCCTGGGCAGCGCCGCGCGTACGTCCCTGTTCCCGGTCACGTTTGCGGCCTCGTACAAGAGTGTTCCGCCGGTGAACGCAAGATCCCGCACACTTCAGAAGGTCGAAACAGTCAGATTCCAACGCAATGCATCATCCGCAGAGCGGAAGGGGCGACCGGGCGCGGAGGATCTGCGCGAATGGGAGGCAACTGCCGCGCCGGGACGCTCCCGGAAGATCCTCCTCCCCCGAAAATAGAACGTTCACCAACCACGCACAGTTGTTGTGGGCAGCTCACCAGGGGCAAGACGGTTCCTACGACGCCGGCTATCAGGGACGGGACGACCTCATGCCCGAGCGAGATTTCTACAATCAGGGAGCACGACGTGTTCAGGACGCGCTGGAAACCCGGCCGCTGGCCGACCACATAGCGGGCAAGTACGTCACCGAGGACCTCGACGAATCGGCCGCCGGGATTGTCACCGCTGCCGCGTGCTTCTACCTCGCGACGGCGGACGCACAGGGATTCCCCGACTGCTCGTACAAGGGCGGGCTCCCCGGTTTCGTCCACGTCGTGACGCCGGACCTCCTGCGCTTTCCCAGCTACGACGGGAACGGCATGTTCCGCAGCCTGGGCAACATGGTGGAGAATCCCCGGATCGGCATGCTGTTCATCGACTACGACAAACCCATCAAGCTCCGTGTGAACGGCATCGCGCACATCTCCACGGAGGCCGCGCTGCTCGACGCCTTCCCCGACGCGGACGCCGTGGTGGAGGTCCGGGTGCGGCAGGTCTTCGAGAACTGTCCGCGCTATCTGCACGACATGCGGTGCGAGCGCTACTCGGACTACGTGCCGCGCCCCCACCGGACACCGCCGGACCCGCAGTGGAAACTCAAACCCGAGTACGACGGGCTGGTGCGGCTCAAGAACGGCTGACCTTGCGCGTCCCGGGCCGGAGGGGGGTCCGGGACGCGGACCGGCCGCCGGTCACGTCCGGCCGAGACGCCCCCCCCTCAACTGCCGTGCACCGCACCCGACATACGGGCACAGGCCCGCTTGAACCGCTGTTCCAGGACGATGAACCAGCTGGATACGGCGGCCGCCTCCTCGGCGACCAGGACGACGGTGCGCGAGGGCGCCGGGATGCCCGCGCCGTCCACCGAACGGCTGAGACCCTCGCGCCGGATCAGCGCGGACGCCGGCACATAGGTCACCGCGCTCAGGGTGAGTGCCATGTCCTGGGCCAGATTCCAGTCGTCCGTACGCCCCACCGGGCGCACCAGCACGCCGTGCCGGGCCAGGTGGGCACTGATCAGCCGGTCGCAGTCCGAACCGACCCGCGGCAGCACCCAGGGAAATCCCGAGAGCGACTCCGGGCCGCTGCGGATGGCCATCGACACCAGGCCCGGCGGGCCCACCAACACGAACGGCTCGTGGCGCAGCGGCACGGTGTGCAGCCCGTCGAGCTCGGCCACGGGGAGGCCGTCCGTCTCCTTCACCGACACCGCGGCCTGGAGGACCCCGGCCTTCACCAGGTCCCGGCCCTCGCACGGCGCCGTCTCGAACAGCTGGAGGTGGAAGGGCAGTTGGTCCTCGCCGCGCAGCGCCGGGAGCACACAGGTGCCCATCGCGGACGGGAAGGCGCCGAGGGCGATCGTCGGTCTGCGCTGCGGCTGGGTGGACGGCGCTTGGTGTCTGGCGACCGAGGTCTGCCACAAATCGGCTATCCGGGCGGCGACTTCAGCGATGATCGAGCCTTCGTCGGTCAGCCGGATACCCCGGCCCTCCGGCTCCACCAAGGCGAATCCGCACTCCGAGCTCAGCGACTTGATCTGCTGGGACACCGCGGAGGGTGAGAGGTGCAGTGCTTTGGCCGCGGCGTGGATGCCACCGTGGCTGCGCACCGTGTGCAGGGTTCGCAACTGCTGAAGGTTGGCCATTGCTCCGCTCTCGTAGAGGATCGAGCAGGGTGCGACGGTCGTGCCCGGAGGGTCTCCATCGCCGGAACAACCGTCCACGCGGCCCGGCGGGTGTGTGCCGGGCGCTGCGCGCGGGTGCCTCGCGGCACCCGATGTCGCTCTGATCCTCGGAACGGTGCGGAGCGTGGATCACGCCCCTCGGTCGGTATGCAGGAAGGCGCGGACCGGGAACGTGCCCAGGCCTGCGAACTTCACGGGTACCGCGGTGAACCAACCGTCCCGCGCGGGCACGGCGGAGAGGTTGGTCAGGTGCTCGACCAGCGGGATGCCGACGCCGAGCAGGCGCGTGTGCGCGGGGCGTTCACGCCCCGTGGTGTCGTCGATGTTGGTGGAGTCGATGCCCACCACGGCCGGTTCGGCCTCGGCCAGCAGCGCGGCCGAGGCGTCGGACAGATGGGGGTGACGTCCGCTGCCGTACGTGTCGGTGCCCCAGTGTCGGGACCAGCCGGTCCTGATGAGTACCGCGCGGCCGGTCAGCTCCGCTCCCGCGAAGGCCTCCGGCGGGATCTCCCGCCGGTCGGTGTCGACCACCGTGACCGGCACATGGGCGACGCGGGCCAGGTCCAGCTCGGCGAGGTCGTACCCGTCGGCGTAGCGGTGATGGGGCACGTCCATGTACGTACCGGTCTGCCCCATCATGCACACCATGCCCAGGTGGAACTCGGTGCCCGGCGCGTAGTTCGCACGGGACCGCTCCCGTGAGATGTGGTCGGTGAGCACCGGCTGGGGCAGTCCGGGGTAGGCGGTCGCGCCCGGCACTATCTCGTGGCTCAGGTCCACGAACACCCCACTGGAGCCAGGGTGGCGCGAAGCCGTCCGCGTGCGGGGTGAAGAGGAGCTGTTCACCATGAAGGCTGCCTTTCCCGTCCATCGAATGTAAGGATCACTGCGCCGGAGTGCCACGCACAACCCCGGCCGATACGAATTGGCTAGATGTCCCCCGTTCCCTGGCCCATACCTTTCCGCCGCTTCGCCGCGCCCGCCCGGCCGACCCGGCGCTCGAACCTCGCGTCCCGCAGCGCGAGGTGTACGGCGAGCAGGATCAGGACGGCGCAGCCGGTGAACGCCCCGTCCAGCCCGACCAGTTGGGAGCAGACGCCGACAGCCAGCGAGCCGATGCCGGTGCCCGCGTCGTACGCCATGTTCCACAGCGTGCTCGCCCGCCCGTGCCCACCCTGCCGCGCCCGCCGGAACATGACGACCAGGGTGTCGTTCTGCAACGCTCCGAAACCGGCGCCGTACACCGTCGCGGCCACGGCGGCGACCACCACGGCGCCGCCGTCGAGCGCGGCCGCGGCCCCGAAGCCGCCCATGCCCACCGCGCACGCCAGCAAGCCGGGCACCAGCAGACGCCCGAGGCCGGCCCGGTCGTTGACGACCCCCGCGGCCCACCGTCCGGCGACGACGGCGGCCGACAGCAGGAACAGGGCCCACGGCGCGGCGGAGGGGCGTTCGAGCGCCAGGGGCAGGAAGGACGTCACACCGCCGAGGGCGCAGGCGGCGACGATCAGGAGGACGAACGGGCCGGCCAGGTGCGAGGAGCCGCCGCCTGCCGACTCCTCCCCCGCCGGGTCACCGCCCCGCGCCCGCGCACCGGCCGGCTCCTCGCGCACCCTGATGCCTGCGGCCAGCGGGGCGGCCAGCACGCTCAGCGCACCCGCGGCGAGGAAGATCGGGGTGAAGCCGATGTGCTGGGCGCCCCAGACGCCGAGCGGTAGACACAGCACCTGTGGGAGGCCCACGGCGACGCCGTAGTACCCGACCCCGCGCCCACGCCTTTCCGGCGGGACCAGTTCGGCCACCAGCGCGCTCCCGGCGACCGCGACCATGCCGAAGCCCACGCCGCGCACGGCGCAGATCGTCAGCACCCAGCCCAGATCCGTGGACAGCGGATAGGCGAACGTCGGCAGGCCGAGGAGCAGGGCGCCCTGGACGAGGATCTGGCGCAGCGTGAACCGGGCGAAGAGGCGCCGCATGCACAACTGGACGCCGACCGTGGTGGCCATCGTCATCCCGGTCGCGGCACCCACCCCGGTGTTACCCGAACCGCCTTCGGCCGACCACAGGGGGGTCACGGAGAGCAGGGGCGCGTAGTTGGAGAACGTTCCGAACGTCGCGGCGAGCAGCAGAAGGAAGCTTCTGCCACCCATGCCGGCCGCTCGTCCGGTACCGGCACGGCGGATGCACTGCTGTGTGGAGGGGCCCATGCCTCCAGTTCTAGGAGCCCGGCATCCATCACGTCCAACGAACAATTGCGATGCGAACGATCGAGTTCTACGATCACGCTGTGGAACTGAAGCACCTGACGACCTTCACCGCGGTGGCCCGGCACATGAGTTTCACCCGGGCGGCGGAAGAACTGGGCTACGTGCAGTCGAGCGTCACCGCGCACATCAAAGGGCTGGAGCGCGACTTGGACGCACCGCTCTTCGAACGGCTCGGCCGCAGGGTGGCGCTCACCGACGCCGGGCGCGCACTGCTCCCCCACGCGCAGACCCTCCTGAACGACGCCGAGCAGGCCGCCGACGCGGTGAGAGCGGCCTGCGGCAGCCCGGAGAACGTCCGCGGGACCCTGCGGATCGCCGCCCCGGAAAGCCTGTGCGCCCACCGGCTGCCGCCCGTCCTGCGCGCCCTCAAGGACCGCTTTCCACTGCTCCAGGTCATCTTCGGCCCGGCCAGTCGCGGAACTCTCCTGGCAGCTCTCGGCGAAGGCACCCTGGACGCCGGATTCCTCCTGGAGGAGGAGGTCGGCGGCCCCATGCTGACATCGAAGGTGCTCGGCCATGAGGAGCTGCGCCTGGTATCGCACCCGGACCATCCGATCGCGGGACGCACCCGGGTACCCACCGCGGACCTGGCCGGGGAGACGCTGCTCCTCATCGAGAAGGGCTGTGCCCAACGCGAGGTGATGGAACGAGAGTTGACGTCGGCCGGCGTCCACCCGGCGCGTATGGAGTTCGTCAGCACCGAGGCGCTCAAGCGGTGCGCCGCGGCGGGGCTCGGGATCGCGCTGCTGCCCGCGGCCGCGGTCGCGGACGAGATCCGGCGCGGCGAGCTCGCGCCCCTGGCGTGGACGCACCGCCCGGTCCTCGGCGTCCACCTGGTTCTCCACAAGGACCGGCAGCCCACCGCCGCGCTGCGGACGCTGACCGCGCTGGCCGAGGAACGCTGGTCGGCGCCCGACGCCCTCGACACCCCTGCGAAAGCGCCGGGCGCCTGAGGCCGCAGCCCGGCCCTGCCGCGCCACCTGTCCCGCCGGACCGCTGCACCCCGCGGCCCGAGGAGGCGCACGCCTCCCCCGGACTGCCGCACGTCGAGCCGCGTCGGCCGTCGGCCATCCGAGCCCGGGCGGCGCCCCCGGAGTCAGAACGGGCGGCCGGCATGGCCGCCCCCGGCGCCGGTCTTCTGCCACCTTGGGAAACAGACGCGGGGCGAGCACGTCCCCAGCCCGGGCATCCCGCAGGCACACCGGCCGCGAGGGGTCCCTCCGCGAGGCCGATCTCGCCCGGTCCATGCCCCGCGTGCCACCCTGCCGACCGTCCATCGCACAATTGGTGTTCTCTGCCGCCCCTCTGACAGCGATTCAGCTACCAGCAGGGCAGGCATACCGAAGAAGTCGCTACGCACATGGGATGAGTATGTGGACTGCCCTGGAGCCCCCCGCCACCACCGTCGCCCCCGGTGACAGCGCCGTCGTCAGGCTGCGGGTGCGCAATACGGGGGACACCGTCGAGGAGTACCGGCTCACTCCGGTCGGGGACGCCGCCGGGTGGGCGCGGATCGAGCCGGCCGTGCTGCGGCTGTATCCCGGGGCGGAGGGCACCGCCGACCTCACGTTCGCGCCGCCGCGCACCTCGGACGCGATCGCCGGGCCGAGTGTGTTCGGTATCCGGGTCGACCCGCGTGAGCATCCGCACGAGGCCGATGTCGTCGAGGGGCGCCTCACCATCGGGCCGTTCGCCGAGATGCGTGCCGAGCTGGTGCCGCGCTCGGTGCGGGGCCGGCGTCGTGCGCGGGGCCGGCTGGCCGTCGACAACCTCGGCAACCAGCCGCTGACCGCGTCGTTCTCCACGCGTGACAACGGTGACGCCGCCAATGTCGAGGCCAACCCCACCGCGGTGCAGGTCGACCCCGGCCGAGCCGGTTTCGCGGAGGTGGAGCTCACCGCGGTGAACGTGAGCTGGTTCGGCGGAACGCGTCAACACCCGTTCACCGTGGGGGTGTTGAGGTCCGGCGACGCGGCTCCGCAGGAGCTGCGCGGTACCTACCTCCAGCCGTCGGTGTTCCCGCGCTGGGTCCTGGCGGTGGGTTCGATCCTGCTGGCGCTGCTCGTGGTGTTCGTGATGATCTGGCTCCGGCACGACACCGGGGTCAAGAGCCAGGCCTCGGAGCAGGCGCCCGCCAAGCAGATACCGCTGCCGCAGGGCTCGCAGAGCCCGCTGCCGTCCGCGCCGCCCACTCCGTCGACCCAGCCGGCTCCGCCGCCGCCCTCGGCCCCGGCGCCGCCGGCGCCCAAGCCGAAGCAGGATGGCGGCGGGTCCGGTGGCGGTGGTGGGGGCGGGGGCGGTCCGAAGAAGCCGCAGTACGACCCCACCAAGCTGGTCCGCATCCAGTCCGGCCTCGGCAAGTACCTGACGACGAAAACGTCCGACGCACGGGAGGGGCGGAACGTCACGACTTGGGGCGAGATCAAGGACGACCCCACGTGGGACCAGTACTGGTACGTCCGGCCGCTACCGCGCGACGAGTTCGCCTTCACCTCCTCCTCAGAGCCGTGGGCCGTCGTCGACAACTTGCGGGAGGGCAACCAGATCCAGATGTGGGGCGCGGTCGGGCGCGAGCCCAGCCTCACCAACGGTCAGATGACCAGCAACCAGAAGTGGTCGATCCAGCCGATCGACGGGGCGGACGGGTTTGTCCGCCTGATCAGCAAGGACGGGGGCTGGTGCATGTCCGACCTCTCGCCCAACGACACCAAGCTGCAAGTCGCGGAGGTCCGCCCCTGCGGCGCCCTCCCCGCCGACCAACAACGCTGGCGCATAGTCCCCTGAAAAACCTCAACAGCCCGAACAGCTCGCGCATCGCGGCGGTCTGCCTGTCCACCGCCGCTGCGATGCGTGGGACGCCGACGCCGCGATGCGCCGGGCCGGCCGGACGTCGACGCCGCTTGGCGTTGCGCCTCGATCGCATGCGACGGCCCCTCCGGCGGCGTTCGACGCTCTACCACCCGGGGCCTGTTGCATGACCGACTGGACCGAGCAGGAGATCCTTGCCTGGCGCCTTCCCGTCGTGGCGTTTGGCCGAGCCCTGCACCCGTTCCGGACAACTGCCCTGAATGCACCTGCCGTTGTGGGCGGGGCGGCAGGACAGTGGCGTGTATGCAGCATCCAGAAGTAAAACCAGCGACAGCCGTACGGCGCGAGAGTGCCCGGCGGGGCCTGATCACTGTGGTCGTGGGCGCTCTGTGTGCCGCCTTCCTGTTGGTCGGCGGGGGAACCGCGTCAGCGGCGCCGCCGGACAGCAACCGGATGGCGACCTGGAACATGCAGCGCGCCTCCGGCCGCTGGACCTACGCCCTTGGCCTCTCGGACAACGCGAGCGTCGTGGCCCTGCAGGAGGCATCCGTCACACCGCCGGCCGGATCGGTGTCGCTGGGCCGTATCGGCCGCAACATCCGCGCCTACCGGATCCCCGCCACCCGCACCCGCGGTGAGCGCTTCCTGTACATCCTCTACCAAGGCGCCAACCCGGCCCGGGGTGTGAACCCGGCCATGATCACCTCGTTCCGGCCCGACCGGGTCGAGGAGATCGCCGGGGTCTACCGGTCCGCTCTCGGCGTCGTACGCCAGGCGGACAACACGCTGTTCGCGTCCATCCACGCCAGCGCCAGCGGAGGGGGCGACGCCGCCTCCCTCGTACGACGCGTCGCCACCCGCAGCCGACAACTGGCCCTCGGCAACTGGGTCGTCCTGGGCGACTTCAACCGCGCGCCCCGCTCCCTGCCCGTAGGCGGAACCACCGGCATTCCCGCCAACGCGCACATCTACGAGAGCGGCGGGCCCACTCAACTCAGCGGCGGACGCCTCGACTACGCCGTCTCCAACGTCCTGACCCAGAACTGGCAGGCAGCCCGCGGAAACCCCCGCGGCAGTGATCACTGGCCCATCACGTTCTCCGCGCTGCGCGCCGGAGCCGGCCCGGCCCGCTTCACCCTCGGCGACAACGGAGGAAACGGCAGCGTCCTCGACGTCTACCAGGCCCGCAAGACCAACGGGACGCACATCATCCTCTACCACCCCGACAACGGCACCAACCAGCAATGGACCCTGCGCCCCGACGGCTATCAGAACCGGTCCAACCGCATCGTCAGCGTGAACAGCGGCAAATGCATGGACGTCGACAACGGCGCCGCCAGCAAGGAAGGCGCCCAGATGAACATCTGGGACTGCCACCGCCACGGCCCCACCACCGACACCCAGAACTTCGTCCTGGAACACCCACTCCCGCTGTTCCCGAACCTGACCACCATCACCGACGAGAGGACCGAGTACCTGCTGAACGTCGCCGGCAACGGCACCGCGGACGGCACCCCCGTCATCCAGTACGAGCAGCAGTACGGCCCCCTCCCCTACCCCGCCGACAACGAAGCCTTCTACCTCCACCCCACCAGCTGACAGGACGCCCTGGGATGCGGTTTCTCCCCCTGGGAAGAAAAGGCATTCCAGGATGTCCGGCGTCGGGGCGCGGTGACCGGGAGCCCGCTGATCGCCGTTGAAACAACGTTCGTTGCAACGACCGTCACCGGAACTCCAGCGTCAGGCGTACCCGTCCCATGGAGACGGCCCTGCACCCGGTACGCCGACCCACGACATGGGTGACGCCTGACGGCAGCCGCCCGGAGACGGTCAGTGTTCGCCGGCCGCGCGGGCCGTCGCCGGAGTGTTCTGCCGGACGGTCCGAGTGCGGGGTGGGGCGGTCACGCCGCGTAGAACATGGCGATGCCACAGCCGATGAGCCCTGCGACGAACATGACCGCGGCCGTTGCCTCCCAGGTCGTGGCCCTGGGCAGCCGGGCCCGCCCGTACCCCAGCATGGCGAGCGCGCCGGCGAAGGGCAGGACGGCCGCGATGAGCATCACGGCCCCGATTCCGGCGGACGCGCTGTGCGTGGACGTCGGATCCGCGAGGAGCTGTTGCGCCCCGCTGAGAGCGAGTGGCAGGAGTGCGAGGAGGGCTGGGAACGCCGACACGACGAGCATGACGGCGGTGGCCGGCGCTCCGCGTTCCTCCTGCGGGGGAACGGTGTTGATCACGCCACTTCTCCTGCCAGACGCCGATGCGGGGGTGTGGAAGGCGATGTTCGAGGTGAACAACGCCCGCATTCCCCTCGCGAAAATGTTGACGATGTTGCTGTTGCATCGGGATTACCTTGCCGGGCCCAGTAGTTGGACCATCCGACCCGGACCTTATAGAGGACCAAAAGATCCCTGGTGCCCACAAAACGGACTTGTGGATCTTCACGACGCCTGCACATATCGAATCGTTACCCAAGGGCCGGAACCAACCCCTCCACAGGGAATTCAAAGGAACGATCGATGGCAAATCGGACACCACGCTTGCCGAAACCGACACCGCGACTGCCCGCGGCGACTGCCAGGTGGCCCGCAACCCGGCCCCAACCAGATGCACTTGATCTCAACTCGTGTTCCCCGCTGCTAGCGTCCTGGTGTCTCAGACGTGACACATAGGGGGGCGCCGTGATGCGCCGGAAGATCGAGGCAGGTCGTTGACTCGTACACACCGCCGGTCGGGGAAGGCTCTTCCCATCGGCATAGCAGCGACGCTCATCGCGGGCTCCGTGGCGGCCATCGGAACGTACGCGCTGGCGGATCCGTCCAGCAGCGCGGCCGCTGCGCTGGATCCCGCCGCAGGACTCCAGCGCGAGTTCGCGGCCGCCGCGCAGGAGTTCCACGTGCCGCAGAGCGTACTGATGGGCGTCTCGTACCACTTGACCCGGTGGGAGACGCACCAGGGGCAGCCCAGCACGGCCGGGAACTACAACGTCATGGGTCTGACCCAGGTGACGGCGAAGGACGTCGAGGAGCCGACCCGGGCGGAGCGGCTGTCGCACCTGAACATGAGCGGCGATCCGGCCCGGATGAAGAAGTTCAATCCGGCCCGGGCCCTACAGGCCGGCAAGGACCAGGCGGACACCGCCGATCCCCGGCTGCACACGCTCGACACGGCAGCCGAACTGACCGGCACGTCGGCCGACGCGCTGCGCACCGACCGCGCGGAGAGCGTACGGGGCGGCGCGGCGCTGCTGGCCTCGTACGAGAAGGAGGCCACCGGCTCGCTGCCGAAGGACGCGGGCCAGTGGTACGCGGCCGTCGCCCGCTACAGTCAGGCCCCGGACGCCAAGGGCGCCCAACTCTTCACGCAGCGGGTCTTCCAGACCATCAACCGCGGCAGCAGCCGGGTCACGGCGGACGGGCAGCGGGTCGTCCTGGCCGCAGACCGGTCGGTCACTCCCGTCAAGCCGACGAAGATGAAACTGGCCACGACGTTCGCCAGTACCGCAGTCGCTCCGACGCCCGAGTGCCCGGCGGGGCTCAACTGTGACTTCCGGCCCGCCGCGTTCAAACAGAACAGCAAGGACCCGGCGGACTACGGCAATTACGACGTCACCAACCGTCCCGCCGACGGCGTCGACATCCGCTACATCGTCATCCACGACACCGAGGGCGGCTACGACAGCTCGCTGAGTGTCTTCCAGGACCCGACGCAGTCCGCCAGCGCGCACTACCTCATCCGTGCCTCCGACGGCCTGGTCACCCAGCTCGTTCCCACCAAGGACACCGCCTGGCAGGCAGGCAACAAGACCCTCAACATGCACTCGATCGGCATCGAGCACGAGGGCTACGCCATCAAGGCGGGCAGCTGGTACAGCGAGACCCAGTACGAATCGTCGGCAGCACTGGTGAAGTACCTGGCCACCCGATTCAACATTCCGCTGGACCGCGAGCACATCATCGGTCACGACGAAGTGCCCGGCCCGCTCGACGCCAACGTCGCCGGCATGCACTGGGACCCGGGCCCGTACTGGGACTGGAACCACTACTTCAGCCTGATGGGGGCGCCCACCGGCGACGGCGGTGCGGGCAGCCCGGTCGCGGCCGGCCAGGAGATCACCATCGCTCCGCCGTTCACCACAGCCAACCAGCCGACCATCGTGTACTGCACCCCCGCCTGCACGACGCAGGCACCGCACCCGGCGAACTTCCTCTACCTCTACTCCGACGCCTCCACCAGTTCACCGCTGATCGCGGATCCGTATCTGCGCGGTGGTGCGACAGGCACCACACAAGGCCCGGACTGGGCCGCCAAGGCCGTCACCGGAGGCCGCTACGTCATCGCCGCGGTCAAGGGCGACTGGACGGCGATCTGGTACGGCGGCAAGCAGGGCTGGTTCTACAATCCCGGCGGCCAGCGCACCGCCCCCGTCGGCAGCACCGGACAACCGGTCGTGACTCCGAAGGCCGGCCGCGCCTCCATTCCCGTGTACGGCAGGTCCTACCCGCAGACCGCCGACTACACCGGCACCCAGGTGCCCGTCCAGAAGGACACCGACAAGGCGCTGGCGAAGTACGCCATCAAGGCGGGCCAGGCCTACGTTCCCGCCGGTCCGGCCGTGGCCGGGGACTACTTCTACGCGATGAACTACGACAACAGCGCACCCGGCGACCACAAACTCGTCACCGGAACCACGAAGTTCATCCCGATCCGCTACAACCACCGCCTCGCCTGGGTCCGCGCCGACGATGTGCAGCAGATCTCCAGCACCCGGCCGGCGAACGGCGCGACCCGCTCCGACCTGCTCGCCCGCGACAGCGCCGGCACGCTCTGGCAGTACCAGGGCAGCGGCGCGGCCGGCACCCCGCTCCTGTCCCGCTATCGGATCGGGGGCGGTTGGCAGGCCTACGACGCCCTGATCGACCTGTCCGGATTCCGCGCCAACGCCACCGGTGACCTGATCGCGCGGGAACCCTCCGGGACCCTGTGGTACTACAGGAGCACCGGGAACATCGCGGCTCCCTTCGCCACGCGGATCAAGGCCGGGACCGGCTGGCAGATCTACAACAGCATCGTGGGCGTAGGCGACGTCTCCGGGGACGGCAAGGCGGACCTGATCGCCCGGGACGCCTCGGGCAAGCTGTGGCTCTACCGCGGCACCGGCAACCCCGCCACCCCCTTCGCCACCCGCCTCCAGATCGGCACCGGCTGGGGGATCTACAACACGCTGGTCGGCGGGGCCGATCTGACCGGCGACGGCAAGCCGGACCTGATCGCCCGGGACCCCTCGGGCAACCTGTGGCTCTACCGCGGCACCGGCAACCCCACCGCCCCCTTCGCCACCCGCCTCCAGATCGGCACCGGCTGGGGGATCTACAACACGCTGGTCGGCACCTCCGACCTGACCAGCGACGGCAAGGCGGACCTGATCGCCCGGGACCCCTCGGGCAACCTGTGGCTCTACCGCGGCACCGGCAACCCCACCGCCCCCTTCGCCACCCGCCTCCAAGTCGGCACCGGCTGGGGGATCTACAACACGCTGGTCGGCTGACACACCGGCCGGCAAGGCCCACACCGCATTCCCTCCGCGCCCGCCACACGGCACCCGCTCACCCGGGGCCGTCTGGCGGGCGCCCGCGTCCGGGCGGGGCGGCCGCCTCTACGGCCCCCGCCCGCAATCCTTCTGACGCACCGTCAATCGCTTCGGCCGAAAGAAGCCGAACTCTTCTCAGATGCCTGGTCCCACGTGTCTCTGTCCCCGTGTCTCTCCTGGGGTTGACCGATCGCGTTGTCCTCGAACAGGTCCCGGGTACGGCGCAGCAGCGCTGCCCGTACGTCGTCCGGTGACAGGACGCGCAGCGGTGTGGCCAGGCTGAGGAGGTACTTGGCGAGGCCGTCCGCGTCGGGGCCGCCGATTTCGACGATCGTGGCGTCACTGCCCTCCGGCCGGTGGGTGCCGACCGTCGGCGGGATCAGCCGAAGCGCCTGCTCCACAGGGAGCGCGAGGCGGATCGTCACGTAGAGCGGGTAGGCGCCCCTCGCCATGGAGCGGGAGACAAGCAGGGCCGGGTCGGGAGGGTCGATGAATGTCACCCGGTGCCCTGTCGGCTGTATCCGGCCGACCCTGTCGGCCCGGAAGGTACGCCACTCATCCCGTGTCACGTCCCGGGCGACGAAGTACCAACGACGTCCGGTGTGCACCAGACGGTACGGGTCGACGTCCCGGGCCGTGGCCTTCCCTTCCCGATCGCGGTACGCCAAGCGGCTGCGCTCGCCTCGGCGACACGCTCCGGCCAGTTCCAACAGCATGCCGGGCGCGATCTGCGGCTCGTCGAGCCTCGTGGTGTGCACCAAGGCGGTGTCCATCTCGCCCAGCCGGTCCGCGATCCGGCGGGGCAGAACCTGACGTAGCTTCAGCAGAGCCGACAGGGCGGCCTGGTCGCCGCCGAGAACGCCGCTCAGCGCGGCCTCGCGCAGCCCGACCGCCACGGCGAGTGTCTCTTCGTCATCGAGGATCAACGGCGGCACCCGGCTTCCCGCACGCAGGCGATAGCCGCCCCATGGTCCGGGGTCGGACTCGACTCCGTAACCGAGTTCCCGGAGCCTGGCGATGTCCCGTCGCACCGTGCGCTCGGTGACGGTCAGCTGGGCGGCCAGCTCACGGCAGGTCCACGACGGGCGCGCGGACAGCAGCGAGACCAGTCGTAGCAGACGGGCGGATGTGCTGATCACGTTCCCAAGTGTTCCGCATGACCAGGACCGGCTCTGTCCTGATCCCGTCATAGCGTCTTCCTCATGAGCGCTGAAGACACCTCCACACCCGTGATCCGCTACTCGGCCGTTACGTTCGACTGCCCGGACCCTGCCGAACTGGCTCGCTTCTACAGCGACGCCCTCGGTCTGCCCATCACCTACTCCAGCGACGACTTCGTCCTGCTCGGGCAGGAGGGCTCGTCCGGACTGGGGTTCAACCGGCTGGCCGACTACCGGCCTCCCACCTGGCCGGACCCTTCGCAGGAGAAGCAGGCCCATCTCGAACTGGGCGTCGACGACCTGGAGTCCGCGCAGGCTCATCTGCTGGCCCTGGGCGCTGTCGAGCCTCCCACCCAGCCCCAGCCCGACCGGTGGAGAGTCCTGCTGGACCCCGCCGGCCACCCGTTCTGCATCACCACTCTGGTCTGAACAGAGATCACGCGGCGAAGGACGACACCTCGGTGACAACTGCCGCACGTCGCCGTCCAGGCCGACGGGCCCGCTGTCGTGTCGGGCCTGTCGGCCGCTTTCACGGGATGGTCTCGGCGGGGTTCAGCGGCACAGGGCGGTGTCCACCGCGCCTTCGAGGTTCCTCCGGGTCGCCCCGTCGGCGAGCTGCAGGGTGACTGCGATGCTGACGGTGCGACCGTCGTCGGTGGCACCGCCCCGGGTCTCGTACCCCGGGAAGCTGCCGCCGTGGCCCAGGAAAGGCCACCGCACGGCAGCGGCCTGCTGACGAGTCCGAGTCCGTAGCGCGAGCCGGGACCGAAGGTCGCTTCGGCGGGGACGGTGGACCGCATCTGGGCGAGCTGGGCGGAGGGCAGCAGACGGCCTGCCAGGAGTGCGCTGAAGAAGCGGTTGAGGTCGGAACCGGTGGAGACCATCTGGCCTGCCGCCCAGCCCCAGGAGGGGTCGATCACCGTGATGTCGTGCGGCGGCGAATCCACCGATTCCCGGTAGTAGCCGTGGGGGTGGGGCTCCCGGATGCTCGCGTCCCCAGGGGCGGGGAAGTACGTGTGGCGCAACCCGAGGGGCTTGATGATGCGTCGGTCGATCTGTTCGGCCAGGGGGCGGCCGGTGACCTCCTGGACGATCAGCCCAGCGAGCACATAGTTGGTGTTGCTGTATCTCCACCGGGTCCCGGAGGCGAACTCGGCCGGGTGCTTGAGGGCTGTACCGAGCGATTCGCGGGGGGTGTAATACCTGACGTCGTCCCCGAGGTAGTCCCTGTAGTTGGGGAGTCCGCTGGTCTGCTGGAGAAGCTGGCGGAGGGTGATGTGCCGTCCGTCGATGCCCTCCCCGCGGACGAGGCCGGGCAGGTAACTGTCGACGTCGGCGTCGAGATCCACCCTCCGCTCGGCGACGAGCTGGAGGACGACGACCGCGACGAAGGTCTTGGTGTTGCTGCCGATCCGCACCTGCCCGTCGACGGGCACCGGTGCACCGGTGGCCAGGTCACCGAGCCCTGCGGTGTAGGTGCGAGTGCGACCGTCATGGCCCTGAACGCTCGCCAGCGCGGCGGGCATCCCGTCGTCGCGCACCAGGGTGTTCAGGGCCTGCTGAACCGCGTCCGCGGAGGTGGCGGCAGTGGCCGACGAGCCGGAATCGGCAGCGGAGACGGGCGGGGCGAGGGCGCCCAGCGTCATGACGCCCATGGCCATCACGGTCGCCGCCGACACTGCCCGTCGCCACGATTCAGCCCCTGCTGGCCGACGGGCCGAGCGTAAGAAGGCCGCACACGCCTTGGTCCACGAGGTCCTCGCCCAGAGCCTCTCGCCCGGGGGCGATCACCCGGCATCTGGGCTGGGAGGTCTCAACTCCGCGCTCCGGTATACCAATGCCGCATGCCGGCGGAACACCTTCAGCGAGAGCCGGCCCCGTCCCAGGCGACTGGACACCTCACCAATTCGGCACTCCACCTGATCCGCGCCCTCGACGCCGTGACAGCCGGACTCACCGTGGAGTGGAGCTCTGGCAGCGTCGAGGGCGCCGTGAACCGCATCAGGAGGATCAGGAGGCAGCTCTACGGGCGAGCCGGATTCGAGCTACTCCGCAAGTTTGCTCCTGCTTCAGCAGCGCAAGGCGATAGTGCCAGGGCGTGAAGTGTGAAGGACGGGCACGTTCGCGATCAACCGAGCAGGTGCAGACCGCGGTGCGGCTTGCCGAGTTCGGGGCCCAGACGTTCGATGCGCAGAACGGCCTCTTGCCGCAGAGCTGCGTCGAGGTCCTGGACCGCGTCATCCCTCAAGTCAACGACCCAGCGGGAGCTGAGTATGTCGGCGGTTGCACCAGCTCGCCGTGCTCGTATCCAGGAATCGGGCCAGTTCCAAATGATGCGGTCGCCTCGTTCGCACACCGCAGTACCCCTCTGTGACGGCTCCCCACGCTCTTTGCCAGAACTCCACCCAGCAGCGCTCAGATCACCTGGCCCCATGTCCACAGACCCCGTGCCCACGGAAACGACACGGACCCGGAGTAGGAACATGATCGGCAGTACAGATCTAGCCGTACAGATCTAACCAACGCCCGTGACGGACAGCGCGGTTGTCCAGTCCGTGGCGATGGCGTGGCGGGCGTCGTCAAGTCCGACCTGGCCGTTGCAGACCGCGGTCTTCAGCTTGTTCTCGACGGTGTCCTTGTTGCCCGCGGTCTTCCCGCCCGTGCTGTAACGGGGCTCAGGCCACAAATTCCGCGGATCCCGGGGGGCGCCGCCGAGTTCCAGAGGGACGAGGTGGTCTTCCTCGTAGTCGGCGGTGGAGGTGTCGCTGTAACCGTAGGCCGTGATCTGCTGGACCTTCAGCGGGTTGGTGTACGAGGTCGGCGGGCGGACGGTGCTGGTCCAGCCGGAGACACAGATCGTGGACCCTATGGTCGCCTGGGTGACGTCCGGGTTGTAGGCGCCTGGCTGACAGACCGGGTCGGGCAGCGGCAGGTAGGACTGCGAACAGGCGGCGGCCGGGGCGGCGTGCGCGGTGGTGGTCGAAAGGACCAGCCCTGCCGTGGCGAGGGTCAACGCGCAGGATGCGGCGGCAAGTTGACGTATGCGTTGCATGTGGGGGCTCCGTCGGTCGGTGCTCGGCGTCGTGGGCCGGGCGACTGACGGCATGACACCACCGGCGGGGTCTATGCGAGTAGAACCGGGAGGTGAACAATTGGCAACCTGCGCAACTCTTACCCCCTCATGGGACGGCCCTGACCGGGTGTTGAGGCGCCCTTGGGTACGCATCCATCCAAAGCGGCCAGCCCACAAATCGACAACGACCCCCCGCCGAGGGGGCGGCGCAGGGCCAGCGCGCGTCGCTCACTCCCCCGCGCCGCAGCTGACTGCATGTCGCCCTTTACAGGGTGGCCTTCGCACCCGGTGCCGTCGTCCGACCGCAAAGCTTCGCCGAGAAGGATCCCGGCGGTCGCCATTCCTCGGACCCATGGATGTCTACCAAACCGAAGCTCCTGACGGCGGCGGGTTGGTCTATGAACTTGCGAGGTCGGTATCTCTTTCCGGCCGCCCGCCGAAGCCCCAGGGGAAGCCCATCCTGGTTTCCGATCAGTGTTGCCGCCTGCTGGCCTGCCTCGCCGTTCACAGGGCGATCGGCCGGTATCTGAGGGCTTCTTCGGCGATCTGCTCGGCCGAGGCGTACCGAAGCGCGGTTGGGGATGGAAGATCGGGTCGCCGAGCCTCGAATGCGACACCTTGGCATCGAGTTGCCGCAAGCACTGGTCGCTCTCCGCGGCTCCGGCGATGAGACTCCGGACGATCTCGACTAGTTCGTACTGGGCGATCTCCGCGATCCGGGAGGCGAGCCGGTCGACCAGCTTCCACCGCGAACTGGACCAGGTTCCGGCGGCCGTCGCACTCGGCGAAGTCGAGGGCCGCGGAGCCAGGGCCCCCTTCGCACTGAAGACCCTGATCGCCACATCCACATCCACATCCACATCCACGTTCTCGGATCCGGAGAGGACAGGATCAGCAATCTCCGCACCGCCGATCTTGAAGAGACTTGGCGAGAGCCGCGACCAAGCCCGCCGGCTCATGCCGTACTGGACGTCGAGTGGGTGCTACGAAACCAGCGATCGGTGCCGCACGGCAGGCAGGCCCGGCTCATCCCCCACGGTTCGCTCCGCCCGACCGCTCTCGATCTCGGCCCAGACGGCGTCGAGAGACAGGCCGAGGGTGTCGGCGATCGCCGCGATCGTCGGGAAGGCAGGCGTGGCCACACGGCCGGATTCGATCTTCCGCAGGGTTTCCGGCGAGATGCGCGAAGCGAGCGCCACGTCCAGCATGGAGCGGCAGCCCCGGGCCCGACGGAGCAGCGCGCCGAGGCGCTGTCCGCGTTCTACCTCGGCGGGAGTGAGCGGCAACCTGACCATGACCCCATTCTAATACCGGTACAGTTACACCGGTATAGTTATTGGAAACACATGCGAGGTCCCCATGATTGAGATCCTGAACTCCGCGCGACTTGAGCGAGCGAAGGACACCGGCGCCCTGGTCGGGAACATCCTGCACACACTGAAGCAGCGCAGCACGGTCGGCACGAACCTGCTGGACATCGACCAGTGGGCCAAAGAGATGATCACCGAGGCGAAAGCACACTCCTGCTACGTCGACTACGCACCCTCCTTCGGGCGCGGCCCGTTCGGGCACTACATCTGCACGGCCGTCAACGACGGAGTGCTCCACGGGCGGCCTCACAACTACACCCTGGCGGACGGGGATCTGCTGACTCTCGACCTCGCGGTATCCCGGGGCGGGGTGGCCGCGGACGCCGCGATCAGCTTTCTCGTGGGCAAAGCCAGGCCGGCGGAGAGCGTCGCCATGATCGAGACGACCGAACGTGCCCTCGCCGCCGGCATCACCGCCGCCAAGCCCGGGGCGCGCATCGGGGATCTCTCCCACGCCATCGGCACGGTTCTCAGTGAGGCGGGCTACCCGATCAACACCGAGTTCGGAGGCCACGGCATCGGCTCGACCATGCACCAGGACCCCCACATCGCCAACACCGGACGGCCGGGCCGCGGGTACAAGCTGCGTCCCGGACTGCTGCTCGCCCTGGAGCCCTGGGTCATGGCCGACACTGCCACACTCGTCACCGACGCCGACGGCTGGACGCTGCGCAGCGCGACCGGCTGCCGGACCGCGCACAGCGAGCACACCATCGCCATCACCGACGACGGAGCCGAAATCCTCACGCTGCCCACGCAGGCACGCCCATAGAGAGGGCGCCGAAACAGGTCGCTTCGAGGCGTGCAGCGCAGCTGCCTGCCGCACGGTGGGCCACACAGGTGAGTCGTGCAGCGGCGCTGCCTGCCGCACGGCTCCCCCGGCGGAAACCCTGTTTACGGCCACCTCGCCCAGCGGCAGAGGAACGGCACCTTCGCTCATCTCAGCGGCCTGCTGCGAGAGTTGGTCCGCGAGCAGGAGGGCCACAACATCGAGTCCTTGGCCTGCGTCATCGACGCGCAGAATGTGAAGACCTCTGCCAGCATCCTCGCCACGAGCCAAGCGCGGGGCGCCCGCCGCTTATGGCAGCAGAGTTTTGGCGAGTTCACGGGGCCGGGCGGCGAAGGGGCTGTGGCTGCCGGGGAGGGTGCGGACGGTGAAGGGGTTGGCGGGCATGGCCCGGTCGGCTTCCGTGATCATGAGATCCTGCACGGCCGTCGGCAACGCCCGGTCGTCGGCGCAGCGCAGGAAGGTCCGTGGAACTCGGCCCCAGCGTTGCGGAGACACGATGACCGGGGTGGTGGGGATCGCCAGCGGCAGATCGGGGCTCAGCGCGGAGCGCCAGCGGTCGAAGCGGTCCAGGGGGGTGTCGTGATAGT
>NZ_JBIAGW010000018.1:0-169612 GCF_042869955.1 Streptomyces sp. NPDC006691
CGCCCGGTTACATTCCGAACCCGGAAGCTAAGCCTTTCAGCGCCGATGGTACTGCAGGGGGGACCCTGTGGGAGAGTAGGACGCCGCCGAACAATATTTCAGGACCCTTGGTCCCAGCGTTCATGCTGGGACCAAGGGTCCTTTTTGTTTTTCCGCTTTGTTTTGCCGAAGCGCGTCGGGCAGCCGACTGCGCGAGAATGACTGCAGTACCCGAAGACTAGGAGTCACGATGCCCACCAACTCTCCCGACGACCGTCCGGAGCGCGAGCCGCGCCGTCAGGACGGTGGCGACCGGGGCGGCTACCGCGGTGGTCGAGACGACCGTGGTCCGCGCCGCGACAACGACCGGGGCGGTTACGGCGGGCGTCGTGACGACAGTCGTGGTGGCTCCGCTGGTGGCGGCTACCCCCGCCGCGACGACCGCGGCGGTCGCCCCGCCGGCGGCGGCAGCTCGTTCGGCCGTCGTGATGACAGTCGTCCGGCTCCGCGTCGCGATGACGACCGCGGTGGCTCCTACGGCCGTCGTGATGACAGTCGTGGTGGGTCGTCCGGTGGCGGCTATGGCCGTCGTGACGACAACCGTGGCGGTGGCAGCTCGTACGGGCGTCGTGATGACAGTCGTCCGGCTCCGCGTCGCGACGATGACCGTGGTGGGTTCCGTCGTGATGACAGTCGTGGTGGGTCGTCCGGTGGCGGCTTTGGCCGTCGTGATGACAACCGCGGTGGCGGCGGCTCGTACGGGCGGCGTGACGATCGTCCGGCCACCCGTCGCGATGACGATCGTGGTGGGTTCCGTCGTGATGACAACCGCCCCGCCCCGCGCCGCGATGACGACCGCGGTGGGTTCCGTCGTGACGACAACCGTGGCGGCGGTGGCTTCCGTCGTGATGACAGTCGTCCGGCTCCGCGTCGCGATGACGACCGCGGTGGGTTCCGTCGTGACGACAGCCGTGGTGGGTCGTCCGGTGGCGGCTTTGGCCGTCGTGATGACAACCGCGGTGGCGGCAGCTCGTACGGCCGTCGTGACGATCGTCCGGCTCCGCGTCGCGACGATGACCGTGGTGGGTTCCGTCGTGATGACAGTCGTGGTGGGTCGTCCGGTGGCGGCTTTGGCCGTCGTGACGACAACCGCGGTGGCGGCAGCTCGTACGGCCGTCGTGACGACAGCCGTCCGGCTCCGCGTCGTGATGACGACCGTGGTGGGTTCCGTCGTGATGACAGTCGTGGTGGGTCGTCCGGTGGCGGCTTTGGCCGTCGTGACGACAACCGTGGCGGTGGCGGCTCGTACGGCCGTCGTGACGATCGTCCGGCCCCGCGTCGCGATGACGACCGTGGTGGCTTCCGTCGTGATGACAGTCGTCCGGCTCCCCGTCGCGATGACGACCGCGGTGGCTCCTACGGCCGTCGTGATGACAACCGTGGTGGCGGTGGCTCCTACGGGCGTCGTGATGACAGTCGTCCGGCCCCGCGTCGCGATGACGACCGCGGTGGGTTCCGTCGTGACGACAGCCGTCCGGCTCCCCGTCGCGATGACGACCGCGGTGGCTACCGGGGGCGTGACGACCGGGGTGACCGCGGTGGATACCGCGGGCGTGACGACCGGGGTGACCGTGGACGGGACGACCGCGGCGGCTACGGGCGTCGGGACGACCGGGACCGGGATCGTGACCGCGAGCCCATCAAGCGGCTCCCGATCGACGAGGACATCACCGGCGACGAGATCGACGCCGATGTACGCCAGGAGCTGATGAGCCTGCCCAAGGGTCTCGCGGAGGACGTCGCGAGCAACCTGGTCATGGTGGCGCGACTCATCGACGAGGACCCGGAGCAGGCCTACGCCTACTCCCGCATCGCGCTGCGGCTCGCCTCGCGCGTGGCCGCCGTTCGCGAGGCCGCAGGTTTCGCCGCGTACGCCACGCAGAAGTACTCGGAGGCGCTCGCGGAGTTCCGCGCCGCGCGGCGCATGACCGGCACGGTCGAGCTGTGGCCCGTCATGGCGGACTGCGAGCGTGGGCTCGGCCGTCCCGAGCGGGCGCTGGCCATGGCCGGCGAGCCCGAGGTGCAGAAGCTCGACAAGGCCGGGCAGGTGGAGATGCGCCTGGTAGCGGCCGGTGCGCGCCGGGACATGGGGCAGCTGGACGCCGCCATCGTGACCCTCCAGAGCCCCGAGCTCGCGTCGAACTCCGTACAGCCGTGGACCGCGCGACTTCGCTACGCCTACGCCGACGCGCTGCTGGCCGCCACGCGTGAGGACGAGGCCCGCGAGTGGTTCGCCAAGGCTCTTGAGGCGGACAAGGACGGTTCGACCGACGCCTCCGACCGGCTCGCGGAGCTGGACGGTGTCGACTTCGTCGACGCCATGGTCGACGACGAGGAGGACGGCGACCTCGACGCGCCGCGCGCCGACGTCGAGGACGAGCCCGACTTCGACGACGAGGGTGAGGAAGAGGACGACTTCGAGGGCGACGACACCGATGTCGTCCGCGCCGCGGAGATCGTCGACGCCGACCTCGTCGAGCCCGCGCCGGGCGAGGCCGAGGCCGCCCCGTCGACCGAGGCCGTTGCTCCGGCGGTCGAGTCCGTCGAGTCGGCAGAGCCGACTCCCTCGGGCGAGGCCGCTCCGGCGGGTGACGGCGAGAAGAACGCCTGACAGCTGTCGGTGTTTGTCAGCTGACCGCTGACCGCTGACCGCTGACCGCTGACCGCTGACCGTTGATTGCTGATAGTCGGCGGTCGGCGGCCAGCTGACGGCGGTCGGCCGTGGCCGTGGCCGTGCAAGAACAAGAGAGGCGGTGCCCCACTCGGGGCACCGCCTCTCTTTCGTTCCGCTCCCGCGTTCAGTTGACCGTCAGGCTGCGCAGGACCAGGCCCGTCGCCGGCTTCGGGCCGAAGGACGTCGACTTGCGGGGCATCGTCACGCCCTGGCGGGCCAGGTCCCGTACGACTTCCTCGCGTACCGGATGCATCAGGACCGCCGTCTTGTTGTGGCGCTCCGCCTGCTCGACCGCCGCCGCCGTGTCATGGATGTACGCGATGTCGTCGGGGGTGTCGGGCGTGTGCCAGATCTCGTCGAGCAGGGTCGAGTGCAGGACCGTCGCGTCCAGGGAGCGCCAGGCCTCGGGTCGGTCGGCGCGGATCGTGCGGGAGAGCAGGGCTTCGTCCGGGTGGTCCAGGAGGTGGAAGCGGCCGTCGCCCGCGAGGAGGAAGGCGTTGCCCTGCGGGGACGCCTCGGCGAGTGCCTCCAGGGCTTCGGCGAGCGGCACGTCGAGGGTGCGGACGCGGAACGCGCCGGACGCGGTGACCGCCGCGAGAGCCTTGGACACCGGGAGCCGGTGCAGGAGCCGGTGGATCGCGCGGACCCGCAGCGGATAGCGGGCCGTGTCCACCAGGAGGACGAGGCCGAAGTCCCAGGGTCCCGGCGACGTCTGTTCGTCGCGCAGCCGCAGATAGGTGGCCCACCGGTGGTGGCCGTCGGCGATCACCGCCTGGTGGGCCGCGAGGTCGGCCTGCGCCTCCGCGAGATCGGCCGGATCCGTGAGCGCCCAGAGCCGGTGGCGGAAACCGTCCTCCGTGGTGGTGCGCAGCAGCGGTTCGCGCAGGATGGTGCGGTCGATGACGGCGGTCGCGCCGGGCGGGGTGCTGCTGCCCTGGTACGTCAGGAGCAGCGGTTCGAGATGGGCGGCGGTGGTCCGCATGAGGGCCGCGCGGTCCTCGACGACGTGGGGCATCACGTCCTCGTGCGGCAGGACGATGCCCTCGGCGGGTTCGGAGAGGGCGAGCGCGCCGATCAGACCGCGCTGGAGGATGCCGTCGCCCTCCTGCTCGTACACGTAGAGGGCGGGCACCGGATCGGGCGCGAGGACGCCCTCGTCGAGCCAGTCGTCCAGGGTCAGGGCGGCCTTCTGGTTGCGGGCGGCCGGTGAGGACGCCTGCGGAAGGATCAGCCGGACGATGTTGTACGGGTCCGCCGACTCCAGGTGCAGCAGCCCGTCCGGGCGTACGACGACGTCGTACGGCGGCGAGGTCACCGCGGCGAGGCTGCCCACCCGCTCGGGAACGTAGCGCAGTCCGCGGAACGGCATCAGGCGCAGCCCGGGGTCCGCACGCCCAGTTGTGCTCATCTGTGCATCGTATGTGGGAGTCGGGTATGCGCGATGATCGGGGGCAGAGCACCGAAAGAGGAGTGGATGAGGATGAGCCAGACCGGCCGGATCATGACCAACGGCAGCGACCGGGCGCTGAGCGAGGCGTACGACACGGCGCTGCTGGATCTGGACGGGGTGGTGTATGCGGGCGGTGCGGCGATCGACCATGCCGTGGACGCGCTGGCCGAGGCGCGGGACGGCGGGATGCACCTCGCGTATGTGACGAACAACGCGCTGCGGACGCCGGACGCGGTGGCCGGGCATCTGACCGAGCTCGGGGTGCCCGCGGAGGCGGGGGATGTGATCACCTCGGCGCAAGCGGTGGCACGGCTGGTGTCCGATCAACTCCCGCAGGGATCAAAGGTGTTGCTCATCGGCGGTGAGGGGCTGCGGGTGGCTCTCGTCGAGCGCGGGCTCGTTCCGGTGGAGTCGGCGGACGACGATCCGGCCGCCGTCGTGCAGGGCTACGGTGGCCCGGACCTCGCGTGGTCGCGGTTCGCGGAGGCCTCCTACGCGGTGGCGCGTGGGGTGCCGTGGTTCGCCTCCAACACCGATCTGACCATTCCGAGCGGCCGGGGCATCGCGCCCGGCAACGGCGCCGCGGTGGAGGTGGTCCGCATCGCGACCGGGGCCGAGCCGCAGGTGGCGGGCAAGCCGCTGCCTCCGATGCACCGCGAGACGGTGCTGCGGACGGGCGCCAAGAAGCCGCTGGTGGTGGGCGACCGGCTGGACACGGACATCGAGGGCGCGTTCAACGGCAAGGTGGACTCGCTGCTGGTGCTGACCGGTGTGACGGACGGCGCGCAGCTCCTGGCCGCGCGGCCCGAGCACCGGCCCACCTACGTCGACGCCGATCTGCGCGGGCTGCTGACGGGGCAGCCCGAAGTGACCGGCGAGGACGGCCGGTTCGGGTGTGGTGGCTGGACCGCGTGCGTGCGGGACGGGGAGTTCGCGCTCGACGGGGACGGGGAGGCGCTGGACGGGCTGCGGGCGCTGTGCGCGGCCGCGTGGAGTCACGCCGGGGACGGGGTCTGTGACCTGGATGCGGCGAAGGTCCTGGAGCGACTGGGTCTTTGAGCCCGTAGCGCGGCGGCCGATTACGGGGAGCCGTCGCCGGCCGGGGCCGTCCCGCTGACGGGGGCACCATCGACAAAGTGCAGGGTAGGCTAACCTAACCTGCGTGTTGGTAGACAGCCCCTCTCAGCCGCGTGACGGAACCACGTCCGCGCCCCCGGCCCCGACCGCGAAGCGCCGCACCCTGCGCGCCGCGGGTCTGTTCGCATCCGTGGGCGTGCTCGCGCTCGTTGCCGTCGCCAGCATCGCGGTCGGCGCGAAACCCCTGCCGCTCGGTGATGTGTGGCACGGGCTCCTCCACTCCTCGGGCACCGCCGACGACGTGCTCATTCATGACGTACGAGTGCCGCGGACGCTGCTCGGGCTGCTGGTCGGGGCCGCGCTCGGGCTGGCCGGCGCGGTCATGCAGGCCCTCACCCGCAACCCGCTCGCCGAGCCCGGCATCCTCGGCGTCAACGCGGGAGCGGCCGCCGCGGTGGTGTCCGCCATCAGCTTCCTCGGGGTCAACTCCCTGACCGGATATGTGTGGTTCGCGTTCCTCGGCGCGGGTGTGGTGTCGACGGCGGTGTACCTCCTCGGTGGCAGCCGGGCGGCCACGCCCGTGCGGCTCGCGCTCGCCGGAACGGCCGCCAGCGCCGCGCTGTACGGCTACATCGACGCCGTACAGCTGACCGACTCCGCGGCCCTCAACCAGCTCCGGTTCTGGCAGGTCGGTTCGCTGGCCGCCGCGGACATGGCGACCGTCACCAAGGTCGCGCCGTTCATCCTGGTGGGAGTGGTCGTCGCGCTGCTGCTCGCACGGCCGCTGAACGCCATGGCCATGGGCGACGACACCGCCCGCGCGCTGGGCGCCCATCCGACCCGTACCCGCGTCCTGTCCATGGTCGTGATCACCCTGCTGTGCGGGGCCGCCACCGCCGCCTGCGGCCCAATCGTGTTCATCGGGCTCATGGTCCCGCACATCGTGCGCGCGATCACCGGTCCCGACCTGCGGTGGATCCTGCCGTACGCGGCCGTCCTCTCGCCCGTGCTGCTGCTCGGCTCCGACGTGGTCGGCCGGGTCGTCACGCGGCCCGCCGAGCTCCAGGTCGGCATCGTCACGGCGCTCATCGGCGGGCCTGTCTTCATCCATCTCGTACGGCGCAAGAGGATGGCCCAGCTGTGAAGGCGATACGCATCCCCGGCGGGCTCTCCTTCCGGGCCGAGCCGCGCGCGCTGGCGGTGGTCGGCGGGCTCGTGGTGCTGGCGCTCGCGGCGGCCGTGGTCCTGATCGGCACCGGCGACTTCACCATCGCGCCCGCCGATGTGATCAGCAGCCTGCTCGGCTCCGGCACGCCCGCGCAGGACTTCATCATCAACGAGCTGCGGCTGCCCCGTGTGCTCGTGGCGCTCCTGGTGGGTGCCTCGCTCGGCATCTCGGGGGCGCTGTTCCAGTCCATCTCCCGCAATCCGCTGGGCAGTCCGGACGTCATCGGCTTCGGCCAGGGGTCTTCGGTCGGCGCGCTCACCGTCATCGTGTTCTTCCACGGCGGCACGGTCGCCGTCTCCCTCGGGGCGCTCGTCGGCGGCCTCGCCACCGGCGTCGCCGTCTACCTCCTGGCGTGGAAGAAGGGCGTGCACGGCTACCGGCTCGTCCTCGTCGGCGTCGGCGCGGCCGCCATGCTCACCGCGTGCATCCACTACCTCCTCACCAAGTCCACCCTGGTGGACGCCACCCGCGCGATGGTCTGGCTCACCGGCTCCCTCGACGGGCGCGACTGGGCCCAGGTGTGGCCGCTGCTCGTGCTGTTCGTGGTGCTGCTTCCGGCGGTCCTCGTGTACGGGCGGCCGCTGCGGATGCTGGAGATGGGCGACGACGCGGCGTACGCGCTCGGCGTGCCGGTGCAGCGCACCCGTACCGTCCTGATGCTCTGTGCCGTGCTGCTCAACGCCTCGGCGACCGCGGCCGCCGGGCCCATCTCCTTCGTGGCGCTGACCGCGCCGCAGCTGGCCCGTCGGCTCACCCGGGCCACCGGGCCGAACATCCTCGCCTCGGCGTGCATGGGCGCGGCGCTCCTGGTCGTCGCCGACTGGGGTGCGCAGCGGCTGTTCGGCGAGAGCACGCTACCGGTGGGGGTCCTGACCGGCATGGTCGGCGGCGTCTACCTGCTGTGGCTCCTGGTCACCGAGCGCCGGGCGGGCCGGATATGAGCCGGCGTCCCGCGCCCGCCACCCCCCACTCCCTCACGCACAGCGGTTCTTCTGGCAGGAGTACGAGCATGCAGCGCCTCAGCGCGGAATCGGTCACCCTCGGCTACGACCAGCGGGTGATCGCCAAGGACCTGTCGGTCGAGATCCCGGACCGCTCCTTCACGGTGATCGTCGGGCCCAACGCCTGCGGCAAGTCCACGCTCCTTCGGGCCCTGTCCCGGATGCTCAAGCCGAGCGAGGGGCGGGTGCTGCTCGACGGGCAGGCCATTCACTCGCTGCCCGCGAAGAAGGTGGCGCGGACCCTCGGCCTGCTCCCGCAGTCGTCCATCGCCCCGGACGGGATCACGGTGGGCGACCTCGTGGCGCGCGGGCGCTATCCGCACCAGGGGCTGCTGCGGCAGTGGTCGCCCAAGGACGAGCGGATCGTCCAGGAGTCCATGGAGGCGACGGGGGTCGGCGGTCTGGGGGAGCGGTACGTCGACGAGTTGTCCGGCGGGCAGCGCCAGCGGGTCTGGATCGCCATGGCGCTGGCTCAGCAGACGCCGCTGCTGTTGCTCGACGAGCCGACGACGTTCCTGGACATCCAGCACCAGATCGAAGTGCTGGATCTCTGCGCGGAGCTGCACGCGGAGCAGGGGCGGACGTTGGTGGCCGTGCTCCACGATCTCAACCAGGCCGCGCGGTATGCCTCGCATCTCATCGCGATGCGGGACGGGGAGGTGGTGGCCGAGGGGGCGCCGGCCTCCGTGGTCACGGCGGAGTTGGTGGAGCGGGTGTTCGGGGTGCGGTGCCAGGTGATCCCGGATCCGGAGACGGGGACGCCGCTGGTGGTGCCGGCGGCGCCGCGGCGTTCCGCGCTGGTGGGCTGAGCCCGGCCTCCTGGTGGCCCGCCCCGGACCCCGTTCGCGCCTGGAGGGCGCTCGCCCTCAATCTCCCCCAAGGCCTTGAGGGCCAGGGGGACCAGGGGGACCAGGGGCCCCCATGACGGGCTGAAGCTGCACGGGCACCGGTACCGCCCAGGAGCGCGGGGAACTGCGCGGGCAACCACGCACGGCCGCAGGCGAACCGCAGCTCCCGGGGCCCGGTCAGAGCAGGGTGCGGAGACGGAGGAGGTCTCGGATGCCGGCCTCCAGGCGGACCCGGCCCGAGGCCCACGCCTTCGCGAAGTTGAGCTCGCCGGCGACCAGGGCGACCAGGTCGTCGCCCTTCATCGCCAGCCGGATCTGGGCCTTCGAGCGGGGCGGCCCCGGCTCCGCACCGAGGACCTCGATGCGCCCGTTTCGCAAGCGGCCCGGGAACGTGACGTCCAGGTCCGTGATGTGGCAGCTCAGCGAGCGGTCAAGGGCGGCCGCGGCCCGCACGTCACCGCGCGCGCCGGCCAGGTTGTCCGAAAGTTTGTCGAGTGCGCTGCGGCACTCCTCCATGGTCGCCATCGTGACCGACCGTACCCCAGGCCTTCGCGGTAGCGTCTTGGCATGAGCGACGCGATGCCGGACCCCGCTGCCGAACCCGAGGTGGAAGCCCGGACGGAACCCGAGGTGGAAGCCCGGACGGAACCCGAGGCAGAAGCCCGGACGGAATCCGAGGCGGGCGGGCCCGTTCCGCTGGGCGTGGCCCGTACGCCCAGCGGCGACCCCGACATCGACGCCCTCGTCGAGCGGCTCGGGGACGTGGATCACCTCGGTACGGACGGTCACCTGGAGGTGTACGAGGATGTACACCGAGGACTGCGCGACGCGCTGACCGCGCTGGACGCCGGCCAGGGGGGAACCTCCGGGCCGGTCCGGCCGTTGGCCGGGCAACGCCCCTGGCGGTCCGCCGGACCGCCGACGAACTACGACTACAGGAGCTGAACCGAACGTGGCAGGAGTGGCACGCCGCCGCCTCGACGCCGAGCTGGTGCGCCGGAAACTCGCGCGGTCGCGGGAGCACGCCGCCCAGCTGATCGCCGCGGGGCGGGTGAGCGTCGGCAAGACCGTCGCCACGAAGTCCGCCACGCAGGTCGAGACCGCTGCCGCCATCGTCGTCGTCGAGGACGACAGCGATCCGGACTATGTGTCGCGCGGCGGCCACAAGCTCGCCGGGGCGTTCGCGGCCTTCGTCCCGCAGGGCCTGAAGATCGAGGGCCGCCGGGCGCTCGACGCGGGCGCCTCCACGGGTGGCTTCACCGATGTGCTGCTGCGCGCCGGCGCCGGTCACGTGGTCGCCGTCGACGTCGGCTACGGACAGCTCGCCTGGTCCCTGCAGAGCGATGACCGGGTCACCGTGAAGGACCGTACGAACGTACGCGAGTTGACGCTGGACGACATCGACGGAGAGCCCGCCGACCTCGTCGTCGGCGACCTCTCCTTCATCGCGCTCGGGCTGGTCCTGCCCGCCCTGGTGCGCTGCTCGGCGCCCGACGCGGACCTGGTCCTCATGGTCAAGCCGCAGTTCGAGATCGGCAAGGAGCGGCTCGGCAGCGGCGGCGTCGTGCGCAGTCCCGAGCTGCGGGCCGAGACCGTGCGGACCGTGGCGGCCCAGGCGGCCGGGCTCGGCCTCGGCGTGGCCGGGGTGACCGCGAGCCCGCTGCCCGGGCCCTCCGGCAACGTCGAGTACTTTCTGTGGCTGCGGGCCGGGGCGCCCGCACTGGATCCCGCGGACGTGGAACGCGCAGTGGCGGAGGGACCTCGTTGAGCTCGTCGGAGAACACCTCGGAGATCACCCCGGAGGACGACCGGGAGAACCTCCCGGAGAACGGCACGGGAACGCGCACGGTGTTCCTGCTCGCGCACACCGGAAGACCCGCCGCCATCCGCAGTGCGGAGCTGGTCGTACGGGGGCTGCTGCGCAGCGGCCTCGGCGTACGGGTGCTGCGGGCGGAGGCGGCCGATCTGCCGCTGCCCGCCGAGGCGGACATCGTCGAGGACGCCACGCCCGAGTGCCTGGACGCCTGTGAGCTGCTCATCGTCCTAGGCGGCGACGGCACACTGCTGCGCGGCGCCGAGCTCGCGCGGGCGTCCGGCGTGCCGATGCTCGGGGTCAACCTGGGCCGGGTCGGCTTCCTCGCGGAGGCCGAGCGCGACGATCTGGACAAGGTCGTCGACCGGGTCGTGACCCGGGCCTACGAGGTCGAGGAGCGCATGACGCTCGACGTCGTCGTGCACAACAACGGCGATGTGCTGCACGAGGACTGGGCGCTCAACGAGGCCGCCGTCCAGAAGGTGTCGCCCGAGCGGATGCTGGAGGTCGTCCTGGAGATCGACGGCCGACCCGTCACCGGGTTCGGCTGCGACGGCATCGTGTGCGCCACCCCGACCGGCTCGACCGCGTACGCCTTCTCGGCCGGCGGGCCCGTGGTGTGGCCCGAGGTCGAGGCGCTGCTCATGGTGCCGATCAGCGCGCACGCCCTGTTCGCCAAGCCGCTGGTCACCTCGCCCGCCTCGGTCCTCGCGGTCGAGGTCCAGCCGGGCACCCCGCACGGCGTGCTGTGGTGCGACGGGCGCCGCACGGTCGAACTGCCGTCGGGCGCACGGGTGGAGGTGCGCCGCGGGGCCGTTCCGGTACGGCTCGCCCGGCTGCACCACGCCTCGTTCACCGACCGGCTCGTCGCCAAGTTCGCCCTGCCGGTGTCGGGTTGGCGCGGCGCGCCGCACTGACCGGTCCGCGCGCGGCGGGCCTCAGGACGTGGCCAGCGTCCTGATCGCCCGCCGGTGCAGCGCCGCGCGCACCGGGATGCCGGTGGCCAGCAGCGTCAGGGCCAGGGTGCCGCCGGTGACGGCGAGCGCGGCCGGCCACGGCAGGAACGGGATCCACGAGCCGAACGCGGCCACCAGCATCGGGGCGAGCGTCGCGAGCGCGACCGCCGCGCCGAGCACCAGGGCCGTGGCCGCGACGATGCCGGCCTCCCACGCGGCCATCGCGCGGACCTGGCGGGGCAGGGTGCCCACCACCCGGAGCAGGGCGATGTCCCGGCGCCGCTCGAAGGAGATCATCGCCAGGGTGTTGGCCGCCGCGATCGCGGCGAAGCCGGCGTACAGACCCGTACCGGAGTAGTCCAGCCAGACCTCGCCCGCGCTGCCCGCCGAGCCCGTGTGGTGGGCCGCCGTCGTACGCATGGCGATCTTGGTGAGGCCGAAGCCGGTGACCAGGACCAGCGGGAGGACGGCGGCCGCGAAGCGGCGCGGCTGCGAGCGGACGTTGAGCATCGCCAACCGCGCGCTGCCGCCGAACCGGCGGGCCGGTGCCGAGACGAGCCGGGCAGCCGGGCCCACCACCTTGGGGCCGAGCAGGCCCGTCCCGGCGCAGAACAGCAGCAGGACGAGGAACGAGGCCTGCGCGGCGTCGTCCGAGGACTGGTGGGCCAGCGCCAGCGACAGCGCGCCGCCGCCCGCGACCGCCAGCACGCCCAGCGGTGCCCGCACCTTCCCGAGCCCGCGCCGGCCCGCCGACGCCTCCGCCAGGGCCCGTGCCGGGCGCAGGACGGAGAAGCGCAGCGAGGCCAGGAACGCGGCGAGCCCCGAGGTGACCACGGCGACGGCCAGACAGACCGGCAGCGCCCACCAGGTGAAGCGGTACGGCACCTCGGCCGGGACCAGGCCGTGGTCGACGAGACCCGCGAACCAGACCCGGCTCAACAGGCCGCCGCCGAGCAGGAACCCGGCCCCCGCGGCCGGCACGGCGGCGGCGACCGCCTGGGCCACCACGGCCCGCCGCACCTGCCGGGGCCGGGCGCCGATGGCCCGTACCAGAGCGAACTCGCGGTGCTGCTGGGTTACCGCGGTGCCCATCGTCGAGGCGATCACGAAGATCGACATGTAGACGGAGCCGATGAGCATCACGACCGCCATGTCGCCTATGCCATGTGCCGACATCGCGGCGCGGGCCCGGGCGGAGAGGCCGTGTGCCGACGTGCTGAGGAGAAGGGTCATCGACGCGCTCACCACGGTCGCCGCGAACAGCGCCGCCACGAACGTGCCGACGAACGCCGGGCGGTGGCCGCGCAGGGCGGAACGGGCCAGTCCTGTACTCATGCGCCCAGGTTCGCGTCGGGGGTGATGCCGGGGCCATCCGGCGGGCCTCCCGATCCCGCTGGGGTTTTCCCCCGCACCGCCGGTCCGGGTACCACGAGGGGGCACCACGAGAGGTCCACGAGAGGGTGACGGTACGGGGGGCGTCGCACACAGGGCCCCGGACCTCGTAAGGTCGTGTCCGTGTTGGAGGAGATGCGGATACGGTCGCTCGGGGTCATCGACGACGCTGTCGTCGAGCTGTCACCCGGTTTCACCGCGGTGACCGGCGAGACGGGCGCCGGCAAGACCATGGTCGTCACCAGTCTGGGGCTGCTGCTCGGCGGGCGCGCCGACCCCGCCCTGGTGCGGATCGGCGCCAAGGCGGCGGTCGTCGAGGGCCGGATCGCGCTGCGCCCGGGCAGCTCCGCGGTGCTGCGGGCCGAGGAGGCCGGGGCCGAGCTGGACGAGGGCACGCTGCTCGTGAGCCGTACCGTTTCCGCCGAGGGCCGCTCACGCGCGTTCCTCGGCGGCCGGTCGGTGCCGGTCGGGCTGCTCGCCGAACTCGCCGACGAACTCGTCGCCGTGCACGGCCAGACCGACCAGCAGGGCCTGCTGCGCCCGGCCCGACAGCGCGAGGCGCTCGACCGGTACGCCGGTGACGCGGTCGCGGGCCCGCTCGCCAAGTACGCCGGGGCCTACCGGCGGCTGCGGGCCGTGGCCGTCGAGCTGGAGGAGCTGATCACGCGGGCGCGCGAGCGTGCCCAGGAGGCCGATCTGCTGCGGTTCGGTCTTGACGAGATCGCCGCCGTCGAGCCGCTGCCCGGCGAGGACGTCGAACTGGCGGCCGAGGCCGAACGGCTCGGGCACGCCGAGGCGCTCGCGTCGGCCGCCGCCCTGGCGCACTCGGCGCTCGCGGGGAACCCGGAGGACCCCGAGAGCGTGGACGGGGCGACCCTGGTGGCCGGTGCCCATCGGGCGCTGGAGAGCGTACGGTCGCACGACCCGGCGCTCGCGGCGCTCGCCGAACGCATCGGCGAGGTCGCGATCCTGCTCGGCGACGTGGCCGGTGAGCTTGCCGGGTACGCCGACGACCTGGACGCCGACCCGCTGCGGCTCGCCGCCGTGGAGGAGCGCCGGGCCGCCCTGACCGCTCTCACCCGCAAGTACGGCGAGGACATCACGGCCGTGCTCACCTGGGCGCAGGAGAGCGCGGAACGGCTGACCGAACTCGACGGAGACGACGACCGGATCGAGCAGCTGACCGCCGAGCGGGACGGGCTGCGCGGTGAACTGTCGGTCCTGGCACAGGAGTTGACGGATGCCCGCACCGAGGCCGCGGCCCGGTTCGCCGAGGCCGTCACCGCCGAACTCGCCTCCCTCGCGATGCCGCACGCGCGCGTCTCGTTCGCGGTCGGCCAGAGCGAGGACCCCGAGGGCGTGGAGGTGGGCGGGCGGACCGTGGCCTACGGGCCGACCGGCGCCGACGAGGTGGAGCTGCTGCTCGCCCCGCACCCGGGCGCCCCGGCCCGGCCCATCGCCAAGGGTGCCTCCGGAGGTGAGCTGTCGCGGGTGATGCTCGCCGTGGAGGTCGTCTTCGCGGGCACGGACCCGGTGCCGACCTACCTCTTCGACGAGGTCGACGCGGGCGTCGGCGGCAAGGCGGCGGTCGAGATCGGCCGCCGGCTCGCCAAGCTCGCCAAGTCCGCGCAGGTCGTGGTGGTGACGCATCTGCCGCAGGTGGCCGCGTTCGCCGATCGTCAGCTCCTGGTCGAGAAGACCAACGACGGCAGCGTCACACGCTCCGGCGTCACCGTCCTGGAGGGCGAGGACCGGGTGCGCGAGCTGTCGCGGATGCTGGCCGGCCAGGAGGACTCGGAGACGGCCCGGGCCCACGCGGAGGAGCTGCTCGCCACCGCGCGCGCGGACGGATAGCGCCCGGTTCGGGTCGCCCCTCGGCCCCTCGGGGGTGCCCCGGTGGCCGAACTGGCTTCCGGGGTCGGGGTGTTGGGGCGGTCGTCCCGCGTTCCGGCCCCGCCGTCGCATCGCCCGGGAGCTCCGAAGTTCACCCGTGGGGGTGTTTCCGGTGCGGTGATCCTCCCGGCGCGACACGGGAGGAACCCCCGGACGGCGCCGGAACGTCCGTACGGGCTGGCATCCTTGGCCGGGCAACACCGACCTCCACCCGCCGACTCGGCCGCCCCGGGAGCCTGTTCACGTGTCACAGCTGCGTACGGTGCAAGTGCTGGGCGGGGGCAGTGCGGGCAGCAGCGCGCATGTCAGGTCGCTCGCGGCCGGTCTGGTCGCCCGGGGCGTGCGCGTCACCGTCTGCGCCCCCGCGGAACTGGAGCGGGAGTACGACTTCCTCGCGGCGGGGGCCCGGTTCGTGGCGGTCTCGCGGCGCGGCGACCCGGCGGCCGTCGGCGCGCTGCGGGCCGCCTGCGCGGACGCGGACGTGGTGCACGCGCACGGGCTGCACGCGGCCGTCCGCGCCGCCCTCGCGCTGCGCGGCCGCCGCGGTGTCCCGCTGGTCGTCACCTGGCACACCCGCGCGCACGCCGAAGGCGCCCGCGGCCATGTCCTGCGGCTCCTGGAGCGCAGGGTCGCGCGGGCCGCCGCGGTGGTCCTCGCCACCTGTTCCGACCTCGTCGACCTGGCCCGCGGCCACGGCGCGCGCGACGCCCGGCTCGCCCCGGTCACGGTCCCCGCGCCCCGCCTCACCCCGGGCCTCGCCGACGGCAAGGCCCGGGCCGAACTCGGCGCCGTGGAACGGCCGTTGCTGATGGCGGTGGGCAGCCTGGTCGCCCACCGCGGCTACGAGGTGCTCCTGGACGCCGCCCGCACCTGGCGCGACCTCGACCCGGCGCCGCTGCTCGTCATCGCGGGGGAGGGGCCCGGCCGCGCCGGGCTCCAGCACCGCATCGAGGCGGAGGCCCTGCCGGTGCGCCTGGTCGGGCGGCGCGACGACATCACCGAGCTGCTCCGCGCCGCCGATGTCGCGGTGCTGCCCAGCCGCTGGGAGGCGCGCTCGCTGCTCGCGCAGGAGGCGCTGCGCCTGGGCGTGCCGCTGGTGGCGACGGCGGTGGGCGGGGTGCCCGAGCTGGTGGGGGACGCGGCGCTGCTCGTGCCGTACGGGAGCGCCGGGGCGCTGGCGGAGGCGGTGGTGGGCCTCCTCGACGACCCGGGGGCGCGCCGGGCGCTGGCCGAGGCGGGGCGGGTGCAGGCCGGGACCTGGCCCACGGAGGACGAGACGGTGGCCCAAGTCCTCGCCGTGTACGACGAGTTGGCCGGCGCCTGAGCCGGCCGGTACCCTCCGGGCGGGTGCCCGGGCGATGACCTTCGCTGCCGGGCGTCCCGATACGCTCCCGCCGGCTACTGACCGGCCGCGTGCCGGCGGGCCCGCAGGGCGAGGGAGAGCGCGAGGACCGTCTGCGGGTCGTCCAGGTCGGTGCCCAGGAGGTCCGCTATGCGGGCCAGGCGGTTGTACAGGGTCTGCCGGTTGAGGTGGAGCTCGCGGGCGGTCTCCGCCTTGCGGCCCGCGTGCGCGAGGTACGTCTCCAGGGTGGGCAGCAGCGGCGGCCGCGAGGCGCGGTCGTGCGCCTGGAGCGGGCCGATCGCCCGCTCCACGAACGCCGCGAGGTCGGGGTGTTCGCGCAGCCGCCACAGCAGGAGGTCGATGTCCAGGCGCCGGGCGTCGTACCAGGGCCGCTCCGGCAGGCCCTGGGCCGCGGCGGCCGTCTCGGCCGCGTGCCGCAGCCCGGCCCCGGCCGCCGCCCAGCCGCCCGCCATCCCGACCACGACCACCGGCTGGGTCCCGGCCCGCGCGCCCATGAGCCCGGCCCGCTCGACGCCGGCCCGCAGCGCGGCCGCGACCCGGTCGGCGACCGCGGTGCGCTCCGACTCCGAGCGGAGCCCGAGCAGCAGCGGCACCCGGCCCTCGACGGGGCGCACGCCGAGCAGGACCGGCACGCCGACCGAGGACAGCTCTTCGAGGACCGCCCGGGCGAGGACGGCCCAGTTGCCGGTCGGGGCGAGTTCCGAGGCGAGACGCATCACGACCGGCAGGAGCGGACCCTCGCCGGGCTTGAAGCCGAGCACCTTGGCCTGTGCCGGGGCGTCCTCGGGGGTGATGCGGCTCTCGGCGAGGTCGGTGAGGAAGTCGCCGCGCCCGCGCGCGGCCAGCTCCTCCTCCTGGCGGGCCTGCATGAGGACGACCGCGAGGATGCCCGCCGCCCGCTCGGCCGCCATCCGGTGCACCGGGAGCAGCGGCGGGCCGACCGCGAGCAGTGCGAGCCGGGCCCGTACCGCGCCCACGCCGTGGCCGCCGCCCGGCACGTCCACCAGGACCGCGCCGGCCGGCGGCCCCGACGCCCGGGCCTCGCGCTGGCCGCGCAGCCCCTCCCAGACCTGGAGCGGGTCGGCCGCCGCCTCGCCCGTATCGCACGCGGCGGCGTACAGGAGCTGGCCGTCGGGGGTTTCGAGGAAGACCGGGTTGGCGGTGAAGTCGGCCAGGATGCCGAGGACTTGGGGGATTCCGCCGCCGCCGAGCAGCGCGCCCGTGCAGCGCCGGTGGACTTCCTCGGCGCGCTGGAGGAGGGCGTAGTGGCCGTTGACGATCTCGGTGTGGATCTCTTCGGTCACCGTCACGAACGGCACCTCGCGGTGCAGCTGGACCAGCGGGAGCCCGGCCGCCCGAGCGGTCTCCACCAGGGTGGCCGGCAGGCGGGCGAAGCGCGGGCCGAGCTCCACGACGAGGGCCGCGATGCCCCGGTCCGCCAGCCGGCGCACGAAGGCGCGCTGCTCGGCGGGGCGGGTGCCGAGGCCGAGGCCGGTGGTCAGGAGCAGCTCGCCGCCCTTGAGCAGCGAGGCGATGTTGGGCACCTCGCCGGCGTGCACCCAGCGGACCGTGCGCTGGAGCCGCTCGGCGCCGGCGACGACCTCCGGGAGACCGCCGCGCAGGCCCGGCAGCTCCAGGGCCCGCTGCACGGTGATCCCGCCCTGCGTGTCCACTGCGCCCACCTCTCGTCCCGCGGTACCCGGGGCCGGACCCCGGGACGACACCGCATGCGGCGGACGCTACCTGCGGTTACGCCCCGAAATCCGCCCCTTGTGGCATACGTCACGCGGGGCGGACCGGACCCGTCAGCCGCCGTACGCGCCGGACCCGTCAGCCGCCGTACGCGCCGGACGCCGTCAGCCGCAGGGCGGTGTCGATCAGCGGGACGTGGCTGAAGGCCTGCGGGAAGTTGCCGACCTGGCGCTGCAGGTGCGGGTCCCACTCCTCGGCGAGCAGTCCGAGGTCGTTGCGCAGGGCGAGCAGCTTCTCGAAGAGCTTGCGGGCCTCGTCGACCCGGCCGATCATCGCGAGGTCGTCCGCCATCCAGAACGAGCAGGCCAGGAAGGCCCCTTCCTCGCCGAGCAGGCCGTCCAGGTTGTCCGAGTCGCCGCCCGTCGTCGGGTAGCGCAGGATGAACCCGTCCGGCGTGGACAGCTCGCGCTGGATCGCCTCGATCGTGCCGATCACCCGCTTGTCGTCCGGCGGCAGGAAGCCCATCTGCGGGATGAGCAGCAAGGACGCGTCCAGCTCTTGGGAGCCGTAGGACTGCGTGAAGGTGTTGCGTTCCTTGTCGTAGCCCTTCTCGCAGACGTCCCGGTGGATGTCGTCGCGCAGCTCGCGCCACTTGTCGAGCGGTCCGTCCGCGTCCCCGGACTCGATGAGCTTGATCGTGCGGTCCACGGCCACCCAGGCCATCACCTTGGAGTGCACGAAGTGGCGGCGCGGGCCGCGCACCTCCCAGATGCCCTCGTCCGGCTGGTCCCAGTGGCTCTCCAGGTAGCGGATCAGCTTCAGCTGGAGCAGCGACGCGTAGTCGTTGCGGGCCAGGCCCGTCATGTGCGCCAGGTGCAGCGCCTCGGTGACCTCGCCGTACACATCGAGCTGGAGCTGGTGCGCGGCGCCGTTCCCGGCCCGTACCGGGGTCGAGTTCTCGTACCCGGGCAGCCAGTCCAGCTCGGTCTCGCCGAGCTCGCGCTCCCCGGCGATCCCGTACATGATCTGGAGGTTCTCCGGGTCGCCCGCCACCGAGCGCAGCAGCCACTCGCGCCAGGCGCGGGCCTCCTCGCGGTAGCCGGTGCGCAGCAGCGAGGACAGGGTGATCGCCGCGTCCCGCAGCCAGGTGTAGCGGTAGTCCCAGTTGCGCTCGCCGCCGATGTGCTCGGGCAGCGACATGGTGGGGGCGGCCACGATGCCGCCGGTCGGCGCGTAGGTGAGCGCCTTGAGGGTGATCAGGGAGCGGACCACGGCCTCGCGGTAGGGCCCGTGGTAGGTGCAGTGGTCCACCCACTCGCGCCAGAACTCCTCGGTCGCCTCAAGGGACGCCTCGGGCTCGGGCAGCGCCGGCGGCTTCTGGTGCGAGGGCTGCCAGCTGATGGTGAAGGCGACGCGCTCGCCCGGCGAGACGGTGAAGTCGGAGTACGTCGTGAGGTTCTTGCCGTACGTCTCGGCCTCGGTGTCCAGCCAGACCGAGTCGGGGCCCGCGACGGCCACCGTGCGCGAGTCGACCTTGTGCACCCAGGGGGTGATCCGCCCGTAACTGAACCGCATGCGCAGCATGGAGCGCATCGGGACCCGGCCGCTGACGCCCTCCACGATGCGGATCAGCTGCGGGGCGCCGTCACGCGGCGGCATGAAGTCGGTCACCCGGACCGTGCCGCGCGGGGTGTCCCACTCCGATTCCAGGATGAGTGAGTCGCCCCGGTAGCGGCGCCGGTCGGCCGGCGGGGGCGGATCGTCGGTGCCGTGTGCCGGCCCGACCCGCCAGAAGCCGTGTTCCTCGGTGCCGAGCAGTCCGGCGAAGACGGCGTGCGAGTCGAAGCGGGGCAGGCAGAGCCAGTCCGCGGTGCCGTCCCGGCAGACCAGTGCGGCGGTCTGCATGTCTCCGATGAGTGCGTAATCCTCGATGCGCCCGGCCACGTGCAATCTCCAGTCGAACGGCCACGTCCGCCCCCTGGGGGCGCTTACAGCGACAGCGGTCAAGGGTTCGCCAACGAGCGCATGTTCCGGGTGACGGGCTGGGTGGTGCCGTGCTACCAGGCGGCTCGGCAAGCGAGTGTCCGAGCAGGATACGACGCACCTTGGTGATCCGCTTAAGCCTTCCTCGAACGCCACTGAGCCGAACGAGTGAGGCTCGCACTCAGGGCTGACCAGCGGCATACAGAGCGTGGCCGGGCGCGGTCTCCCGTTGTCGCTGATACCCTGGTAGCCCGTGGCCGGGTGCTGAAAAAAGCCCCGAACCGCAGCGACGGCACCCTCCGGAATCTCGCACAAGATCCACACAGGGTGACCGGTACGCACTCCAGACAGCGACCACGGGAGCCCCCTCTTGGCCATGCAGCCCACGGCTTTGCGAAACAGCGCAGCCACGACGACCAAGCACATCTTCGTCACCGGGGGTGTCGCCTCTTCCCTCGGCAAGGGTCTGACTGCCTCCAGCCTGGGTGCGCTCCTCAAGGCGCGGGGCCTTCGGGTCACGATGCAGAAGCTCGACCCGTACCTGAACGTCGACCCCGGCACGATGAACCCGTTCCAGCACGGTGAGGTGTTCGTCACCAACGACGGCGCCGAGACCGACCTGGACATCGGCCACTACGAGCGCTTCCTGGACGTGGACCTGGACGGGTCCGCCAACGTGACGACCGGCCAGGTCTACTCGCAGGTCATCGCCAAGGAGCGGCGCGGCGAGTACCTGGGCGACACCGTCCAGGTCATCCCGCACATCACCAACGAGATCAAGCACCGCATCCGCCGGATGGCGACCGACGACGTCGACGTCGTCATCACGGAGGTCGGCGGCACGGTCGGCGACATCGAGTCGCTGCCGTTCCTGGAGACCGTCCGCCAGGTCCGCCACGAGGTCGGCCGCGACAACGTCTTCGTCGTGCACATCTCGCTGCTGCCCTACATCGGCCCCTCGGGCGAGCTGAAGACCAAGCCGACCCAGCACTCGGTCGCCGCCCTGCGCAACATCGGCATCCAGCCCGACGCGATCGTGCTGCGCGCCGACCGCGAGGTGCCGCTGTCCATCAAGCGCAAGATCTCGCTGATGTGCGACGTGGACGAGGCGGCCGTGGTCGCCGCCATCGACGCCAAGTCGATCTACGACATCCCCAAGGTGCTGCACACCGAGGGCCTGGACGCCTATGTCGTCCGCAAGCTGGACCTGCCGTTCCGGGACGTGGACTGGACGCAGTGGGACGACCTGCTCGACCGGGTCCACAACCCGCTGCACGAGGTCACCGTCGCGCTGGTCGGCAAGTACATCGACCTGCCCGACGCCTACCTCTCGATCACCGAGGCCATGCGGGCCGGCGGTTTCGCCAACAAGGCCCGGGTCAAGGTCAAGTGGGTCACCTCGGACGACTGCAAGACCCCGGCCGGCGCCAAGAAGCACCTCGGTGACGTGGACGCGATCCTGGTCCCCGGCGGCTTCGGCGACCGCGGTGTGAACGGCAAGATCGGTGCGATCCAGTACGCCCGCGAGAACAAGGTGCCGCTGCTCGGCATCTGCCTGGGCCTCCAGTGCATCGTCATCGAGGCCGCCCGCAACCTGGCCGGCATCCCGGACGCCAACTCCACCGAGTTCGACGCCGCCACCGCCCACCCCGTCATCTCGACGATGGAGGAGCAGCTGGCCTACGTCGAGGGCGCGGGCGACCTGGGCGGCACGATGCGGCTCGGCCTGTACCCGGCCAAGCTCGCCGAGGGCTCGATCGTCCGTGAGGTCTACGACGACCAGCCCTACGTCGAGGAGCGCCACCGCCACCGCTACGAGGTGAACAACACCTACCGCGCGGAGCTGGAGAAGAAGGCGGGCCTCGTCTTCTCGGGCACCTCCCCGGACAACAAGCTCGTCGAGTACGTCGAGTACCCGCGCGAGGTGCACCCCTACCTGGTCGCCACGCAGGCGCACCCGGAGCTGCGCTCGCGCCCCACGCGCCCGCACCCGCTCTTCGCGGGCCTGGTCAAGGCCGCCGTGGAGCGCAAGACGGGCAAGCCCGTCAAGTAGTCGCGCATCGTCGCGCGCGCGTTAACGTTGCCGGGGTACGGGGTCCTCACCAGGGCCCGGTACCCCGGTTTCTGTTGTTGCGCGCGCACTGTGGGAGGACGCCGACATGGCCATCGAGGACACCGCCGAACAGTGGCAGGTCGTGGCGAGTACCACTCCCTTCACCGGCCACAAGACGAGCGTCCGCACCGACGACGTCGTGATGCCCGACGGCGCGGTCCACCAGCGCGACTACCAGGTCCACCCCGGCTCGGTGGCGATCTGCGCCCTCGACGACGAGGGCCGGGTCCTGGTGCTGCGCCAGTACCGCCACCCGGTGCGCCACAAGCTCTGGGAGATCCCGGCCGGGCTCCTGGACGTGCCCGGCGAGAACCCGCTGCACGCCGCCCAGCGCGAGCTGTACGAGGAGGCGCACGTCAAGGCCGAGCAGTGGCACGTCCTGACCGACGTGTACACCTCGCCCGGCGGCAGCGACGAAGCCGTACGCATCTTCCTGGCCCGCGATCTGTCCGAGGCGGACGGCGAGCGCTTCGAGGTCTCCGAGGAGGAGGCCGACATGGAGCTGGCCCGCGTCCCGCTCGACGAACTCGTGCGCGGCGCCCTCGCGGGGGAGCTGCACAACACCTGCCTGGTGATCGGCGCGCTCGCGCTCTCGGCCGTTCTGCGGGGCGACGGCGTGGACGCGCTGCGCCCGGCCGACGCGCCCTGGCCGGCCCGGCCCTTCGAGGTGTGACCCGGCTCTTCGAGGTGTGACCCGGCTCTTCGAGGAGTGACCCTGCCCTTCGAGGCGTGAGCGGGACCAGCGCCTTCGAGGGGTGGGACACGGCCTTCGACGCGTGGGCTCAGCCGTGTCTTCGGTCACATCCGATCGCACCCGGTCCCGTCCGATCTGAAAATCCGCTGATCCGATCGGGCGACATCCCCGCCGCGCTCCACCCAAACGGTCACGAAGCGTGAACTACGCTCGGACTGCCCGTGCGGAGACCCGCACGGTCCCCAGGTGCTCAGGCGGACGGAGCGTGGCCCGTGACGGATCAGGCGGTGGACGTGGGTGGCGCTGCCGCCGGGCAGTGCGTGGACCAATTCCTGGGCAGGCAGCGGGAGTTGAAGGAGCTCCGGGCCGACATCGAGCGGGCCGGACTTGACACTCTGTCAGGAAAGAAGTCGCCCCGGGCCAGGGTCCTGCTGATCGCGGGCCGCCCCGGATCGGGACGCAGCGCACTCGCCGACGAACTGGCCCGCACGGTGGCCGCCGACTACCCCGACGGGGTGCTGCGCGCCGCGCTCACCGAGCCCGGCGGCGCCCGGGTCCCCGTCGACCGGGTCGCCCGCGACCTGCTGGACGCCCTGGACGTCCCGGCGCCGCCGGGGGCCGGCGAGGACGAGCTGACCCAGCTGGTCCGCGGGGCGTTCGCGGGCCGCCGGGCGGTCGTGCTGCTCGACGACGCGGCCGATGCCGAACAGGTCGGCCCGCTGCTTCCCGACACCTCCCGGTGCCTGATCGTGGCGACCGCCCGGGGCCCGCTCACCGGGATCCCCGACGTCCGCCCCTGCACCCTCGGCGGCCTCGACGTGAAGTCGGCCGTCGAACTCCTGGAGGGCTACACCGGATCGGTGCGCGTCACGGTCGACCCGCGCGCCGCCGAGACCCTCGTCGAGGTCTGCGGGGGACAGCCCGCCGCCCTCGTCCTGGTCGGCGGCTGGCTCGCGGCCCGCCCCAAGGCCGCCGTCGCCGACGTGGCCAAGCAGTTGCGCGCCATGGGCGACGACGAGGACGAAGTCCCGGACGCCACAAGGCCGTTGGCCCGTTCCTTCCGGCTGGTGTACGAGTCCCTCTCGCAGCCGGCCGCCCGGATACTGCGACTGCTCGCGCTCGCTCCCGCCGGGATCGCCGACGCGCACACCGCCTCCGCGCTGGCCGGCTGCTCGGTCTCGGGCGCCCAGACCGCGCTCGCCGACTTCGTGCGGTACGGGCTGCTGCGCCGCGACCCCGGAGTCCCCGAGCAGTACCGGGTGCCGGGCGCGCTCGCGCCGCTGTTCCGGGCGCTCTGCGAGCGGGTCGACCGGCCCGGCGAGGTGCAGCTGGCCCGCGCCCGCATGCTGGAGCGGACGGTACGGCTGCTCCAGTCCTGCCGCGCGGTCACCGAGCCCGAAGGCTCGCCCGCCCGCCGGAAGCTCGCCGGCCTTCCGCGCGCCCTGCGCTTCCCCAGCGCCGCCGTCGCGGACGCCTGGCTCAGCACTCGCCGGCCCGCGCTGCTCGCCTCGGCCCGGCTCGCCGTCGCGGACGGCGAGCTCGACACGCTGGCCCGCCGCCTGGTGGCCGCCCTGGTCCGCGCGCTCGCCGCCCACCGGGGTGCCGAGGCCGCCGCCCCCGAGCTGTACGGCCTGCACCAGCTGGTCCTGGACGTCGCCGAGCGCCGCGAGCTGCACCGCGAGAAGGCCGCGGCCCTGCTCAACCTGGGCGACCTGGACGCCGGCACCGGGCGCACGGCCGAGGCGCTGGCCCGCTACCGGCTCGCCCTGGACGCCGGACGGGCCGCGAACGACCCGTACGCGACCGGCCGCGCGATGGAATCCGTAGGCGGCGCCCACCAGGAGCTGGGGGACTGGCAGCGTGCCTCCGACTGGTACGGGCGCGCGCTGTCCCAGCGGCTCGCACGCGGCGAGCGCCCCGACGAGGCCCGGCTGTACGGGCGGCTCGCCACCGTGCACACGTACGCGGGCCGCTACGGCGAGGCGCTGCGCTGCTGGCGCGCGGCGGTGGCCGGATACCGGCGGCTCGGCGATCTCCCAAGCCAGGCAAGGGCGTTGAGCGAGGCGGCCCGGGTCCAGGAGTACGCCGGGCGCCCCGAGGAGTCGCTGCGAACCTGCCGCGAGGCCGTGGAGCTGGCCCGCACGGCCGGTGATCTGCGACTCCAGGCCGCGCTCCAGCTCAGGCTGGCCGACACCCTCGACCGGCTCGGCGACCCCGCGGCCGCGCGATTGCACCGCGCGACGGCCGACCGGCTTCTGGAAGATGAGGCCACAGCCCCGGGGGACCTGCGAAATCCGTAGCGCTTCAGCCAAAGATTGAAGCTTTGTAAGGGTAGACAGCGAGAAAACCTTCATTAGACTGGCTCTGCCGCAACGTCCTGCGGTACCTCCCGGTGTGCCGTCGTGCTTCCGGGTATGTATGGCATTGCCCCCCTTTTTTCCCTGAGCCAAGGACCGTGATCGACGTGAAGGTCGGTATCCCCCGCGAGGTCAAGAACAACGAGTTCCGGGTGGCCATCACCCCCGCCGGCGTGCACGAGCTGGTGCGCCACGGCCACCAGGTCTTCGTCGAGCAGAACGCCGGCGTCGGCTCGTCGATCACGGACGCCGAGTACGTCTCCGCCGGCGCGGAGATCCTCGGCAGCGCCGACGAGGTCTGGGCCACCGCCGACCTGCTGCTGAAGGTCAAGGAGCCGATCGCGGAGGAGTACCACCGCCTCCGCAAGGACCAGACGCTCTTCACCTACCTGCACCTCGCCGCCTCCCGCGAGTGCACGGACGCCCTCCTGGAGTCCGGCACCACCGCGATCGCGTACGAGACGGTCGAGACGGCCAACCGCCAGCTGCCGCTGCTCGCCCCGATGTCCGAGGTCGCGGGCCGGCTGGCCCCGCAGGTCGGCGCCTACCACCTGATGCGCTCGGCCGGCGGCCGCGGCGTGCTGCCCGGTGGCGTCCCCGGCACCCACGCCGGCAAGGCGGTCGTCATCGGCGGCGGCGTCTCCGGCTGGAACGCGGCGCAGATCGCCGTCGGCATGGGCTTCCACGTGACCCTGCTCGACAAGGACATCAACAAGCTCCGCGAGGCCGACAAGATCTTCGGCACCAAGGTGCAGACGATCGTCTCCAACGCCTACGAGCTGGAGAAGGCCGTCATCGAGGCCGACCTCGTCATCGGCGCGGTGCTCATCCCCGGCGCCAAGGCCCCGAAGCTGGTCACCAACGAGCTCGTCGCCAAGATGAAGCCCGGAAGTGTTCTTGTCGACATTGCGATCGACCAGGGCGGCTGCTTCGAGGACTCGCGTCCGACCACCCACGCCGAGCCGACCTTCATGGTCCACAACTCGGTCTTCTACTGCGTCGCCAACATGCCGGGCGCCGTGCCGAACACCTCCACCTACGCCCTCACCAACGCCACGCTGCCCTACATCGTGTCGCTGGCGAACAACGGCTGGGCCGAGGCGCTGCGCCGCGACGCCGCCCTCGCCCTGGGCCTCAACACCCATGACGGCCAGGTCGTTTACGGCCCCGTCGCCGAGGCGCACGGCCTGGAGCAGGTCGACCTGCACACGCTCATCGGCTAGTCAAAAGCCGGTTCGTCAACCCGGACCGTCAACCTCGTACATCCGGCCGGACCTTGTCGACCAAGGTCCGGCCGGATGTGTGTCGCGACACTTCCGCCCCCCTGCGCCGGGCTTGCTCAACTCGCCTCGAACGTAACCCTTTAACCGTTTCGCGCACTGGTGAAACGTGTGCCTGAGTGCCTGTACGCCCTTGACAGAGGGGTGTTCGGTTGCCGACACATCGGGCCGGGTCCGGCGGATTGTGTTGCTGCGGACCGGTGACACGCCATAGAGTCGCCAACCGTCGGCATGGTGCCACGCTGACCTATCGATAAAGTTTCCTGGTCACGTCCAAGGAGGTAAGACGACTTGTGAATGAGTCGACATTTACTCCCGGAGGTGGTCAGTCTGGATTCCCTGCGGGGACGTCCGTACGGGGCCAGAGCCCTTCGGGGCCCGAGGCTGTCGGCTCCGTCGCGGTCCGCACCTTCGAAACCACCCAGCACATGACGACAGCCCCACGGATGATGGACGGCCTACACGTGAACGCCACGGCCGGCAACGAGAGCGGCCGGGACACCGCCGCTCTCGCCGACTTTGACGAGGTGCCCCAGGGGCACTTCTACGACCCCGACGCCGAGTACGAGCCCGACCCCGAGTACGCGGCCACCCTCGCCCCCGACGCCGCCCGCCAGCGCCGCGAGCGGATCGGCCCGACCGGACGGCCGCTGCCGTACTTCCCGATCCCGGGTCCGCTGACCGACCACGGTCCCGCGAAGATCATCGCGATGTGCAACCAGAAGGGCGGCGTGGGCAAGACCACGTCGACCATCAACCTGGGTGCCGCGCTCGCGGAGTACGGACGGCGCGTGCTGCTCGTCGACTTCGACCCGCAGGGAGCCCTGTCGGTCGGCCTCGGCGTGAACCCGATGGAACTCGACCTCACCGTCTACAACCTGCTCATGGAGCGGGGCATGTCGGCCGACGAGGTGCTGCTCAAGACCGCGGTCCCCAACATGGACCTGCTGCCGAGCAACATCGACCTGTCCGCCGCCGAGGTGCAGTTGGTGAGCGAGGTCGCGCGCGAGTCCACGCTCCAGCGGGCGCTCAAGCCGCTGATGCAGGACTACGACTACATCGTGATCGACTGTCAGCCCTCGCTCGGCCTGCTCACCGTGAACGCCCTGACGGCGGCTCACAAGGTGATCGTGCCGCTGGAGTGCGAGTTCTTCGCGCTGCGCGGTGTCGCGCTGCTCACCGAGACGATCGAGAAGGTCCAGGAACGCCTCAACCCCGACCTGGAGTTGGACGGCATCCTCGCCACGATGTACGACTCCCGCACGGTGCACAGCCGTGAGGTCCTGGCCCGTGTGGTCGAGGCCTTCGACGACCACGTCTACCACACGGTCATCGGCCGGACCGTGCGCTTCCCGGAGACCACGGTCGCCGGTGAGCCGATCACGACGTACGCCTCCAACTCCGTCGGCGCGGCCGCCTACCGTCAGCTCGCCAGGGAGGTGCTCGCCCGGTGTCACGCCGAGTGAGTCTGCCCGGGGCCGACGAACTGTTCCGTACGACCGGGGGGATGGCGCTCTCGCCGTCCGCCCCGCGCAGGGGGGCCAACGGCGAGGCACGGGTGCCGGCCCCGGCGGGCGAGAGCGACTCCGTCGCCGCCGAGCCCGCCGAGGCGGAGCACACCGCCGCGGACGAGGACTCCGGCTCCGGAGAGCCGCGCAGCCGGGGTGCCGCGGAGGAGGCCGCCAAGGCCCGTCGGGCACCGGCCCAGGGCTCCGGCACGGGGTCCGGCTCCGGTTCCGGCACCGCGCAGCAGCGGCGCCGCCAGCGGGCGGCCAACCGGCGGCCCAGCGGGCGGGAGCGGCACGACGAGAAGATCACGGTGTACGTCTCCGCCGAGGAGCTCATGGACCTGGAGCACGCGCGCCTGGTCCTGCGCGGAGAGCACGGGCTCGCGGTCGACCGCGGGCGGATCGTCCGCGAGGCGGTCGCGGTCGTCCTCGCCGACCTGGAGTCGCGGGGCGACGCGAGCATTCTCGTGCGGCGTCTTCGGGGGCGGTAGCCGTTAGCCTGCGGCGGAGCCCTCTCGCCCCGCCCGCCCGCCCTTTCCTCCCCTGGACCACCCTTGTCGACTGCTGACGAACCCCCCGTCTCCGCTGCGCGTGCGGCGCGGCGTGCGCTGGGGCGGGGGCCGGGGGGGACTTCCCCCACCCCGCCCCTTCCCGAGCCCCTCCGGGGGGTGGATCCGGGTGCGGGTGCGGGTGAGCGGGTGGAGCCGGGGCCCGCGGCGGGGCCACTGATGAGGACAGCGCCCCCCGGCCCCCGTTCCCCGAACTCCCCCGAGGACTTCGTCCAGGAGGGACCTCCAGAAGCTGGATTTGCGCCCCCCGAAGCCGAAGCCGGATCCGAAGCCGGAGCCGGAGCCGGATCCGAAGCCGGATCCGAGCCCGAGCCCGAGGCCGAAGCCGAGCCCGAGGCCGGCGGTGACCCCGAGCCCGGTGACGGGCGGTTCACCGTTCGGTTGGCCAACTTCGAGGGGCCCTTCGACCTTCTCCTCCAGCTCATCTCCAAGCACAAGATGGACGTCACCGAGGTCGCCCTCTCCAAGGTGACCGACGAGTTCATGGCGCACATCCGGGGCATGGGGCCGGACTGGGACCTGGACCAGACCACCGAGTTCCTCGTCGTCGCGGCCACTCTGCTCGACCTCAAGGCGGCCCGGCTGCTGCCCGCCGCCGAGGTGGAGGACGAGGCCGACCTCGCGCTCCTGGAGGCCCGGGACCTGCTGTTCGCGCGACTGCTCCAGTACCGGGCGTACAAGCGGATCGCGGACATCTTCAGCGAGCGGCTCGACACCGAGGCGCGCCGGTATCCGCGCACCGTCGGCCTGGAGGCGCACCTCGCCGAGCTGCTGCCCGACGTCGTCATCAGCATCGGCGCCGAGGGCTTCGCGAAGCTGGCCGTCAAGGCCATGCAGCCCAGGGCCAAGCCGCAGGTGTACGTCGATCACATCCACGCCCCGCTCGTCTCGGTGCGGGAGCAGGCCGAGATCGTGGTGGCCCGGCTGCGGGAGGCGGGCGAGGCCAGCTTCCGGGTGCTCGCCGAGGACGCCCCGGACACCCTGACCGTGGTGGCCCGGTTCCTGGCCCTCCTGGAGCTGTACCGCGAGAAGGCCGTCGCCCTGGACCAGGACGAGGCGCTGGGGGAGCTGATGGTGCGCTGGAGCGGGGGCGAGGGCGACGGGGTGCCGACGGTGACCGACGAGTTCGACCGGGTCGTGACGGAGGAGAAGGCGTGAGTGAGGGCGTGAGCGAGGGCCCGCGGGAAGAGCTGGAGCTGAAACCGGCCCTGGAAGCCGTCCTCATGGTCGTCGACGAGCCCGCCACCGAGGAACACCTCGCCAAGGTTCTGGAGCGGCCCAGACGGGCCGTGGCGGACGCCCTGCGGGAGCTGGCGGACGAGTACACCGTCCAGGGCCGCGGGTTCGAGCTGAGGCTGGTGGCGGGCGGCTGGCGGTTCTACAGCCGGGCCGCCTACGCGGACGCCGTCGAGGGCTTCGTCCTGGACGGCCAGCACGCCCGGCTCACCCAGGCGGCCCTGGAGACCCTGGCGGTGGTCGCCTACCGCCAGCCGGTGAGCCGCTCGCGGGTCTCCGCGGTGCGCGGAGTCAACTGCGACGGGGTCATGCGGACCCTGCTCCAGCGGGGTCTGGTCGACGAGGCGGGCACGGAACCCGAAACAGGTGCGATCCTGTACAGGACGACGAACTACTTTCTGGAGCGGATGGGCCTGCGCGGCCTGGACGAGCTCCCGGAGCTGGCGCCCTTCCTCCCCGAGGCGGACGCCATCGAGGCCGAGACGCTGGAGGGTGTTCCGTCGTTCGATCCGGACGCGCCTGACGCCCCGGAGACCCCCGCAGACGACAAGACGGAAATGTGATGCGAAGCAGCAGCGGCAGGAACAGCAGCGGAAACAACGGCGGGAGCCGTGGTGGCAACAGCGGCGGCCGCGGCAGCAGCAGTGGTGGCGGCCGGGGCGGTTCCGGCGGTGGCCGGGACGGCCAGCGCCAGGGCGGCGGCCCGCGCCAGAGCGGCAGCGGCAAGCAGCGGCCCCCGCGCCCCGAGGAGCGCACCTACGACGTGGGCAACGACGCCCCCCGCAGCGGCCGCGGGGCCGCCGCGCGCGGCGGCGCCAAGGGCGGCCCCAAGTCGCCGCAGGGCGGCACCCCGGTGCGCCGCGGCCCGCACGGCCAGCGCCTGGGCCAGGCCCGCCCGCGCGAGCTCGACGCCAAGATCGAGCAGCGCAACCGCGACCGGTACGCGGACAAGCCGGACGTGAAGACGCCCAAGACCTTCCCGGGTGCCGAGCAGGAGGGCGAGCGGCTCCAGAAGGTCCTCGCCCGGGCCGGCATGGGTTCGCGCCGCGCCTGCGAGGAGCTGATCGAGCAGGCCCGCGTCGAGGTCAACGGCGAGATCGTGCTCGAACAGGGCAAGCGCGTCGACCCCGAGAAGGACGAGATCAAGGTGGACGGCCTGACCGTCGCCACCCAGTCGTACCTGTTCTTCGCGCTCAACAAGCCGGCCGGCGTCGTCTCCACCATGGAGGACCCGGACGGCCGTCAGTGCCTCGGTGACTACGTCACCAACCGCGAGACCCGGCTCTTCCACGTCGGCCGGCTCGACACCGAGACCGAGGGCATCATCCTGCTCACCAACCACGGCGAGCTGGCCCACCGTCTCACCCACCCCAAGTACGGCGTGAAGAAGACCTACCTGGCCGCCATCACGGGCCCGCTGCCGCGCGAGATCGGCAAGCGGCTCAAGGAGGGCATCCAGCTGGAGGACGGATACGCGCGGGCCGACGCCTTCCGGGTCGTCCAGCAGACCGGCAAGAACTACCTCGTCGAGATCGAGCTGCACGAGGGCCGCAAGCACATCGTGCGCCGCATGATGGCCGAGGCGGGCTTCCCGGTGGAGAAGCTGGTCCGCGTCGCCTTCGGCCCGATCGGGCTCGGCGACCAGAAGTCCGGCTGGCTGCGCCGCCTCACCAACACCGAGGTCGGCATGCTGATGCGCGAGGTCGACCTCTAGGCGTCCCGCACACCCGGCGAAGAGCCCGGTTCCCCCGTCTCGCGGGGGAGCCGGGCTCTTTTCTCGTGTGCGCCCCCCGAGGCCCCGTGCGCCCCCGAAGGCCTGCGCGCCCGCCGGAACGGCCTTGTGCACCCGGCCCGAACGCCTTTATAGTCACAGTGACCATTAAGGGGGTACGGCGATGAGCATCACCGGGACCGGGGCCCTCGGCTCCGCCGGGTACGGCCCGCGGACCTGGGCCCACGGGGGTGGACCAGGTCCGGGCGCCGGCCCGGCGCGGCTCGCGGGGCGACGATGACCGCGAACGGCCCCCGGCCCCAGGAGCGGGGAGCCCGGGGCACCGTCCCCGCGGGATACGACCCGCACGCCTTCGAGCCGTTCGCCGTTACCGTCGACCTCGCGGTCTTCACCGTGCGCGAGGGCGTCCTGCACGCCCTGCTCATCCGGCGCGGCCAGGAGCCGTACGCGGGGGCGTGGGCGCTGCCCGGCGGATTCGTGCTGCCGCGCGAGTCCACCGAGCTCGCGGCCCGGCGCGAACTGGCCGAGGAGACCGGCCTGCCCGACGACCTGGTGGCCGGGCTCCATCTGGAACAGCTGCGCACCTACAGCGACCCGGACCGCGACCCGAGGATGCGGGTCGTGTCGGTGGCGTACACCGCGCTCGTGCCCGACCTGCCCGAACCGCACGGCGGCGGCGACGCGGCGCACGCCGAGTGGGTCGCCTTCGGCAGCTACGGACAACTCGCCTTCGACCACGCCGAGATCCTCGCCGACGCCCGTGAACGCATCGGCGCCAAGCTCGAATACACCTGCCTGGCCACGTCGTTCTGCCCGCCCGAGTTCACCCTCGGCGAGCTCCAGCAGGTGTACGAGACGGTCTGGGGCACCGTCCTCGACCGCCCCAACTTCCGCCGCAAGGTCCTTGCCACGCCCGGCTTCGTCGAGCAGGTGGCAGGCGCCTCACGGCTGACCGGTGGCCGGGGCAAGCCGGCCGCGCTCCACCGGGCGGGTCCGGCGACCGCGCTGCACCCGCCCCTTCTGCGCCCGGAGGGACGACAGACATGAACCGTGCTGCCCAACAGACGGCGACCGGCGCCTTGATCGGTCTCGCGCTGGGGGACGCCCTCGGCTTCCCCACCGAGTTCAACGACGTACCCGCGATCCTCGCCAAGTGCGGGCCGTGGCGCGAGATGGCGCTGCCGACCCCGGCGATCGTCACCGACGACACCCAGATGACGCTCGCGCTCGGCCGGGGCATCCGTACCGCCATGGACCGTGGACTGCTCGGCCCCGAGCGGCTCGAAGGGCCGCTCCGCGCCGAGTTCGTCGACTGGTACCACTCGCCCGAGAACAACCGGGCCCCCGGCCGGACCTGCCTGGTGGCCTGCGCCAAGCTGGACAGCGGGCTGCCCTGGCGGCAGGCCAGCCAGCACGACTCCAAGGGCTGCGGTGCCAACATGCGGGTCGCGCCCGTCGGCCTGGTACCGGGCCTGAGCGAGGAACAGCGGGCGGGCGCCGCCCAGTTGCAGTCCGCGCTCACCCACGGCCACCCCACCGCGCTCGCCGCGTCCGACCTCACCGCGCGTGCGGTGTTCCTGCTCGCCCAGGGCGCCGACCCGACGGGCCTGGTCGGCCAGCTGCGCTCGTACGCCTATGAGAACCGCACCCGCTACCACGACCGCTGGCTCGGCGACCTGTGGACGCACGCGCAGGACCCGACGCCCGGCCACTTCATCGCGCGCGGCTGGGACGAGTGCCTGGACGTCCTCGACCGGGTGCTCAAGGCGCTGCGCGACCCCTCGCCCGAGACCGATCCCTGCCTGGAGACCGGCGACGGCTGGATCGCCGAAGAGGCCTTCGCGACCGCCCTGTTGTGCTTCCTGCTCTTCCCGGACGAGCCGCTCACCGCACTGCGCCGGGCCGCCTGCACCCAGGGCGACTCGGACTCCATAGCCTGCCTGGCCGGGGCGTTCGCGGGCGCCCACCTGGGGGCCGCCGCCTGGCCCAAGGAGTGGGCCGAGCGCATCGAGTACCGCAGCGAACTCCTGACCCTGGGGGCGCTCTGGGACGCTTGAGCCATGATCGACCTGGATACCACCGACCTCGCGCCCGTGATCGCCGAACAGCCCGACCCGCTGCTGTTCGCCACGGTCTCGGGCGCCCACCTCTACGGCTTCCCCTCCCGGGACTCCGACATCGACCTGCGCGGCGTCCACATCCTGCCCACCGAGGCCCTGGTGGGCCTGCGCGAGCCGGAGGAGACACGGTCGAGGATGTGGGTGGACGACGGGGTCGAGATGGATCTCGTCACGCACGACCTGCGCAAGTTCGTCCGCCTGATGCTGCGCCGCAACGGTTACGTCCTGGAGCAGCTGCTCTCGCCGCTGGTCGTGCACACGACGGACGCGCACGCCGAGCTCGTCGCGCTCGCCCCGTCGGTGCTGACCTCGCACCACGCCCACCACTACCGGGGGTTCGCCACCACGCAGTGGCGTCTGTTCGAGAAGACCGGTGAACTCAAGCCGCTGCTCTACGCGTTCAGGGTGCTGCTCACCGGGATCCACCTCATGCGCAGCGGGCAGGTGCGGGCCGACCTGACGGCGCTCGTCGAAGAGGTGGCCGCGCCCGGCTATCTGCCCGAGCTGATCGCCGCCAAGGCGGAGGCCGAGCACGGCGCCGCGAGCGGGCCCGGCCGGGAGCGCCTCGCCGCCGACATCGAGGCGCTGCACGCGGTCCTCGACGAGGCGCAGGCCGCCTCGCTACTGCCCGGGGCCGCCGCCGGGCACGACGCGCTGCACGACTTCGTCGTACGCGTCCGCCTTCAGGGCTGACGCCCGGCGCACCCGGTACAGGAAGTCGGCGACCCGGGCCCGGTCGGGCCCGGCCGGCAGGGGAGAGGCGGACGCCGCCTCGTCGGACTCGGCGGCGAGGCGGGCCATCCAGGACTCCACCTCCGGCCAGGAGACCTCGCCGCGCCTGACCGCGAGGAGCCGTTCGCGCTCGGCACCGACGTCGATGGTGAGCACGCCCGTGCGCAGCAGATCGCGGCAGCTCGTCAGCAGCCGCAGCAGATGCATGGCGTGCTTCCAGCGGGGCGCGCCGTGCTGGCGTACGTCGGCGTCGAGCTTTTTGCGCTGGCCGAGCGCGTAGCGCGCGAAGGTCTCGTGGGCCCGGCGGGACAGGAACGCCCCACGCAGGGAGAGGAGTTCACGCCCGGTGTCGTCGAGCTGCTCGACCAGCGGGGAGTGCAGGCATTCCAGGATGTTCGGATTGGCACGCAGGGCCAGCTCGCAAAAGCGCTCCAGCTCCCAGCTGAACTGTTCGTCGGCAGGACCCTCGATGTGGGTCGGGGGCTTCTCGAAGCGCCAGAACAGCCGGGTCGGCGCGAGGTAGATCCCGCGTACGTCGGTGTCGCTGCCCTCGGTCGCGAGGCCGAAGGCGCGCGAGCCCACGACGCAGGAGTACACGGTGTGGTCTGCGATCAGCTCCTCGGGCGTCATGGCGGTCAGTGTGGCCGGTCAGGGCAGCAGGATCGAATCCTTATCGACGGTGATCCGCCGGGCCGGCAGCGGGCGCGTGGCCGGGCCGTTGGCCACCGAGGCGTCCGCGATCCGGTACTTGCTGCCGTGGCAGGGGCAGTCGATGGTGCCGTCCGCGACGGTGGAGACCGTGCAGCCCTGGTGGGTGCAGATCGCCGAGAAGCCCTTGAAGGTGCCGGCCGTGGGCTGGGTCACGACGACCTTCTGCTCCGCGAAGATCTTGCCGCCGCCGATCGGGATGTCCGAGACCTTGGCGAGGACCTGGCCGGCCTGCGCGGGCGGGCTCGACTGACCGGAGGCCGCAGGCTGGCTCGACGCGCCCGGGGTGGCGGACGCGCTGCCGCTCGGGGCGCTGGGGGTTGGGGTCGGCGACGAACTGCCGCCACCACCGGAGTTCGAGCAGCCGGCGAGGGCCGCCGCCCCCGCCGCCGCCACGAGTACCGTCCTGCGGCTGTTGACTGCGTCCACCCTGTGCTCCTCAGGTCGTCGTCACGCCGGACGCGGAACCGTCACGCCGTACGTGAAGTCGTCGGGCCGGGCGTCCGGACGACGCGCGGCCAGGAGCATCCTGGCGCCCCAGGGTCCCGGGACGAAGCACCGACGGGTCGCATGTCCCCCGTGCCGGAGCGCGCCCGGGGCGCACCGGGTTCGAGCGGTGTCACCTGCGGGGCGTACCGGGCCCGAGGCGTGTCACGTCCGGGGCGCGAGGCCCAGGGCGCGGCCCTCGGCGTCCCGGCGCACATCGAGCACCGCCGTCACGGCCGCCCGCTCGACGGGCCCGTACACATGGGGGAACAGCACGTCGCCCGTGCCCTCCCAGCGGACCTCGGCCGCCAGCGCCGACTCCTCGACGCACAGCACTACGAGCGGGCCCGGCACATCCCGGTAGCGGGCGTCGGCGACGGCCAGGGCCGAGGCCTCGTCGGCCGAGCAGTGCACGAAGCCCTCGGCGGCGAGCGAGGGCGGGCGGTAGGGGTGTCCGGGCCGGGCCGACCACTCGACCAGGGGAACCACATGCAGGATCATCCGTCGGTTCTACACCGGGCCCGCCCCCAGCGCGCCCGGCAGGGGGCGGTTCCCCCAGGTGGCGGAGGTGTCCCCGCCGGGTGAGATTGGCCCTGTTCTCCTGCGGACCCCCATCCGAAAGGCACGACAATGGCGGGAAATGACCTGGGCAGCCTTCTGGGCGGCCTCCTCGGCGGCAGCGGCAGCGGAGCCTCGGGCTCCGGCGGCGCCGGGAACATCCTCGGCGCGCTGCTCGGCGCCCTCGGCGGCAGTGGCAGCGGCGGCCAGAGCAACGGCGGCAACCCGCTCGGCGGCCTCATGGACGCGCTCACCAAGTCCGGGCTCGTAGACCAGGCCAAGTCCTGGGTCGGCAACGGCGACAACCAGCCGGTGAGCGGCGCCCAGATCGCCGAGGCGCTGCCGAACGACGCGCTCCAGCAGGCCGCACAGCAGGCGGGAGTCTCCCCGGAGGAGGCGGCGAACCAGATCGCGCAGCACCTGCCGGAGGCCGTCGACAAGCTGACCCCGGGCGGCGAGCTGCCGCAGGCGGGCACCTCCCTGGAGGACCTGATCAAGCAGCAGAACCTGTAACGAGCACCGCACGCGGCGGCCGTCCTCGTCCGGAGGGCGGCCGCCGCGTACGTCCGCCGTCGGCGCTGACTACGCTGAACGGGAACGAAGACCAAGGCTAGGAGCACGTCGTGGCGGTACGAGCGGTCCGGGGGGCAGTCCAGCTGGAGCGGGACGAGGCCGGACACATGGACGAGCAGGTCGGCGCGCTGCTCACCGAGATCCTGGAGCGCAACGGCCTCACGCCGGACGACCTCATCAGCATCTGGTTCACCGCCACCCCCGATCTGCACAGCGACTTCCCGGCCGCCGCCGCGCGCGGCCTCGGCATCACCGACGTACCCCTGATCTGCGCGCAGGAGCTCGACATAGCCGGGGCCATGCCCCGCGTGGTGCGGATCCTCGCGCACGTCGAGACCTATCTCGACCGCTCCGAGATCGCCCATGTCTACCTCGGCTCCGCCGCCGCCCTGCGCAAGGACATCGCCCAGTGAGAACCGCCCTCGTCATCGGTACCGGACTCATCGGGACCTCCGCCGCCCTGGCCCTCAGCGGCCGGGGCGTCACCGTTCACCTCGCCGACCACGACCCGGGCCAGGCCCGCACCGCCGCGGCCCTCGGCGCCGGCACCGACGAGGCTCCCGAGGGGCGGGTCGACCTCGCCGTCGTCGCCGTGCCGCCCGCGCACGTCGCCGCGACCCTGGCCGGGGCGATCCGCGGCGGCGTGGCCCGCGCGTACATCGACGTGGCCAGCGTCAAGGGCGGGCCGCGCCGCGAGCTGCTCGCGCTCGGCTGCGACCTGGGCTCCTACATCGGCACGCACCCCATGGCGGGCAAGGAGCGCTCCGGCCCGCTCGCGGCCACCGCCGACCTCTTCGAGGGCCGGCCCTGGGTGCTCACGCCGACCCGGGACACCGACACCGAGGTGCTCAACCTGGCACTCGAACTCGTCGCGCTGTGCCGGGCCGTGCCGGTCGTCATGGACGCCGACGCCCACGACCGGGCCGTCGCGCTCGTCTCGCACACCCCGCAGCTGGTCTCCTCCATGGTCGCCGCCCGCCTCGAAGAGGCCGACGAGACGGCGGTACGGCTGTGCGGCCAGGGCATCCGGGACGTGACGCGCATCGCTGCCTCCGACCCCCGGATGTGGGTGGAGATCCTCTCCGCCAACCCGGGCCCGGTCGCCGACGTGCTGTCCGGGATCGCCGCCGACCTCGACGAGACCGTGCGCGCGCTGCGCTCGATGGAGTCCGCCGACGAGGACAAGCGGCGCGGCGGCGCGGCCGGCATCGAGGACGTGCTGCGGCGCGGCAACGCGGGCCGGGTCCGGGTGCCCGGCAAGCACGGGGCGGCGCCCGCCACGTACGAGATCGTCGCCGTGCTGCTCAGCGACGAGCCGGGCGGCCTCGCGCGGCTGTTCGCGGACGCGGGCCGGGCCGGGGTCAACATCGAGGACGTCCGCATCGAGCACGCCACCGGCCAGCAGGCGGGCCTGGTCCAGCTGATGGTCGAGCCTGCCTCGGCCCCGGGGCTGACCGCGGCGCTGCGGGAGCAGGGTTGGTCGATCCGGCAGTGACGGCGATCCGGGAGTGACGGCGATCCGGGAGTGACGCGGTCGTTCCGACCGGGCGGGACGGGGGGCTCGCACGAGCCAGTAACCTTGTGGGGGGCGGATTTGCGCCCCGAGCATCCCCGCCCCGTACCAGGAAGGTGTCCGTCACCGTGGAAACCGCCGCCCGGACCGCTCCGGCAGCAGTGATTGTCGCCATCGACGGCCCCTCCGGCACCGGCAAGTCCAGCACTTCCAAGGCCGTGGCCGCCAAGCTGGGCCTGAGCTACCTGGACACCGGCGCCCAGTACCGGGCGATCACCTGGTGGATGATCGGCAACGGGATCGACATCGACGACCCGGCGGAGATCGCCGTCGCGGCCGCCAAGCCCGTGATCGTCTCCGGCACGGACCCGTCCGCGCCGACGATCACGGTCGACGGCGAGGACGCCTCGGGCCCGATCCGCAGCCAGGAGGTCACCTCCAGGGTCAGCGCGGTCAGCGCGGTCCCCGAGGTGCGGGCCCTGATCACCCAGCTCCAGCGCGACATCGCGGCGGCCGCCGTGCTCGGCATCGTGGTCGAGGGCCGTGACATCGGCACCACCGTGCTGCCCGACGCCGACCTGAAGGTGTTCCTCACCGCGTCCCCCGAGGCGCGCGCCGCCCGCCGCAGCGGCGAGGTCAAGGGCTCCGACGTGGCGGCCACCAGGGAAGCCCTGATCAAGCGGGACGCGGCCGACTCCGGCCGCAAGACGTCCCCGCTGGCCAAGGCGGACGACGCGGTCGAGGTGGACACCACCGAGCTCACCCTGGACCAGGTCATCGAGTGCGTCGTCACCCTCGTCGAGGAGAAGCGGGCCGCCAAGTGACAGCAGTTCCTGTCTCCGGGCGGGGCGCGGAGATCGGGCGCCGCATCGGTGTCGGCCTGATGTACGGCCTGTGGCGGCCGCGCGTGCTGGGCTCCTGGCGGGTTCCGGCGGCCGGCCCGGTGATCCTCGCCGTGAACCACTCGCACAACATCGACGGACCCATGGTCATGGGCACCGCCCCGCGCGGCACCCACTTCCTGATCAAGAAGGAAGCCTTCGTCGGGCCGCTCGGCCCGTTCCTCGAAGGCATCGGCCAGCTCAAGGTGGACCGGGCGGTCGCCGACCGCACCGCGATCACCGACGCGCTCGCCGTGCTCGACGGCGGCGGCGTCCTCGGGATCTTCCCGGAGGGCACCCGGGGCGACGGCGACTTCGCCTCGCTGCGGGCGGGCCTCGCCTACTTCGCCGTACGGTCGGGGGCGCCGATCGTGCCGGTGGCGGTCCTGGGAAGCACCGAGCGCCGCGGCCGGTTGATAAAGGCGCTGCCGCCGCTGCGCAGCCGGGTGGACGTCGTGTTCGGCGACCCCTTCGAAGCGGGCGACGGCAGCGGCAGACGCACCCGCAAAGCCCTGGACGAGTCCACCGTCCGCATCCAGGACCGGCTCACCGGCCACCTGGAGACCGCCAGGCGCCTGACCGGGCGCTAGGCCAGACTTTCAGTAGTGGACCGCTCGATCGCGATCCACCGATCACCACGATGAACGAGGTACGGACTTCATGAACGACCAGCACGAACACGGAGCGCTCGGCGACGCCGAGTACGCGGAGTTCATGGAGCTCGCCGCCGAAGAGGGCTTCGACGTCGAGGACGTCGAGGAGGCCCTCGGCGAAGCGGGCCACGGCCCGCTGCCGGCCCTCGCCGTCGTCGGCCGCCCCAACGTCGGCAAGTCGACCCTGGTGAACCGCATCATCGGCCGCCGCGAGGCCGTGGTCCAGGACAAGCCCGGCGTCACCCGCGACCGCGTGACCTACGAGGCCGAGTGGGCGGGCCGGCGCTTCAAGGTCGTCGACACCGGCGGTTGGGAGCAGGACGTCCTCGGTCTCGACGCCTCCGTCGCCGCCCAGGCCGAGTACGCCATCGAGGCCGCCGACGCCGTGGTCTTCGTCGTCGACGCCACCGTGGGCGCCACCGACACCGACGAGGCCGTCGTCCGGCTCCTCCGCCGGGCCGGCAAGCCCGTCGTGCTCGCCGCCAACAAGGTCGACGGCATGTCCGGCGAGTCCGACGCCGCCGCCCTGTGGTCGCTCGGTCTCGGCGAGCCCTTCCCGATCTCGGCGCTGCACGGCCGCGGCACCGGCGACCTGCTCGACGAGATCCTCAAGGCCCTGCCCGAGGCCCCGCCGCAGCGCTTCGGCACCTCGGTGGGCGGCCCCCGCCGCATCGCCCTCATCGGCCGTCCGAACGTGGGCAAGTCCTCGCTCCTGAACCAGGTGGCCAAGGAGGACCGGGTCGTCGTCAACGCCCAGTCCGGCACCACCCGCGACCCGGTCGACGAGCTCATCGAACTCGGCGGCATCACCTGGAAGTTCGTCGACACGGCCGGCATCCGCCGCCGCGTCCACCTCCAGGAGGGCGCCGACTACTACGCCTCGCTGCGTACCGCCGCCGCCGTCGAGAAGGCGGAGGTCGCGGTCGTCCTCATCGACACCAGCGAGTCGATCTCCGTACAGGACCAGCGCATCATCACGATGGCCGTGGACGCCGGGCGCGCGCTCGTCATCGCGTACAACAAGTGGGACACCCTCGACGAGGAGCGGCGCTACTACCTGGAGCGCGAGATCGAGACCGAGATGCAGCAGGTCGCCTGGGCGCCCCGGGTCAACGTCTCCGCGCTGACCGGCCGCCACATGGAGAAGCTGGTCCCGGCGATCGAGACCGCGCTGGCGGGCTGGGAGACCCGCGTCCCCACCGGGCGCCTCAACGCCTTCCTCGGCGAGCTCGTGGCCGGCCACCCGCACCCGATCCGCGGCGGCAAGCAGCCGCGCATCCTGTTCGGCACCCAGGCGGGCACCAAGCCGCCGCGGTTCGTCCTCTTCGCCTCCGGCTTCATCGAGGCCGGCTACCGGCGCTTCATCGAGCGCCGGCTGCGCGAGGAGTTCGGCTTCGAGGGGACCCCGATCCACATCTCGGTGCGGGTGCGCGAGAAGCGCGGACGCAACCCCAAGAAGTAACTCCCAGCCGGGAGCCGGGAGCCGGAAGCCGGAAGCCGGGAGTCCGTGGGGGAGCAACTCCCTTGCGGAAGCGGGTTCAGAGCCCCCTGCGGGGGCCGGGCGGCAGAGCCGCCGGGAGCTGGTGCTGCCCGGCGTACTGCCGCCCGTTCGCGTTCATCGCGGGGTGCACATGCCAGTTCCCGGCGTAGGTGGCCGGGAAGTGCTGGGTCTGGTGGCCCGTCTGGTACCCGGTGCGGGTGCCGTGTGTCCCCGTCCCGAACCCGCCGATGACGCCGAACCCGGTGAAGCCGAGATCCTCCTCGCCGGACCGGTCACCGGGCAGGGCGCGGAAGGACCGGAGGTACTCCGAGTACAGCGCGTCGTAGATCGGCGTGGGGGAGTGGGCTCCCGAGGCCTCGCCCGAGGGGCGCATGGCGGGGATCTGGGACTGGTACGGCTGGCGCGAAGGGTCGTATGTGTGCACGTATGTGCCAACGACCCCGTACGCCCGGGGATGCGGGGTGTTCCGGCTTATCGGTAGCGCGCCGCCCGGCGCCCCACGCCCCTTCCGCGCCCGCCCCGGACCTGCCGGGACGGGCGCGCGGGAACCGTCAGGTGCCGGCCAGCGGCATGGCCGCGGCCACCAGCCGGCCGTTGGCGGCAGCCTTCTCCAGCGCGTCCCTGAGCAGGTCCTCGCGCGGCTGCTGGCCGATCATGCCGACCGGGGCCGCGAAGACCAGGACGCGCTGGGACTTGTTGGCGGCGGCGCGCCAGCCCTCCGTCACCTGGAGCGGCTGGTGGGCCTGCCACCACGACACCGAGCCGCTGCCGCCGCCGGTCCCGGGCTGAAGGACGGCGTGCAGCTGGCCCATGGCGAGCAGCACGGACCAGCCCGGCAGCACGGCGGGCAGCCGGCCCATGTCGGTCACCGGGGCGAAGCCCTGCTCGATGAGGAGCGGCAGGAATTCATCGGTGCTGCCGCCCGAGCCGGCCCGGGCGATCGGACCGGTCGGCTCGACGACGAGCGCCGGATGCAGATCGCCCTCGATCAGGACCAGGCCGCTGGTGATGCCGAGCACGGCCTGCTCGGGCGAACCGCCGACCACCGCCGGGTCCTCGCCGGTGATGGAACGTACGGCGCCCTGGAGCTGCTCCTCGGCGACCTGGACGACCTGGGAGGGGATGCAGCTGGCGTGGGCGAAGGCGAGCACGGCCGTTTCCTCGCCGACGAACAGGACGGTGCTGGTGCGCTCCTGCTCGGAGTCGCCCGGCGTGCGGCAGGAGGTGCAGTCGTAGCTGCCCGGGGCGTTCTCGCCGGCGAGCAGCCGCTCGGCTTCTTCGTCGCCGATCTCGGCGCGGACGTCCTCACTGACGTCGAGCATGCGCGGCACGGGTGGCTCCTAGGAACTGAGTGGATGCGCCGGGCGGTTCCCGGCTTCTCTCGTACAAACGACAACGGGTGATCTGTGGCCGGAGTCACGCGCGACGCCGGACGGAATCGAACCGCCGCCAGCGGAGGGTGAATTCGCCCCCGGAACCCCTCACTCCCTGTCAACGGATGCGGGGGACACGGAAGTTGGGGCGGTGAGCTGACTCACAGATCACTTCACCGACAGGTCGACAAATCCTGAAATCGAGTGATTCAGTGGGTGACCGGAAAGCGCCGCTACTGCCGGTAACGGGCAACTGGCCTTGCCGGACGGGCCGTTGGTTGATGCCGGAGCCCGCAAGTCCCTAGATTCCAGCGCCGTGTGCATCGAGCACCGCCCGGGAACGCCCGCCGGCCGCACAGCCAGCACGACCTTCCGGCGGGCGGGGCAGCACGGATCGAGGTGCCGGACGCGCCGAGAGCCGGACCGCCCAGGGGGACCCCGGGTCCTTCGAGAGGGATTTCATGTCCGTTGGTACCAGTGGTTCCAGCTCCTCACGCAGGCGTGGCACGGCAGCGTTGATCGGAGCCGCGATCGCGGCCCCGGTCGCCCTGGCCGGCGTCACCACCGGCCCGGCCGCCGCGGCGGACGCGGGTGTGTGGGACCGCATCGCGCAGTGCGAGAGCGGCGGAAACTGGCACATCAACACCGGGAACGGCTACTACGGCGGGCTCCAGTTCGACGCCGGGACCTGGCGGGCGCACGGCGGCGGGGCCTACGCCGCCACCGCCGACCGGGCCAGCCGGGCCGAGCAGATCGCCGTGGCCACCAAGGTCAAGGACGCGCAGGGCTGGGGGGCCTGGCCGGTCTGCTCGCGCCGGGCGGGCGCGTCCGGCAGCGCCCCCGGGGCGGGAGCACCGGCCCGCCCGAAGAAGCAGGCCGAGCGCCCCCGCCAGGTGGCGCCGAAGCCGTACAAGGCGCCGGCGCCGCAGCAGCGGGCGAAGGCCGAGCAGCGGTCCGTCGCGCCGTTGCGCGCCGAGCGCGCCTCCGCCGGCTCCTACACGGTCCGGGGCGGGGACACCCTGTCCGCCATCGCCGCGGCCCACGGCGTGGGATGGGAGGCGCTGTACGCGGCCAACCGGGCCGTCATCGGAGCCGACCCGGATCTCATCCTGCCCGGCCAGCAGCTGCGGATCTGACGGGCCGGGGCCCCGTCCGGCCGCCCGGCCGGGGCCCCGTCGCCGCCCCGCACCGCCGCGCGCCCCCGTTCCTCCCCGGGCGGACCAGTGGTGGCCCGCTCCTGGAGCAGGGGCGATCCGCCCCTGGAGTACAGGCGATCCGCTCCTGGAGTACGGATGACGGACACGCCAAGTACAGTCCGTATCTGTCCGAAGGATTTCGGTCTTCACCCGTCCGGATGGTCAAATGATCAAGACCACGATCGGCTGACCGATCGCACGACCAAGGGATGCCTGGCCCATGCACATCTCGTTCCTGCTGCACAACGCGTACAGCCTGGGTGGCACCATACGGTCGACCTTCAACCTCGCGGGCGAGCTCGCCCGGCGGCACGACGTCGAGATCGTCTCCGTCTTCCGCCACCACGACGAGCCCACGCTGCCCGCCCCCGAGGGCGTCCGGCTCAGGCACCTCGTCGACCTCCGCAAGAACAGCCCCGGATACGAGGGCGACCACCCCGATCACCAGCGGCCGGCCAAGGTCTTCCCGCGCGGCGACGGCCGCCACAGCCAGTACAGCCGCCTCACCGACGCCCGGATCGGCGCCCACCTCGTGGCGGTCGAGGCCGACATCGTCATCGGCACCCGGCCCGGCCTGAACGTCCACATCGCGCGCGAGACCCGCCCCGGCGTGGTCCGCGTCGGCCAGGAACACCTGACCCTGACCGGGCACAGCTACCGGCTGCGCAGCGAGATAGCCCACTCCTATCCGCAGCTCGACGCGATCACCACGGTGACCCGGGCCGACGCCGACGCCTACCGGGCCCTGCGCCTGCGCGGCGTCCGCCTGGACGCGGTGCCCAACTCGGTGCCCGCGCCCCGCGTGGAGCCCGCCACCGGCGAGAGCAAGCTGGTGGTGGCGGCCGGACGGCTCACCCCGGTCAAGCGGTACGACCTCCTGGTGCGGGCCTTCGCGCAGGTGGTCGCCGTCCGGCCGGACTGGCGGCTGCGGATCCACGGCGCCGGCGACGCCTTCGGCAACGAGCGCGGCGCCCTGCGCAACCTCATCGACGATCTCGGCCTCTACAACCATGTGTTCCTCATGGGTGTGGCCGGTGACCTCGACGGCGAGTGGATCAAGGGATCCCTCGCGGCCGTCACCTCCAGCCACGAGTCCTTCGGCATGACCATCGTCGAGGCCATGCGCTGTGGCCTCCCGGTCGTCTCGACCGACTGCCCCCAGGGACCGCGCGAGATCATCGACGACGGAGTGGACGGCCGGCTCGTCGAGACGGGCAATGTCGACGCGGTGGCCGCGGGCCTGCTCGAACTGATCCAGGACGACGCGCTGCGCCTGCGCATGGCCAAGGCGGCCCTGGACAGCTCCCGGCGCTTCGACCCGGCCTCGATCGCCGAACGGCACGAGGCGATCTTCGGCGAACTGCGCGCCCGCGGCGCCGGCAGCCGCTCCGCAGGGGCGCTGCGCGACGGTCTCCACCGGGCCCGCAGCACGGCCCTCGACGGGGCCTACGCCCTGCGCCACAAGGCCGCCTCCGTGCTCCGGAAAGGGCAGACCGCATGACCACCACAGCCGCGTCACCGGACACCGGCAGCGCTCCCGCCGCGCCGCGCGTCGACTGCATAGCCGACTCCGCGGGCGGGGTGACCTTCGACGTCATCGCGACCGCGGAGACGGACGCCACGCTCGTCCTGCGCCGCCACGGCGCCAACCCCGGCGCCGATGTGCGGCTGCCGCTCACCCCGGCCGCCGCGGGACTCCTGCGGGCGGTGCTGCCCAGCACGGTCGACCTCGCGGAGGGCGTCTGGGACGCCTGGCTCTGCTCCGGCGAGGGCGCCGAGCAGCGCCTGGAGCCGGGCGTACGGGACCTGCGCGCGCTGGTCGACCGGGCGCCGGGGCCGGACGCGGAGCGGATCGCGGTCCGCATCCCCTACCCGGCGGCCTCCGGCGCGCTCGTGGTCCGCAGCTGGCTGCGCAGGCCGCACGCCGAGACCGGCACCATCGGCTTCGACGGGGCCTCGGTCACCGTCCAGGGCCGTCTGTACGGCACGGAACTCGGCCCCGACGCGGCCGTCGAGGCACGCCTGCGGGGCGGCAGCGGCCGCGTCCACCGGGTCGCGGCGAGCGCCGAGGGCGAGAGCGGGGGATTCACCTTCACGCTGCCGTACGCGCCGCTCGCCGAGGGGCTCGACGCCAAGGAGTGGCTCTGGGACCTGTGGCTGCTGCCCGGCCCGGACGGCCCCGCCGTCCGGCTCGCCCGCATCCTCGACGACGTCCCGCTGAAGCAGGCGATCTTCGTGTACCCGGGGACGAAGGCCGGCTCCGCCGTGGTGCGCCCGTACTACACCGGGGCGAACGACCTGAGCGTGCGGGTCGACGCGGTCCGGACCTGACCGTGCCCCCGGGGGCTCGCTCGGTCGGCCCGGGTGGGTCCGCGCCGGCTAGGGCTCCGGCCGGACCCTCGGCCCCTCCGGTCCCGGCACGGCCGCCGGCTCGGCCGCCTGCTCAAGGTCGTCGCGGAACGGCGCGAACTCGGGGTGGTGCAGGTCGAACGCCGGGGACTCGGTGCGGATGCGCGGGATGGTCACGAAGTTGTGCCGGGGCGGCGGGCAGGAGGTCGCCCACTCCAGCGAGCGGCCGAACCCCCACGGGTCGTCGACCTCCACCTTCCTGCCGTACTTCGCCGTCTTCCAGACGTTGTAGAAGAACGGCAGCGTGGACAGGCCGAGCAGGAAGGCGCCGATCGACGAGATCGTGTTGAGCGCCGTGAAGCCGTCCGCCGCCAGATAGTCCGCGTACCGCCGCGGCATGCCCTCCGCGCCCAGCCAGTGCTGGACCAGGAACGTGGTGTGGAAGCCGATGAAGAGCGTCCAGAAATGCATCTTGCCGAGCCGCTCGTCGAGCATCCGGCCGGTCAGTTTCGGCCACCAGAAGTAGAAGCCGCCGAAGGTCGCGAAGACCACCGTGCCGAACACCACGTAGTGGAAGTGGGCCACCACGAAGTACGAGTCCGTGACGTGGAAGTCCAGCGGCGGCGAGGCCAGGATCACGCCGGTGAGGCCGCCGAACAGGAAGCTCACCAGGAATCCGATCGCCCACAGCATCGGGGTCTCGAAGCTCAGTGAGCCCCTCAGCATCGTGCCGGTCCAGTTGAAGAACTTCACTCCGGTGGGCACCGCGATCAGGAACGACATGAACGAGAAGAACGGCAGCAGCACCGCCCCGGTCGCGAACATGTGGTGCGCCCACACCACGACGGAGAGCCCGGTGATGGCCGCCGTCGCTCCGATCAGGGTCGTGTAGCCGAAGACCGGCTTGCGCGAGAAGACCGGGATGATCTCCGTGATGATGCCGAAGAACGGCAGCGCGATGATGTAGACCTCGGGATGGCCGAAGAACCAGAAGAGGTGCTGCCACAGCAGCGCGCCTCCGTACTGGGCCTCGAAGACCACCGAACCCAACCTGCGGTCCGCCTCCAGGACCAGCAGCGCCGCCGCGAGCACCGGGAACGCGATGAGCACCAGGACCGAGGTGAACAGGACGTTCCAGGTGAAGACCGGCATCCGGAACATCGTCATGCCGGGCGCGCGCATCCCGATGATGGTGGTCACGAAGTTCACCGCGCCCAGGATGGTGCCGAAGCCGGAGAGCGCCAGGCCCATGATCCAGAGGTCGGCGCCCGCGCCGGGGGAGCGGGTCAGCGAGTTGAGCGGCGCGTAGGCGAACCAGCCGAAGCTCGCGGGCCCCGTCGGCAGCAGCACCGAGCCGAGCACGATGAGACCGCCGAACAGGAACAGCCAGTACGCGAGCATGTTCAGGCGCGGGAAGGCCACGTCGGGGGAGCCGATCTGCAACGGCATGATCGCGTTGGCGAACCCGGCGAACGTGGGCGTCGCGAAGAGCAGCAGCATGATCGTGCCGTGCATCGTGAAGAGCTGGTTGTACTCCTCGTTGCTCATCAGCTGGAGCCCGGGGCGGGCCAGTTCGGCGCGCATCAGGAGCGCCATCAGACCGGCGATCAGGAAGAAGACGAACGAGGTGATCAGGTAGAGGTGCCCGATCTTCTTGTGGTCCGTGGTGGTCAGCCAGTCGACGATCACCGCACCCGGCCGGCCGTCCCGTGCGGGTTTCGCCGCCGGGGTCACCGTCTCCGTTCCCATCGCACCCCCAGAGGTGTCTGGCGTCAGGCCAGGGCACATGATGCTCGCGCTCCGGGCCGCCGCAACAGAGGGCGTACGTCATCCGGCCGAGCCCCATGCCGGTACGGACACGGAGGCCGGAAGTAGGGATCGCGTAAGGGTGTGGTGAATTCCCAACGCCTTGTCAATTTCGCCCGCAGCGCCGCCGCATGAGAATTGATCCAGGGTCCGTCAGGCGAATGGAATCAATTCACTAAATGCGTTCGAGTGGCTGGAACCGTGGTGTGCGATAACTGGGCAAGGGGTCAGGAACTGCCCGTACGAGTGACGGAGTTCGAGGGGAACTCGACCCCCGATCCTGTGACAGAAGTGTGACTGGTGGGGTACTGGGGGCGGACAACCAGCGGCTTCGTCCGGGCCTCGCGGGCCGCCCGGCCCCCCGCTTCCGTCCGTGCCGCGGCCCGCCTACGGTGGGGTGCATGGCACCCATACCGTCCCACTCCGCCCATCCCGACGACGCCCCCGAGTCCTATGTCGGTCTCGACGCCGAGGACGCCGAGCGCCTTGCCAGGTCACGCGGCTGGTCCACCGTCAGGTCGCTGCCGCCGGGCTCGATCATCACCATGGAGTATCTGGCGGGCCGGCTGAACTTCGAGGTCGACAACGGCAGCGTGCGGCGCTGCTGGCACGGCTGAGGTATCCCCGGCCGCCGCTCCGGCCCCCGGAGCCGAGCCCTCCTCCCGCCCGCAACTCCGCCCGGCAGGGCCCGGCGGAGGCCCGCACGGACACGACGAGGGCCCGCGCGAACACGGCGAAGGCTCGCACGGACACGGCGAAGGCCCCTCGGCCACGACGAAGGCCCCCGGCGAGCTGCCGGGGGCCTTCGTGCCGCGTGCGTACCGCCGCGCGTCGCCGGTCAGCCGCCCAGGGGGCGGGCCGGGGCGGTGCGCGGCGAGCGCTCGGTGTGCGGGGGGCGCCGGGTGCCCGCGGGGACGACCGGGGGCCGCTCCGAACGGGCCGGCTGGTACGGCCGGGCCGGGAGGGGCCGGCCGGAACCGCGCCCGCTGGCCGCGCCGACCGGCTCGCGCACCGGGACGTCGTCCTCGTCGTGGCCGCGCTGGGGCACCATCGCGGGCGCCGCGGGGGCGGGCACCGGGGCCGGCGCGGTGGCGGCGCTGCGGCGTCGGCGCTCGCGCACCTTCGCGCGCACGGCGAAGACGAAGGCCTCGGCGCGGGCGATGAGCGGCTCGAACCAGGGCAGGGCCAGCAGGATGAGCAGTCCGGCCGCCCAGCCGAGGAGCACATCGCTCACCCAGTGGGTGCCCAGGTAGACGGTGGTCGCCCCGACTCCCAGGGCGACCATGGCCGAAATGACCGAGAGCCAGCGTCTGGCGCGTGGGGTGGTGGCGAGGTAGGCGAGGATGCCCCAGGTCACGACCGCGTTGGCGGTGTGCCCCGAGGGGAATATGTCGCCGCCGGCGAAGAGCTCGGCGGACCCTATCTGCGTGGCGTAGTGCGGCCCGAGGCGTCCCAGGCCGAGCTTGACCGAACCGACCGTCATGTTGAGCAGCAGAAGGGCCGCCCCGAGGGTCAGGAGCGGCCGCAGTGTGTGCTGGCGCCAGGAGCGCCAGCCCAGCCAGGCCATCACCATCACCGCGGTGGGACCGCGCTGGCCGAGTACCACGAAGTAGTCCAGGAAGGCGTGCAGCTGCGGCCACTGCTCGTACGGCCGGTACAGCATGACCTTCCAGTCCAGCTCGACGAGCCAGGAGGAGCCCAGCACGGCGACGACGATGGCGAGGTAGAACGCCATCGTCGCCCCGAAGAGGACCACGCGGTGACGGCTCATCCGCGGGATCTCTATCTTCGGTGGCTCGGGCTCCCGGTCCAGGCGGGCGAAGATTCGGTCAGTACGCACTCAATCGACGTTACAGCGAGTGAGTGACGGCCCAGGCCGATCCCCGGTCTTTGTGATGTCGCCGTGATGTGGAGTATGTCTCACGACCCGCTTTATTCCCGGGCCCTCGCGAATACCCCGGTCCTTCTCCTCTATTCATTCGACTCACCTCCTGAAGGCGTGTTTCTATCCGGCGTAATTCCGTTGGCCGGGCGGGTGAACGGAATTCACGCTTCGGTAACCGGACCGGCACGGAGCGTAAAGATCACCCCATGGCCTGCCCGGGCGTGGCGCACACCACACCCGGGCCGGCTGCGCGGTGAGAGGTGGACCACGCGCCACGGGGGCGAACTCGCGTACGCTGACGAACCACTCGCCCGTCGATGCCGGGCCTTCGGGGACCCCGATCAGGGCTGGTCACTGGTCCACCGGGCCCGCCGACCGCGAGAGTGGTGACGGCACGGTCCGTCCAGACCGCACCGTCCCGGACCCCCTGGGTCCGCAGTACTGGGAGGTACGTACATGACAGGGACGACCATGACCGGCGCGGCACCGCGCGCCCACGCCGGCGGCGCCAACCGCTGGGTCATCCTCGTCGTCCTGTGCGTGAGCCTGCTCTTCGTGGCGCTCGACGCCACCGTCCTGCACGTCGCGATCCCCTCGGTCACCGAGGACCTGCGGCCGGGGCCCGTGGAACTCCTGTGGATCGTCGACGCCTACCCGCTGGTCTGCGCCGCCCTCCTCATCCTCTTCGGCACCCTCGGCGACCGGGTCGGCCGCCGCCGGGTCCTGCTGCTCGGCTACGCGATCTTCGGCGCCGCCTCCGCGGTCGCCGCGCTCGCCGAGTCGGCGCCGGTGCTCATCGCGGCCCGCGCGCTGCTCGGCATCGGCGGCGCGATGATCATGCCCGCCACGCTCTCCATCCTGCGCGTCGTCTTCCCCGACCGGCGCGAGCGGGCCACCGCCATCGGCATCTGGACGGCGGTCGCGGCGATCGGCGCGGCCACCGGCCCCGTGCTCGGCGGCTTCCTCGTGCAGCACTTCTGGTGGGGCTCGGTCTTCCTCATCAACATCCCGCTGATGGCGCTGATGCTGCCCCTGGGCCGCTGGATCCTGCCCGAGTCCAAGGGCAGCTCCGACGGACCCTGGGACGTGCTCGGCGCGCTGATGGCGGCCGGGGGCATACTCGCGGTGGTCTTCGGCGTGAAGCGCCTCGGCACCGGAGTCGGCCTCCTCGACGGCCGCGCCCTCGCCGCCCTCTGTATCGGCGCCGCCCTGTTCATCCTGTTCGTCCGCAGGCAGCGCCGCCGCGAGCATCCCCTCATCGACATGGGAATGTTCTCCCGGCCCGCCTTCTCCACCTCGGTCGGCTGCATCATCGTCGCGATGCTGGCGCTCGTCGGCCTGGAGCTCATAGCGGTCCAGTACCTCCAGCTCGTCCTCGGCCTCTCCCCGCTCCAGACCGGTCTGCGCATGCTGCCGCTCACCTTCGCCGCGATGGCGGCCGGCGCCACGGGGTCGTACACCATTCGGTGGCTGGGCCCGCGCCGCATGGTCTGTACGGGCTTCGTGCTGACCGCCGGCGCCGTGCTCCTCCTCGTCCTGATGGGCCAGACCGACTGGCCGGCCCTGATGCTCGTCTCGTTCGTCATGCTCGGCTTCGGACTCCAGACCACCCTGTTCGCCGCGTACGAGTCGATGCTCAGCGAGGCCCCGCCCGAGCGGGCCGGCGGCGCGGCCGCCATCGGGGAGACCTCCTACCAGCTCGGCGCCGGCATGGGCATCGCGCTGCTCGGCAGCGTCATGAACGCCGCCTACGCGCCCGGGCTCGCCTCGGTGCGCGGGGTCCCCGCCACGTCCTCGGCCGCCGCCTCCCATTCGCTCGGCGAGGCCTACGACGTCGCCGGACACCTCGGCGGCCCGGCCGGTCAGGCGCTGCGCGCCGCGGCCCGCGCCTCCTTCGTGCACGGGGTGCACGTCACGCTGTTCGTCAGCGCCGCGCTGCTGCTGCTCGGCGCGGTGGCCGGCCTCCGGCTGCCGCGGATCATGGACTGCTCGGTCGCGGAGCAGGACCGGGACGCCGAGCCGGAGCCCGTCCGCGAGGAGCGGGCGCGCCAGGGCCGGCAGCACGCCGTGAAGGTGCCCGCCCCGGCCCGGCCGGGCGATGTGGCGACCGTGGAGTCTGGACGCACGGGACACTGACCCGTAACGTCAGCGCTCAGGTAATAACTAACACTGCTAGTTTTAGTTGAGCGAGAGCCGCGGAGGCGCCCCCATGTCCGCTCCTTCCTCCAAGCTGCCCCCCTTCGACCCGGCCGACCCGATCGGCATCGACGACCTGCTGGGCCCCGAGGACCTCGCGGTCCGCGACACCGTGCGCTCCTGGGCCGCCGACCGGGTGCTGCCCCACATCGCCGAGTGGTACGAGAACGGCGAACTGCCCGGCATCCGTGAACTGGCCCGCGAACTCGGCTCGATCGGTGCGCTCGGCATGTCCCTCACCGGCTACGGCTGCGCGGGCGCCAGCGCCGTCCAGTACGGGCTCGCCTGTCTGGAGCTGGAGGCCGCGGACTCCGGAATCCGCTCGCTCGTCTCCGTGCAGGGCTCGCTCGCCATGTACGCGATCTGGCGGTTCGGCTCCGAGGAGCAGAAGCGGCGCTGGCTGCCGGGCATGGCGGCCGGCGAGATCATCGGCTGCTTCGGCCTCACCGAGCCCGACCACGGCTCCGACCCGGCCGGCATGCGCACCTACGCCAAGAAGGACGGCACCGACTGGGTCCTGAACGGCCGCAAGATGTGGATCACCAACGGTTCGGTGGCGGGCGTCGCCGTGGTGTGGGCCCAGACCGACGACGGCATCCGCGGCTTCGCCGTGCCGACCGACACCCCCGGCTTCTCGGCCCCCGAGATCAAGCACAAGTGGTCGCTGCGGGCCAGCGTCACCAGCGAATTGGTCCTGGACGAGGTGCGGCTGCCCGCCGACGCCGTGCTCCCGGAGGTCACCGGGCTCAAGGGCCCGCTCAGCTGCCTCTCGCACGCGCGGTACGGAATCGTGTGGGGCGCGATGGGCGCGGCCCGGGCCTCCTTCGAGGCGGCGGTCGACTACGCCAAGACCCGCGAGCAGTTCGGCAGGCCCATCGGCGGCTTCCAGCTCACCCAGGCCAAGCTCGCCGACATGGCCCTCGAACTGCACAAGGGGATCCTGCTCGCCCACCACCTGGGGCGCCGCATGGATGCGGGGCGGCTGCGGCCGGAGCAGGTCAGCTTCGGCAAGCTCAACAACGTGCGCGAGGCGATCGAGATCTGCCGCACCTCACGCACGATCCTCGGCGCGAACGGGATCTCGCTCGAATACCCGGTGATGCGGCACGCCACCAACCTCGAATCGGTGCTCACCTACGAGGGCACCGTGGAGATGCACCAGCTGGTGCTCGGCAAGGCGCTCACCGGACTCGACGCGTTCCGCTAGGAACACCCGGGCCCGGCGCTCGCCCGCCCTCCCCGGGGGACAAGGTCCCCCGGGCCCCGGCCGGAACGCGCCGGGGGTTCGGCTCTGGGTGCCGCATTCCCCGGGGGACGGCCCCCGGACCCCCCACCCGAACGCACCGGGCGTCAGCTCTGGTTGAAGAAGCCACCGGTCTGGCGGCCCGCGGCCTCGCCGCTGACGATCTGGGTGTCGGCCGGGGTCAGCAGGAAGACTCTCGTCGCCACGCGCTCGATGGAGCCCCGCAGCCCGAAGGTGAGCCCGGCCGCGAAGTCGACCACGCGCTTGGCGTCGCCGGCATCCATGGACGTGAGGTTCACGATCACCGGGACGCCCTCGCGGAACAGCTCACCGATGCCCCGCGCGTCCCGGAAGCCGTCCGGAGTGACGGTGGCGATCCGGCGGCCCTGCTCCTCGGCCGACTCGGAGGCCACCCGCACCCGCGGGTCGGTCACCCAGGCCTCGCCGGACTCGGCGGCACCCTCGGTGTACTCGTCGTCGTAGTAGCGGTCGTCGTTGTCCTCGACAAGCCCCAGCCAGGCACTGGCCTTGCGCACCGATCCCATGGACGCCTCCTCTCACTGCGGTCAGCTTCTTGCTGCTTCTTCAGTTCCCTATCCCTATGGTCGTCCATGATGCGGATACCGCGCCAAGTGGATAGTCGCCGCGCAGGTGATTCGTGACGGTACTGGCACAGATCATGTGGCGATTCGTCAGGAATCCTCTGGGATACGCCCGGTACGTGAAGCCCGGAGTAACAAAATTATGTATGTCCCTCCACATGAGTGACACAGGGGTCGTACGGGTGAACGGATGGCTCGATACGGTGCCTGCCGTACTGAAGAACGAGGGGTCGGTCGGGCTCCCGGCGGGCCCCCTGGTCCCCAGAGCGGCCTGCCCGCCGCGGTCCTGACGGGGCCTCAGACCCGTGAGCGCGGGTCCGGAAACGGGCGAGGGTGCCCCGGCCGGCCGCGCGAGCGGCCGAAAGGCACCCCCAATCCGTCCCCGCGAAACGCTACTTGTGCTCGGGCGGGGAGATCTGGGACTGCTCGATGCCCGAGCCCGCGGTGCCCCACTTCGCCAGGATCCTGTCGTACGTGCCGTCCTTCTTGAGCCGGTTCACCGCGGCCTGGAAGGCCGGCGCCAGCGGGGTCCCCTTCTTGAAGGCGAAGCCCACGTCGAGGCGGTGGTACTCGTTGAGGAACTTCAGACCCTCCTGCTGCCCGACGGCGTACCGCAGCCCGTTGATGGTCGACATGACGACATCGCTGCGGCCCTGCTGGAGCGAGATCCACAGGGCGCCCGTGTCGCTGTAGCTCTGCACCGCGTACGGCTTCTTGCCCGCGGCCTCGCACTTGGCCTTGTTCTGTTCCAGGGTCGCCTCGAACGTGGTGCCCGCCGCGCTGGCCACGTTCAGTCCGCAGAGCTGCGTGAGGTCGGTGACCGCGGTCAGCTTGCTGTCCTTGCGGACGGCGAAGCCCTGGCCGTCGTTGATGTACGTCACGAAGTCGATGGTCTTGCGACGGGCGTCGGTGACGCCGAAGTTGCCGGTGCCCAGGTCGTACTTGCCGCTGTCGAGCGCGGGCAGGATCACCTCGAACGCGGCCACCTCGCGCTTCAGCTTCAGGCCGAGCACCTTGGCGGCGGCGTCCGCGAAGTCGATGTCCTGGCCGACGACCGTCTTCCCGTCCGGCAGATAGGCCGCCCCCGGCGGGGTGCCCACGCTGGTGGCGATGGTGAGGGTGCCCGAGGCGCGGACGTCCGCGGGCAGCAGCGCCGCCGCGGCCTCGTCCTTCCGCACGGCCGACACCACATCGGTGGTGGGGATCCTCCCCTTCTGCCCGGCGGCCGGCGCGGCGCCCGCCGCGTCCGCGGCGCCCGGGTCCCCGGACCCGCAGGCGGTCAGACCGAGGGCCGCGGCGGTGATCAGGGCGAACGCGGCGAGGTTGCGCGATCTGCTCAGGCTTCGGGACCGGCTCATGACGGGGTGTGCTCCAGGGTTTTCGGGCAGGCCGAACGGCCAGGTGCGGGGCGGGTGCCGAGGGAGAACGGCGGCAGCGCGACGGGTGCGTCGCGGTGCGTGACAGTGCGAGGGGAGGGGAGGGGTGCGCGTGTGAGCGAAGATGTGAAGGCGTGCGGAGAACGGCGCGAAGGCGCACGAAGGACGCGGGGCGCGCTGGGCGCGCGGGACGCGGGGGAGACCGCGCAGGGAGTCAGCTCAACAGGAAGAGGACCACACTCGACCGAAGTCGATGTGGGAGCGCGTGACCAGCCACTGCTGCGGATGCATGGCCCAAGTGGAACAGGCATCCGTTTCCGCGTCAACTGCCCTGAGACGCAACGCTCAGAGTATGGACAAGCTTGACAACCTCCAGCATGCACCGCATAGCCTCGGGACCGGAAACCGTGCTGAGGGGCTCGGTTCCGCACCACCCGCGCCCTGTGTCCGTGAAGGCATTTCCCGTGTTCGATCCCCGCATCCACGGAGCCTTCGCATGTCCCTCACCCTCCCCGAACGCCCGTCCGCGGCGTCGGCCGACGCCGTCCCCGAAGCCCCGCGCATCGTCCCCGCACGCCGAACCGGCCAGCGGATCACGGCAGTTGTGGTCCTGGTGCTGCTCGGCCTCGCGCTCAACTCCGTCGTGCGCAACGACGCCTTCCAGTGGGGCGTGGTCGCCGACTACTTCGCCACCACCGCCGTCCTGCGGGGCCTCTGGCTCACCGTGTGGCTCACCGCCGTCGTCATGGCCCTCGGCTTCGCGCTCGGCACGCTCCTCGCGGTCATGCGGCTCTCCGCCAACCCCGTTCTGCGGGCGGTGAGTTGGGGGTACGTCTGGCTGTTCCGGTCGACGCCGATCCTGGTGCAGCTGCTCTTCTGGTTCAACATCGGGGCGCTGTACCCGCGCATCCTCGGGGTGCGGACCGTCGATCTGATGGGCCCGGTCACCGTCGCCGTCGTCGGGCTCACCCTGCACGAGGCCGCCTACGCCGCCGAAGTGGTGCGCGGCGGCATCCTCTCGGTGCCGCGCGGACAGCTGGAGGCCGCCCAGTCGCTCGGCCTGAGCCGGCTGCGCAGGCTGCGCCGGATCGTGCTGCCGCAGGCCATGCGCTCCATCGTGCCGCCCGCCGGGAACATGCTGATCGGCACCCTCAAGGGCACCTCGATCGTCTCCATCATCGCCGTCAACGACCTTCTGTACTCGACCCAGTTGATCTACCACCGCACCTACCAGGTGGTCCCGCTGCTGCTCGTCGCCACGCTCTGGTACGTCGTGGTGACCTCGCTCCTCTCGGTGGTCCAGTACTACGTCGAGCGCTACTACGCGCGCGGCTCGGCGGACGCCCGGTGAACGCCTCCCTCGTCGTGGTCGGAGCGGGACCCCGCGGCACCGGGTTCCTGGAGCGGCTCGCCGCCAGCCTGCCCCTGCTGTACGGGGACGAGCCCCTGGACGTCCATCTGGTGGACCCGCATCCCGCGGGCGCCGGGCGGATCTGGCGGGCCGACCAGTCGTCGCTGCTGTGGATGAACTCCATGGCCGAGGACGTCACCATGTTCACCGACGACACCGTCCAGCAGGAGGGCCCGGTCCGCCCCGGCCCCACCCTCGCCGAGTGGTCCGGCCTGGACGCCCGGACCTTCCCCAGCCGCCGGGACCAGGGCGCGTACCTGCGCTGGGTGTACGAGGGTGCCGTGGCCGCACTGCCGCCGAACGTCACCGTGCACGAGCACCGCACCCGCGCCACCCGGGTCGGCGGCCCGCGCACGGGCCGGCAGCAGGTGTGGCTCGAAGGCCGCACCGAGCCGCTCGTCGCCGACCTGGTCGTCCTCGCCCTCGGGCACCTGGACGCCGAACTCGACGCAGAACAGCGCCAGTTGGCGGACTTCGCCGAGCGGCACGGTCTGCTGCACCTGCCGCCGGCCTTCACCGCCGACAGCGACCTGTCGGCCGTGCGCCCCGGCGAGACGGTCATCGTGCGGGGCTTCGGTCTCGCCTTCGTCGACCTCATGGCGCTGCTCACCGAAGGGCGCGGCGGCCGCTACGCCGCGGACGGCAGCTACCGCCCCTCGGGCCGTGAACCCGTCCTCTACGTCGGGTCCCGACGCGGAGTGCCCTACCACTCCAAGATCGGCTACACCTGGACCGGCGAACGGCCGCCGCTGCCGCGCTTCTTCGGCCCCGCCGAGGTCGACGCCCTGCTGAGCCGCCCGCACCGGCCCGACTTCCGCCGCGACATCTGGCCCCTGATCGACAAGGAACTGGGCTTCGCCCACTACCACCGCCTCTTCCACGCCCACCCCGAGCGCACCGCAGTCGGCTGGTCCGAGTTCGAGGAGAAGTACGCCGCGGCCCACCCCGGCAGCCCCGAGCTCCCCGCCCTGGTCGCGGCCTCCGTCCCCGACCCCGCCGACCGGCTGGACCTCGAAGCCCTGGACCACCCCCTGGACGGGCTGCGCTTCGAGTCGTACGCGAGCCTCCAGGACGGGCTGCGGACGTACATCCAGGACGATCTGACACGACGTCATGACCACGCGCACAGCGTCGACTTGGCGGTGTTCCTCGGACTGCTCTCGGTCTACGGGCAGCTCCAGCGGATCGGCGACGTCGGCGGCTGGTGGCACAGCTTCTTCAGCTTCCTCGCCTCCGGGCCGCCCGGGCCCCGGCTGCGGCAGCTGCTCGCGCTGTCCGAGGCGGGCGTGGTGCGGTTCCTCGGCGCGGGTGTCACCGTCGAGGCGGACGAGGCGGCCGGCGTCTTCCGGGCGGGCAGCGCCAGCGTGCCCGGGCAGTGGATCGAGGCGGCGACCCTCATCGAGGCCCGCCTTCCCGAACCCACGGCGGAGCGCCCCGGCAGCCCCCTGCTGCGCGCGCTGTACGAGGAGGGGGCGGCCGCCGCCGAAACCGGCCTGCTCCAGGTCGACCCCGCCGACGGCCGGGTCGTGGGACGCGACGGACAGCCCCATCCGCGCCGCTTCGCGCTGGGCCCCTTCACCGTCGCCCGGGCCGCGGGGGCGTTCACCCGGCCCCGTACCGGAGGCGCCGCGTTCCGGCAGAACGACGCCACGGCCCGCGCCGCGCTGAGCTTCCTGCGCGATCTCGCGTGTCGCCCCGTCAGCGCCTGACCGCCGTCTCCCCGCCGCCCCGCGTTCCGAAGGACCCGTATGTCTCTCACCAGCGATCCACCCCTCGCCCCGGCCGCACCAGCCGTGCGGCCCGACTACGCCTCGCTCACCGTGGTGCCCGTGCGCCGGCCCTGGCGCTGGGTCGCCGTCGCCGTCACCGCGGTGCTCGTCGCCCAGTTCGGGCACGGACTGCTCACCAACCCGGCCTGGGAGTGGGACGTCTTCGCCCGCTTCTTCACCACCGAGACCATCCTCAAGGCCGTCTGGATCACCCTTCAACTGACGTTCTACGGCACGGCGCTCGGCTTCGCCCTCGGTGTCGTCCTCGCCTTCATGCGCCTGTCGGGCAGCCCGTTCCTGCGCGCGGTCGCCTTCGGCTACATCTGGGTGTTCCGCTCGATCCCGCTGATCGTGCAGCTCCTGTTCTGGTTCAACCTCGCCTATCTGTACAAGGAGTTGACGTTCGGCGTGCCCTTCGGGCCGGGCTTCTTCACCTTCGACACGGTGGGGCTCGTGGGCGCGATGAGCGCGGCCGTCCTCGGGCTCGCCCTGCACCAGGCGGCGTACGCGGCCGAGATCGTGCGCGGCGGCGTACTCGCCGTCGACAGCGGCCAGTTGGAGGCGGCGGCCGCCCTCGGCATCCCGCGCCTGAGGCAGATCCGCCGGATCGTGCTGCCGCAGGCGATGCGCTCGATCCTGCCGAACGCCGCCAACGAGATCATCTCGCTCTTCAAGGGCACCTCGATCGTCTCCGTCATGGCGATCGGCGAACTCTTCTACCAGGTCCAGGTCGTCTACGGCCGCAACGGCAGGGTCGTACCGCTCCTGATGGTCGCCACCGTCTGGTACGTGCTGCTCACCACCGTGCTCTCCGTCCTCCAGCACTACGTCGAACGCCACTACGCGAAGGGGGCCACCCGATGAGCGGCGCCATGGTCGAAGTCCGGTCCGTGCACAAGAGCTTCGGCTCCCTCGAAGTCCTGCGGGGCGTCGACCTCGACGTACGGGCCGGTGAGGTCACCGTCGTCCTCGGGCCTTCCGGCTCCGGCAAGTCGACGCTGCTGCGCACCATCAACCACCTGGAGAAGGTGGACAGCGGCTGGATCACGGTCGACGGCACGCTCGTCGGCTACCGCCGCTCCGGCGACAAGCTGTACGAGCTGCGCGAGCGCGAGGTCCTGAAGCAGCGCACCCAGATCGGCTTCGTCTTCCAGAACTTCAACCTCTTCCCCCACCTCACCGTCCTGGACAACGTCATCGAGGCGCCGGTGGCCGCCCTCAAGCGGCCCCGCAAGGACGCGGTGGCCGCCGCCGAGAAGCTGCTCGCCCGGGTGGGCCTGTCCGACAAGGCGGACGCCTACCCCAAGCAGCTCTCCGGCGGCCAGCAGCAGCGCGTCGCCATCGCCCGCGCGCTCGCCCTCGAACCCAAACTGCTGCTCTTCGACGAGCCGACCTCCGCGCTCGACCCCGAGCTGGTGGGCGAAGTCCTCGACGTCATCAAGGACTTGGCCGCATCCGGCACCACGATGATCGTGGTCACGCACGAGATCGGCTTCGCCCGCGAGGTCGCCGACACCGTCGTCTTCATGGACGACGGGGCGATCGTCGAGCAGGGCCCGCCCGCCCAGGTCCTCGACGCCCCGCGCCACGAGCGCACCCGCGCCTTCCTTTCCAAGGTGCTGTGATGTCCCTCTTCCTCAGGAGAACGTACGTGTCCACGCGCCGCACCCTCGCCGCCCTCGTCGCCGCGATCGCCACCGCCGGCCTCCTCGCCGGCTGCGGCACCGGGGACTCCGCCACCGCCGACGTCGCGCCCAAGGGCGCCCACGGCACCGGCATCAACCTCGGCCCGGACCAGAAGCGGATCAGGGAGCGGAAGGTCGATGCGATCGCCGCCAAGCTCCCGGCGGCCGTGCGCGCCCGGGGCGCCCTGAACGTGGGCGTGGCGACCGGCTCGGTGCCACCGCTCAGCTTCTACGCCACCGACGACAAGACCCCCATCGGCGTCGAGCTGGACATCGCCACGCTGGTCGCGGACACCCTCGGCGTGCAGGCGAAGTTCCAGCCGGTCTCCTGGGAGAACCTCTTCGTCGGCCTCGACAGCGGCAAGTTCGACGCGGTGTTCTCCAACGTCACCGTGACCGAGGAGCGCAAGGAGAAGTACGACTTCGCCACCTACCGCAAGGACCAGCTCGCCTTCGAGACGAAGAAGGGCGCGGGCTGGAAGGTCAACGGGCCCGCGGACGTGGCGGGCAGGACGATCGCGGTGTCCTCGGGCACCAACCAGGAGAAGATCCTCCTGGACTGGAGTGCCGAGGACGTCAAGGCCGGGCGCAAGCCGGTGAACGTGAAGTACTACCAGACGGCGACGGACTACTACCTCGCCCTCCAGTCCGGGCGCATCGACGCCTACCTCGGCCCCAACCCGTCGGCCGCCTACCACGTGGCGTCCGCCGGACAGACCGAGATCGCCGGCACGTACTCCGGCGGCGGCGCGGGGCTCCAGGGGGAGATCGCCGCCACGACCAAGAAGGGCAGCGGCCTGGTCGAGGCGTACGCCGCGGCCCTCGACCACGTGATCCAGGACGGCTCCTACGCGAAGGTGCTGGCGCGCTGGGGGCTCTCCGGCGAGGCCGTCGCGCACTCGGAGATCAACCCGCCCGGCCTGCCCAAGCCCACGTCCTGACCGACCCGGTGCGCCGTCGCCACGGGCGGCGGCGCACCCGTAGCCCTCACGAAAGGTCCCCCATGCCCGCACCCCCCGTCCGCAGCCCCGTGCACCTGGCCGCCTCCCTCGACGGGGGCGGGCACTACGAGGCCGGGCACTTCACCGCCCTCGCGCGCCTCGCCGAACAGGGCACACTCGACTTCGTCACGCTCGGGGACTCCTTCACCCGGCCCGGTCTCGACGCGCTCTCCGTGCTGGCCCGGGTCGCCCCCGCCACCCAGCGCATCGGGCTCGTACCGGTCGTGAACACCACCCACACCGAGCCGTTCCACGTCTCCTCCGCCGTCGCCACCCTGGACTGGGTCAGCCGGGGCCGGGCCGGCTGGAGCCCCGAGGTGTCCACCACCGAGGCCGAGGCCCGCCTCTTCGGCCGCCGGCCCGCCGCCCGCAGCAGCGAGGTGTGGCACGAGGCGCGTGAAGTCGCCGATGTGGCGGCCAAGTTGTGGGACTCCTGGGAGGACGACGCCGAGATACGCGACGAGTCCACCGGGCGCTTCATCGACCGGGACAAGCTGCACCACGTCGACTTCGAGGGCCGCGCCTTCTCGGTGCGCGGCCCCGCCGTCGTGCCCCGGCCGCCCCAGGGCCACCCCGTCACCGTCATCGACGCGACCGCCGCCGACCCGAGGGCCGCCGCCGTCCGGCACGCCGACGTCGCCCTGCTCCGCACCCAGGACCCGCTCGCCGCGCGCACCGCCCGGGAGGAACTGCTCGACCGGGCCCGCGCACACGGCCGGGACCCCGAGCGGCTGCGGGTGCTCGGCTCGGTCCCGGTGGCCCTGCACACCACCGCGGACGCCGTGGAGCTGGCCGGGCTCATCGGCGACTGGCACGACGAACGGGCCGTCGACGGCTTCCATCTGCGCCTCGCCGACCCCGAACGCGACCTCGCGCTCATCGTCAAGGCCACCGTGCCCGTCCTCCAGCACCGCTGTCTGCTGCGGCGCTTCTATCCGGGCGCCACCCTGCGCGAACACCTGGGTCTGGCCCGGCCCGTCAACCAGTACGCCACCGCCGGGGGAGTCCACCATGGCCACGGGTAGGCACACGAGCGCGGGCGGGAAACAGATCCACCTCGCCGCCCAGTTCCCCGGCGTCGACAACACCACCGTCTGGGCCGATCCGCGTTCCCGGTCGCAGATCGACTTCACCTCCTTCGAGCACCTCGCGCGCACCGCCGAGCGCGGCAAGTTCGACTTCTTCCTCCTGGCCGAGGGGCTGCGGCTGCGCGAACACAAGGGCCGTGTCCACGACCTGGACGTGGTCGGCCGCCCCGAGTCGATCACCCTGCTCAACGCCCTGGCCGCCGTCACCGACTGGCTGGGGCTAGCGGCCACGGTGAACGCGACCTTCAACGAGCCGTACGAGACCGCCCGCCGCTTCGCCTCGCTCGACCACCTCAGCGGCGGCCGGGCCGCCTGGAACGTCGTCACCTCGCCCGACGCCTTCACCGGCGAGAACTTCCGCCGCGGCGGCTGCCTCGACCGCGCCGGCCTCCCCCAAGGTTCCGACGCCGCTCGACCAGGGGGGACCCCCATCAGCCGCGCCGCCGAATTCCTCACCACGGCACGGGAGTTGTGGGACTCCTGGCCGGAGGGCGGGACACCGGGGCCCGTCGTCCACCACGGGCGGCACTTCACCGTCGAGGGCAGGTTCGGGGTGCCGCGCTCCCCGCAGGGACACCCGGTCGTCATCCAGGCCGGAGACTCCGGCGAGGACCGCGAGTTCGCGGCCTCGTCCGCCGACGTCGTCCTCACCCGGCACGGCACCCTGGAGGCGGGCCGCGCCTTCTACGCGGACGTCAAGGGCCGCCTCGCCCGCCACGGCAGGGAGCCCGACGACCTCAAGATCATGCCCGGGGTCACCGTCGTGCTCGGCGACACGGCGGCCGAGGCGCAGGAGAAGGCGGCCGAGATCCGCCAGCGGCAGGTCTCTCCGCAGAACGCGATCGTCGCCCTCGAACGGCTCTGGGGCCGCGACCTGTCCGCCTACGACCCCGACGGGCCGCTGCCGGACATCGACCCCGCCCCGGACTCCGCGCCCGTCCAGGGCCGGGTCGACATCACCAACGCCCAGGAGACCGCGGCCAAGTGGCGTGCCCTGTCCGAGGCCAAGGGGCTCTCCATCCGGCAGACGGTCATCGAGCACACCGGCCGTCAGTCCTTCATCGGTACCCCCGACGCCGTCGCCGCCGAGCTCGACAGGTTCGTGCAGAGCGACGCCGCCGACGGCTTCGTCCTCGTCCCCCACCTCACCCCCGGCGGCCTGGACGACTTCGTCGACCACGTGGTGCCGCTGCTCCAGGAACGCGGGGTGTACCGCACGGAATACACCGGAACGACGCTGCGCTCGCACCTCGGGCTGCGTCACCCGGTATGGAAAGGTTGATCGCATGAGCACGCAAGCACACAACGGCCCGGAGTCCGACCACGCGCTCGACTGGAAGCAGTGGCACGAGCACCGCGTCGCGACGGTCTCCGCGCCGTACGGCCCGCTCGCCCTGACCGCCACCCACTGGCTCGCGGACGGGGTGCCCGAGGAGCTGGGGCAGTGGCGCGAGGACGGTGACGAGGTGGTCGTGACCGCCACCGCCGGACACCAACTGGCGCTGGACGGAAGCCCGTTGGCGGGCGAGATCCGGCTCGGTGCCGACTCCGGTCCGGTGGACGGCTCCCGGCTCTCCCAGCGCGGCCGCCGGCTCGTGGTGCTGCGCCGCGAGGGTCTGTGGGCGGTCCGGGTGTGGGACCCCGAGTCCCCGGCCCGCCGGGCCTTCGCGGGCATCGAAGCGGCCGCGTACGAGGAGCGGTTCCGCCTGCCCGGCACCTTCCGCCCGTACGAAAGCCGACAGGTGAGGGTGCCCAACGCGGACGGGGTCGAGCGCGGTCTCGAACTCGCCGGGGAGATCGCCTTCACGCTCGGCGGCCAGGAGCACACCCTTCAGGTCGCGGTGGAGGCCGACGGTTCGCTGTGGGCCGTGTTCGCCGACGGCACCAGCGGCAATTCCACCTTCCGGTTCCGCTTCCTGCGCCCCGAGGCGCCCGCCGCCGACCACTCGGTGACCGTCGACTTCAACCGCGCCCAACTGCCGCCCTGCGCCTTCGCGGACCACTTCATCTGCCCCTTCCCGCCCCCGGGCAACACCCTCCCCATCGACATCCCGGTGGGGGAGCGCACCATCCGCACCAACTGACCCCGGCGCGCGCTCCCTCGCGGGCGTCCGGCCAAAAGGCCCCCTTGCGCGCCCCGGCCGGGCCCCCGAATACTCCTCCGCAGCGCTTGTCAGGAGCACGGCCGCACGACCCGTCGTACGGCCGTGCTCCTCGGCTGCGCCTCACGGGGTCCCCCCACCCATGGGCCCCTCGATTCCCCTCGGGAGGAAAAGAAGTGAGGATCAAGCGCACCACCCCCACAGCCCGCACCACCCCCACAGCCCCCTCCGGTCTCGTGAGACGTGCCAGGCTGGCCGCGGTCGCCGCCGGTCTGCTCGGTGCCGCGGCCATCGCCGTTCCGCACGCCAGCGCCGCCCCCGTCCAGACCTTCGGCGCCGCCGCGCTGACCGCCGCGAGCGACGCCGTACGCGGCGCGGACGTGGCCGGAACCGCCTGGAGCGTGGACAGCGCGACCGGCAGGGTCGTCGTCACCGCCGACTCGACGGTCACGGCCGCCGACCTCGCGAAGATCCGGCACGAGGCCGGAGCCAACGCGGACGCGATACGCATCGAGCGCACCCCCGGCAAGTTCACCAAGCTGCTCTCCGGCGGCGACGCCATCTACACCACCAGCTGGCGCTGCTCCCTCGGTTTCAACGTCAAGAAGGGCTCCACCTACTACTTCCTGACGGCCGGTCACTGCACGGAGGGCAAGCCGAACTACTACACCAACTCCTCGCACTCGACGAGCATCGGCCCCACCGTCGGCACCAGCTTCCCGGGCAACGACTACGGTCTCGTGCAGTACACCAACACCTCGCTCGCGCACCCGAGCGCGGTGGGCAGCCAGCAGATCACCAGCGCCGCCAATCCCACGGTCGGCCAGACGGTCACCCGGCGCGGCTCGACCACCGGCGTCCACAGCGGCAAGGTCACCGCGCTCAACCAGACGGTCAACTACGGCAGCGGCGACATCGTCTCCGGCCTCATCAAGACCACCGTGTGCGCCGAGCCCGGCGACTCCGGCGGCCCCCTGTACGCCGGTTCCACCGCCCTCGGTCTCACCTCGGGCGGCAGCGGGAACTGCACCTCCGGCGGCACGACGTTCTTCCAGCCCGTCGTCGAGGCGATGAACGCCTATGGTGTGACGTTGTTCTGACGATCCATCAGCCCCATGCGGCCGCCCGCGGCCCCGAGCCCCCGCCCGGAAACAGTCGGACGGGGGCTTCCGGCTGAACGTGATGCGTGGTTTTGGGAGGATGTGCAAGGGCAGGACGGAATACGGGTCCACCGATGACCCGCGCCGGACACACGGGGTGAGACGCATTGAAGCGCATCGGAGTGACCGGTCACCGGGACATCCCGCCCGAAGCCTTCGAGGAGATCCGCGACCGCCTGCGGGTGCTGCTGTGCGGCCACGACGGCTCCCTCGAAGCCCTCTCCAGCCTGGCCACCGGCGCCGATCAGCTCTTCGCCGCCATCGCCCTGGAGTGCGGCGCCGCCCTCACCGTGGTCATCCCCAGCGGCGACTACGAGACGGGCTTCGCCGACGCCGCCGAACTGGCCCGCTACCGGGGCCTGAAGCGCCGTGCGAGCCAGGAGGTCGACCTCGGCTATCCGCACGCCACGGACGAGGCGTACTACGCGGCCGGCGCCTACATCGCGGACAACTGCGACCGGCTCGTCGCCGTCTGGGACGGCCTGCCGGCCCGGGGCCTCGGCGGCACCGGGGACATCGTGCAGTACGCCCGCGGCCTCGGCCGCCCCGTCACCGTCATCTGGCGGGACGGCGTCCGGCGGTCGTAGGCGGCGGCACGTCAACTCCGCAGCCGGGCCAGCCAGTCGGTGTGCTGCGGCGAGACGATGCGCTCGGTCTCGTACACGGCCTGCGGCCACTGCCGTTCGGTCACCGTGTTCTCCATCGCCACGTGCATCTCCATCAGATCCTGCTCCACCAGCGAGTGCGCCGATATCAGCGGCTGGTGGCGGCGGATCTCGCTCCAGGCCAGACAGGCCGCGGCCGAGGCCGACAGCAGGCCCGCGACGTCCGCCCGCTGGGCGACCGAGAAGGTCCCGAGGACGGCGAGGAAGAGCGCGAGGAGGGTGAGCAGCGTGATCGCCGTCGACCACAGCCGGGTGGCCCGCCGCGAGGTCTCCTGGCGGCGCCGGTACCAGTTGCGCTGCTCGATCAGACGGTCGCGCACATAGGTCTCCTTGCGGACGCTGAACGCCCTGGCCCGCAACTCCCGCATGCCCGGCGTGACGAGGCCCCCGGCGGCGAGCTCCCCCTCCTCGCGCGGGTCGCGCCAGCCGACCTTCTTCAGCTCGCGCAGGCCCTCCTCGACCCGCGCGACGAACAGGCCGTCCGGATCCGGGGCGCTCAGGTCGAAGGGGGCGCCGTGCACGGCATAGCGCCAGCACATCGACTTGATGAACTCGGCGGCGGAACGGTTGAGTTGCCAGTGCGAGGCGGCATGGCGCCGGGCCGCCCCGAACGTGGCCAGCAGCACTCCCGCGTAGGCGAGCGCGCTCACGGCGCTGAGCAGCTGGAGGCCGGAGCCGGTGCGCACCTGCGGCAGTGCCGCCGCGGCCGCCCCGACGACCAGGAGCGAGAGCTGGGTGCGGGTGAGCTTGACCGCCGACTGCTGCCGGCCGATCGCCAGCGTGTCCGCGTGGTGGAAGAGGCCCGGCAGATCCGCGTTCCGGAAGACCATGCTCTGCAGTGGGCCGGGAATCGCCGTCACATGCACCCCCGTCTGCGGTTATACCTGAATTCTGTGCCGGGTAAGGCAGTTGTGCGCCCCCTTTGCGCACTCCACCCCCCGCTGGGGATGAGAGTAAAGTCGTCCTGCCGACACTGCAACGGTGCATGTGCCGGTGCCACTGTCCACGCGCGGTTATCACTCACCCCAGGGACGAACGTGAAAACCTCCGTAAATACAGTCTCATTCAGCACCGAGAAGAAGGCCCGGGTGCCGCTGGCCGAGCTGGCCGCGAAGGGTTCGGACCCGGCCGCCGAGAAGAAGATCGCCAGGGTGGTGCCCGCATCGGGCCACCCGTGCAGGGAAGGCGCCTCGTTCAACTCTGCTCTCTGACACCGGAGTTGGCGGCAAGGCCCCGCCGGGCGTGCCCGGCGGGGAACGGGTGACGGGCGGGCCGCACGAGGTCGTCCGGGCGGGGAGCGCGAGAACTCCCGGACCGGACACCCCCATTCCCGTTCTCGCTAAACTGGCGCAATGACAGGACCCCTGGTCCCATTCCGCGAGATCGTTCTCAAGGTGCACAGCAGGTGCGATCTCGCCTGCGATCACTGTTATGTCTACGAAGCCGGAGACGAGACCTGGCGCGAACAGCCCCGGGCGGTCTCCGACCACGTTATTTCGCACACCGCCCGACGGCTGGCCGAGCATGCCGAAAAGCACCGTCTGCCGTCCGTATCGGTGATTCTGCACGGTGGTGAGCCCTTGCTCGCCGGCCCCGGCCGACTGCGGCGCGTCTGCGAGGAACTGACCGCCGCCGTCACCCCGGTCGCGGAACTCGATCTGCGCATCCACACCAACGGGGTGCTCCTCGGCCCGCCCTACCTGGACCTGTTCGCGGAGTTCGGCGTGAAGGTCGGCATCTCCCTCGACGGCGACCGCGCCGCCAACGACCGCCACCGCCGGTTCGCCGACGGCCGCAGCAGCCACCCCCAGGTCCTGGCCGCCGTCGAACTGCTCCAACAGCCGCGCTACCGGCCGCTGTTCCTCGGCCTGCTCTGCACCGTCGACCTCGCCAACGACCCCGTCGCCGTGCACGACGCCCTGGTGGGACTCGACCCGCCGCGCATCGACTACCTCCTTCCGCACGCCACTTGGGAGACCCCGCCCCAACGGCCCGGCGACGCCCCGGCGCCCTACGCGGACTGGCTGCTCGCGGTCTTCGACCGCTGGGACGAAGGCGGCCGGACGGTCCCGGTGCGGCTCTTCGACTCGGTGCTCTCCACCCTGCGCGGCGGGCCCAGCCTCACCGAATCCCTGGGCCTTGCCCCCGCCGACATCGTCGTCGTGGAGACCGACGGCTCGCTCGAACAGGTCGACTCGCTGAAGTCGGCCTACGAGGGCGCCGCCGCCACCGGATTCTCCGTCTTCCGGGACGACTTCGACGCGGTCGCCGCCCACCCCGGCGTGCGGGCCCGCCAGCGCGGCCTCGCCGGAGTCGGCGCGCAGTGCCGCCGCTGCCCCGTCGTCCGCTCCTGCGGAGGCGGCCACTACACCCACCGCTACCGCGCCGACCGCGGCTTCGACAACCCCTCGGTCTACTGCCCCGACCTGATGGCCCTGGTGCACGGCATCGAGGCCCGCACGCCGGTGCCGGACGATCTCCTCGACGCGGCCCGACTGGCCGAGGAAGCACTGGAGTTGAACCGGCTCCTGCTGGCCCGGCTGCACTCCGCGCTCGACGGGCGGGGCGGACCGGACTGGGCGCGGATCTGGGAGCTCACCACATCGCTCGACGGCCCGGGGCTCGATGCCGCCCTGGCCGCCCCGTACACCCGCGGCCGGCTGCTCGACGCCCTGGCGGCGCTGGAGGAGGGGCGTCCCGATGCCGGGATCGCGGCCCGGCGTCTCGCCGCGTGCACGGTCGCCGCGGCCGTGCACGACGGCGTCCCGCTGAGCCTCGCCGTCCCCTGGTCCGACGGCCGGCTGTACCTGCCGACCTTGGGGGAGCTGAGCCTGGGGGACCCCGGCACCCAAGGGCTGGCCGAGGTCACCGTCGGACGGCACGGCTTCTCGGTACGGCACGCCCACGCCGAGCACCACGTGCCCCGTCCCGGCCGACCCGCCCCGAAGTGGCGGCCGTTGACCAGGACCGACGACCTGATCGTCGACGACCTCGACCCCTACCGCGACTGCTTCGGCACCCCCGTGTCGCCCCGGCTCGATGCCCACCAGGCGCGCGAGTGGGGGCGCCGGGTGGCCCGCGCCCGCGCCCGCCTCGCCGAAGCCGTCCCTCCCTGCGCCCCGCCCGGCCCCCTCACCACCTTCACCCCGCTGGCCGGCGGGGCGGATCCCGCGGTGGGGCGGCACGGCTTCGGCGCGCTCGGTCTGCCCCTCGGTCTCACGGACCGCGCGCTCGACATCGCCCTGCTGCGCGGGGGACGCGCGGCGACCCTGCGCGCCCTGCTCGACGTGGCGGACCTGTACGACATGGACGGCGCGTGGCAGCATCCGTCGCCCCGGGGGCCGGTCCCGGTCTCCCGGCTGCTGGCCGAGACGTTCGAAGGGGTCGCGGTCGCCGCCCACACGGGCGACGCCCCGGCCCTGGCGGGGCTCGGTCCGGCCCTCGACTCGCTGGAGCGGGCGGCCGAACTCACCGTCACCGGAAGGCGCCTGGTCCAGACCCTGCGCCAGGAGTGGGAAGAGGCAACGCGTGCCCGAGAACACCGCTGAGGACCACGGGGAGCACACCGCGGGGGACCTCGCAGGCCAACTGGGCGCCCTCGGTGTGCGCGAGGGCGGCATCCTCCTCGTGCACGCCTCGCTGCGCGGCACCGGGCTGCGCAGCGCCGTGCTCCTGGACGCGCTGCGCACGGTGCTCGGCCCCGAAGGCACCCTGGTGGTCCCCGCGTTCACCCCCGAGAACTCCGACACCTCGCCGGCCCATCTGGCCCTCCTGCGCGAGGCCCCCGACCCGGTGGCGTTCCGGGCCGCGATGCCGCCCTTCGACCCCGAGCACACCCCGTCCCCGGGCACGGGACGCCTCGCCGAACGGGTCAGGACCACCGAGGGCGCCGTCCGCAGCGACCACCCGCAGACCTCCTTCGCGGCGCTCGGCGCCCGCGCCGCCGAGCTCATGAAGGGCCACGCCCTCGACTGCCACTTCGGCCCGGAGTCCCCGCTGGCCAAGCTCGTCGCGGCCGACGCCCAGGTGCTCCTCGTCAACGTGGGCTTCGCGGTGTGCTCCGCCTTCCATCACGCCGAATACCTGGTGCCCGCCGCGCCGACCCGCACTTACCGGGCGGTGATCAGGGACGAAGGGGGCGCGGCGAGGTGGTTCGCGTACCAGGACGCCGACCTCGACGACAGCGACTTCGCCCGCATCGGCGACGACTTCCCCGCGGCCCGGCTGCGCCAAGGCCCGCTGGGGCGCCGCACCGCCCGGCTCTTCCCGATCGGCGCGGCCGTCGAGCACGCGGTGGCCTGGATGGTCCGCCACCGGCCCCGAGCGACGACCGGGAGGGACGGTGGGAGCCCGTGAGAGCCCGTGAGTGCCCGGTGGGCCGCCCGGGGCCTCCTGCCGGGTGTTCGGGGCACCGGCCGGCGCTCCGGCCCGTCCGGCCGCAGACCATTCGCGGACAGGGGGCCCGGCGCAGGCCTCCCCCTGGGGGTGATGCGGAGTTACCGTCGAGGTACACGTCCGATTCGGACCCTTGGGGGCCGTGATGGTCGAGGCACTGGTGGCGGCCGGCATCGCCGTCGGATCCGGCGGGGTGCTCTACGCGCTGGCCGCGGCCCGCGTCGTCAAGCAGTACGAGCGCGGGGTGGTGCTCCGGCTCGGCAGGCTGAAGGACTCGGTGCGCGGGCCCGGACTCACGATGATCGTCCCCTTCGTGGACCGGCTGCGGAAAGTGAACATGCAGATCGTGACGATGCCGGTGCCCGCCCAGGACGGCATCACCCGGGACAACGTCACGGTCCGGGTGGACGCGGTCATCTACTTCAAGGTGATCGATCCGGCGGACGCGGTGATCCAGGTCGAGGACTACCAGTTCGCGGTCTCGCAGATGGCGCAGACCTCGCTGCGCTCGATCATCGGCAAGAGCGACCTGGACGACCTCCTGTCGAACCGGGAGAAGCTCAACCAGGGCCTGGAGCTGATGATCGACAGCCCGGCCATCGGCTGGGGCGTGCAGATCGACCGCGTCGAGATCAAGGACGTGTCGCTGCCGGAGACGATGAAGCGCTCGATGGCCCGCCAGGCCGAGGCCGACCGTGAGCGCCGGGCCCGCGTGATCAACGCGGACGCCGAACTCCAGGCCTCGAAGAAGCTGGCCGAGGCGGCCGGGGTGATGTCCGAGCAGCCGGCCGCTCTCCAGCTGAGGCTGTTGCAGACGGTGGTGGCGGTGGCCGCCGAGAAGAACTCCACGCTGGTCCTGCCGTTCCCGGTGGAACTCCTGCGCTTCCTGGAACGCGCCCAGCCGTCACCGGCCGGCCCGGCCGAAGCCCCGGCAGCGCCCACTGGAGCCCCGGCCGTGCCCGCCGAACCCCCGGCAGCGCCCGCCGAGCCCCCGGCAGCGCCCGCCGAAACGTCGGCCGCGCCGGAGATTCCCGCGGCGCAGGCGCATTCGGAGATCGTGGGCGAGGGCGGAGAAAACAACCCTCCGAAAAACTTGTGAAAGTTTTCACAAGCGCGCATGGGTCTTAAGTCCTGAGCTGTCAGTGCAGCTCAGCGCCGCATTTCGGATGACGGCCGGTCAATTGAAAGGACCTTCTGCCTTCGGGAACAGGGCTTTGTCGGGCCCGCGAGCACCGCGAACAGGTGTCGAATTGAGACATCGGAAAAGCATCGCAACGCCCGCAATGCTCCTAGCGCTCGACAAGAAGGAGTTCCTGCCATGGAGGCCAAGAACGCCGAGGACGTCACGACCGCCGAGACCGTCGTCGACACATTGGTGCGCGGGGCCCAGGAGGCCCTCGGCCGGTTCGAGACGTTCACCCAGGAGCAGGTCGACCACATCGTCAAGAAGGCCTCGCTGGCCGCGCTGAGCGAGCACGGCGAACTGGCCCGGCTCGCCGTCGAGGAGACCGGCCGCGGCCTCTTCGAGGACAAGGCCGTCAAGAACCTCTTCGCCTGCGAGCACGTCGTCAACTCGATGCGTGGCCTCAAGACCGCCGGGGTGATCAGCCGCGACGAGCTGAACGGCATCACCGAGATCGCCGAACCCGTCGGCGTCATCTGCGCGATGACCCCGGTCACCAACCCCACCTCGACGACCCTCTTCAAGGCGCTGATCGCCCTGAAGACCCGTAATCCGATCGTCTTCGCCTTCCACCCCTCCGCGCAGAACTGCTCGGCCGCGGCCGCCCGGATCGTGCGGGACGCCGCGATCGCGGCCGGGGCGCCCGAGGGCTGCGTGCAGTGGATCGAGACCCCCTCGATGGAGGCCACCGGGCTCCTGATGAACCACGAGGGCGTCTCCACGATCCTGGCCACCGGCGGCAACGCGATGGTCAAGGCCGCCTACTCCTGCGGCAAGCCCGCCCTCGGCGTCGGCGCGGGCAACGTCCCGGCGTACGTCACCCGCAGCGGCAAGCTCGCCCGGGCCGTGCACGACATCGTGCTCTCCAAGTCCTTCGACCACGGCATGATCTGCGCCTCCGAGCAGGCCGTCATCCTCGACCAGGAGGTGTACGAGCGGGGTCTGGCCGAGTTCCAGCGGCTCGGCGCGTACGTCCTGAGCGCGGCCGAGAAGACCAAGCTGGAGGAGTTCGTCTTCGGCACCACCGCCTTCGCCAGCGACTGCGCGGGCGCCAAGCTGAACGCCTCGGTCGTCGGCAGGTCCCCGCAGTGGATCGCCGAGCAGGCCGGCTTCGAGGTGCCGGAGACCACCTCGATCCTGATCGCCGAGTGCGCGGAGGTCGGCGAGGGCGAACCCCTCACCCGCGAGAAGCTGTCCCCGGTCCTGGCCGCCCTCAAGGCCGACTCCACCGAGCACGGCCTCCAACTCTCCGCGCAGATGGTCGAGTTCCACGGTCTGGGCCACAGCGCCGCCATCCACACCGAGGACGACGAGCTGGCCGAGGAGTTCGGCAGGCGCGTCAAGGCGATCCGCGTGATCGTGAACGCGCCCTCCACCTTCGGCGGCATCGGCGACGTCTACAACGCCTTCCTGCCCTCGCTCACCCTCGGCTGCGGCTCCTACGGACACAACTCGGTGTCCAACAACGTCTCCGCGGTCAACCTCGTCAACGTCAAGCGGATCGGACGGCGCAACAACAACATGCAGTGGTTCAAGGTCCCGCCGAAGATCTACTTCGAGCGCAACTCCATCCGCTACCTCGGCGAGATGGACGGCCTGAAGCGGGTCACGATCGTCACCGACAAGACGATGGGGAAGCTCGGCTTCGTCCAGAAGGTCAGCGACATCCTCCAGGCCCGTCCCGGCTCGGTCGTCCTCCAGGTCATCGACAACGTCGAGCCCAACCCGGAGCTGTCGACGGTCCGGACCGGCGCCGCGATGATGCGCGACTTCGAGCCGGACACGATCGTCGCCCTCGGCGGTGGCTCGGCCATGGACGCCGCCAAGATCATGTGGCTGATGTACGAGCACCCGGAGGTCGAGTTCGCGGACACGAAGGAGAAGTTCTTCGACATCCGCAAGCGCGCCTACAAGTTCCCGGCGCTCGGCGAGAAGGCCCAGCTGGTCGCCATCCCGACCACCTCGGGAACAGGCAGCGAGGTCACCCCCTTCGCGGTCATCTCCGACCCGGAGGCCGCGCAGAAGTACCCGCTGGCCGACTACGCGCTCACCCCGAACGTCGCGATCGTCGACCCGGTGCTCCCCATGGGCCTGCCCGCCACCGTGACCGCCGACTCCGGCTTCGACGCCCTGACCCACGCCACCGAGGCGTACGTCTCGGTCTACTCCAACGACTACACCGACGGCCTCTGCCTCCAGGCCATCAAGCTGATCTTCGAGAACCTGGAGCGCTGTGTGGTCGACGGGGCCGCCGACCCCGAGGCGCGCGAGAAGATGCACAACGCCTCGACGGTGGCGGGCATGGCCTTCGCCAACGCCTTCCTCGGCCTGGTGCACGCCATGGCACACACCCTCGGCAACACCTTCCACGTCGCCCACGGCCGCACCAACGCGCTGCTCCTGCCGCACGTCATCCGGCACAACGGCCAGGTGTCCGGCAAGGCGACCCCGTGGCCGAAGGCCGAGGTCTACCGGGCCCCGGAGCGCTTCCAGGAGATCGCCAAGATGCTGGGCCTGCCGGCCGCGACCCCCGAGGAGGGCGTCGAGTCCTACGCCCGGGCCGTCGAGGAACTGCGCGCCAAGTGCGGCATCCCCGCCTCCTTCCAGGAGGAGGGCGTGGACGAGACCGCCTTCATCGAGGCCCTGCCGGTCCAGGCGATGAACGCCTACGCAGACCAGTGCGCCCCGGCCAACCCGCGGATGCCGATGATCGACGACATGAAGGAGCTCATGACGCGGGCGTACTACGGCAAGTAGGCCGCCTCACGTCCCCAGGTCCGCCGGATGCGGGGCCGCCCTTCGACGGGGCGGCCCCGCATCGTGTCTCCGGCCGGCCGGTCAGGCGTCCGGCCGGTCAGGTCTCCGGGTGGTCGGGCGGGGACAGGAAGCGGCCCATCGGGAGCACCGGGCGGCCCCAGGTCGAGGCGAGGATCTGCCCCGCGAGGAGATAGGTCGCGCCGAGCGCCGCGCACAGTCCGGCCCACCCGGCGATCCGGTTCCAGACCACCTCGCCCGTGAACCCGTTGCAGACGAGCCCGACGAAGACGACGAGCACGCAGGTGAAGGTGGAGAGCAGTGCCAGATGGATGCGGAAGCTGCCCAGCCAGAGCACGAACACCACGAACACCCAGGGCAGGGTGAACAGCCCCATCGCGTCGCCGCGCAGCGACGGGTCGAGCGCCGGTGTCACCCACTGGAGCATCAGCGCCTTCGCCATCCAGAACACCCCGAAGCCGCCGAAGACCGTGGCGTGCCAGGTGTCGCCGCGCTGGGCCTGGAAGAGTCCGGCGAGCAGCTGGGCCAGGCCGCCGATGAAGAAGCCGACCAGCGGCACCACGGACGCCGCGAGCTTCTCGGGGAAGACCCCCGCGTCGATGCCGGTGGCGATGGTGGTCACCACGATGAACCCGGTCAGGCCGAGCGGACCGAGCTGTGCCTGCGCGCTCGGTTCCATCCGCCTTACGGAGAAGGCCTGTTCGGCCGGGCCGGAGCGGCGGGGGATGTTCACACGCCCACCGGCCTCTCGGCACGGTCGCGGCGCAGACCGGCGAGCACCATGGTGATGACGGCGCCGGCCACCGCCCAGACCGACAGCACCAGGAGCGGGCCGGTGACCGCCTCGCCCCGGAAGTAGGCGATCGAGCGGGCCGCCCAGGTGCCGGCGCCGGGCGGCAGGCCCGGCCCGATCGTCCGCCAGAACGGCGGCAGCAGGGGATACGGGTAGGCGCCGCCCGCGCTCGGATTGCCGAGTACGACGATGACCAGGATCGCCAGGCCGATGCCGACGACTCCGGCGAGGCCCTGGAAGGCGAGAGTGGTGGCGCCCACCGCGAACACGACGAGCGCGCCGAGCCCGGCGAGGCCCAGGTAGCTCCCCGGCAGCGCGCCGAGCACCGGTCCGATGATGAGCGAGCCGAGCAGCCCGGCGGCGATCGAGTACACGGCGAGCACCGCGAGCCGGATCAGCGCGCGATGGGTGTTGGCGGGCCGGGCGCCCGCGCTGATCGCGAGGATCGCGGCGCACAGATAGCCGCCCACGCACCAGCCGACGACGAGGTAGAACGCGGACAGCGTGCGGGAGTCGCCCGCGGCGGCCGGGGCGACGTCGGTCACCTCGACGGTACGCTGCTGGGCCTTCTCGGCGGCCGTCGTGATGGCCTCCACGGCCTGCGCGAGCGAGGCCCCGCCGCCGCTCGCCACGAGCAGCCGGTCGGTGGTGCCCCGCGGATCCACCAGCAGGGCCCCGTCGATGCTGCGGTCGCGCAGCTGGCGGGTGGCGTCCGCCGCGTCCTTCGCGGTGCGCACGTCCAGTGGCGTGCCGGGGAGCGCGCCCAGCTGCTTGGTGAGCTGCCCCTGGATCTGCGCGGGGGCGACCACGGCGAAGGGGATGTCCTTCGGCTTCGGGCTGTGGAAGGCGCCGGCGTAGGACGCGATGAAGGCGACCATCAGCCCCAGTACGCCGATCACCAGCAGGGCGGCCCGTACGGAGACGGCGCTCTTCACCTCGTCGACGAATGTCATGCCCCCACGCTCCGCTGCCCCGGTCGCCCCCGCAGTCGGGCTGACCCAAACGACTGACCGGGGCCCTCCGGGGTACTGGGGCCGCCCACACGGGCGCGGGGCTGTGACGTTTGCGCGGCTTCGCCGCGGTGGGCGCGGCCGGGAGGGGTGCTGGGTCGCCACAGGGGCGCGGGGAACTGCGCGAGGAGCGGGCACGGTCCGCAGCCGGGAAGGGGGTTGGGGGCGCGGGGAACGGCGCGAACAGCCACGCGTGGCGCGAGGACGAAAAGGGATTTGGGGGCGCGGGGAACGGCGCGAGCGGCCACGTACGGCTCGTACTCGACAGTGGGTCGGGGCGGGGGAGGCCGACCGGGGGCACCCCGTCGCAACCCCGCCCGGAGGGGCCGGACCGGGATTCGAACATGTGTGTCGCACGCACGTTCGAACTGGTCTATGGTTGAAGGGAGGGGGTGAGAGACGGCTCGGCAATCGGTAGGAGGCGCGGATGCCAAGGTTCACGCATCTGCACACCGTCTCGGGGTTCTCCCTCCGCTACGGCGCCTCACACCCGGAACGGCTGGCCGAGCGCGCCGTCGAGCGCGGCATGGACGCCCTCGCCCTGACCGACCGGGACACCCTCGCCGGTACCGTCCGCTTCGCGAAGGCCTGTGCCGAGGCCGGGATCCGTCCCCTGTTCGGGGCCGAGCTCGCCGTGCCGGAACACCTCGGGAACACCGGGGCCGGGCCGGGCCGGGGCCCCGCCCGGCGCACCCCCGTACGAGGCGGCGCGTTCGTCGACGAATCCGCCCCCCGCGTCACCTTCCTCGCCCGGGACGGCGCGGCCGGCTGGGCCGAGCTCTGCCGCCTGGTCAGCGCGGCGCACACCGCCGGGGGCCGCCCGCTCCTGACCCACGCCGACCTGCCCGCCGAAGGGCTCACCGTGCTGCTCGGCCCCGCCTCCGAGATCGGCCGCGCACTGAGCGCCGGCCGCCCCGACCGGGCCGCGCGCCTGCTCGCCCCCTGGCGGGAGATCTACGGCGACGCCCTCCGCCTGGAAGCCGTCCACCACGGCCTCCGCGGCACCGGCCCCGGCTCCCTGCGGCTGGCCGCCCGCACCGTCGGCTTCGCCGCCGAACAGGGCGTACGCGCCGTCCTGACCAACGCCGCGCGCTACGCCGACCCCGGCCAGGGCCCGGTCGCCGACGTACTGGACGCCGCGCGGCGCCTCGTTCCGGTGCGGGCACCGTTCGACAGCGGCGAGCGCTGGCTCAAGGACCCGGAGGCCATGTTCAAGATCGCCGAGCGGGTCGCAGAGGCGGCCGGCTGGCGGCGCGACGTCGCCCACCGGCTGCTCGCCATGACCGAGGAGACCGCCGCCGAATGCCTGGTCGACCCCCAGGACGACCTCGGCATGGGCACCGCGAGTTACCCCGAGCCGTATCTCGTCGGCGCCGCCCACCGCGCCCCCCAGCGGGTCCTCGCCTCCCGGGCCGCGGCCGGCATGGTGCTGCGCGGCTACGCGGGCCGGCGCACGTACTGGGAGCGGATGCACCACGAACTGGACATCATCGCGCACTGGGGTTACGCCTCGTACTTCCTCACCGTTGCCCAAGTCGTCGACGACGTGAAGGAGATGGGCATCCGGGTGGCCGCGCGCGGCTCCGGCGCGGGCTCGCTCGTCAACCACCTCCTCGGCATCGCCCACGCCGACCCGATCGAGAACGGGCTCCTGATGGAGCGCTTCCTGTCCAAGCGGCGCCCGGTGCTGCCCGACATCGACATCGACGTCGAGTCCGCCCGTCGGCTCGACGTCTACCGCGCGATCATCGACCGCTTCGGCACCGAGCGCGTCGCCACCGTCGCCATGCCCGAGACCTACCGCGTGCGGCACGCCATCCGCGACGTGGGCGCCGCCCTGTCCATGGACCCGGCCGTCACCGACCGGATCGCCAAGTCCTTCCCCCACATCCGGGCGCGCGACGCCCGCACCGCCCTCCAGGAACTGCCCGAACTGCGTTCCCTGGCAGGGGAGATGGAGAAGTACGGCAGGCTCTGGGAGCTCGTCGAAGCGCTGGACGCCCTGCCGCGCGGCATCGCGATGCACCCGTGCGGCGTGCTCCTGTCGGACGCCTCGCTGCTGCGCCGCACCCCGGTGATGCCCACCAGTGGCGAAGGCTTCCCCATGTCCCAGTTCGACAAGGAGGACGTGGAGGATCTGGGGCTGCTCAAGCTGGACGTCCTGGGGGTGCGGATGCAGTCCGCGATGGCCCACGCGGTCGCCGAGATCGGCCGGGCCACCGGGGAGGAGCTCGACATCGACGACCCCGCCCAGGTCCCGCCGGGCGACGCCAGGACGTACCAACTCATCAGCTCCACCGAGACGTTGGGCTGCTTCCAGATCGAGTCCCCCGGCCAGCGCGACCTGGTCGGCCGGCTCCAGCCGTCGACCTTCCACGACCTCGTCGTGGACATCTCGCTGTTCCGGCCGGGGCCGGTCGCGGCCGACATGGTGCGCCCGTTCATCGAGGCCCGGCACGGCCGCGCCCCGGTCCGCTTCCCGCACCCCGACCTGGCGGACGCGCTGCGCGACACCTATGGCGTGGTCGTCTTCCACGAGCAGATCATCGAGATGGTGAACGTTATGACCGGCTGCGGCCGGGGCGAGGCCGACCGGGTGCGGCGCGGGCTCTCCGACCCGGAGTTGCAGGCGCACATCAAGGTCTGGTTCGCCCAGCTCGCCCAGGAGCGCGGCTACTCGCCCGAGGTGATCGCCCGTACCTGGGAGATCATCGAGGCCTTCGGCTCGTACGGCTTCTGCAAGGCGCACGCGGTCGCCTTCGCCGTGCCGACCTACCAGTCGGCCTGGCTCAAGGCGCACCACCCGGCCGCCTTCTACGCCGGGCTGCTCACCCACGACCCCGGGATGTACCCGAAGCGGCTGCTGCTCGCGGACGCCCGGCGGCGCGGGGTGCCGATCCTGCCGGTGGATGTGAACCGGTCCTCGGTCGCACACACAATCGAACTGGTGTCCGGTAAGTGGGGAGTGCGCCTCGCGCTCTGCGACGTCCACGGCATCAGCGAGGCCGAGAGCGCGCGCATCGAGGCCGGCCGGCCCTACGTCTCGCTGCGGGACTTCTGGCAGCGGGCCAGGCCCGGCCGCCCGGTCGCCGAACGGCTCGCCCGGATCGGCGCGCTCGACGCGTTCGGCGCCAACCGCCGCGACCTGCTGCTCCACCTCTCCGAACTGCACGGCTCCCGCCGCGCCCCCGGCGGTCAACTCCCGCTGGACGGCGGCACGTTGACGGCCCGCGCCGGACTGCCCGACCTGGACGACGCGGAGCGGCTCAGCGCCGAACTCGGCGTCCTCGGCATGGACGCCTCGCGCCATCTGATGGAGGACCACACCGCGTTCCTCGACGAACTCGGCGTCGTCTCCGCCAGGCGGCTGCGCGACGCGAAGCACGGCGAGACCGTTCTGGTCGCGGGCGCCAAGGCAGCCACCCAGACGCCGCCGATCCGCTCCGGCAAGCGGGTCGTCTTCAGCACCCTGGACGACGGCACGGGCCTGGTCGACCTGGCCTTCTTCGACGACAGCCACGATGCCTGCGCCTACACGGTCTTCCACTCCTGGCTCCTCCTCGTACGGGGTGTGGTGCAGCGGCGGGGACCGCGCAGCCTCAGCGTGGTGGGCGCCCGCGCCTGGAACCTCGCCGAACTCGTCGAACTGCGCAGCGAGGGCGGCCTGGACGCGGTCTCGGCCCGTCTCGCGACCCCACCCGAGCCGGCGTCCCGGCCCGGAGCCTCGGACGGCGGCAAGTCCGGGCCCGGGGCGGGGATCGGGAGCGGGGCCGAGGCCGGGGGTAGGCCCGAGGGCGGGGCCGAGGCCGGCCCCGCGTCCGACGGTGCGACCGCGCCCACCGCCGACAACGGCCGCCGCATCCACCTGTCCACCGGCTACGAACTGAACCCCTGGGCCGACCTGCAACCCGCGGGTGAACGGGCCGCCACCGGGCGGAAGTTGTGGCATTCGAGCCCGGGGAGTGCGGGATGATCCTCTGTGCACATTTCGGTCTCGCGGAGGCGGGCACGGCGCTGCCCGCGCTGGTCGCCCTCGCCGAGGGCCTCACCCCGGTCGTCCAGGCACTCCCGCCCGACGGCCTCCTCGCCGACCTGGGCGGCGCCGAGAAGTACTTCGGGCAGGACGCCGGACAACTCGCCGCCGTCCTGCGGGTCCGCGCGCTCGCCCACTTCGGCCTGGACTGCGCCATCGGGCTCGCCCCCAACCCGATGCTGGCCAGGATGGCCGCGCGGGACGCCGGACCCGGCACGACCCGCACGGTCCGCCCCGGCGAGGTGGACCGGTACCTCGCCGCGAAGCCGGTCCGCGCGCTCGACGGCGTCGGCCGCTCGACCGCCGGCCGCCTCTGCGCGTACGGACTCGACACGGCGGGCCGCCTCGCCGCGGCGCCGCCGGGCACCGTCCAGCGGATCCTCGGCGCCCGGCAGGGCCGGGACCTCCAGGAGCGCGCCCGCGGCATCGACCGCACCCCCGTCGTGCCGAACGCCTCCGCCCGCTCGCTGGCCGCCGAACGGACCTTCCCCCGCGACGAGTTGGACCCGGTACGTCATCATCGGGCACTCCTCTCCCTCGCCGAGGAGCTGGGCGTCCGGCTGCGCGGATCCGGTCAGGCGTGCCGCTCCCTCACCCTCACCGTGCGCTACGCCGACCGGTCCACCACCACCCGCACCCGCGGCCTGCACGAGCCCACGGCCCACTCGCCCGCGCTGGCCGACCTCGCCCGCGCCCTCCACGCGGCGCTCGGTCTGCAACGAGCCAGGGTCCGCGGCATCGCGCTACGGGCCGAGGGGCTGATGGCGGCCGAACACACCGCCCACCAGCTGACGTTCGCCCCCGAGGACGAGCGGGCCCGTCGCATCGAAGCGGTGGCCGACCTGGCCCGGGCCAAGTTCGGCCCCCGCGCCGTCATTCCGGGCTCACTGTCCGACGCGGCCTGAACCGACCCGGCCCGCGCGGTCCCCGCGCCCGCATTGGCCCGGCCCGAAAACCCCGACTGGCGTCGCCCGAACCGAGGGCCCGAACCGAGGGGCCGAACCGAGGGCCCGAACCGAGGGATCCCGGGGCGGAACGGGTGGGGGCCTCAGGAAGCCAGTCGCTTCTTGACGTCCGCCACCTGCGGTCCCGCATCGACGGCCGGGACCTTCCAACGGTTCTCGGCTCCGGTGGCGTCGGTGTAGACGAGCGTGCCGCCGCCCTTGGCCTGATCCGGTGTCAGGTCGAAGACCTCGGAACGCGACTGGGAGGTCCCCGGCTCGATCCTGCCGGTGCCGTCGTAGCCGTTCACCAGGATCTTGGGCGCGCTGCCGTTGCCCTCGGCGACGCTCTGTCCGTTGGCGGCGAGCCAGCGCCAGCCTCCCTTCGTGCCGCCCGCACGCGCGGGCTCCTCGTCCGCGGCGTTCGCGGTCAGTGAGGCGTCCTTGGTGGTCACGACGGCGAAGGTGCCGAACCGTGACGTCGTGCCATCTGCCTCCTTGGTGTAGACGACGGTGGTCGGGGTGATCTCCAGGACTCCGACGAGCTGGCTCCCGACGGTCCGGGACGGCACGCCGAGCGCGAGCGCGGTTCCCCCGGCCCCGGGGTTCGCACTCGGCGTCGCCGAGTCGTTCCCCGGGGTGGCGGTGGGCGAGGAAGCGCCGGCGGACGGCTGCGCGGCGGTGGACGCGGAGGCGGACGCAGGGGTGGAGGCGGACGGTTTGCTGTCGGAGCCGCCTCCGTCCGGGCCGCAGGCGGTCAGGGCGAGGCAGGCGGCGGCGACACCGGCGGCGGCAGCGGTCAGGAACAGGGTCTTGCGCATTGGTTCCCCCCAAGGCATTGGCACTCTTCGCGAACGTACCGCGATGGAGGGGGCGCCCAGCGTGAAGTGACCGTACTGGGACGAACGGGTGCCTGTCGTTGCGAACTCCCCACAACCGGGCCCTGGTTGAGAGAAATCCGGCTGCCCGACTGCCCGGCTGTCCGGCTGCCCGGGTCCTTCGCCCGCTTGCTTCCTTACGCTCCCGAGGCCAGGCGGGCACCTCCGTCCACCGTCAGGACGATGCCGGTCGTGAAGCTGTTGCCCACCAGGAAGGAGATCGCGTCCGCGATGTCCTCGGGTCGGCCGCAACGGCCGGCCGGGGTGGACTTGGCGTAGGCCGCGAAGGTCTCCGCCTTGGCGTCCTCGTCCATCCAGTCCCACCAAGGGGTGTCCACCACACCCGGTGACACCGCGTTGAAGCGGACCGGGGCCAGCTCCACGGCCAGGACCGGGACCATGGCCGCCACCGAGGCGTTGACCGCGGCCAGGCCGGCCGTGCCGGGCATCGCGGCGCCCGCCGACGCGGCGGTCACGAACGTGATGGACCCGGTGGGGGAGAGGACGTCGAGCGCGGCCCGCGCGGTGACGCTGTGCGCGATCAACTTGCCCTCGCTCGCCTCGCGCAGGGCGTCCGTGGTCACCGAGCGGAACGGCCCGGCGGCTGTCGAGCCCGTGGCGGCGACCACGACGTGGTCGACCCGGCCGAGGTGTGCGAAGAACTCTCGCGTGGCCGTCTCGTCCCGAGCGTCCACGACCGAGCCGCTCGCCGTGCCCGCCGTGCCTTCCTTCGCGGTCGGTTGGGCCAGATCGGCCAGTGCGGTCCGCAGGCGCTCGGGGTCGCGGCCGGTGACGACGACGTCCCGGCCCGCGCCGAGCTGGCGGCGCGCCGTCTCCAGACCGATGCCGGAGGTACCGCCGACGATCACAACTCGCTCATTCATGGTGCGTGTCCTTCCAGGCCCTCTCGTACGGGCCTCCGTGCTTTTCGAGGCTCACTGTCTCGTAAAGAGTATTCCGATACATGGTGTCTTGTAAACTGTCCGCATGAAGAAAATCGAGAACGGACCGGGCGAGCCGGCCGACGGCTCCCCGCCGCGTGGCCGCCCCCGCAGCGAGACGGCCAGGCGCTCGGTGCTCGACGCGGCCCTGGAGCTCTGCCGGCGCGACGGGTACCAGGAGTTGACGATCAAGGGCATCGCGGACGAGGCCCAGGTCGGCCGGCAGACGGTCTACCGCTGGTGGCCCACCAAACAGGACGTGTTGCTCGAAGTCCTGACGGAGCTTCCGCACCGCAGCCAGGACGAGCTCTTCCCCGACACGGGGGATGTGTACCGCGACGTGGCGGAGCTGCTCGGCCACACCTTCCGGCTGACCCGCGGCGCCATCGGCCGGGCCGTCGTAGGGCTGATGGCCGACGCTCAGGCGGACGCCTCGCTCGCGCGCAGGCTCCAGACGGAGGTGATCGCCCCGCGCCGGGCCGCGCTGCGCGAGATCCTCGAACGGGGCGTGGCGCGCGGTGAGTTGAGGCAGGACGGGCCCGCCTCCCTCGACCTGGCGGTCGACTTCGCCTTCGGGGTGATGTGGTACCGGCTGCTCAGCGGTCACGCCCCGGTCGACGGCCCGCTCGCCGAGGAGATCGCCGTCGCGCTCGGCCCCCTCCTCGGAAGCGAGGCCGCGCGACGACACTGAGGCACGGGATCGGACGGGGGGCGGGCCGAGCAGGGTCGAGCAGGGCCGAGCAGGGCTGAGCAGGGCCGAGCGAGGGTGCGCCTGGGCGGGGCGGGGTGCGGGCCCGTCGGCAAGTGCCGTGCGAGCGGTGCGACAGTTTTTTACTGACGCGTAACTTCACTCCTGGGCTACCCGTGCGTAATTTGGCGTGAGCACGCCCCGTACATACCCAGTACGGCACTCACTTGTGGTCCGGGCCGCAGGGCGAACCCCCCATCGCAACTCCCTTGAGCCGCAAGGAGATCACCCGATGCTGCCCTGGAAACGTGTGCTCAGACCGCTGTCGGCGCTGTTGCTCGCCGCCGCGGCCTCGCTCGCCCCGGCCACCGCCGCGCATGCCCAGTCCGCGCCGAGCAGTGGCTGGAACAACTACTCCTGCAAGCCGTCCGCCGCCCACCCCCGGCCCGTCGTCCTGGTGCACGGCACCTTCGGCAACGGCACCGACAACTGGCTGGCCCTCGCGCCGTACCTGGTCGACCGCGGTTACTGCGTCTTCTCCCTCGACTACGGCCAGCTCCCCGGCGTGCCGCTCTTCGACGGCCTCGGGCCCATCGACAAGTCGGCCGCCCAGCTCGCCACCTTCGTCGACAAGGTGCTCGCCGCGACCGGCACGCCCAAGGTCGATCTGGTGGGCCACTCGCAGGGCGGCATGATGCCGCGCTGGTACCTGAAGTTCCTCGGCGGCGCCCCCAAGGTCAACGCGCTCGTCGGCATCGCCCCCGACAACCACGGAACCACCCTCGACGGCCTCACCCAACTGCTGCCCTACTTCCCCGGCGCCCAGGACCTGTTGACGCTCGCCACCCCCGGGCTCGCCGACCAGATCGCCGGATCGCCCTTCGTCACCAAGCTGAACCAGGGCGGCGACACCGTCCCCGGGGTCCACTACACGGTCATCGCGACCAAGTACGACGAGGTGGTCACCCCGTACCGCACGCAGTTCCTCGACGGCCCCGACGTCCACAACGTCCTCATCCAGGACAAGTGCGCGCTCGACCTCTCCGAGCACGTGGCGATCGGTCTCACCGACCGCGTCACCTACCACGAGGTGACCAACGCGCTGGATCCGGCGCACGCCACCGCCACCACCTGCGCCTCCGTCGTCGGCTGACCCACCGTCGAACCGCCCGCCCCCACGCGACCACCCCTCTCCCGGGATCCGGGAAAGGGGTGGTGTGGCCCGCGAGCCAGGAGTCAGCGGCCGTGTCGCCCTGCGGTCACGGCCTTGCGGCGGAGCGTCCCGAAGAACGCCGCGGCACCCACGGCGATCGCACCCGCGCCGCCGATGGCGAGGTACGGGGTGCTGCTGTCGCCCCCGGTCTCCGCGAGATTCTGCGTACCGGCCGTGCCCGTCGTGCCGGTCCCGCCCGTCGTGGTGACCGGGGTGCTCGCCGCGGCCCCGTCCGGCTGCGGCTGGTTGCCGGCGGCGGCCTCCGGGGCCGCGGCCGGGGCGGTGCCCGGCTGCGTGCCCGGGGTGGCGGAGGTGTCGTGGTGGTGCTGGACCGTCGACTTGGCCTCGCCGTCCGCGATCTCCTGGTCGGTGGGCGCGGAGGGCGCGGGCGCCGGGGCGCCCGCCGTGCCGCTGTCCTTGCCGAACACCACGTCGGAGCAGGTGTAGAAGGCCTCCGGGCTGTCCGAGCGCTGCCAGATCGAGTAGATCAGGTGGCGGCCGGACCGGGCCGGGATCTTCCCGTCGAAGACGTAGTCGCCGCCCTGCATCGGCGGGTCGGTGACCTTGACGAACGGAGTCGCCTCCAGGTCCGACCACTTGAGGGGCTTCGACGGGTCGTAGCCGTCCTTGGTGATGTACAGCTCGAACGATCCCTTGTGCGGGGCCGTTCCCTTGTAGTGGAAGGTGTGGTTGCCCGCCGACAGCTTGCTGGCCGGCCAGTCCGCGCGCGGCAGATCGAGCCCCTTGTACTTGTCGTTGCCACCGCTGCACAGCTGACCGTCCGGGATGATCTCCTTCGACTTGCCCGCGGCGTTGGCCATGTTCACCGCGGCCCAGTCGTAGAAGGCCTGCGCGCCGCTGGCCGCGACGGCCGCCTTGCACGCGGCCGACTTCGGGCTCTCCGGGCCCTCCGCGTAACAGGCCGAGACCCGGCTCACCGGGTCCGTCATGGAGCCGTGGGCCGCGGCGGGACCGGCCGCGAGCCCGGTCAGGGCGAGCGGCACGAAGCCGACGGCGGCGACGACGGCGGCCCTGCGCCGACGGGGACCCCGCTGTGCGGACGCGGTGGAGAGCTGGGGGAAGGTCATCGTGACGTACTCCTTCGATGGTGCACGGGCATGGGGGGGCGCGTGGGGGTTCGCGACTGCCGGAAGTCCCGTCCGGCGATCAGCACGCTAGCCCCAAGAAACCGCGAAATCCCCTGCTGGGAGCGGGTGATGACGATCCTTATGGTCGCTTTAAGGAGACGCTAAGCGGGGGCACAGATACGAGCCGCGCGAGCCGCCGGCCCTCGCCTCGGCAGGTATGCCGGCCCTCCTCCCCAGGCGGGGCGATGGGACTACAGCACAGCTTCTGTTGCACGTGAACCGGCGGCAGTTCGACCGGGACGCGGAAGGCGGAGAGAAGGACCTGGTCCATGAGGGCGGCGACCCCGCTCGACCCTGCCGACAAGTCGTACGTCACAGATGATCTCTTCGCCGTGTCGCCCGGTTCCGCGCCGGCGGCGAGTTCGTCCGAGCGGACGCCGTCGGACGATTTCCTGGATCTGGTGCGGGCCACGGCTCCGCTGGTCTCGGGGAATGCGAGCGGCCCCACCAGGCTCCAATATGTCGTGCACGTCGGGCGTGTATCACGGTGCTCCGGCCGCCCGGGCGCGGGTCTCCGCAGCCGTGACGAAGGGGAACGGGCCCGTCCCCGCACCGTACGGTGACGCCATGAACGAGGAGATCAGGCTCGCGAACGCCGCCGACGTGCCCCGGGTGAAGGAGGTCACCGACGCCGCCTACCACCCCTACATCGCGCGCATCGGGGTCGTGCCCGCCCCCATGGAGGCCGACCACGTGGCGAACGTCGCGGCCGGGCGCGTCTTCGTCGTGGGCGAGCCGGTCGCCGGGGTCTTGGTCCTCGTCGCGGAGCCCGACCACCTCTTCCTCGACTCGGTCTCCGCCCATCCGGACGTCCGGGGCACCGGACTCGGGCGCCGCCTGCTGCGCTTCGCGGACGACCACGCGCGGGCGCTCGGCCTGCCCGAGGTGCGGCTCTACACCAACGCGATGATGTGGGAGAACCAGGAGATCTATCCGCGGTACGGATACGAGCTCGTCGAGCGGCGCGTGGACGGCCCCTACGACCGCCTGCACTACCGCAAGGTGCTGGACCCGCGGGCCGGTGGTGGGGCGGGCCGGGCCTGAGCGCCAAGCCGATTGTCAGTGGCGGCAGGCACGATCGGGGCATGGACATCGACTGGGACGAAGCGGCGGCCACGTTCGACAGGGAGCCCGACCACGGGCTGCTCGACCCTCTGGTGCGGGCCGCGTGGGACGAACGGCTCGGGGGCTGGCTCCCGGAGCGCGCGGGCGAGTTCCTCGACCTCGGGTGCGGCACCGGAAGCCTGTCGCTGCTCGCCGCGGCCCGCGGCCATCGCGTCACGGCCGTCGACCTCTCGCCCCGGATGTCCGAGCTGGCCCGCGCCAAGCTGGCCGGCACGGGAGCCGAGGTCCTGATCGGGGATGCGGCCCGCCCGCCCGTCGAAGGGCGGACCTTCGACGTGATCCTGGCCCGCCATGTGGTGTGGGCCCTGCCCGACCCCGAGGCGGCGCTGCGCCACTGGTGGTCCCTGCTGCGTCCGGGCGGCCGGCTGATCCTGGTCGAGGGGGTGTGGGGGGAAGCGGGCATACCCGCCGAGCGCCTCACCGGGGCCCTCGCCCCGCTGAACGCCGAGGCGCGCTACGAACGGCTTTCGGGAGACGCGCGGTTGTGGGGACGCGAGGTGGACGATGAGCGGTACGTGGTGGTCGCCACGGCGGGTACGGCCGCGGCCTGACGACGGCCCCCCGCGGCGGGTCCCGGGACCGGTCGAGCCCCCGCGGCGGGTCCCGGGTCCGGTCGGGCCCCCGCGGCGGGTCCCGGGTCCGGTCGAGCCCCCATGGGTCCCGGGACCGGTCGAGCCCCCGCTTCGGATCGCGGGGTCAGTCGATCAGAGCCGTGAACCGACCGAGTTTCGCCAGGAGTTCGAGCTCGTCCAGGGCCGCGAGCGCGCGGGCCGCCGCCTCGGGATCGCGCTCGGCAAGCCCGCTCTCGGCGAACTCGTCCTCGTCCAGGCGCAGTACGGTCGCGCCGTCGGCCGAGACCCAGAGGTCGAGGTCCAGGTCTTCCGCGATCAGCTCGCCGTCCCGGGCCACCGCGGGCCGTGTGATGTCGCAGTACCACCCCTTGAGCGCCGCGTCGCCACCGCGGACCTCCTTCACGGCGTACCAGCGATCGCGCCAGTAGTGCTCGGTGAACACATCGCCCGGCTCGAACCGGACGAAGCCGAAGTCGCGGACGCCCTCGGCCGCCCAAGGGGCGACGGCGGTGAGCCGGACCCCGTCGTCGGACACCACCGACGCCGGATAACGCAGCTTCGTACGCCCGGCCTTGACCAGGACGATCTCGATCCGGGAGCCGGCCTCGGCCGAAGGCGCGGACGCGGACATGACGTACCTCCGTGGCACATATCTGCTGACAGGAACTCGGGTGTGCGGACAGTTCCGGGCGGTCGTGGCACGGTACGCGGGCTCCCGGTACGGGCGCCTTCGATTTTCGGGACCCGCGCCCCGCGTGTTCCCGGTGGGCCCCGGGGCGGGGGAGAATCGGCCCGTGACCCTCAAGATCGTGATCGACCCGGGCGCGGCCACCGCGCCGTACGAGCAACTGCGCGCCCAGATCGCCGACCGGGCCCGTTCGGGGAAGCTGCCGGTGGGCTTCAAACTGCCCACGGTCCGGGGCCTCGCCGAGGACCTGGGCCTCGCGGCGAACACCGTGGCCAAGGCCTACCGGGCCCTGGAGGCGGACGGGGTCATCGAGACCCGGGGCCGCAACGGCACGTTCGTCGCGGCGGCGGGAGACGCCTCGGAGAGGCTGGCCGCGGCCGCCGCGGCCACCTACGCGGGGGAGGCCCGCAGGCTCGGTCTGGATCGGGAGGCGGCGCGCGCCGCCGTCGAGGACGCGCTGCGGGCGGCGTACGGGAAGTAGGCCCCGCGGCGCGGAGCCGGGCTGTGAAGGTCGTCCGGGCCGCCCGGCTACAGGTACAGCCCCTCGTCCGACCCCGGGCGCTGGTCCGGGACCGAGGCCGGGGACGTGCCGCGGCGCAGGGCGAACAGCTCGGCCAGGGAGGTGCCTTCGCGGCCGATGCCCTCTTCCGTGCCCAGCCAGCCCACCGCCTCCGACCGGGTCAGCGGGCCGACCTCGATCCGGGCGAGGCAGCGGCCGGGGCGGACCACCGCGGGGTGCAGTCGTTCCAGGTCCTCGTTGGTGGTGACGCCCACCAGGACGTTGCGGCCCTGGCCGAGCAGGCCGTCCGTCAGGTTGAGCAGCCGGGAGAGCGCCTGGCCCGCCGTGTGCTTGGCCTCGCCGCGGATCAGCTCGTCGCAGTCCTCCAGGAGGAGCAGCCGCCAACGGCCCTTCGCGCTGCCGTCGTCCTCGCCGATCGCGATGTCCATCAGATAGCCGACGTCGTTGAAGAGCCGCTCCGGGTCGAGCACGCAGTCGACCTGGCACCAGTCGCGCCAGGAGCGGGCGAGCGTGCGCAGCGCCGAGGTCTTGCCGGTGCCCGGCGGCCCGTGGAGCAGCAGCAGCCGGCCCGCGATGTCGTCCGGGGTCACCTTCATCAGACGGTCCATGGCGTCGGCCACCGGCGCCGTGTAGTTGTGCCGCACCTCGTCCCAGGTGCCGGCCGCGATCTGGCGCGTCGTGCGGTGCGGGCCGCGCCGGGGCGAGACGTACCAGAAGCCCATGGTCACGTTCTCGGGCTGGGGCTCCGGCTCGTCCTCGGCCCCGTCGGTGGCCTGTTTCAGCACCTCCTCGGCCAGTTCCTCGCTGGTCGCCGTCACCGTGACGTCCGCGCCCCGGTTCCAGCGCGAGACGAGCAGCGTCCAGCCCGGGCCCTCGGCGAGGGTCGCGCTGCGGTCGTCGTCGCGGGCGGCGCGCAGCACCTTCGCGGCGGGCGGCAGCAGGGTGAGCCCCTTCTTGACCCGGTCGATGGAGGAGCTGTGCGAGTACGGCTGCTCGCCCGTGGCGAAGCGGCCGAGGAAGAGCGCGTCGACGACGTCGGACGGCGAGTCGCTGTCGTCCATGGTCAGCCGAATCGGCAGCGTGGCCTCTGGGTTTGCGGACATGCCGCCCATGATCCGGCAACACGTCCGTACGCGCACGTGTTTTGTCCCGTTGAGCGGCGGGGTGGTGGCCGGGGCTGCGGCCGGATCACCGGGCGGGGGACGTTCCGTACGCGTTCCGGAGAAACTGGCCGGAACGACAACTACCGCCCTTACGCTGCCTCGTGATGGAACGTCATCGTGGGATCACCGTCCGGAGCGGGAGGCCGCCCGGCGCCGCGTCCCGGGCCCGGACCGCCGCGCTCCGGGCCGCCGTCCTGCTGGCCGCGCTCGCGCTCCTCCTGGCGGCGAGCGGCTGTACGAGCCGCGACGGCGGGGCCGGGCCCGGGCGGACCGGGGCGAGCAACACCGCCACCGCCCTCGGCTGGGGATTCACGCACACCCAGTACAGCGCCGACAGCGGCGACGACGCCTCGGTGGCACGCGCCCGCGAGCTTCTCTCGGCCCAGGGCCTGCCGCAGGACCAGGCGATCATGGGCTGGGGCGCGGGCAACCCCGAGCCGTCCCCGGGCAGTTACGACTTCTCGGACCTGGACCGGCGCGTGAACTTCATCCGCTCCACCGGCGCCACACCCGTCATCACCCTGTGCTGCGCGCCCGACTGGATGAAGGGCGGCCGGGCGGGGGCGAGCGGCACGGACTGGAGCGTGCGGTCCCTGGAGACGGCGCCGCTGCCCGCGCACTACCAGGACTTCGCGGACCTGGCCGCCAAGATCGCCCGGCGCTATCCGGACGTACGGCACTTCGTCGTCTGGAACGAGTTCAAGGGCTTCTTCGACGACGCCGACCAGCGCTGGGACTACGAGGGCTACACCCGGCTCTACAACACGGTCTACGACGCCCTGAAGAAGGTGAATCGCGGCAACCTGGTCGGCGGCCCCTATCTGGGCATGGAGAGCTACGGCCCGCAGGACCAGTCGTTCGCCTCCGCTCTCAAGGGCCCCTGGGGCTCGGTCGACCAGCGGGTGCTCGATGCCTTCCGCTACTGGAACAAGCACAAGAAGGGCGCCGACTTCGTGGTCGTCGACGGCGCCAGTTTCACCCGCACCAGCCAGCTGCTCCCCGATGCCTTCGCCGCCACCGAGAAGTTCACCGCCGTCAGCGAGTGGCTGCGCGAGCAGAGCGGTCTGCCGCTGTGGTGGGCCGAGTACTACGTCGAGCCGGACAAGGCGGGCTGGAGCGAGCAGCGGCGCGTGGCCACCCAGGCGGCGGGGCTGATGGCCCTGGCGCGCGGCGGCACCGTCACCGCCCTGTACTGGAGCCCGGAGCAGCGGAGCGGATCGTGCCCCGGCTGTCTGTGGACGCCGACCCAACAGCGTGACGGCGGGCGGGAGTTGCCGATGTACGCCCTCATCGCCAGGTTCGCCAGGGCCTTCCCGCCGGGCACCCGGTTCACCACCGTCGACGTCGCCGCCGACGACGAGCCGGACGTTCGGGTGCTCGCGAGCGTCAAGGACGTGCTCGTGGTCAACACCCTCGACCGGGCCATCGACGCGCAGGTGGACGGCAGGGCGTTCCCGATGGCCGCCTACGAGGTGCGCTGGCTCACCCGCTGAGGCTCCGCCGGGCGCAGCACCCCGAACAGCCTCACCGCGGCGACCGCCGCGATCACCGAAAGGCTCGCGACCTCGGCGATGCCCACGCCGGTCAGGCCGAGCGGCCCCAGCAGCGCGAGGGTCGATCCGAGCACCAGCACACACAACGCGCCCTGGAGCACGGCGAGTCCGGCCGTACGGCTCCGGGCGCGCAGCACCGCGAAGTACAGCTCGATCACCACCCGCAGCACCGCCCCGACCACCAGCCAGCGCAGCAGCGCCGTGGCATGGTGCGCGTACCCCGGGCCGAACACACCCAGGATGTAGGGCGCGCACACGAAGAGGAAGGCGCAGATCGGCAGCACGATCTTGATCATGCGCAGGAGCGCGTCCCGGGCGTTGCGGCCGAGCCGCCCCGGGTCGTGCGCGCCCTCGACGGTCAGCGAGGCGCCCATGTTGATGGCGAGCAGTTCGACGGTGCCGCCGATGGTCGCGGTGATGTAGAAGTACGCGTTGTCGGCCGAGCTGATCTGCGAGGCCACGACCACCGGCACCAGATAGACCACGGCGAGCGCGAACAGCGACCCCGTGCAGTCGCCGGCCAGGAAGCGCCCCATCTCCCGGAAGGTGGGCGGTCGCGCGGTGTGCACGGTGAGCTCCACATGGCGGGGGACCAGGCGCCGGAACACCAGCCAGCCCAGCGGCAGTACGGACACGGCGATCGCCGCGACCCACGACACGAAGACGCCGCTGGTCGGCAGCGAGGCCGCGATCAGGACCAGGAGCAGCAGTTTCACCGCGGAGAACGCGGTGTTGCCGACCGGCACCCAGAACGCGCTGCGCAGCCCCGTGAGCACCCCGTCCTGCAAGGTGAGGACGGACCAGGCGACGACCGCCGCGATGAAGCCGAGCCCCTTGAAAGGGCCGTGCAGAAAGCGGTACGAGGGCCCCCAGAAGTCCAGCGTCTCCATGAAGACGAGCGCGGCCACCGCGACGACACAGGCGCTCAGCGCGTAGGTGCGCAGCACGAGGCGGCCGGTGGCGGCGCCCGACACCGGGATGAAGCGCGCCATCGCCCCGGTCAGGGTCAGCGCGGTGAGCCCGGCCAGGAACTTCATGGCGGCGATCGCCGCCGAGCCCTGGCCGACCGCGTCATCGGTGTAGTACCGGGCGGCGATCAGCCAGAAGCCGAGCCCGAGGACCGCGCTGATGCCGGTGTTGAGCATCAGCGCGTAGGCGTTGCGGAAGAGCGGGGTGCCCCGGCGCCTGCCGGCGACGGGGGGCCCTGCGTCCTGGGCGGTGCTCACCTCGGCCACGGGTACCGCTCGCCTCCTGCTCGTTGGGTACCGCTCGCTTCCTGATCGTTCGTCGGTCACCGCCGGGCCGTCCGCGGCCCGGTCAGTCGCCACCGAGCCCGCGCCCGGCCCGGCGGGCCCCGCGGATCACGGCATAGCCCTTCGTCAGGACGCGGTCGCGGGCGAAGGTGCGGATGATGTCACGGCCGGTGCCGATGAGCAGCCGCTCGAACTCGTCGAGACCGGTGGAGCGCCGTACGGTCACCCGCTCCAGGGCGTACGGGCCCTGGCGCCGTTCGGCGAGCGCGTTGCCCACGGCGAGCGCCTGCGCGAACCCCGCCGAACGCACCGTGCGTCGCACCCGTCGGCTGGAGTAGCCGTAGGGGTAGGCGAACGAGACCGGAGGCGCGCCGAGCTCGTCGGCGATGATCTCCTTGCAGCGCAGCGTCTCGAACCAGAGCCGTTCGTCGGGGAGTTGGTCCAGCTGCGGATGGCTGTGGCTGTGCCCGCCGATCTCGGTTCCGGCCGCCGCGAGTGCGCGCACCTGGTTCCAGTCGAGCATGGTGTCCAGGGCGCCGCCCCCGTCGTGCGGGCCGCGCAGCCAGCCCGTCGACACGAAGAGCGTGGCGGCGAAGCCGTACTTGGCGAGCACCGGCAGGGCATGGCGGTGCACGCCCTCGTAGCCGTCGTCGAAGGTGATCAGTACCGGGCGGCGCGGCAGCGCCCCCGCCGTGCGCCAGGCGTGCGCCAGCTGGGCCGTGGTGAGCGGAATGCATCCGAAATCGGCGATCACCTCCATCTGGCCGGCGAAGGCGTCCGGCGAGACGGACAGGCCGTACGCCTCCTTGGCGGGGCTGTGCGCCACCGAGTGGTACATCAGGATCGGCACCGGGACCGGGTGAGCCGCATTCATGCCGCCTCGCCCTCCTCGCCGGCCCGGACGGACCCCACGCGCGCGATCGGGGCGACGCTGAAGGCGGCCCCGCCCCGCAACGCCCGTACGGTGCCGAGCAGATAGCCGCCCGCGGCGACCGCGACCCCGGTCACGATCGCGCCCGCCCGGCCCGCGCCCCCGGCCCGGCCGAGTACCGCGTCCCGCACCCCGCGTGCCACACCGGCCGGCAGGACCCGGCTCGTGTAGCGGCGCTCCGACTCAAGTCCCTTGCCGGCGCCGACACTTCGAGCCACCAGGGCCTTCGACAGACCTTCCGCGTACGCCCGCGTACGGAAGTAGCCGAAGCGTTCGCGGGCGGCGGGCACCCGGTGGTGGATCACCGCGCGGTCGTCGATGAGCAGGACGGCGCCCGGCAGGGCCCCGCTGAGCCGGATGCACAGCTCCGTCTCCTCGCAGCCGAGCGGCCGCTTGTCGCCGTCGCGCCCGATGCCGGTGGCGAAGCCGCCCGCGGCGTCGAACGCCGAGGTGCGGAAGGAGGCGTTGCCGCCGAGGACGTTGCGCACCTCGACCCGACCGGGGGGCAGCCCCCGGTAGGTGCAGCCGACGATCCAGTCGAACTCCTCGGGGAACCAGGCCGGCCGCCGCCCCGAGGCCCAGGCGGGCACGGTGCGGCCGCCGACCGCCATCACGCGCGGGTCGTCGTAGCCCTCGGCGAAGTGCCGCAGCCAGTCCCGCTCGGCCACCGCGTCGTCGTCGAGGAAGGCCACGAACTCGCCCCGGGCCACCGCGATCGCGGTGTTGCGTCCTGCCGAGAGGCCACGGGGGCCCGCGTTGGCGAGCACCCGTACCTCCCCGGACGCCGTGTGCTCCTCGAACTCCCGGGCGAGCCGTTCCCGGAGCCGCTCGTTGTGGTCCACCACGAGCAGCGTCTCCAGGGCGGGCAGCGACTGCGCGCGCACCGAGGAGAGGGCCGCCAGGATGTCCTCCCAGCGCTCCTCGGTGTACACACAGATCACCACCGAGAATTGACGCTCCGTCAAGTCACCTCTCCTCGCCGTGTGTTGAGGAAGACGGCCTGGGTCCGCCGGCGGGCCCGGGGCACCGCCTTCTCTCTGAGGATCACCTTCAGGACCCGGATGCCGTCGCGCACCGCGCTGAGGTTGGAGACGCCGTGGATCCGGTTGTACTCGTAGCTGGGGACCTCCTGGACGCGCAGGCCCGCCTTGACGATCCGGATGTTGATCAGCGTCTCGATCTCGAACCCCGAGCAGTCGAGCACGATCTTGTCCAGGCAGTGCTTCCAGAAGGCGTTGTAGCCGTAGCAGAGGTCGGTGTAGCGGGCCCCGAACTTGCGGTTGACGATGCCGCACAGCACGGCGTTGCCGAGCTTGCGGATCGGGGTCATGTCGTCGGTGCCGCCGCCGTTGGCGAAGCGAGACCCCTTGGCGAAGTCGGCACCGCCGACCAGGGCCGAGACATAGCTGACGATCTCCTCGCCGTCCGCCGAGCCGTCCGCGTCGACCATGACGACGATGTCTCCGGTGCAGGCGGCGAAGCCACTGATCAGCGCGTCGCCCTTGCCCTTGCCGACCTGCTTGACGACCACCACGTCGGGCCACAGTTCGCGGGCCACCTGCACGGTGTCGTCGGTGGAATTCCCGTCCACCAGGACGACTTCGTGGATCCAGTCCGGAAGTGTGCTGAAGACGTGCGGAAGGTTTTTCGCCTCATTCATCGCCGGGATGACGACGCTCACCGGTGGAGCAATGGCGAGATTCGCCGAAACCGGTCGATAGGACCCGGCTATTCGGGCGACGGCAACGGATTCCGCATGACTGTTCGGTGAATCCGCCATCAATTGATCTTCGCCCGGAGTGGCCGGGCGCACGGAAGGAATCATGATGTGTCTCTGTCCCTCTCGTCCGGTGGACCGCCCGCCCCCGGGCGGTCCGGATGGTTTTCCGGTTACGAAAGGGGGGTTCTCACCCCGGTCATGACGGCATGGCACACCGCACTCTTCGGGCGAGCTGGCTTTGCTGGCCGCGCGGCCCGTGCTCCGGCCCCCGCAAGGTGAAGGCCGACCACGGTACCCCCCTACCGCGCCCCGCACCGGTGGCCATCACGGCGCTTGAGCCCTCCCCCAGTGCCGTTCGACGATGGACCGTTGCGGGTGGATGCAAGACGGTATTGATGATGGGGACTTTAGGGCAAGACCCCGTCCGGGGCCCTACCTTTCGCTGTTTTCGACCGTTCTTTCACGGCCGGTCCCGAAGGTATTCACCCCCGTTCCGAGCAGCAGGAGGAGAAGGCTGATCGCGCCCACCGCGGTAACGCCGTTGCGGGTCGACCAAAGGTGCAGACCTGCCATGGTTTCGGCGGCCAGCAGATCGATGAGTACCGCTCCCGACAGCGACGCCACCAAGCGGGCGAACGGTTCCAGTCGGCGCAGCAGGAATGCGGCCGCTTCCGCGGGTGCGGCCAGCAGAGAGAAGAGCGCGAGCGGAGCGCGCAGCGGAGAGTCCAGGTCGGCGTACGCCAGGGCGGCACCGACGGCCGAGGCGGCGAGAACCGCTCCCGCGAGGACGGCGAGCAGATCGGCCCGGACGGGCGAGTCGACTGCCGATCTGTCACTGATCGTCTGCATTGGCGACGGTTCCCCCCGATGCGCCGGATGCGAGGCTTCAATGTGTCGCAGTCCGGACAGTCCCGTCAAGACGCCGACTCGCTTGCTGTGAACAGGGATTGACGCACTGTCAGCGGAGTGTGGTGCTCCGGTGAAGGATTACTCGCGAGTTGCTGACGGATCGCCAGATAGCCGCAGATGTCCGTCGGCTGTTCTTGGCATGGACACTTCCGGCGGACTCTGGGGGCTGGTACCACTGCCGTGGCGGAAAACCCGCTACAAGGAGGTTCCATGAAACTGTCCCGAATCGCGGCATATGCATGGGCGCTCGTGCTGACCACCGCGCTTTCCCTCACCGGGGCCGGCGTGGCATCGGCGGCAACCCAGGCGGCCGGATCCCACTACGTGGCCCTCGGCGACTCGTACTCCTCCGGCGTCGGTTCCGGGAGCTACGACAGTTCGAGCGGCAGCTGCAAGCGTTCCACCAAGGCCTACCCGGCGCTGTGGGCGGCGGCGCATTCACCCGCCTCGTTCAACTTCACCGCTTGCTCAGGCGCTCGTACGGGTGATGTGACGTCGAGCCAGCTCGGCCCGCTCAACTCGTCCACCGACCTGGTGTCGATCACCATCGGCGGCAACGACGCCGGCTTCTCGGACGTCATGACCAACTGCGTCCTGTACTCGGAGTCCACCTGCCTCGGCAAGGTGGCGGCGGCCCGCGCCTACGTCGACTCGACGCTGCCCGGACTGCTCGACTCGGTGTACTCGGCGATCAGATCCAAGGCGCCCAACGCCCACGTCGTCGTCATCGGATACCCGCACTTCTACAAGATCGGCGGCAGCTGCATCGCGGGCCTCAGCGAGAACTCCCGCTCGGCCATCAACGGCGCCGCCGACGAACTCAACTCGGTGACCGCCAAGCGCGCGGCCGACCACGGCTTCGGCTTCGCGGACGTGGTGGGCGGCTTCACGGGTCACGAGATCTGCTCCAGCAGTCCGTGGCTGAACAGCGTCGTGTGGACCAACATCGGCGAGTCCTACCACCCCACCGCCGCCGGCCAGTCGGGCGCCTACCTGCCCGCCTTCACCCGCGCGGCCTGAAACCGCTCAGCCGGAGGGCGAGGAGGAGCCCGTCGGTGACGGCGAGGAGGAGGGCCCGCCCGTCGGTGTCTCCTCCTCGCACGTCACCTGGTACGCCACCGCGTCGGACGAGACCTTCACCGGAGCACGCACCTCCACACGGACCTCGTTCGAGCCGCTGTGCGACGGCGACTCGGTGTGCACGACCTGCCGGGTCATCGGGCCGCCCGGGGCGAACGAGAGCGTCTTCCAGCCCGGGTCGGACGACTGGCCGTCCCGGGTGACCCAGCGGTACTCCACCTGGGCCGGCGCCCGCCCCACCGTGAGGACGGCGACCATCGAGGGCGCCGACGTGCTCGGGGCCGGACACGTGCCCCGGTAACTCCCGCGCAGTACCTGGACGTTGACCGCCACCGACTGCTCGGGTGTCGGCGAGGGTGACGGGCTGCCGCTCGCGGACGCGGTCGTGGGCGGCGGGCTGCTCCTGGGAGTGGACCCGGTCGTCCCGGGCGCCTGCGCGGAGTGCGGGAGGGAGGGCGTGGGCGAGCCGCCGCCCGATGAAGTCCCCCGGGTTCCCTGCCCGTTGTCCCGCACCAGCAGGTACACGAGGAGTCCGAGCGCGAGCAGCAGCACCACGACACCGGCGATGACCGCTGCCCCGGTGCGGGAGCGGGGCTCGCCGTGCGCCGCGGGTCCGGCGTCCCCGGCGGGCGCGGACACGGGGCCGAGCACGGAGGTGGGCGGCAGGACGGGCGGACCTGCCGGGACCGTGGTGTCCTCGTACCGGTCCATGGGGGAGCGCACGGTGCCGCCCGCCGCGACGAGTCGCAGCTGGTGCTCCGCCTCCTCGGCGGGCAGCCGCTCGCCGGGCTCCTTGCGCAGCAGCCCCTCGATGACCGGTGTCAACGGGCCTGCCCGGAGCGGCGGTTCGAGGGGATCGTCCACCACGGCCCGCAGCGTGGACAGCGGGGTGTCCTGGCGGAACGGCGAGTTGCCCTCGACGGCGGCGTACAGGAGTACGCCGAGCGACCACAGGTCGGAGGCCGGGCCGGGGGTGTGGCCCAACGCCCGTTCGGGAGCCAGGAATTCGGGCGAGCCGACGACCTCGCCGGTCAGGGTGAGGGTCTGGCTCCCGGCCACCGTGGCGATGCCGAAGTCGGTCAGGACCACCCGGCCGTCGTTGGCGAGCAGTACGTTCGCCGGCTTCACGTCGCGGTGCAGCACCCCCGCGTCGTGCGCGGCCCGCAGCGCGGCGAGCACCTCGGCGCCGATCCGCGCGACGCGCTGCGGGAGCATCGGCCCCTCCGCGTCCAGCACGTCGGACAGGGCGAGGCCGCGGATCAGCTCCATGACGATCCACGGCCGCCCGTCCTCGGTGGCCACGTCGTACACGGTCACCACGTTGCGGTGCGAGACCCGGGCCGCGGCCCACGCCTCCCGCTCCAGGCGGGCGTACAGCCGGGCCACCTCGGGGGAGTCGAGCGCGGCGGGGGCCAGGACCTCCTTGACGGCCACCTCGCGCCCGAGCACCTCGTCCCGGGCGCGCCACACGATGCCCATGCCGCCCCGGCCGAGCGGCGAGAGAAGCCGGTAGCGGCCCGCGATCAGACGTTGCTCACTGCCCGGCACTTCGCTCACTGGCGAGCCCCCCATCCGCGGCGGAGAAACCCTTCCAAGTTAGCTCAGGGCCGGGCCGCTGCCGCCCCCTTGAACGGCATTGCGCAGCACGTGCGAACACGGGCCGCGACTCTGCGTGAGGGGCAGTCAGTAATGTGTCCAACTCGCCCTGGAATCAGATGTATTCGGAGCGTAATCGTCAACCCGGCCCCCCTGAAGGTGAATCCTGCCACCGGATTCACGAGTGTGACGCGGGGGCGATAGGGTTACCCTGCCCGGGGCCGGGTGCCCTCGTACGGGTGGGGAGTGACATGGAACAGATAACAATGCACAGCAGGGCGCGAGTGCCTGCCATCACCTGCGGGAGCAGCGCGACCAGTTCGCGGCTCGACCGCCATCTCTCGGTGCTCGGCGGTCCTGCCGTCCCGCAGCGCGAGGCGGCCGAGGCGACGTTGCTGATGCGCGAGCTGACCTCGCGTGACGTGGCGCACACCCGCAGGAGCAAGAGTGCTCGCGTCTCGCTCTTCGCGCCGCTGCGGCGGCTGCGCCGCTCGCTCTTCGGCAGCCGCGGCTGAATCCACTCCCGACACCAGGCGCCCCGCGTTCAGGCGATCACGCCGTCCCGGCGCAACTCTGCCAACTGCTCGTCCGTCATTCCCAGGGCCCGCAGCGTTGCGCAGGTGTGTTCGCCGAGCGCGGGCACCGCACCCATGTACGCCTCCTGACTGCCGCCCAGAGTGATGGGCGGCAGCAGTGCCCGCAGCGGCCCCACCGGTGACGCCACCTCCCGCCAGCGCTCCCGTGCCGCCAGCTGCGGATGCGCGGCGACGTCCGCGACCGTGTTGATCCGGGCACACGCGATCCCCGCCGCTTCGAGCCGGGTGACGGCCTCGGCCGCCGTGAACCGGGCCAGCGCCCGCGCCACCGCCTCGTCGGTCCCCGTCCGGTGCGCCACCCGCGCCGCATTGGTGGCGAAGTCCGGATCGTCCGCCAACTCGGGCCGCTCAAGGACCAGTTCGGCGAGCCGTCGCCACTCCCGGTCGTTCTGCACCGACAACAGCACCTGCCCGCCGTCCGCCGTGTCATAGGCGTCGTACGGCGCGATCACGGCGTGCGCGACGCCGGTGCGCGCCGGTTCGGTGCCCCCGTGCATCACGTGGTGCAGCGGATGCCCGAGCCACTCGGCGAGCGCCTCCAGCATCGAGATCTCCACCGGCCCGCCGCGGCCGGTCGTGCCGCGCCGCACGAGGGCCGCCAGGACGCCCGAGAAGGCGTACATGGCGGCCGCGATGTCGGCGGCCGGGATCCCGGCCTTGACGGCCCGCTCGGGCGTCCCGGTGACGGACACCAGGCCCGCCTCGCACTGCACCAGCATGTCGTAGGCCCGCTTGTGCGCGTAGGGGCCGCCGGCGCCGTACCCCGATATGTCGACGGCGACGAGCCGGGGGTGCGCCGCGCACAGCGTGGCCGCGTCCAGGCCGAGCCGGGCGGCGGCGCCCTGCGCGAGGTTCTGCACGAACACGTCGGCGTCGGCGACGAGCCGCCGCAGGATGGCGAGGCCGCGCGGGTCCTTGAGATCCAGGGCGACCGACTCCTTGCCCCGGTTGCACCACACGAAGTGCGAGGCGAGACCGCGGGCCGCGGTGTCGTAGCCGCGCGCGAAGTCGCCGCCGTCGAGGCGCTCCACCTTCACGACGCGGGCCCCCAGATCGGCGAGCTGACGCGTGGCGAACGGTGCGGAGACGGCTTGTTCGACGGCGACGACGGTGATGCCTTCGAGAGGCAGGGGCTGAGTGCTCATGGCCGTACTTATCGCGTACGGGCGGCTCCTGTCACCCCGCGGTACCGCTCAGCGGCCGTTGTTCGCGTACCGGCGCACCGCGAGCGGCACGAAGACCAGCAGCAGGAGACCGCACCAGGCGAGCGAGCCGGCTACCGGGTGGGCCACCGGCCAGGCGGCGTCCGCGGCGGGGGAGGCGTTGCCGCAGAGCTCGCGGACGGCCGAGGCGACGGCGCTGATGGGGTTCCACTCGGCGATCGTGCGCAGCCAGCCGGGGAGGCGGTCGGTGGGGATGTAGGCGTTGGAGAGCAGCGGCAGCATGAAGGTGGCCGAGCCGAGCTGTCCGGCGGCCTCCTCGCTGCGCGTCAGCAGGCCGAGGAACAGGCCGGCCCACGTCGTCGCGAGGCGCAGCAGCATCAGGAGTCCGAAGGCGCCGACCGCGCCGAGCGGCCCCGCGTCGATCCGCCAGCCCACCGCGAGCCCCACCAGCATCAGCGGGACCGTGCCGAGCGCGGTGGTCAGCAGGTCCGCCGCGCTCTGGCCGACCGGGACCGCGGCCCGGCTCATCGGCAGGGTGCGCAGCCGGTCCATCACCCCGCGGTGCGAGTCCTGCGCGGCCTGGAACATTCCGGTCATCAGGCCGTTCGCGGCGGTGGCGACCAGGAGGCCGGGCACCAGGTAGGCGCGGTACTCCTCGCCGGGCATGGCGAGCGCGCTGCCGAAGACGTAGCCGAAGAACAGCAGCATCGATATCGGCATGGTCTGGGTGAGGACGAGCACGCCGGGCGCGTGCTTGATGCGCTGGAGCTGGCGGCCGAGCATGGCGGTGCTGTCGTATGCGAGCGAGGTCATGACACAAGCTCCTTGCGGGAGTTGGCGGCGGTGGTGAGGCGCAGGAACACCTCGTCGAGGGTGGGCGGGCGCAGGCTCGCGTCGAGGATCGGCACCGCGGCGCCGTCCAGTTCGCGCACCAGGCGGGGCAGGGTGAGCGTCGGGTCCATGGAGACGGCGCCCACCGTCCGCGTGGCGGCGTCGAGTTGGGGCCGGGCCCCCGTCAACTGGTCGAGCACGGCCGCGGCTTGGGGCAGGGCGCCCTCGTCCGCGACCACGACCTGGGCGTAGGACCCGATCCGGGCCTTCAGCTCGGCCGGGGTTCCGGTCACGGCGGCGCGGCCCTGGTCGACGAGCACGATGTGGTCGGCGAGCCGGTCGGCCTCCTCCAGGTACTGGGTGGTCAGCAGCACCGTGGTGCCCTCGGCGGTCAGATCGCGTACGGCGGACCAGATCTGGTTGCGGCTCGCCGGGTCGAGTCCGGTGGTGGGCTCGTCGAGGAACAGCACGCGGGGGTGGGTGAGCAGGCTCGCCGCGAGGTCGAGGCGGCGCCGCATGCCGCCGGAGTAGGTGCCGGCGGCGCGGTCGGCCGCGTCCGTCAGCGCGAACCGCTCCAGGAGTGCGGCGGCCCGCTCGCCGGCCGCCGCGCCGCGCATGCCGTGCAGCTTGGCGAACAGGCGGAGGTTCTGGCGCCCGGTGAGCTCCACGTCGACGGAGGCGGACTGGCCGGTCACGCCGATGGCCCGGCGGACCGCGTCCTGCTCGCGCACCACGTCGTGCCCGGCGACCCGCGCGGAGCCCGCGTCCGGCGCGAGCAGCGTCGTCAGCAGGCGTACGGCCGTCGTCTTGCCGGCGCCGTTGGGCCCGAGCAGCCCGCAGACCGTGCCCTCGGCCACGGCCAGATCGAGCCCGCGCAGCGCGTGGACCTCGCCGAAGCGCTTCTCCAGACCTTCACTAAGTACAGCGTACGTAGTCGTCATGCGGCTCACCATAGCGCACTACGTACGGTGTACGTAACTACGATGGGGGGCGAGGTGATGATCCATGGCAGGGCGACCTGCTGAACCAGAAGTGATCTGGGCGCGCCCCGAGCGCGCCGGACGGGGCCCCAGGCCCGCATTCAGCCGTGCTGACATCGCGGCCGCCGCCGTACGCATCGCGGACGCGGAGGGCATCGACGCGCTCTCCATGCGCCGGGTCGCGGCCGAACTCGGCTGCGGAACGATGTCCCTGTACAACTACGTGCCGCGCAAGGAGGACCTGTACGAGCTGATGGTGGACGCGGTCAGCGCCGAGTACGACCTGAGCGAGCCGACCGGCGACTGGCGGGCCGACATGCTCGCCCTCGCCCACCAGACCCGGGCCCTGATGCACCGCCACCCCTGGGTGCCCCGCCTGATGTCCCCGGTGTACGGCTTCAGCCCGAACGCGCTGCGGTACCTGGAGCACTGCATGACCTGCCTCGACCCGCTGGAGGCGAAGTACGGCACCAAGATGGAGCTGATCGCCTCGGTGAACGGCGTCGTCACCACCTACGTCGCCAACGAGATCGCCACCGCCGAGCGGACCCGCTCGCTGCCCTGGTCGCCGGAGCAGGAGCAGGGCGTGCGGATCGCCTACCTCTTCAGCCAGGTCGCCACCGGCCGCTATCCGCGCCTGGCGGCCGCCTTCGCCGAGGACTCGGGACCCATAGACATGGACGCGGTCTTCGAGCGGGCCCTGACGAGAACGCTCGACGCGTTCGCCGGGTAGCGGCAGCGGCGTCGACAATCCCCTGCGCGCGCCCGCGTCCGCGCCGTACGGTGACCATGATCGGTTCTTGGCGGTGAGAGGCGGGGCGCATGTCGCAGAGCAGCATCGGGGTCGAGGTCGTCTGCGATCCGGTCGGCCGGGTGGTCGGCGGCCGCGGTGAGGTCCGCGACGACGAATGGGGCGGGGTGTCGGCCGTGATCCGCCTCGACGAGCAGCGGTTCGGGCCGGAGGCACTCGCCGGCCTGGACTCCTTCTCGCACGTGGAGATCGTCTACCACTTCGACCGGGTCCCGGTCGACAAGGTGGAGACCGGAGCCCGGCACCCGCGCGGCAACACCGACTGGCCGTTGGTCGGCATCTTCGCCCAGCGCGGCAAGAACCGGCCCAACCGGCTCGGGGTCTCCCGGTGCCGGCTGCTGCGCGTCGACGGACTCGACGTCCACGTACAGGGCCTGGACGCGGTCGACGGCACTCCCGTGCTCGACATCAAGCCCTACCTGGCGGAGTTCGGTCCCCGCGGCGCCACCACGCAGCCGGACTGGGCCACCGAGATCATGCGCGAGTACTACTGACGGAGCTTGTGACCTGGACTTCCGTCCGTGCCAACGCAGTCCTGGACCTGGGAGCCGGGGGTGGATTTCCGGCTCGGCGCCGCGCCGTGCAGGATGACCCCATGACCGAGATCCGCACCCCCCGCCTCCTGCTGCGCCGCTGGACCGACGACGACCTCGTCCCCATGGCCGAGATCAACGCCGACCCGGAGGTCATGCGCTGGATCGGCGACGGCTCGGTCCGGGACCTGGAAAGGACCGCCGCGGACATCGAGAGGTGGGAGGAGGAGTGGGACGACGAGGGCTTCGGGCTCTTCGCCGTCGAGCTCCTCGGCTCCGGCGAGATGATCGGTTTCACCGGCCTGTCCGTGCCGCACTTCCTGCCCGAGGCCGAGCACGAGGTCGAGATCGGCTGGCGGCTCGGCCGGCCGTTCTGGGGCCAGGGGTACGCCTCCGAGGCGGCGCACGCCGCGCTGGAGTTCGCGCTCCAGGACCGCGGGCTCGGCCGGGTCATCAGCGTCTCCCGGGTGGGCAACGACGCCTCCGAGAACGTGATGCGCAAGCTCGGGATGAAGCAGGAGCGCGAGACGGTCCACCCGGAGTTCGGGCACGCGCTGAACATCCACTCCATCGACCTGACCGAGTACACGGCCTGAACCCCGGCCGGCCCGCCCGGGGCCGGGCGGCGTCAGATGAGGGCGAACTGGCCCCCCGGTCCCTCCTCGGGGTGATCGAGCACGGAGGCGGGGTGGCGCGCGCCCGCCGGTACGGGCAGCACACCGGCGCCGCGCAGTTCGCCGCGCGTCACCGGTTCCGTGAGGGCCGCCGTCAACTCGGTCCGGGCCGAACGCAGTTCACCGAGGAGGGCGAGCACGGTGATCAGCTCAAGGAGGTCGGACGTCCACTCCTGGGGCCAGTTCGCGGGGCCGACCGCGGCGAGCGTGCCCGCATCGGCGGGCCCGGTGCGCCGCTCGAACCACAGCTCCAGCATCCGCACCCCGCCCACCCGGAACTCCCAGGCTCCGGGCGGCACCGGCGCGACGCGGCCGCCGTCGCCGATGTGCAGCACCTCCTCCGCGGCGTCGTAGCGCAGTTCGCGCGGGCGGGCCGGGACGGCCGCGCGGACATAGGGCCGCCGCCCGCCCGGCAGCCGCGGCTTCTCGCCGCCGCGCGCCCCGCGCACCATCAGGTCGCCCATCCGCTGCCCCAACTCCACTCCGCTGGACCAGAGTTGAGGGTCACGCGGCAGCGTGACGAGGCATCCCGTTGCGCTCGGGCGGGCCACGGCCAGGGCCCAGGCGGCCACCTCGTGCGGGGCCACCGGGTGCCCGTACGTCTCGGTGAGGAACGCGAGCAGGCCGGGTGCGAGGTTCGGCTCCAGGCCGCCCGGCCGGCGGTAGAGCGGCCGGATGCGGCCGGGGCGTCCGGCGGGGGAGCGCCCGTCGGGCAGCACGGCCGAGACGGTGAGCGCGGGCCCGTCGGCCTTCGGCACGTATCCCTGCTCGACCACGAAGAGCTGGTGTTCGTCGGCCACCCGCCACAGCTCGGGCCGGGCGGCGTCGAGCAGCCGCTGGTCCGGTATCAGCCACTGCTCGTCGAAGGGCCCGTGCTGGACGCGGACCGGATCGGGGCAGCCGCCCCGCTCCTGCGCGAACGGGCCGGTGCCCGCGGTCCTGCCGGGCAGCGCGGCCACCGCGGAGCGCAGCGTACGGGCCCGGCTCGGGCCGAACAGCCGCTCCCGCTCGGCCCCTTCGGACCGTACGAGCAGGTCCCAGCGGGAGCGCAGGGTGCGCTCGTCGGGCGCCACCACCCAAGGCCGCCCGAGCCGCAGCGGGGCCACCGACCAGGGCATCAGGTCGTCGAGGAGAGGCACGTCATCGCTCACAGCCAGCATGCTAGTGAGAATGCTCAGCGGTCCTCGACCGTCACCGGGAAGCCCCGGCGGTTACCGGGAAGCCCCGGCGGTCACGGGGAAGCCTCGACGGTCACGGGGAAGCCCCGACCGTCATCGGGAAGCCTCGACCGTCACCGAGAACGAGAAGCGGTCGCCGCGGTAGTGGATGCGGGCCACGTCGACGACCCGGCCCTTCCCGTCGTAGGTGACTCCCGTGTAGTGCAGGATCGGCGAGAGCAGCGGGACCTGGAGCAGCTCGGCGGTGACCGGATCGGCGAGCCGGGCCTCCACGGTGTCCGTGATGCGCGCGATGTCCACCCCGACCGCGTCCCGAAGGACCTTCGTCATGGGCCAGCGCGTGAGGTCGGTGAGGTCGATCGCGGCGGCGACCTCCGAACGCACCGCGTTGTAGGCCCAGTTGGTCGGCTCGCCGCTCTCGTCGTCGCACCGCAGCCGCCGGTACGCCACCACCTCGGCGCTGCCCGGGAAGTACTCGGCGAGGTCGCCGGGCACCGGCTCCGGGCCGTGGCCCAGGATCGTGGTGCGCTCGCCCGACTGCTGGGCCACGATCGCGTCGATCGAACCGAGCAGCCGGACCGGGGACGCCCGCCGGGCGGCCGGCTCGATGAACGTGCCGCGCCGCCGGTGCCTGCTGATCAGGCCCTCCTCCTCCAGCTCCTTGAGTGCCTGACGCATCGTCAACACGCTCACCCCGTAGTGCGCGGCGAGCTGCTCCTCGGTGGGCAGCCGCAGCGAGGCGTCGGGGGAGCGGCCCAGTATCGAGGCGCGCAGCGACTGGGACACCTGGTACCAGAGCGGCAGCTTCCGGTTCAGGACCAGGGAGTCGGGAGCGAAGGAGGAGGTCACAGGGATTCCGTATCAGGTGGTGCTCAGGAGCGGAAGGCTCGCTTCATGAGCGGAAGTGGCGCTGAAGACCCTGCCACACGTCGTCGTAGCCCCGCTGGAGATGGTCGGCGCTCGCCGCCTGCTCGGTGGCGGTGACCGGCCAGCGCGTCTCGAACATGAAGGCCAGGCCGTCGTCGATCTTCTGCGGCTTCAGCTCGGCGGCGCTCGCCCGGTCGAAGGTCTCCCGGTCCGGGCCGTGTGCCGACATCATGTTGTGCAGCGAGCCGCCGCCGGGCACGAAGCCCTCCGCCTTGGCGTCGTAGGCGCCCTCGATCAGGCCCATGTACTCGCTCATCACATTGCGGTGGAAGTAGGGCGGCCGGAAGGTGTCCTCGCCGACCAGCCAGCGCGGCGCGAACACCACGAAGTCGACACCGGCCAGGCCCGGGGTGTCGGACGGCGAGGTGAGCACCGTGAAGATGGACGGGTCGGGGTGGTCGTAGCTGATGGTGCCGATCACATTGAAGGTGCGCAGGTCGTAGACGTACGGCGTGTGGCTGCCGTGCCAGGCCACGACGTCGAGCGGGGAGTGGTCGTAGGTCGCGGTCCAGAGGTTGCCGCAGAACTTGTTGACCACCTCGACCGGGCCCTCGACGTCCTCGTACGCGGCGACCGGGGCCCGGAAGTCCCGTGCGTTGGCGAGGCCGTTGGCGCCGATCGGACCGAGCTCGGGCAGCTCGAAGGGGCGGCCGTAGTTCTCGCAGACGTAACCCCGGGCGCTCGCGTCGAGCAGCTCGACCCGGAAGCGCACGCCGCGCGGGATCAGGGCGACCTCGCCGGGGCGGGCGGCGAGCAGGCCGAGCTCGGTGCGCAGGAGCAGTCCGCCGCGCTCGGGCACGATCAGGAGCTCACCGTCGGCGTCGCTGAACACCCTCGATTCCATCGAGGAGTTGGCGTGGTAGAGGTGCACGGCCATGCCGGTGCGCTGCGTGGCGTCGCCGTTGCCGCCCAGCGTCCACAGTCCCGCCAGCCAGTCGGTGCCGGCCGGGGGCTCCGGCAGCGGGTTCCAGCGCAGCCGGTTGGGGTCGGGGACGGACTCGGTGAAGGGCGCCGAGCGGAGGTGGCCGTTGTCGGTCCGGGTGAACGGCGGGTGCGCGGCCGATGGCCGGATCCGGTACAGCCAGGAGCGGCGGTTGCCCGCGCGCGGCTCGGTGAAGGCGGAGCCGCTCAGCTGTTCCGCGTACAGGCCGAGGGGGGCGCGCTGGGGTGCGTTGCGGCCGTGCGGGAGAGCGCCGGGGACGGCCTCCGAGCTGTGCTCGTTGCCGAATCCGCGGGAGTAGCCGAGGCCCTCCGCGATCTTCCCCGCCTGTTCGCCGGTCGATGTCGTCATCGTGCGCTCTCCTGCTCCCGTGCCGGAATCCTATGGTCAACCGTAGGATTACGATGCGGTCGCGTCAACGGGAAAACCGGCCGGGCGGGAGATGATGGGCGGGTGTCTCCTGCTCCTGATCTCCACGCGAACCTCCGCCGGGCGCCCGTGCAGCAGCGCAGCGCCGAGCGGCTCTCCCGGATACTCGACGCCTGTGCCGAACTCCTCGACGAAACCGGTTACGAAGACCTCTCCACGCGGGCCGTCGCCCAGCGCGCCGGGGTGCCGATCGGCTCGGTCTACCGCTTCTTCGGCAACAAGCGGGCCATGGCCGAGGCGCTCGCGGCCCGCAACCTCGACCGCTATGCCGGCATGATCAATGCCCGCCTCGAAACGATCGAGGCGGCCGACTGGCGCGGGGCCGTCGACGCCGTCCTGGACGAGTACCTGGTCCTGAAGCAGACCGTGCCCGGGTTCAACCTGGTCGACTTCGGCGGACCCCAGCCGGTGCCCGATGATCCCGACGCGGACGCCAACCACCTGCTGGCCGCCCGCCTCGCCGAACTGCTCCCGGCGCAGTTCGGCCGCACCCTGGACGCGGAGCTGCGCCGGGTGATCCTGGTCGCGGTGGAGGCGGCCGACGCCACCTTGCGCCTCGCCTTCCGCACCGACCCGCAGGGCGACCCGAAGATCGTCGAAGAGACCCGGCAGCTCCTGCACGCCTACCTCGCCCGCACCCTGGACTGACCCCGGCCGGGACCTCCCGGACATGCCTACCGGTCGGTATGCTCCAGGGACTCGCGCGCCGTCGCCCCGGGAGGACGAATGTCCCGCACCGCCCTGCGTATCTGCCCGCTCTGCGAAGCCACCTGCGGGCTGAGCCTCACCGTGGAGGGCACGCGGGTCACCGGTGCCCGGGGGGACGCGGACGACGTGTTCAGCCAGGGTTTCATCTGCCCCAAGGGTGCCTCCTTCGGGGAGGTCGACGCCGACCCCGACCGGCTCGGCACGCCGCTCGTGCGCCGCGACGGCGAGCTGGTGCGGGCCACCTGGGACGAGGCCTTCGACCTGATCGCGGCCCGCCTGCCGGCGATCATCGAGGAGTACGGGCCGAACGCGGTCGGCGTGGTCCTCGGCAACCCCAATGTGCACACCATGGCCGGCGCCCTGTACCCGCCCGCCCTGCTCGGCGCGCTGCGCACCCGCAACCTGTTCACCGCGAGCACCCTCGACCAGATGCCCAAGCACGTCTCCAGCGGGCTCCTGTTCGGCGACCCGTTCGCCATCCCGGTGCCCGACCTCGACCGCACCGGCCATCTGCTGCTGCTCGGTGCCAACCCGCTGGAGTCCAACGGCAGCCTGTGCACGGCCCCGGACTTCCCCGGCAGGCTCCGGGCCCTGCGCAGGCGCGGCGGCAGCCTCACCGTCGTGGACCCGCGCCGCACCCGCACCGCGAAGCTCGCCGACCGGCACGTGGCGATCCGGCCCGGCACCGACGCGCTGCTGCTCGCCGCGATCGCCCAGGTGCTCTTCGAGGAGAAGCTCACCGCCCTCGGCGCGCTCGAAGCGCGAGTCGAGGGAGTGCCCGAAGTGGCGCACGCCCTGCGGGAGTTCACGCCCGAGGCGGTCGGTCCCGTCTGCGATGTGGAGCCGGACGTGATCCGGGACATCGCCCGGGAGCTGGCCGCCGCACCCACCGCCGCCGTATACGGCCGGATCGGCAGCTGCACCGTCGAGCACGGCACCCTGGCCAGCTGGCTCGTCGACGTGCTCAACGTCCTGACCGGCAACCTCGACCGGCCCGGCGGCGCGCTCTTCCCGCTCTCCGCCACCGACCGGGCACCCCGCCCGGCCGGGCCCGGCAAGGGCTTCTCGCTCGGGCGCTGGCACAGCCGGGTCGGCGGCCACCCCGAGGTGAAGTCCGAACTGCCGCTCGCCGCGCTCGCCGAGGAGATCGAGACGCCGGGCGAGGGGCGGATCCGCGCGCTCATCGCCTCGGCCGCCAACCCGGTGCTCTCCGCGCCCGACGGGGACCGGCTCGACCGGGCGCTCGCCGGGCTCGACTTCATGGTCAGCATCGACCCGTATCTGAACGAGACCTCGCTGCACGCCGATGTCGTACTGCCCCCGCCGCCGCCCTCGCAGAGCGCCCACTTCGACTTCGCCTTCAACGGCTTCGCGGTCCGCAACCAGGTCCGTTACACCCGGCCCGCCGTGCCGCTCGCCGAGGGGCGCATGGACGAGTGCGAGATCCACGCCCGTCTCGTGCTCGCCGTCGGCGGACTGCACGGCACCGCACCCGCCGCCGTGGATGCGACGGCCATCGAGCGCACCCTGGCCAAGGCCGTCGCCGACCCGCACTCACCCGTGCACGGCCGCGACGCGACGGTGCTCGCCGCCCAACTCACCGGCGCCGGCGGCCCCGAGCGCCGTCTGGACCTCATGCTGCGGCTCGGCCCCTACGGCGACGGCTTCGGCGCCGACCCCGACGGGCTCACCCTGGAACGCGTGCTCGGCCACCCCCACGGCATCGACCTCGGCGCGCTGGAGCCGCGCCTGCCGCAGGTGCTGCGCACCCGCACCGGCCGTGTCGAACTGCTCCCCGAGCCCGTCGCCGCCGACCTGCCCCGGCTGCGGGCCGCCCTCGACGAACGGCCCGCGGCCCTGGTGCTGGTGGGTCGGCGCCATCTGCGCTCCAACAACAGCTGGCTGCACAACATCCCGGCGCTGAACGGCGGTTCCAACCGCTGCACCCTCCAGATCCACCCCGAGGACGCGGCCAGGCTCGGCCTCGCCGACGGCGCCGAGGTGCGGATCACGGCGGAGGGGGGAGCGGTCGCGGCCCCCGTGGAGATCACCGACAGCGTGCGCCGGGGCGTGGTCAGCCTGCCGCACGGCTGGGGCCACAGCCGCCCCGGCAGCCGGCTCGCGGTCGCCGCGGGCCGGCCGGGCGTCAACGTCAACCAGCTCCTCGACGGCTCACGGTTCGACCCGCTCTCGGGCACCGCCGTGCTCAACGGCTTCCCCGTCGAACTCGTACCCCTATCGTGACCTGGAGTTTTGCTCGTATTGCTCAGGTGTCAACATCTTGTTAAGGATTGAAACGGCGACCTAACGTCATCCGCACCGCCGGCCCCCGGCGCCAGTTCAAGGGTGAACGTTAGGTGTCCTGAATGCTGACCATCCTCGGCTTCGGCATGATCGCGACCTTCCTGGTCCTGATCATGCTGAAGAAGATGTCGCCCATCGCGGCGCTGGTTCTGATCCCCGCTCTCTTCTGCGTCTTCGTCGGCAAGGGAGCCCATCTCGGTGACTACGTCATCAAGGGCGTCGGCTCGCTCGCGCCGACCGCCGCGATGCTCATGTTCGCCATCATCTACTTCGGCGTGATGATCGACGTGGGCCTCTTCGACCCGATCGTGCGAGGCATCCTGCGCTTCTGCAAGGCCGACCCGATGCGCGTGGTGGTCGGCACCGCGGTGCTCGCCGCGATCGTCTCGCTCGACGGAGACGGCTCCACCACCTTCATGATCACCGTCTCGGCGATGTACCCGCTCTACAAGCGGCTCGGCATGAGCCTGGTGGTGATGACCGGCGTCGCCGCGACCGCCAACGGCGTGATGAACACGCTCCCTTGGGGCGGCCCCACCGCCCGCGCGGCGACCGCCCTGAAGCTGGACGCCTCCGACATCTTCGTGCCGATGATCCCGGCTCTCGCCACCGGTCTGGTCGCCGTCCTCGTCCTGTCGTACGTACTGGGCATGCGCGAGCGCAAGCGCGTGGGCTACCTGTCCCTCGACAAGGTCCTGGAACCGGAGGCCGAGACCGTGCTGGTCGGTGCCGGAGGCTCCGGCGAGACCCCGCGCGCCTCGGGCGGCGGCGCCGGCGCGGACGCACCCGAGGGCGACGACGGCTTCCAGGGGCTCGACCCCGCACGCGAGACCCTGCGGCCCAAGCTGTACTGGTTCAACGCGCTGCTCACCGTCGCGCTGCTCACCGTCGCGCTGCTCACCTCCATGATCATGGAGTGGCTGCCGATCCCGGTCCTGTTCCTGATCGGCGCGGCGCTCGCGCTGACCGTGAACTTCCCGCACATCCCGGCCCAGAAGGCCCGGATCGCCGCCCACGCGGACAACGTCGTCAACGTCTCGGGCATGGTCTTCGCGGCCGCCGTCTTCACGGGCGTCCTCAACGGCACCGGCATGGTCAAGCACATGGCGGACTGGCTGGTCGGCGTGGTGCCGGACAGCATGGGCTCGCAGATGGGCCTGGTGACCGGCGTGCTCAGCCTGCCGCTCACCTACTTCATGTCGAACGACGGCTTCTACTTCGGCGTCGTGCCCGTCCTCGCCGAGGCGGGCGCGGCACACGGCGTCTCCCCGCTGGAGATCGCCCGCGCCTCCCTCGCCGGGCAGGCCCTGCACATGTCCAGCCCGCTGGTTCCGGCCGTGTACGTGCTGGTCGGCATGGCCAAGGTGGAGTTCGGCGACCACACCCGGTTTACGGTGAAATGGGCGGCCCTGACCTGTCTGGTGGTGCTCGGCTCGGGCATTCTGTTCGGCATCATCTGAGCCAGGTCCGCCAGGGGGCCCTGGCGCCGAAAAACTAACGGCGCTAGTTTGAGCGGCGGACGACCACGGCGGCACGGCTCGGGAGGATTGTGATGAACGCCCACGACGGCATGTACATCGACGGCGAATGGCGGGCCGCCGCGGGCGGCGACACCATCGCGGTGCTCAACCCGGCCGACGAGCAGGTCATAGGCCACGTCCCGGCCGGCACGGCCGAGGACGTCGACGCGGCGGTACGCGCCGCCCGCGCGGCCCTGCCGGGCTGGGCCGCGACCCCGCCCGCGGAGCGCGCGGCCGGGCTCGCGGCGCTGCGGGACCAACTGGTCGCCCGCAAGGACGAGATCGCCGCGACCATCAGCGCCGAACTGGGCGCCCCGCTCCCGTTCGCCCAGGCCGTACAGACGGGCCTGCCGATCGCGATCGCCGGCTCCTACGCGGAACTCGCCGCCTCCTACTCCTTCGAGGAGAAGGTCGGGAACTCCACGGTCTACCAGGAGCCGGTCGGCGTCGTCGGGGCGATCACGCCCTGGAACTATCCGCTGCACCAGATCGTCAACAAAGTAGCTCCCGCGTTGGCGGCGGGCTGCACGGTCGTCCTCAAGCCCGCCGAGGACACGCCCCTGACCGCGCAGCTCTTCGCCGAGGCGGTGCATGAAATCGGCCTGCCCGCCGGGGTGTTCAACCTGATCACCGGGCTCGGCCCGGTCGCGGGCCAGGCCCTCGCCGAGCACGAGGGCGTCGACCTGGTCTCCTTCACCGGCTCGACGGCCGTCGGCAAGAAGATCGGCGCCACGGCCGGCGCCGCCGTCAAGCGGGTCGCCCTGGAGCTGGGCGGCAAGTCCGCCAACGTCATCCTGCCCTCGGCCGACCTCGCCAAGGCCGTCAACGTGGGCGTCGCCAACGTGATGGGCAACTCCGGCCAGACGTGCAGCGCCTGGACGCGGATGCTGGTCCACACCGACCGCTACGACGAGGCCGTCGAGCTGGCATCGGCCGCCGCGGCCAAGTACACGGTCGGCGACCGCGTCGGCCCGCTCGTCAACGCCAAGCAGCTCGCGCGGGTGCGCGGCTACATCGAGCAGGGCGTCCGGGAAGGCGCGCGCATCGCCGCGGGCGGCGCCGAGGCGCCCCTGGAGCAGGGCTACTACGTCTCGCCCACGATCTTCGCGGACGTCACCCCCGAGATGACCATCGCCCAGGAGGAGATCTTCGGCCCGGTCGTCTCGATCATCCGGTACGAGGACGAGGACGACGCCCTGCGCATCGCGAACGGCACCGTGTACGGCCTGGCCGGCGGGGTCTGGGCGGGCGACGACGCGGAGGCCGTGGCCTTCGCCCGCCGCATGGACACCGGCCAGGTCGACATCAACGGCGGGCGCTTCAACCCCCTTGCCCCCTTTGGCGGTTACAAGCAGTCGGGGGTGGGCCGCGAGCTCGGCGTCCACGGTCTGACCGAGTACCTCCAGACCAAGTCGCTCCAGTTCTGAGACCCTCTCCGTCCGCCCTCCCCTCGCTCAGGAGTCACGCACGCCATGGTTCGCGCCGCCGTACTGCCCGCCGTCGGCTCTCCGCTGGAGATCACCGACATCGACCTGCCCGCGCCGGGCCCCGGCCAGGTGCGGGTCCGCCTGGCCGCCGCCGGGGTCTGCCACTCCGACCTCTCGCTCACCAACGGCACGATGCGGGTCCCGGTCCCGGCCGTCCTCGGCCATGAGGGCGCGGGCACGGTCGTCGCCGTCGGCGAGGGCGTGACCTCCGTCGCCCCCGGCGCCGAGGTCGTCCTCAACTGGGCTCCGTCCTGCGGCAGTTGTCACCCCTGCTCGCTGGGTGAGGTGTGGCTCTGCGTCAACGCCCTGAACGGCGCGGGCGCGGTGTACGCGCACACCGCCGACGGCACCGAGCTGCACCCGGGCCTGAACGTGGCCGCGTTCGCCGAGGAGACCGTCGTCGCGGAGAACTGCCTGATCCCGCTCCCCGAGGGCATCCCGCTCACGGAGGCCGCGCTGCTCGGCTGCGCGGTGCTCACCGGGTACGGGGCGATCCATCACTCGGCGCAGGTGCGGCCGGGCGAGACGGTCGCGGTGTTCGGCGCGGGCGGCGTCGGCCTCGCCACCCTCCAGGCCGCCCGGATCGCGGGCGCGGGGCAGATCGTCGCGGTCGACGTCTCCCCGGACAAGGAGGGGCTGGCCCGCGAGGCCGGGGCGACCGACTTCGTGGTCGCCTCGCAGACGACGGCCAAGGACATCCGCAAGCTGACCGGCGGCCAGGGCACGGACGTGGCCGTCGAGTGCGTGGGCCGCGCGGTGACGATCCGTACCGCGTGGGAGTCGACCCGGCGCGGCGGCCGTACGACGGTCGTCGGCATCGGCGGCAAGGACCAGCAGGTCACCTTCAACGCCCTGGAGATCTTCCACTGGGGACGCACGCTGGCGGGCTGCGTCTACGGCAACTGCGACCCCGCGACCGACGTCCCGATCCTGGCCGACCACATCCGCGCCGGCCGCCTGGACCTCAACTCACTTGTCTCCGAGCGCATCGCCCTCGACGGCATCCCGGCCGCCTTCGACACCATGCTGGCGGGCAAGGGCGGCCGGGCGCTGGTGGTGTTCTAGGGCGACCGGCGAGGGCAGGGGCGGCCCACCCCCGGCGGCCGCGGCGGGCACCACCGCGGCCGCCGCGCCGCCGGAGGCAGGCCCGGGGCGGGACCGGGAGACGGCCACCCCCGCGAGGCACACCGCCCCGCCCGCCAGCGTGAGCGCGGCCGGTACCTCGTGCAGGACCGCCCAGGACATCAGGACGACCAGCGTGGGCACGACGTACGTCGTCGCCCCCATCCGGCTCGCCGAGGTGCGGGCCAGTGCGTATGCCCAGGTGGTGAAGGCGAGCGCGGTCGGGAACACGCCGAGATAGACCGTGTTGAGGGTCGCCGAGGCCGGCGCGCGCGAGGCGTCCGAGACGAGCTGCCCGCTGAAGGGCAGACAGGCGAGGGTCCCCACCAGGCAGGCGAAGAACGTCACTTGGAGCGGGCTGCCGTGCCGCAGCGCGGGCTTTTGGAGCACGACCCCGGCCGCGTACGTGGCCGCCGCGACCAGGCACAGGACCACCCCGAGCACCGACGCGTGCCCGTCGCCCGACATCGAGAGCCCCACGGCGATCGCGCCCGCGAAGGAGACGGCCATCCCCGCGACCAGCCGCGGCGGCAGCGCCTCGCCGAGGAAGCGGGCGGCGAGCAGCGCCATGAGGAGGGGCCCGATGTTCACGATCATCGCGGCGGTGCCGGCGTCGACCTGCTGCTCGCCCCAGTTCAGGGCCACCATGTAGCAGGCGAACCAGAGCACGCCGGACGCCACGATGCCCGGCCAGGCGCCCCGCGGCGGCAGCCCCTCGCGACGTATCAGCATCAGGAGGCCGAGCACGAGCGTGCCGGCGAGCAACCGGCCCAGGGCGAGCGCGCCGGGGGAGTAGGCGGCGCCCGCGCTGCGGATCGATACGAAGGCCGAGGCCCACAGCACGACGGAGACCGCCGCCGCGGCCAGGGCGAGCCGGGCGGCACGGCGCTCGGGCGAGGAGTTCGTCATGGTCATGCGAGGACAGTAGGCGCAGCGCGCCCCGGACCCGGCCGAATTTCCGGGCGGTTCGGGCGCGCCCCTGAACTCCCTTGCGGGAGCGCGGAGTTCGACGGAGCGGGCCGGGGCTAACCGTCCAGCGCCTCGTACTGGAGGCTGAGCCCGTCGAGCAGTGCCCGAAGGCCCGTCTCGAAGGCGCCCTCGTCGATCTCCTGCTGCCGCTCGGCGAGCAGATGTGCCTGCCCCAGGTGCGGATAGTCCGCCGGATCGTAGGCCGCCTCGTCGTCCACGAAGCCCCGGGCGAACGAACCGAGCGCCGAGCCCATGATGAAGTACCGCATCAGAGCGCCGATCCGGGTCGCCTGGGCCGGGGGCCACCCCGCCGCGACCATCGCGCCGAACACCGCGTCCGCGAGCCGCAGCCCGGCCGGCCGGCGGCCGGGCCCCTGTGCGAGCACCGGCACGATGTTGGGGTGCCGGGTGAGCACCGAGCGATAGGCCAGCGCCCAGTCGTGCAGGGACGTACGCCAGTCGCGCCCGTCGTCCGCGTCGAACATCGACAGGTCGACCTGTGCCGAGGTGGCGTCGGCGACGGCCTCCAGGATCTCGTCCTTGGTGCGGAAGTGGTTGTAGAGCGAGGGTCCGCTGACCCCGAGCTCCGCGGCGAGCCGCCGGGTCGAGACGGCCGCGAGGCCCTCCGCGTCCACGAGCGCGCTCGCCGCCGCGACGATGCGGTCGGTGCTCAGGAGGGGCTTGCGCGGTCGGGCCATGCGGCACATAGTAGGGCCTGCCAACCAAAAACTAGCAGTGGTAATTAAATCTGGGGTGCAGCGAACATGAACCTGGAGCTGAGCGAGGAACAGGCGGCGGTCCAGCGGCTCGCCGGGGAGTTCGTCGAGCGCGAGATCACCCCGCACGTCATCGAGTGGGACCGCGCCGAGAACGTCGACAAGTCGATCGTGAAGAAGCTGGGTGCGCTCGGCTTCCTCGGGCTCACCATCGACGAGGAGTACGGCGGCTCCGGCGGCGACCACCTCGCGTACTGCCTGGTCACCGAGGAGCTGGGGCGCGGCGACTCGTCGGTGCGCGGCATCGTCTCGGTGTCACTGGGCCTGGTCACGAAGACCATCGCGTCCTGGGGCGGCGAGGAGCAGAAGCGCGCCTGGCTGCCCCGGCTCACCTCGGGCGACGCCATCGGCTGCTTCGGCCTCACCGAGCCCGGCACGGGCTCGGACGCGGGCAACCTCGCCACCAGGGCGGTCCGGGACGGCGACGACTACGTCATCAACGGCACCAAGATGTTCATCACCAACGGCACCTGGGCCGATGTGGTGCTGCTCTTCGCCCGCACCGGCGACACCCCGGGCCACCGGGGCGTGTCCGCCTTCCTGGTCCCCACCGACACCCCCGGCCTCTCCCGCCGCACCATCCACGGCAAGCTCGGCCTGCGCGGCCAGGCCACCGCGGAACTGGTCCTGGAGGACGTACGGGTCCCGGCGGCCGCGCTGCTCGGCCCGGAGGGCAAGGGCTTCTCGATCGCGATGTCGGCGCTCGCCAAGGGGCGGATGTCGGTCGCGGCCGGCTGCGTCGGCATCGCACAGGCGGCCCTGGACGCGGCCGTCAAGTACGCCGGTGAACGCGAGCAGTTCGGCAGGTCCATCGCGCACTACCAGCTCGTCCAGGAGCTGATCAGCGACATCTCGGTGGACGTGGACGCGGCCCGGCTGCTGACCTGGCGGGTCGCCGACCTCATCGACCGCGGCCAGGACTTCGCGACCGCGGCGTCCAAGGCGAAGCTGTTCGCCTCCGAGGCCGCGGTGCGGGCCGCCAACAACGCCCTCCAGGTCTTCGGCGGCTACGGCTACATCGACGAGTACCCGGTCGGGAAGCTGCTCCGTGACGCCCGCGTGATGACCCTGTACGAGGGCACGAGCCAGATCCAGAAGCTCATCATCGGCCGTGCGGAGACCGGGATTTCGGCCTTCTGAACCCGGGCGCCCCGGTCGCGCGGACGAGGGCCCGGGCGACTGAGTACGTACTGAGTACGAGAGCGGATGTGGCACGTGCCACATCCGCTCCATGCTGTCGCCATGAGTGAGACACAGGTCAAGCAGCAGAACACCGCGGCGTACTACGGCCAGGCCGTCGCCGCCTTCGCGATCGCGCTGGTCGCCACCGCGATCGGCATCCTCCGCCTTCAGGCCGACGCCTGGGTCCGCGCCTTCCTCGCCATGGCGGTCCTCTACCTCGTCACCTCCGCCTTCACCCTGGCCAAGGTGATCAGGGACCGCCAGGAGGCCGGCCAGATCGTCAGCCGCGTCGACCAGGCCCGCCTGGAGAAGCTCCTCGCCGAGCACGACCCGTTCCAGAAGCTCTAGGCGTTTCCGGCCGAGGCGGCCGGACCCGCCGGACAGGCTCTAAGCGCTTGCTCACCTTCGGGGTATGGTGTTCGTCCCGCTGAACGATAAGCGCCGACGGACGGAAGGGGCGAGCGATGGGTACGGCTGACGTGACCGAAGAGACGGCCAACGGCGAGGAAAAGCCCTGGGGCGAAGTCACTCCCGAGGCCGCCAGGAGACTGCTGGTCGCCGCCGTCGAGGCGTTCGCGGAGCGCGGCTACCACGCCACCACGACCCGGGACATCGCGGGCCGGGCCGGCATGAGCCCGGCCGCGCTCTACATCCATTACAAGACCAAGGAAGAGCTGCTCCACCGGATCAGCCGGATCGGGCACGACAAGGCCCTGGAGATCCTGCGGTCCGCGGCCGAGGCCGAGGGCAGCGCGGCCGATCGGCTCTCCGCCGCCGTACGCTCCTTCGTCCGCTGGCACGCCGGGCACCACACGACGGCCCGTGTGGTCCAGTACGAACTCGACGCGCTCGGCGCCGAGCACCGCACCGAGATCGTGGAACTGCGCCGGCGGAGCGACGCCGCGGTGCGCCGCATCCTCAACGAGGGCGTGGCGGCCGGTGAGTTCGACGTCCCGGACGTGCCCGGCACCACGCTCGCCGTGCTCTCCCTCTGCATCGACGTGGCCCGCTGGTTCAACACCGAGGGCCGCCGCACGCCCGACGAGGTCGGCGCGCTCTACGCCGACCTCGTGCTGCGGATGGTGGGGGTCCAGAAGTAGCGGACCCGGCCTCGAAGGCCGAAGCCCGGGAAACCGCTGGAAGTCGGGGCCGCGCTCAGAAGAAGTAGCGCGAGACCGACTCCGCCACGCACACCGGCTTGTCGCCGCCCTCGCGCTCGACGGTGACCTTCGCGGTGACCTGTACCCCGCCGCCCGCCTCCACGACCTCCGTCAGCTCCGCCGTCGCGCGCAGCCGCGAGCCGACCGGCACGGGGGAGGGGAAGCGGACCTTGTTGGTGCCGTAGTTGATGCCCATCTTCATGCCCTCGACGCGCAGCACCTGCGGCACCAGGGTCGGCAGCAGCGACAGCGTCAGATAGCCGTGCGCGATCGTCGTGCCGAAGGGCCCGGACGCGGCCCGCTCCGGGTCGACGTGGATCCACTGATGGTCGCCGGTGGCGTCCGCGAACAGGTCGATGCGCTTCTGGTCGATCTCCAGCCAGTCGCTGTGCCCGAGCTGCTCGCCCACCCCGGCCTTCAGCTCCTCGGCGGACGTGAAGATCCTCGGCTCTGCCATGTCCCTGGTCCCTGCCTCTCGCGACGCTCTCGCCGTCATGAACAAGCGCCTGCGCAAGCACCTGTACAAGCGCTTGCTCAGCTAGCTCAGCATGGTTCGGGCCGCCGGTCCTGTCAACGACGTACGGCGGTGGGGGTGGGACCTGCGGTGGTGGGGGGTGGGGGGAAGGCGGCGCCGGGTCAGGGGGCGGGGACAGTAGGGTTCGAGGGGTGCCGCAGATTCCAGAGAAGATCCACGAGCTCACGGTCGGGCAGCTGGCCGCACGCAGCGGAGCCGCCGTGTCCGCCCTGCACTTCTACGAGTCCAAGGGCCTGATCGTCAGCCGCCGCACCTCCGGCAACCAGCGGCGCTACTGCCGCGACACCCTGCGCCGGGTGGCCTTCATCCGGGCCGCGCAGCGCGTCGGCATTCCGCTGGCCACGATCCGCGACGCACTGGCCGGACTCCCCGAGGAGCGCACGCCCACCAAGGAGGACTGGGCCCGCCTCTCCGAGAACTGGCGGACCGAACTCGACCGGCGCATCAGCCAGTTGGGCCGCCTGCGCGACCACCTCTCGGACTGCATCGGCTGCGGCTGCCTGTCCCTGGACAACTGCGTCCTGTCCAACCCGGACGATGTCTTCGGCACCACCCGGGTCGGCTCCCGGCTGCTCGCCGAACGCGAGGGCTGAGGGCTGGGGGCCGGAAGGGGGGCAGCTTGTTCGGCGCCGCCGCCCACTCGCGCAGCCCGGCCCGCCCCTCTCGCGGACGCCCGCTCCTCCCGCTCGCGGACGCCCGCTCCTCCCGCTCGCGCCGCCCGCTCCTCCCGCTCACGCCGCCGGCCCCTCCCGCGGACGCCGGCCCGCCCTCACGCGCGGGCCAGGGCCGCCCTCACCAACTCGGCGTTGGAAGCCGCCGGTTCGCCGTTCGGCAGCACCAGTACGTCCTCCAGGCCGATGCGGGTGTCGAGGCCGAGCGAGCGCGCCAGGCGCAGCACCGGCCAGGCGCCCGCGTCCTCGCCGTGCAGCAGCACGGGCCTGCCGTGTGCCGTACCCAGCTCGGCCAGCAGGGCGCGGGCCGTCGGCTCGGCTTCCCCCGGCGTCGGGGCGGTCACCTCGGCCAGGATCCGCAACACCCGTGACACATAAGGGGAGGTGAGGAAGCGGCGGGCTCCGTCCGTGCCGGACCGGATGCCCGCCTCGATGCCCACGCCCCGCTCCAGCAGGGCTGCCGCCACCTCGTCGGCGCCGTCCTCGTGCCAGTTGACCGAGGCGTAGTCGGGCAGCACCGTCCAGGACCGGACGCGCTCGGCGCGGCGTATCGGATCCGGCTCGGCCCAGGCGCCGGTGGTCACCCCGACCGGCACCTCCACCGCCACCCGTATCGCCTCGACGGCCGGGCCCACCACGCGCGGTGAGAGCGAGTCGCTGCCGCACGGTGTCTTGGGATGTACATGGACCTCGGACGCACCCGCCCTCACCGCGGCGGCCGCGGACTCGGCGAGGGCGGCCGGGGACAGGGGCACCGCCGTGCCGTCACCCGCACCGCGTGCGCCGTTCAGACAGACCTGGATCATGCGTTCGATGGTGCCAGGGCCCACTGACAACCGCCCCGGGACCACGGACAGGGCAGGGTTCCCCGGCAACGCGCGGTCTCCTGACACAGGGGGGTCTCCTGACACAGCGGGGTCTCCTGGCGGTGCGGGGTCTCCTGACAACGCGGGGGAGAGTCGGCTCGCCCCCGCGCCGCTCACGCCACCGATGCCAGCTCTCCGCGCCGTGCCGCCTTGGCCCGCGTCAGTGCCTCCGTGGTCAGCACGGGGCGCGGGACCAGAATGCCGCAGCCCGAACAGACCGGCCCGAACCACGGTTCGTGGGACAGGTCCTGGCTCCACACCAGCCGCCTTCCCCCGCACACCGGGCACCCCGCGCCGGGTGTGGTCCGCAGCGCCGCGATCATGCGGCCGAGTACCTCGGCCAGCGGCTCGGTGGGATGCGTGCGCGGATCGTCGCACCACGCCACCCCGAAACCGCCCCAGGTCCGCCGGTGCCAGTCGTCGAAGGAGCCCGGGCGCCGCAGCCCCGCGTGCTTCTCGCGCTTCCTGCGCGCCGCGAACTCCACTTCGTAGGCGAGCCAGACCGTCCTGGCCGCCTCCAGTTCCTCCAGCGCGGCCACCAGCCGCGCCGGATCGGGGGCCCGGTCCTCGGGCCCGATGCGGTGCCTGCCGCACAGATGGTCCCAGGTCGCCCGGTGCCCGTAGGGGGCGAACCTCTCCAGACACTTGCGCAGCGAATAGCGCCGCAACGCGAGGTCGTTCCTCGGGTCGCGCACCTGTCTCGCCAGACTGCGGAAACCAGCCATGGCCCTGCCACCTCCGTCGCTCGTACTTCGGCGTCGAGGAATGGACGTACCGGATGACGATCCGGCTCCATCGAAATTCCGATGGAGTCCATTACGGGGGATTCGCCTACCCTGTCCCAAGGCTTGGAATCCGATTCTCAGGAACTCCTCACAACGTGGCCCGTATGCGCCGGTTGCCCCGGCGACCTGCGGTAACACGCAAAGCCCCTGGCCGAGGGCGGGTCGGAGAAGGGGCCGAGGCGGTCGCGGGCGGGATTGACCCGTGCCTCGGGAAACGCGTCAACCCATCCCATCCCTCAGGGCACTTGTGCGTCATGGGCACGGCCCGCATCCGTCCGCCCCACATAACCCTGCGAAGGCCGGAAGGAATACGCGCGCCGACGGAGGCCGAAAGGGCACAGCGTCCGGTGGTACGGCGCCGCGCTCGCGGAGCCGATCGGGCGAGCGTGTGGGGATTCGGAGAAGGTGACGCATGTTCACCTTACGGCGTGCCGTACCCCCCAGTAGCCTCCCGCGCATCGGCCCCCACTAGGAGCGCGCATGCGACGACGCACCGCAAGGCTCACAACACCCGGAACATTCGGCAGACTTCGACGCACGACGGCCATCGGACGCGGCAGAGCCGCCGCGTGTGCCGTCACCGTCCTCGCCCTCTCCGCGGCCCTGCTCGGCCCCGCCGCCCAGGCCGGCGCCGCCGAACCCGCCGACGGCGACCACTGCCAGGGGCAGTGCTCCGACATCCTGCCGCCCGGCGCCAACGGCAACGCCACCCTCGTCGAGATCCTCGGCAACAAGGTGTTCGGGACCCACCCCGCACACAGCGACGACGAACTCGGCAAGTACGACGCGCTGGTGGCGGGCCAGTCCTCGCTCACCGACGACAAACTCAACTCCTTCTTCAACGACGCCTCCTTCGGGGTGCCGAACGGCCAGGCGCAGTCGACCAGTTCGCCCCGCCCGGACGTCACCATCACCCGGGACAAGGCGACGGGCGTGCCGCACATCAAGGGCACCACGCGCTACGGAACCGAGTACGGCGCGGGGTACGCGGCCGGGCAGGACCGGCTCTGGCTGATGGACCTGTTCCGGCACATCGGGCGCGGCGAGCTGACCTCCTTCGCGGGCGGCGCCCTCGCCAACCAGGGCCTGGAGCAGGAGTTCTGGCCGCAGGCCCCGTACACCGAGGCCGATCTCCAGGCGCAGGTCGACCGCATCCGCACCACCAACGGGCCCCGCGGCGAGCAGGCCATGGCGGACGCGCAGGCCTACGTGGACGGCATCAACGCCTACGCCAAGCAGTCCAAGGACGGCCGGTACTTCCCGGGCGAATACGTCCTCACCGGCAAGATCGACTCCATCACCAACGTGGGGGAGATCCAGCCCTTCAAGCTGACCGACCTGATCGCGCTCGCCTCCGTGGTGGGCGGGCTGTTCGGCGGCGGGGGCGGCGGCGAAGTGCAGGCCGCGCTCTCGCTCCAGGCCGCGCAGGCCAAGTACGGCGTCGCCGAGGGCACCAAGGTCTGGGAGTCCTTCCGCGAGCGCAACGACCCCGAGGCCGCGCTCACCGTGCACGACGGCACCAGCTTCCCGTACGCGGGCAAGCCCGCCGACGCGCAGGGCGCCGCGCTGCCCGACCCGGGCTCCGTCGTGCCCGAACAGCTGGTCTACGACCGCACCGGCTCGGCGAACACCCATGCCAAGGCCGATGTGAAGGTCCCGCAGAACCTCAAGCCGCTGAAGGGCATGTACGACAACGGGGCGCTGCCCGGCGTCGACCTCGGCAAGCCGCGCGGCATGTCCAACGCCCTCGTGGTGTCCGGCTCGCACACGGCGAGCGGCAACCCGGTAGCCGTCTTCGGCCCGCAAACCGGTTATTTCGCGCCACAGTTGCTGATGCTCCAGGAGATCCAGGGGCCCGGCATCAGCGCCCGGGGTGCCTCCTTCGCCGGGGTCGGCATGTACGTCCAGCTCGGCCGCGGCCAGGACTACGCCTGGTCGGCCACCTCCGCGGGCCAGGACATCACCGATACCTATGCGGTGGAGCTGTGCCAGGACGCCACCCACTACGTCTACCGCGGTGTGTGCACGCCGATGGAGAAGCTGGAGAAGACCAACAGCTGGAAGCCGACCGTCGCCGACACGACCGCGGCCGGTTCCTATCGGATGCAGGTGTGGCGCACCAACTACGGCATCGTGACGGCCCGCGCCACCGTGGGCGGCAAGCCCGTCGCGTACACCTCGCTGCGCTCCACCTACCGCCACGACGCCGACTCGATCATCGGCTTCCAGATGATGAACGACCCCTCGTTCGTCAAGGACGCCAAGACCTTCCAGGAGGCGGCGCAGGCCGTCGACTACACCTTCAACTGGTTCTACGCGGACTCGCGAACGGCGGCGTACTACAACAGCGGTCTGAACCCGGTCCGCGACCCGGACGTCGACCCGTCGCTGCCCGTCAAGGCGGAGCAGGCCTACGAATGGCAGGGCTTCGACCCCGCCGCCAACACGGCCGCGTACACCCCGCCCGCCCAGCACCCCCAGTCGGTCGGCCAGGACTACTACGTGTCCTGGAACAACAAGCAGGCCAAGGACTACTCCACGGCCGGCTTCGGCGACGGATCCGTGCACCGGGTCAACCTCCTGGACGACCGGGTGAAGGCCCTGGTCGCGCAGGGCGGTGTGACCCGCTCCTCGCTCACCCGGGCCATGGCCCAGGCAGCCGTCACCGACCTGCGCGGCGAGGACGTGCTGCCCGAGCTCCTCAAGGTGCTGCGCGGCGCACCCATCACCGATCCCCAACTGGCCACCGCCGTCCAGCAATTGGAGGCATGGCAAGGTGACGGAAGTCAGCGCCGCGAGACCGCGCAGGGCTCGCACACCTACACCCATCCCGACGCGGTGCGGCTGATGGACGCCTGGTGGCCGCTGCTGGTCGAGGGGGAGTTCCGGCCCGGTCTCGGCGACCCGCTCTACAGCGCCCTCACCACCAACCTCGGCATCGACGAAGCGCCCTCGGCCGGGCACGGCCCGACCGGCGCCCACGCCGGGTCCGCCTTCCAGTACGGCTGGTGGAGCTATGTCGACAAGGACCTGAGGACGGTCCTGGGCGAGAACGTGCAGGGTCCGCTGGCCCACGCCTACTGCGGCGGCGGCCAGCTCGCCGCCTGCCGCGAGGGCCTGCTCGGCACGCTCAAGCAGGCCGTCGCCAAGACTCCGGCCCAGGTCTATCCCGGGGACGCCGGCTGCTCGGCGGGTGACCAGTGGTGCGCCGACAGCATCACGCAGCGCCCGCTCGGCGGCATCACCCAGTCCACCATCAACTGGCAGAACCGGCCCACCTATCAGCAGGTGGTCGAGTTCCCCAGCCACCGCTAGGGAACGGACGGCCGCGGGTCAGGGTGCGACGATCCTGCCCGCGGCCAGCACCACCCGGGCCAGCTCCGGGTGGCAGATGTCGCTGTGCGCACCGGATGGCGGGCCGCCGTCCTTCACCACCGCCGCCGCGTCCACGCTGACGCAGCCCGAGTCCGGCACCCCGTCGCGCAGCGCCTCGGCGAGCGTGAGCGTGGTGCAGGGGCTGACCGCCTGGATGCCGTCGTGGCCGATCGCCCACCACCGCCGGTCGAGGCCGGGCAGCGCGCTCGCGTAGTCGCCGGACAGCGCGGAGGCCACGGGGTAGATCACGCCGAGCGCGGTGTCGAAGTGCGAGTAGCAGGACACGACCGGGCCGTCGACCCGGCCCTGCGCGTCGCTCAGGGCGCCCGCCCCCGAGAGCCCCTCCGGCAGCCGCTCCGCGAACGTGTAGTGCGAGAAGGCGCCTTCGAGCAGCGTCACCGACTTCACGTTGCGCGCCCCGCCCGGCAGCCCCTTCAGCGCGAAGGCGACCAGGCGTGCGCCCTGGCTGTGCCCGACGAGATGGATGCGCAAGTCCGGTCGGGCCAGGGTGAGTTGGCCGATCAGTGGGCCGAGGCCGCGCTGGCCGACCGTGCCCGCCCGGTGCTTCATCTCGTAGTACGTCGTCTGGCGGAGCACCTCCTTCGCGCCGTCCCAGAGGTGCTTGAGGGAGCCGCCGATCGAGAACGAGGGCCCCGGCGGCCCCGGACGCACGGCCATGCCGGTGTCGGCGAGGGCCGCCGTGAACCGTTGGCACAGGCCGAGGATGTCGTCGGTCAGGATCGCGGGCGAGGCTCCGGGGCCGTCCTCCGTCGCCAGGTCCCCGGGCGTGCCCGGCCCGGTCGTGGGAACCGTCACCAGCTGCCGGGTCAGCCGGGCGAAGTCGGTGAACGCGGCCTCGTCGTCCGGGCGTTGCTCCAGATGTCCGGCGATCCGGTCGATCGCGGCGTCCTGGCCGGGGAAGAACCCCTTGAGCGCGGCGACGGTCGCGCCGTCCAGTCCGGGCCCGGTGGGTGCGGTCACCGCCGCGGCGTGCGGGAAGTTCGGGATGGTCTCGTCCGTGAAGCGGATCGACGGCCAGATCACCCCGCCGTAGCCGAGGCGGACCCCGGCCGACCCGCTGACCCAGGCGGGGAACGCCGCGAAGAAGGCTCGGAACAGGCTCCTCGCGTTGTCGGGGGTGTTGTTCCAGCCGTGCGCGAACAGCACCAGGTCGGTGGCGTCCACGCCGGTCAGGGCCGTGCGTTCGGCGGGATCGGCGTCGCCGTCCGCGTCGAAGGTGATCTCCCGGTACGGCTCGACTCCGATGTCCGTCATGCCCCGACCTCCGGTCCGCTCGACGATGAGCGCCCTCCATCGTCCCGCCGCACCGTGGACCTGGCCATATGCGGGACGGGGTGGAGCGGTGGGGATCCCGGCGTTCGTGCTGCGGCTCAGCCGTGAAGCAGCTGCTTCAGCCGTACATCAGGTACTTGCGGCGTACGGTGCGGAACGCTTCGAGCCCCGGCTGCCAGGCGGCGACGACCTCGTCCGTGGTGGCGCCGGCGTCGATCATCGTCCGTACCAGGGTGGAGCCCGTCAGCTTGTCGATCCAGTGGTCCGACCGCCAGGCGAAGCCGCTCCAGGCCTGCTTGGCGGTGACGAGGAGCGCGATGCCGGTGCGTACCGGGTCGTACAACTCCCTTTCGTGGACGTGCAGTTGTACGCCGCCGATGGTCCTCCCCGCGAACTTGGAGAAGGTCGGCGCGAAGTACGCCTCGCGGAACCGTACGCCGGGCAGGGCGAGTCGGCCGAGCGCGGCCGCCCAGCGGCCGTCGATCCCCTCGGCGCCGAGGAGTTCGAACGGCCGGGTCGTGCCGCGGCCCTCCGACAGGTTGGTGCCCTCGAAGAGACAGGTGCCGGAGTAGACGAGGGCGGTGTCGGGGGTGGGCATGTTGGGGCTGGGCGGCACCCAGGGCAGGGCGGTGCGGTCGTAGAAGTCGGTGCGGCGCCATCCGGTCATGCCGACGGTCGTGAGGCGGACCTTCCCGCCGAGGAACTCGGCGTTGAAGAGCCGGGCGAGTTCGGCCGCCGTCATCCCGTGCGCCTGGGCGATGGGCCTGCGCCCGACGAAGGTGGCGAACGCCGGGTCCAGGACCGGGCCGTACGCGGCCCGGCCGGTCACCGGGTTCGGCCGGTCCAGGACGACGAACCGCTTGCCGGCGAGGGCTGCGGCCTCCATGCAGTCGTAGAGCGTCCAGATGTAGGTGTAGAAGCGGGCGCCGACGTCCTGGATGTCGAAGACGACGGTGTCCACGGCGGAGGCGGTGAAGATGTCGGCGAGGGGTTGGCCGCTCTTCGTGTACGTGTCGTAGACGGGCAGCCCCGTCGCCGGGTCGTCGTAGCGGCCCTCGGAGCCGCCGGCCTGGGCGGTGCCGCGGAAGCCGTGTTCGGGGCCGAAGACGGCGGTGAGGCGCACGCGGGGGTCGGCGTGCAGGACGTCCACGATGTGGCGGACGTCCTGGGTCACGCCGGTGGGGTTGGTGACGATGCCGATGGACTGGCCGGCCAGGGGGGTGTAGCCGTCGGCTGCGAGCCGGTCGAATCCGGTACGGGTGGGGGTGGGGCTGGTGGGGCTGGTGGGGTGGGGTTCCGGGGTGGTTCCCGTGCGGGGCCCTGCGGGGGCTCCTGCGGTGGTTCCCGTGTGGGGGGCTCCTGTGGCGAGGGCGGCCGCCAGCACGTCCCGTCTGGAGGGAGTCATCCTCCGGACGCTAGCCCCTGGGGTGGGGTTTGGGAACGCTCCATGCCGGGGCCCTCCGGGGGTTGGGCTGGGGGAGGTTTGCCCGCCCTCCCGCCCGTTGCCCGGGGTTGGTTGGTCCCGGCCCCGGGGGCTCTGCCCCCGGACCCCCGTTCGCGCCTTGAGGGCGCTCGTCCTCAAACGCCGGACAGGCTGAAAGTGCCTCGGTGCGGGCCGGTATCGAGGTACACGGGCCGCCTACAGGGGCGCGGGGAACTGCGCGGGAAGTGGGCAGGGTCCGCAGCCGGAACGGGGGTTAGGGGCGCGGGGAACTGCGCGAGAAGCGGGCACGGTCCGCAGCCGGAAAGGGTGGTTGGGGGCGCGGGGAACTGCGCGAGAAGCGGGCACGGTCCGCAGCCGAGAAAGGATGGTTGGGGGCGCGGGGAACTGCGCGGGAAGGGGGCACGGTCCGCAGCCGGGAAGGGGGTTGGGGGCGCGGGGAACTGCGCGAACGGCCACGCGCGGTGGGAGGGCGAGGGGCGCGGCCGGGCGGGCGGGCACGCGCTGTGCGAGGGGCACAGTGGGGCGGGCCGGGTGTGCCCGGAGGGAGGGGGCGGGGGGTTCCCCCGAGACATACCGACTGGTTAGTCTGTCGGGGCATTCGGCACGCAGAGAGGCGGGTCCAGATGAGTACGGGACAGCCGGGGCACAGCCCCGCGGTCGTCGTCACCGGCGCGGGCGGCGGCATCGGAGCCGCCCTCGCCCGCAGATTCGCGGCGGAGGGCGCCCGCGTCGTCGTCAACGACCTCGACGCGGACAAGGCCCACCGCACCGCCGAGGAGATCGGCGCGATCGCCGTACCGGGCGACGCGTCCACCGTCGTCCCCGCCGCCCGCGACGCGCTCGGCGGCACCATCGACGTCTACTGCGCCAACGCGGGCCTGGGATCGGGGGGTTCGGAGGCCGCCCCCGAGGACGTCTGGGCCGCGGCCTGGGACGTCAACGTCATGGCCCACGTACGCGCGGCCAAGGAGCTGCTGCCCGCGTGGCTGGAGCGCGGCGAGGGCCGCTTCGTGTCCACCGTCTCCGCCGCCGGGCTGCTCACCATGATCGGCGCCGCCCCGTACAGCGTCACCAAGCACGGCGCGCTCGCCTTCGCCGAGTGGCTGTCGCTGACCTACCGCCACCGGGGCGTGAAGGTGCACGCCATCTGCCCGCAGGGGGTCCGCACCGACATGCTGGCCGCCACCGGAACGGCCGGCGACCTCGTGCTCAGGCCCACCGCGATCGAGCCGGACCAGGTCGCCGAGGCCCTCTTCGCCGCGATGGCCGAGGACCGCTTCCTGGTGCTGCCCCACCCCGAGGTCGCCGATTACTACACGGCCCGGGCCGCCACCCCCGACCGCTGGCTGACCAGCATGAACCACCTCCAGCAGAAGTGGGAGGCCGACGCCGAATGACCTCGATCTACGCGGCCAAGCCCTGGCTCGCCCAGCTCAGCGAGGCCCAGCGGGCGGACATCAGCCCGCCCGAAACGGTGCTGCACTCCTTCCGCGCCGCCGTCGCCCGCGCCCCCGAACACACCGCTCTCGTGTACTTCGACGGCCGGCTCAGCTACGCCGAGACCGACGCGCTGTCCGACTCGGTGGCCGGCCACCTCGCCGCCCGGGGCCTGGTCCGCGGCGACCGCGTCGCGCTCATGCTCCAGAACACCCCGCACTTCGTCATCGCCCTGCTCGGCGCCTGGAAGGCCGGCGCCACCGTCGTCCCGCTGAACCCGATGTACAAGTCGGGCGAGGTCGCGCACGTCCTGCGCGACGCCGAGGTCGCCGCCCTGGTGTGCTCCGATCGCGCCTGGGAGGGGTATCTGCGGGATACCGCCGCCGACTCGACGGTCCGGGTCGCGCTCACCGCCTGCGAACTCGATCTCCAGAGCCTCGACGACGAGAGGGTGTTCGGCGGCTACGAGCGGCTCCCCGTACCGGCCGACACCGACGATCTCGTCACCGTCGCACGGCAGGGGCTGAAAGCACCTTCGGACCGGGAACTGTCCGCCGCCGACACGGCGTTGATCAGTTACACCTCCGGTACCAGCGGGACCCCCAAGGGCGCGATGAACACCCATCGCGGCATCACCTACAACGCGGAGAGGCAGCGCACGGGACATCCGATAGCGGAAGGCTCGGGCTACTTCGCGCTCGCGCCGCTCTTCCACATCACCGGCATGGTCTGCGAACTCGCCGCCTGCGTCGCCAACGCGGGCACGCTGATCCTGGCCTACCGCTTCCACCCGGGCGTCGTCCTCGACGCGTTCGCCGAACACCGCCCCGCCTACACGGTCGGACCCTCCACGGCCTTCATGGCGCTCGCGGCCACCCCCGGCGTCACCCGGGAGCACTTCGCCTCCTTCGAGGTCATCTCGTCGGGCGGCGCCCCCCTGCCGCCCGCGCTCGTCGAGAAGTTCCGCGCTGACTTCGGGCCGTACATCCGCAACGGTTACGGCCTGACCGAGTGCACCGCCCCCTGTGCCTCGGTGCCGCCCGAGAAGGTGGCGCCCGTCGACCCGGTGTCCGGCACGCTCTCGGTCGGCGTGCCCGGGCCCGAGACCGTGGTGCGGATCGTCGACCTCGAAGGCAACGACGTACCGTTCGGCGAGCAGGGCGAGATCGTGGTGCGCGGACCCCAAGTGGTGCCCGGTTACTGGCGCCGCCCCGAGGCCACCGCCGAGGCGTTCCCCGACGGGGAGCTGCGCACCGGCGACATCGGCTTCATGGACCGCGACGGCTGGCTCTACGTGGTCGACCGGATGAAGGACATGATCAACGCGTCCGGCTTCAAGGTCTGGCCGCGCGAGGTCGAGGACGTCCTCTACACCCACCCCGCCGTCCGTGAGGCGGCCGTCGTGGGCATTCCCGACGCCTACCGGGGCGAGAGCGTCAAGGCGTACGTCAGCCTGCGCCCGGGTGCCGAGGCCGATCCGGCCGAGCTCGCCGCGTACTGCAAGGAGCGGCTCGCCGCCTACAAGTACCCGCGCGTGGTGGAGGTCCTGGCGGAGCTTCCCAAGACCACGAGTGGGAAGATCCTCAGGCGGGAGCTGCGCACCCAGGCGTAGCGCCCGGCGCAGCGACACAGCAGGACCGGAACAGGGCGAGGGGCCACGGCCCCCGCGCACGTACGAGAGAAAGGTGGCGGCGATGGCCAAGGCGACGGACACGAGCGGCACCACCCCCGTCCCCCAGCGGCTGCTCGCCGCCGCCACCCGCCTGTTCGCGGAGAACGGCTACGACCGCACCTCCGTACAGGAGATCGTCGAGGCCGCCGGCGTCACCAAGGGCGCGCTCTACCACTACTTCGGCTCCAAGGAGGACCTCCTCCAGGAGGTCTACGCCCGGGTGCTCCGCCTCCAGCAGGAGCGGCTCGACGCGTTCGCCGGTGCGGACGCGCCGATCGAGCAGCGGCTGCGCGAGGCGGCCGCCGACGTGGTGGTGACCACCATCGACAACCTCGACGACGCGGCGATCTTCTTCCGCTCGATGCATCAGCTGAGCCCGGAGAAGAACAAGCAGGTGCGCGCCGAGCGCCGCCGCTACCACGAGCGGTTCCGGGCGCTCATCGAGGAGGGCCAGGCCGCCGGGGTGTTCTCCACCGCGACCCCGGCCGACCTGGTGGTGGACTACCACTTCGGCTCGGTCCACCACCTGTCCACCTGGTACCGGCCGGACGGGCCGCTCACCCAGCAGCAGGTCGCCGATCACCTCGCCGACCTGCTGCTCCGTGCGCTGCGTCCCTGATCCCGAACTGCCGCGCCGCTAGAGGTACTTCTTCAGTTCGCGGCGGGCCAGCGAGCGCTGGTGCACCTCGTCGGGGCCGTCCGCCAGCCGCAACGTCCTTGCCGCGGCCCACAGTTCGGCCAGCGGGAAGTCCTGGCTGACGCCGCCCGCGCCGTGCAGCTGCACCGCGTCGTCGATGATGCCGACCACCGTGCGCGGCGTGGCGATCTTGATGGCCTGGATCTCGGTGTGCGCCCCGCGGTTGCCCACGGTGTCCATCAGCCAGGCCGTCTTCAGGACGAGCAGCCGCAGCTGCTCGACCGCGACCCGGGCGTCCGCGATCCACTCCTGCACCACGCCCTGCTGAGCGATCGGCTTGCCGAAGGCCGTACGGGACACGGCCCTTCGGCACATCAGCTCGATGGCCCGCTCGGCCATGCCGATCAGGCGCATGCAGTGGTGGATCCGGCCCGGCCCCAGGCGGGCCTGGGCGATGGCGAAGCCGCCGCCCTCCTCGCCGACCAGGTTGCTCGCGGGCACCCGGGCCCCGTGGAAGACGACCTCGGCGTGGCCGCCGTGGGAGTGGTCCTCGTACCCGTACACCTGCATGGCGCGGCGGATCTCGACGCCCGGGGTGTCACGCGGGACCAGGACCATCGACTGCTGGCGGCGCACATCGGGGTTGGCCGGGTCGGTCTTGCCCATCACGATGAAGATCTTGCAGTCCGGGTTCATCGCCCCGGAGATGTACCACTTGCGGCCGGTGATGACGTAGTCGCCGCCGTCCCGCTCGATGCGCGTCTCGATGTTGGTGGCGTCCGAGGAGGCGACCTCCGGCTCGGTCATCGCGAAGGCCGAGCGGATCTCCCCGGCGAGCAGCGGCTCAAGCCACTGCTTCTTCTGCTCCTCCGAGCCGAACTGCGCGAGCACCTCCATGTTCCCGGTGTCCGGAGCCGCGCAGTTGAGGGCGGTCGGCGCCAAGTGCGGGGAACGGCCGGTGATTTCGGCCAGCGGCGCGTACTGGAGGTTGGTGAGGCCCGCGCCGTACTCCGCGTCGGGCAGGAACAGGTTCCACAGGCCCTGGCGGCGCGCCTCGGCCTTGAGGTCCGCCACCACCTGCGGGGTGTCCCAGGGCGAGGCGAGCAGGGCGCGCTGCTCGTGGTCGGTGGCCTCGGCGGGGTGGACGTAATCGTCCATGAAGGCGAGGAGTTTGGTCCGCAGTTCTTCGGTGCGGGCGTCGAATGCGAAGTCCATGACGGGCGTTCAGCCTTCCTGAAGGGTCGTGAGGCCGTGCTCGATGAAGACCGGGACCAGCTCGCCGATGCGGTCGAATCCGGCGCCCACGGTCTGGCCGAGGGTGTAGCGGTAGTGGATGCCTTCGAGGATCACGGCGAGCTTGAACCAGGCGAACGCCGTGTACCAGGAGATGGCGGAGGTGTCGCGCCCCGAGCCCGCCGCGTAGCGCTCGATCAGCTCGGCGGGGGAGGGGTGGCCGGCGGCCCCGGCCGTGGTGGAGACCGGGGAGTCGGCGACCTCCAGCTTCGCGCTGTACATCACGAGCAGGCCGAGGTCGGTCAACGGGTCGCCCAGCGTGGACATCTCCCAGTCGAGGACCGCCTTGATCCGGTCGTCGTCGCCGATCAGGACGTTGTCCAGGCGGTAGTCGCCGTGCACGACCGTGGGCGCGGGCGAGACGGGGAGGGCGCGCCCGAGTGACGCGTGCAGCTCGTCGATGCCGGCGAGGTCGCGGTTGCGGGAGGCGTCGAGCTGCTTGCCCCAGCGGCGCAGCTGCCGGTCCAGGAAGCCGTCGGGCCGCCCGAAGTCGCCGAGCCCGACCGCCTCGGGGTCGACGGCGTGCAGCTCGACGAGCGTGTCGACCAGCGCGAGCACGGCCGCCCCGGTCCGCTCGGCACCGAGCGGGGCGAGCTGTTCGGCGGTGCGGTACGGCGTCCCGGCCACGTACTCCATGACGTAGAACGGCGAGCCGAGCACCGACTCGTCCTCGCAGAGCAGTACCGGCTCGGGCACCGGGACGGCCGTGGGGTGCAGGGCGCTGATGACCCGGTGCTCGCGCTTCATGTCGTGCGCGGTGGCCAGCACATGGCCGAGCGGCGGCCGTCGCACGACCCACTGCCCGGTCCCGTCCGTGACGACGTACGTCAGGTTCGACCGACCTCCCTCGATCAGCCGGGCCTTGAGCGGTCCGCCCACGAGCCCCGGCCGCACCCGGTCGAGGTGGGCCCGCAGTTGCTCCGGGTCGAGGCCTGGCGGGGGGACTGTGCTCATCTGCGGCACCTCCGGAACGGGTCGGGCGTCCTGTACGGAGACACGCTACCGACCAGTCGGTATGCCGTCCAGGGCGGCCCCCGAATTCCGGCGCGCGGCGAGTGGCCCCGCTGTTCGCGTCACTGTTCGCGCCACCGTTCGCACGGTTCGCGAGGGCCAGTTCGCAGGTCGGAAGGGTGGAGCCCGGTTCGGAAGCCGGACAGGTGCGGAGCCGGGGTCGGGCGGGTGCGGAGCCGGGTTCGGACGGGTGGGGGAGCCGGGTTCAGAACAGCGTGGCGACGGCGAAACAGGCCAGGGCCACCGTGCAGGCGGCCGCCGCCAGGGCGGCACGCACCCCGAGCACCCGGGGCCGCGCGCCGCCGCTCAGGGTCTGGATACGGCGGTGCGCCACGGCCAGGAAGCCCAGCCACACGAGCCCGCTGAGCGTCACCGCGGCCGGCGCGAGGGGGGAACTCCCTTGGTGCAGCGCCTGTTTGGCGGCGAGTACGGCCGCCACCGTGCACGACAAGGTGGTGCGCCGCCAGGCGAGCCGGGTGCGCTCCGGCTGGAGCCCGGGGTCGCGGGCGGGGACCGGTGAGGGCATCAGCCGGCCCAGCCGAAGACGACGACCACCACCATCACCACGGCGACCACGGCGACGGCGAGGCTCAGCAGGGTGGGGAAGCGCGAGACCGGCAGGTCTTCGCCGCGCCGCATGGCCCGCTCGCAGCGCACCCAGTGGTTCACCGCCCGCAGCGCGCACAGCACCCCGGCCGCCAGCAGCGCGAGGGCCAGCGCGACCCGGACGCCCCGGCGCAGGTCCGGCAGGAACTGGTCGACCGCGAAACCGCCCCCGACCAGCGCCAGCGACGTCCTGATCCAGGCCAGGAAGGTCCGCTCGTTGGCGAGCGAGAACCGGTAGTCGGGGGTCTCGCCCTCCTCGCCGATGCGCTGGGGCGCGAACCACAGCCGCAGGGTCTGCACGATCGTGATCACCCGCCGCACCCTACCCGGCGGCCCCTCAGGACGGGCCGAGCCCCGAGGCACGCAGCCGCCGCCAGGCCGCGAGCCCGTCCGGCACCCACTCCCAGGTGTCGATGCGCGCCTCCAGTTCGGCGAGCGGCAGGAAGTCGTGCCAGGCGACCTCCTCGGCCTGGGGGTTCACCGGCAGCTCGCAGCGCACCTCGTACACCGACGACCACCAGCTGTGTTCGCCGTTCTCGTAGAGGAACTTGAACACCGGCCGCGGGCGCGGCAGTCCGGACACACCGAGCTCCTCCTCGGCCTCGCGCAGCGCCGCGCTGTCGTACGACTCGCCCGCGCCGACCACCCCGCCGACGAACATGTCGTACAAGGAGGGGAAGACGAGCTTCTGTGGGGTGCGGCGGTGCACGAAGATCCGGCCCGCCGCGTCGCGGGCGAGGACGAACACACAGCGGTGGCGCAGGTTGCGGGCGTAGGCGTCGGCGCGCCGGGCCTGCCCGGTCACGTTGTCGTGCTCGTCGACGATGTCCAGGATTTCGTCAGCCGGATTCATGGACCCATGAAATCACCGGGCGCCCGGTGGTCCGGCGCGTGCGGGTCACCAGCCGCCCGGTGCCTCGGCGCTGCCGTCAACGGCGGCCGCGACGGGCTCGCCTCACTGGCCCATCACGTACTTCACGGTCGGCCCGGTGGTCCAGCCGCCGTCCACGGCCAGCTCCGCGCCGGTCACGTAGGACGCCGCGTCCGAAAGCAGGAAGACGACCGCGCCCGCGATCTCGTCGGGCTCACCGACCCGGCCCATCGGGGTGTTCGGGTAGTTGCCCTCGCCCTTCTGGATGCCGACCGCCGCGGTCATCGGGGTGTACGTCATGCCCGGGTGGACCGAGTTGACCCGGATCCGGGCGGTGCCGAGCTCGACCGCGCCGATCTTCGTCAGTCCGCGCACGCCCCACTTCGAGGCGCCGTAGCCTGCCGTCAGGGCCAGGCCCATCAGGCCGGCGGCCGAGGAGATGTTCACGATCGAGCCGCCGCCGCTCTCCTTCATGGCCGGGACGACCGTCTTCATGCCGATGAAGACGCCGGTGAGATTGATGTCGAGGACCTTGCGGAAGTAGTCCACGGACTCGGCCTCCAGGAGGCTGCCCGCGGCTATGCCCGCGTTGTTGACCAGGCCGTGCAGCGCACCGAACTCGGCGACCGCGAACTCGGCGGCCCGCGCCCAGTCCTGCTCGGAGGTGACGTCGTGGTGCAGGAAGCGGGCGTTCGCGCCGAGGGCTTCGGCGGTGGCCCGGCCCTCCTCGTCCAGGACATCCGTGAGCACGACCCGGGCGCCGGCCGCCACCGCCTGGCCCGCGGCCTCGGCGCCGAGGCCGCGGGCGCCGCCCGTGATGATCACTGTCTTGCCGGTGAGGTCGTTCATCTCGTGTCCTTCGGGGTGTCGAGTGCGGGCTGGGGAGCCGTGAGCAGGGCGTTCGTGGTCGCCACCAGGTCGGCGCGGAACAGCTCCTCGCCGGTCAGCGGTTCGGTACCGGCCAGGTACTGACGGGCCCGGTCGGCCATCGCGGCGCCGACGAGGGTGAGCGCGAGATCGATCCGCTCCAGGCGGACCGGCTCGGGCAGCAGCCCGGCCAGGCAGCCCTCGATCCGGCCGATGAGGTGCCAGTAGACCGTGCCGGCCAGGGTGGGATGCGGGGTCCGGGTGCGCACCCCGCTCTCGTGGCTGAGCTGGGCCGAGATCCGCAGACAGCGCCGCCCGCGCCCGGAGCGCAGCTCGCTCGCCTCGGCACCGACGAGCGCCGCGAGCAGGACGGGCAGGTCGCCCGAGCCGGGCGCAGAGCCCAGCGGGGCCCGGGGCTCCTCGACGCGCTCCGCGAGCAGCGCTTCGAGGACTCCCTCCGTGCGCCGCTGGCGACCGGCCATCACCGCGTCGAGCAGCCCGGCGCGCGAGCCGAAGTGGTACTGCACGGCCGAGGGATTGCTCTGCCCGGCCAGCCTGACGATGTCGCGCAGCTGGGCGCCGTCGACGCCCTGGGCCGCGAAGACCTCCTCGGCCGCGCGGATCAGCTTCTCCCGGGTCTCGGGTCCCGACGTCCTTGCCATGACGCCATGGTAATGCTGGACATTATTAAAAAGCCAGCACCCTCCCTTGGGCCGAACGCGGTACGTCCCCGTGCGGCGCGGCAGGTTCTAGTGCGGCTGGAGGTCCCGGCTCTCTTCCCTCGCCGCCGTGCCCGACGGCATCGCCGGGTGCAGTCCCAGCAGCACGATGCCCGCCACGATCGCGGCGAGCCCGGCCGCCTCCCAGGCGAGCGCGCCCGTGTCCGTACGCAGCCGGTCCCCGAGGAAGCCGACCCCGCAGGCGATTCCGGCCAGTGGCTGGGCGGCGGTCAGAGCGGGCAGCGACATGCGCAGCGGGGCCGTCTCGAAGGCGCTCTGCACCAGGACGAGCCCGGTCACCCCGAGCGCGATCACCCCGTACGGCTGCCAGCTCGACATCAGTTCCGACCAGCCGCCGGCCGACAGGCGCTGGCCGCTGATCCGGGTCAGGGCATCCTGGAGCCCGTAGAGCAGGCCCGCGGCGATGGCCAGCATGACCGGGGCCGCCACGCTGAGCCGATCGTGTTTGGCGAAGCCCGCCAGGAGCAGCGCCGTACCGACCACCACGCCCACGATCAGCCAGTGCCGCAGCGCCCCGGCCTCCGAGACGCTGCCGTGCGGCTGGCCCGCCACGATGAACGCGGTGACCCCGCCGGCGAGCAGCGCGAGCCCGGCCCAGCCCTGGCGGCCCAGCGGCTGGCGCGTCCAGAGCCGGGACAGCCACATGGCGAAGAACAGATTGGTCGCCACCAGCGGCTCGACCAGGGAGACCTCGCCCCAGCCCAGCGCGAGCGCGCTCAGCACCATGCCCGCCACCATCAGGCCTATCCCGGCCAGCCAGCGCGGCATGCGCACCAGGTCGAGCAGCAGCCGGGGCGACAGGAAGTCACCGATCGGGGCTTGCTGCGCCGCGTTCTGCTGCAGCACGAAGCCCGAGCCCAGACAGCACGCTGCGCTCACGGCGAGGACGAGGACCAGAACCGACACGACGTACACCTCAAGTACGGCCGGGGGACGCCGACTTGGCCGACCCTAGCGCCCCGGGGGCCGGGCCGCCTCCCGGGGGACGGGAGCGCGACGGTTGACGCCGGGGGGTGGCCCGCCCAAGATCGGACGCACGGGTGACTTGGCGGACGAGCGGAGTGAGCGGCCGATGGCGTACGACGCCGATGTGATCGTGATCGGAGCGGGGCTCGCGGGGCTGGTGGCCACGGCGGAGCTGGCGGACGCCGGCAAGAAGGTGATCCTGCTCGACCAGGAGCCCGAGCAGTCCCTCGGCGGACAGGCCCACTGGTCGTTCGGCGGGCTCTTCTTGGTCGACTCGCCCGAGCAGCGCCGCATGCGGATCAAGGACAGCCGGGCGCTCGCCCTCCAGGACTGGTACGGCACGGCCGGTTTCGACCGGGCCGAGGACCACTGGCCGCGCCAGTGGGCCGAGGCGTACGTGGACTTCGCGGCCGGCGAGAAGCGGGCGTGGCTGCACGCCCAGGGGGTCCGGTTCTTCCCCGTGGTGGGCTGGGCCGAGCGGGGCGGGTACGACGCCAACGGGCATGGCAACTCCGTTCCCCGCTTCCACATCACCTGGGGCACCGGGCCCGGCATCGTGGCGCCGTTCGAGCGGAGGGTGCGGGAGGCCGCCGCCCGGGGGCTTGTCCGGTTCAGGTTCCGGCACCGCGTGACGGGCCTCGGGCGCAGTGCCGGGTCCGTCGACACCGTGACCGGCGAGATCCTGGAGCCGTCCGGCGCCGAGCGCGGGACGGCGTCGACCCGGACCGTCACCGGATCCTTCGAGCTTACGGCGCAGGCGGTCATCGTGACCAGCGGCGGCATCGGCGGAAACCACGACCTCGTACGGGCCCAGTGGCCCGAGCGGCTCGGCACACCGCCCGACCATCTGCTCTCCGGTGTCCCCGCCCACGTCGACGGCCTCATGCTCGGCATCACCGAGCGGGCCGGGGCCCACCACATCAACCGCGACCGCATGTGGCACTACACCGAGGGCATCCAGAACTGGAACCCCATCTGGGCCAAGCACGGCATCCGCATCCTGCCCGGCCCCTCCTCGCTCTGGCTGGACGCGCGCGGCAACCGGCTGCCCGTCCCGCTCTTCCCCGGCTTCGACACCCTCGGCACACTCGACCACATCATGAGGACCGGGTACGGCTACACGTGGTTCGTGCTCGACCAGAAGATCATCGGCAAGGAGTTCGCGCTCTCGGGCTCCGAGCAGAATCCCGACCTGACCGGCAAGTCCGTGCGCGGTGTCCTCGGGCGGGCCCGGGCCGATGTGCCGGGCCCGGTGAAGGCGTTCATGGACCACGGCGCCGACTTCGTCGTCGAGAAGGACCTGGCCTCGCTGGTGCGCGGCATGAACGCGCTCACCGAGGAACCCCTCATCGAGGAGGCCGCGCTGCGCCGCGAGATCGTGGCCCGCGACCGCGAGATCGCCAACCCCTTCAGCAAGGACCTCCAGGTCACCGCGATCCGGGGGGCGCGCAACTACCTCGGCGACAAGCTGATCCGCACCGCGCCCCCGCACCGCATCCTCGACCCGAAGGCCGGTCCGCTGATCGCGGTCAAGCTGCACATCCTGACCCGCAAGTCGCTCGGCGGCCTGGAGACCGACCTGTCCTCGCGCGTGCTCACCGCGGGCGGCGAGCCGCTGCCGGGCGTGTACGCGGCGGGCGAGGCGGCCGGGTTCGGCGGCGGAGGCGTGCACGGCTACCGCTCCCTGGAGGGCACCTTCCTCGGCGGCTGCATCTTCTCGGGCCGCGCGGCGGGCCGCGCCGCCGCGAAGGCGGTGTCCTAGGCACTCGCGGTCCGGCCGGTCCTCGACTCCCGTGGGTGCCCGCGGTCCGGCCGGTCCTCGATCCCCGTGGACACCCATGGTCCGGCCGGTCCCCAATCGCCTTGCGCGGGGGCCGTGTTCGCTGCCCGCGGGCAGGACCGGACGGCCTTGACCACGGCGGTGACCGGCGATTTGCTGGCGGTGACCATCGCGCATGCGTTCAGCGCGCATTCATGCTCCGGCGATCTTTCCGTGCGGGCGATGCCGTAAGTGTGGTCTGACCGGAAAACACCGAAAGGGCCAACCCCGCATGCCGAGCCGGACCAGCGAACCCGAGATCAGCACGTACGAGGAACCGGAACGGGCCCTGCGCGCCGGCCGGCTCGGCACCCCGGGGCTGCTGCTCCCGGTGCTCGCGGCGAGCGCGCCCCTGACGGTCGCGGCCTGGGTGATGCCCACCGCCTTCGCCGCGACGGGCGTCGTCGGACAGCCGCTGCTCTTCCTGATCCTCGGCGTGGTGCTCGCCCTGTTCGGCGTCGGGTACGCCGCGATGAGCCGGCACGTGAGCCACTCGGGCGCCCTCTACGCGTACATCGCCCGAGGGCTCGGCCCGACCGCGGGCGCCTCGGCCGCCTATGGGGCGTTCGCCGCCTACAGCGCGTTGCAGGCCGGCATCTACGGCCTGTTCGGTTTCGAGGTGTCGGGGCTGCTCGACACCTGTCGCGGGGTCACCATCGACTGGTGGGTGCCCGCGCTGCTCGCGGTCGCCCTCGTCGGGGCGCTCGGCCGGCTGAAGACCGACCTGAACGCCAAGGTGCTCGGGGTGCTCCTGCTCGTCGAAGTGGCGCTGGTCGTCGTCTTCGACCTCGCCGCGCTGGCGGACCCGGCCACCGGCCGCCTCTCGCCGCACGCCTTCAATCCGCACGCCCTGGCCCACGGCAGCGCCGGCCTCGCGCTGTGCTTCTGCGTCGCCGCCTTCATCGGCGTCGAACAGGCCCCGGTGTACGCGGAGGAGACCCGGCGTCCGAGGGTCGTCGTCAAGCGCGTCCTGTTCCTCGCGATCGGCTTCGTGACCGCCCTCCTCGCGCTCAGCTCGTGGGCGCTCACCCTCGCGGCGGGCCCGCAGGACATCGTGGACTCCGCGCAGAAGCAGGGCCCCGGCCTCCTGTTCGCGCTCGCCGAGAAGAACCTGGGCACCACCTTTGCCGACGTCCTCCACGTCGTGTTCGTGACCGGCATGTTCGCGGCGCTGCTCAGCCTGCACAACGTGGTCGCCCGGTACGCCTTCGCCATGGGCCGCGATGGACTGCTGCCCGCCGGGTTCGGCCGGACCAGCCCGACCAGCGGGGCGCCGGCGGCCGGCTCGCTGTTCCAGACCGTGATCTCGGTGGCCGTGGTCGCCGCCTTCGCGCTCACCGACCGCTGGCCGGCCGGCGACCCGACCGCCCCCGTCACGCACCTGTTCACCTGGACGGGCAACGTCGGCGCGCTCGGCGTGCTCCTCCTCATGGCCGCCTCGTCCCTCTCCGTGATCGTCTTCTTCGTCCGCCGGGGCGAGGCCGGTGCCCAGCGGTGGCGGCTGCTCGCCGCGGCCGCCGCGGGCGTCGCGCTGCTGGGCACCGCCGCCTACAGCGTCCGGCAGTTCCAGCTCCTCGTCGGGGCGGGGCCGGACGACGCGCTCACCTGGCTGCTGCCCGGGATCGTCGTCCTCGCCCTGCTCGTGGGCCTCGGGTACGGGCTCGTGCTGCGGGCGCGCAGGCCCGGGACGCACGCCGGGATCGGCCGGGGCGAGGAGCCCTCGCGGCTGTGAGCCGGCTGGGGAATTCCTGACGGAACGGTGACGTACGGCCGTGGCCCCTGGCAGGACCGGCCGCCGGGTGTTCGAATCGTCGGGTGACACCAGAACCAACGCCGTCGCCCGCGCGGGGCACCCCCGTGGGCCGCCGGCTCGTGCTCGGCATGCTCGGACTCGGCGCGGCCGGGGTCGCGTCGGCGCGCTATGTGCAGGGCGGCCTCGAATCGTTCCTCGGCGCGGCCTCCGACAAGGACCCCACCGGGCTCACCAGTCTGCTGCCCAACGGCGGCGGCTTCCGCTACTACTCGGTCACCTCCTCGGTGCCCGACAAGAGCGCGGCCGACTACCGGCTCACCGTCGACGGTCTGGTCACCAGGCCCGCCACCTACACCCTGGACGCGCTGCGCGCGCTGCCGCAGACCCGGCTGGTGCGCGATGTGCAGTGCGTGACCGGCTGGCGGGTCCCCGGCACCCCGTTCGCCGGGGTCCAGCTGTCCCGCCTCCTGGACGCGGCCGGGGTGCGGCCGGGCGCCGGAGCCGTCCGCTTCACCTGCTTCGACGGCGCGTACAGCGAGAGTCTCACCCTCGAACAGGCGCGCCGCGACGACGTGTTGATCGCGCTGAGCATGCAGGACAGACCGGTCAGCCACGCGCACGGCGGCCCGGTCCGCCTGTACGTGGCTCCCATGTACTTCTACAAGTCGGCGAAATGGCTGTCCGGGATCACCGTGACACAGAAGGTCGAGCGGGGATTCTGGGAGGAGCGGGGCTATGACATCGACGCCTGGGTCGGCCGGTCCAACGGACGCGAGGACCACCCCACCTCCTGAACTCCCGCACTCCGTAAGGCGGTTCACTCCTGCGGCGCGCTGGGTGCACCGGGCCACGGCCTGGCTGATGGGGGCCTGTGTGGTCACCGCGGCGGTCCTGTACGTCCCGCAGTTCGCCGAGCTGGTGGGCCGGCGCGAACTGGTGGTGCGGGTGCACGAGATCTGCGGGGCGCTCCTTCCGGTGCCGGTCCTGCTCGGCCTGGTCTCGCGCGCGTTCCGCGCCGATCTGGGCCGCCTCAACCGCTTCCACCCGTACGACCGCACCTGGCTGCGCACGGCCCTGCGCCGGGAGCGGGAGCCGCGGCCCGCCGGAAAGTTCAACGCGGGGCAGAAGCTGTACGCGGGCTGGATCGCGGGAGCCGCCCTGGTGATGCTGGGCACCGGGCTGCTGATGTGGTTCACGCACCTGGCGCCCATCGAGGTGCGGATCGGTTCCACGTTCGTGCACGACTGGCTGTCGCTCGCCGTCGGCATCGTGATCGCCGGGCATGTGTGGATGGCGGTCGGCGACCCGGTGGCACGCCGTGGCATGCGCACCGGGTCGGTCGACCGGCCGTGGGCGAAGCGCGAACACCCCTTGTGGGAGCCGGAGTCGGACGACGCGTCTCGGGACGGCGACGAGTTGACCGGAGGCCGGCTAGACGACCAGTGACAGGAGCAGGACGAAGCCGAGCGACACCACGGAGATGATCGTCTCCATCACCGACCACGTCTTGACCGTCTGGCCGACGCTCATCCCGAAGTACTCCTTCACCAGCCAGAACCCGGCGTCGTTCACATGGCTGAAGAAGAGCGAACCGGCGCCGACGGCGAGCACGAGCAGCGCCGCGTGCGCGGTCGACATGTCGGCCGCGAGCGGTGCCACCAGGCCCGCCGCGGAGATCGTCGCCACCGTCGCGGAACCGGTCGCGAGCCGGATCGCCACGGCGATCAGCCAGGCGAGCAGCAGCGAGGGGATCGCCCAGTCCTTGGAGAAGTCCAGGATCATCTGGCCGACGCCCACGTCGATCAGCGTCTGCTTGAAGCCGCCGCCCGCGCCCACGATCAGCAGGACGCCCGCGATCGGGGCGAGGGACTTCTCGACGGTCGTCGAGATGCGCTCCTTGGTGAACCCGGCGGCCCGGCCCAGGGTGAAGATGGCGACCAGGACCGCGGCGAGCAGGGCGATCAGCGGCGAGCCGATGACGTCGGTGACCCGCTGGAGGTGGTTCTTCGGGTCGTCGACCACGATGTCCACCAGCGCCTTGGCCAGCATCAGGACCACCGGGAGCAGCACCGTGACGATGGTCGCGCCGAAGCTCGGGCGCTTCTCCAGGTCCTCCGAGGGACGGGAGGGGACCATCTTGTCCGGGGCCGGGATGTCGACCCAGCGGGCCGCGTACTTGGAGAACAGCGGGCCCGCGATGATCACCGTCGGGATGGCGACGACCACGCCGAGCGCGAGGGTCACCCCGAGGTTGGCGCCGATCGCGTCGATGGCGACGAGCGGCCCCGGGTGCGGCGGGATCAGGCCGTGCATGACGGACAGGCCGGCCAGGGCCGGAATGCCGATGCGCATCAGCGAGTAGTTGCCGCGCTTGGCGACGAGCAGCACCACCGGGATCAGCAGCACGATGCCGACCTCGAAGAACAGCGGAAGCCCGATGATCGAGGCGATGGCCACCATCGCCCAGGGCATCGCCCGGCCGCCGGACTTCCCGGCCTTGGCCAGGATGGTGTCGACGATCTGGTCGGCGCCGCCGGAGTCGGCGAGCAGCTTGCCGAGGATCGCGCCGAGCGCGATCAGCACGCCGACGCCGGCGACGGTGCTGCCGAGGCCCGCGCTGAAGCTGGTGATGACCTTGTCGAGCGGGGCCCCCGCGAAGGCGCCGAGCGCCAGCGAGCCGATCGTCAGGGACAGGAAGGCGTGCAGCTTGAACTTGGTGATGAGCACGACGATGACGGCGATGCCCGCGAGTACGGCGATGCCCAGCTGGGCATGGCCGGCCGAGGTGATCGGCTGCGTGGCGTCCGCTGCCAGGAACTCGACGCTGAGTCTGGTCACGGTGGGATTCCTTACTTGGTGAGCGTTCGCAGCGCGGTGGCGGCCCGCTCCGCGATGTCCTCGGGGGTGCCGGACACGTCGACGGCGACGCCCGCCTCGTCGGGGCCCAGCGGCTGAAGGGTGGCGAACTGCGAGTCGAGCAGCGCGGCCGGCATGAAGTGGCCCTTGCGCTCGGCCATCCGGTGCTCGATGAGCGCCCGGTCGCCGGTCAGATGCAGGAAGACGACTCCGGGGGCGGCCGCGCGCAGCCGGTCGCGGTAGCTGCGCTTGAGCGCGGAGCTGCTCACCACCCCGCCGTGCCCGGCCCGGCCGTGTGCCCAGGCGCCGATGGCGTCCAGCCAGGGCCACCGGTCGTCGTCGTCCAGGGGGATGCCCGCGGACATCTTGGCGACGTTGGCCTCGGGGTGGAAGTCGTCGCCCTCGGCGTAGGGGAGGCCGAGCCGTGCTGCGACCAGCGGCCCGATGGTGGTCTTGCCGGTTCCGGCAACGCCCATCACGACGACGGTCAGGGGGGTGTTCATGGCGGGTGGTGCCTCGCTGTCCTCATCGACATCGATGTCCTTCGCGGACACTCAAACCCATTAGGTACGACATATTCAAGAGGTCGTGATTTAAAAGTCATACTTTTATGGCCTTCATCAGGGCCCGTAGGCTTGGCCCATGACGACTCGGGCCCGGGGCCTCCACACGCATGTGCTCGAAAGCCTGGGTCTGGCGATCACCGCGGGCGAGTACCCGCCCGGCAGCGTGCTGCGCACCGACGAGCTGGCCCAGCGCTTCGACGTGTCGCGCACGGTGGTGCGCGAGGTGATCCGGGTCCTGGAGTCCATGTACCTGGTCGAGTCCCGGCGCCGGGTCGGCGTGACCGTCCAGCCGGCCGAGCAGTGGAACGTCTACGACCCGCAGGTCATCCGCTGGCGCCTGGCCGGCGCCGACCGGCCGCGCCAGCTGCGCTCGCTGACCGTGCTGCGCTCCGCCGTGGAGCCGGTCGCCGCCGGCCTCGCGGCGCTGCGGGCCACCCCGGCCCAGTGCGCGGACCTCACCGAACAGGCCCTCGGCATGGTCGCCACCTCACGCGGGCGCCAGCTGGAGGCGTACCTCGTACACGACGTGGCCTTCCACCGGATCGTGCTCAACGCGTCCGGCAACGAGATGTTCGCCCGGCTCGGCGATGTGGTGGCCGAGGTGCTCACCGGCCGCACGCACCACCAGGTGATGTTCCCCGACCCCGATCCGGCCGCCGTCACTTTGCATGTGCGGGTGGCCGAAGCGGTCCGCGCGCGGGACACCGCCGAGGCCGAGCGGCTGACCCGCGAGATCGCGGTGGGCGCACTCCAGGAGCTGGACGTTCTCGCACCATAGGTACCCTGAGCAACGAATTCCGCGCGCCGGATCCCTTTCAGTTACCTCAGAAACATCTCAAATCTGTCTCTACGTGACATTGGCCACTGCCAAACTGTGCCGCCAGGCGGAACTATGGGCCGCTGGTCCGTGCCATGGTGACGCTAGTCCCCGCCACGGTGACGACCTGCGTCACCGGCACGACCGGTCCCGCACGACCGCATGACCCCTCACAAAGGCGAACTACTCCATGAGTGACCGCATGCCTGCGGCCGAGACCCAGAGTGCCCCCGCGGGGGCGACGACGGGCACCCCCCACATCGACGCCGGTGACGCCGGTTACAGCAAGGACCTCAAGTCCCGCCACATCAACATGATCGCCATCGGCGGAGCGATAGGCACCGGGCTGTTCCTCGGCGCCGGCGGCCGGATGGCGGGCGCGGGCCCCTCCCTCGCGATCGCGTACGCGGTCTGCGGCGTCTTCGCCTTCTTCGTCGTACGGGCCCTCGGCGAGCTCGTGCTCTACCGCCCCTCCTCGGGCGCCTTCGTCAGTTACGCCCGTGAGTTCATGGGCGAGAAGGGTGCCTACACGGCAGGCTGGCTGTACTTCCTGAACTGGTCGACCACCGCCGTCGCCGACATCACCGCGGCCGCGACCTACGCCCACTTCTGGGCCATGTTCAGCAGCGTCCCGCAGTGGGTCTGCGCGCTCGTCGCGCTCGCGGTGGTCCTCACCGCCAACCTCATCTCGGTGAAGTACTTCGGCGAGATGGAGTTCTGGTTCGCGATCATCAAGGTGGTCGCGCTCGTCGCCTTCATGCTGGTCGGCATCTACCTGGTGGTCACCCAGCACGACGTGGACGGCTCCACGCCGGGCTTCGCCAACATCACCAGCCACGGCGGCATCTTCCCGATGGGCATGCTGCCCATGCTGCTCGTCATCCAGGGCGTCGTCTTCGCGTACGCCTCGGTCGAGCTGTGCGGCGTCGCCGCCGGCGAGACGGAGAACCCGCAGAAGATCCTGCCCAAGGCGATCAACTCGATCATGTGGCGCGTCGCCGTCTTCTACGTCGGCTCCGTGGTGCTGCTCGCGCTGCTGCTGCCGTACACCGAGTACTCCGAGAACCAGAGCCCGTTCGTCACCGTCCTCGACAAGATCGGCGTGCCGGGTGCGGCCGGCGTGATGAACCTGGTGGTCCTCACCGCGGCCCTCTCCAGCCTCAACTCCGGCCTGTACTCCACCGGCCGCATCCTGCGCTCGATGTCGCTCGCGGGCTCGGCGCCCAAGTTCGTCGGCGTCATGAACAAGGGCAAGGTGCCGTACGGCGGCGTCCTGTTCACCGCCTTCTTCGGCGTCCTCGGCGTCGCCCTGAACAAGGTCGTGCCGGACGACGCCTTCGAGATCGTGCTGAACTTCGCCTCCATCGGCATCCTCGGCACCTGGGCGATGATCATGGTCTGTTCGCTGCTCTTCTGGCGCCGCGCACAGCAGGGCCACCTGGAGCGCCCCTCCTACAAGCTGCCCTGGGCGCCCTACACGCAGATCGTGACGCTGGTCTTCCTCGCGACCGTCGCGTTCTTGATGTGGTACGGCGGCGGCGTGGGCCGCACCACGATCTACTGCCTCCCGATCATCGCGGCGCTGCTCGTCGGCGGCTGGTACGTCGTCCGCAAGCGGGTCGGCGCGATCGCCGCGGACAAGCCCCAGCCCTAACCCCGGCTCTGTGAAAGGGCGGCACCCCGGACCACGGGGGGCCGCCCTTTTCCACGCCCTGCCGCGCCCGGTCCGGCCGCCCGGCTCACGCCCGCACGTGCCGCAGCCGGGCCTCGGCCGCCGCCAGCACCATCTCCAGGGCGGCCGGATAGGCGCTCCGGCCCATCTCCGCCACCAGGGTCGGCGCGGTGGCGGCCACATGCGGATGGGTGTCCGCGCCGAGCCGTGCGTACCGCTCCCGCCAGGTCCGCTCCTCCAGGATCCGGGACTCCTTCGGCAGGGTCAGCACGGTCGCGTCGAGCGCCGCGAACGCCAGCGTCTGGTCCACGAACACGTGGTAGATCCGCACCGCCTCGGCATCGGGGAACCCGGCGCCGCGCAGGATCCCCAGGATCGTCTCCACCGAGCGCATCTCGTGGACCCGGCCGGTCACCCGTGTACAGGTCAGGACCGCGGCCTGCGGGTGGGCCTGGTAGTCGGCGTGGATGCGCAGGCCGAGCGAGCGCAGGTCGGCCCGCCACTCGCCGCTCGGCCGCCAGGAGCGCAGGGTGCGCCCGATCAGCTCGTCCGCCACCGCGAGCAGCAGATCGTCGGTGTCCTGGAAGTACCGGTAGAGCGCGCTCGGATCCGCGCCGAGCGCGGTGCCGAGCCGGCGCACGGTCAGGGCCGCCGCCCCGTGCTCGCCGATCAGGCGCAGCGCGGTCTCGACGATCAGCTCCTCGGACAGCACCGTGCCCCGCTTGGTGGGCCGCCGCCGGCGCCGCTCCCCGTCCGCCACGACTCGCTCGCTCATGCGCCGCACCCTACGGACCGGCGCACCTTATGACAACGGCGTTGACGCATCGACTCCACCCGGAGTTCCATGTGCCGCCATCGGGGCCGAAAAGCGCCCCTCGGCGAAGGAGCGACCGTGCGCACTCCCTACGGCAGTGACCCGCCCGTTCTGCGCAAGAGCCTCGGCGTCCTCGACGGCGTCGCCATCGCCGCCTCCTCCACGGCGGCCACCACCAGCATCGGCATCGGGCTCGGCGTCACCGCGGGCGCGGTCGGGCTGCACCTGCCGATCGTGATGCTGCTCGCGTTCATCCCGATCCTCGGCATAGCGAGCGCGTACACCCGGCTCAACAAGGTCGAGCCCAACATGGGCAGCGGCTATGTGTGGGTGGGTCGCTCGCTCAACCCCTGGCTCGGCTTCCTGACCGGCTGGATCGGCATCGTCTCCACCGTCGTCTTCCTCGCCTACACCACCGCCGTCACCGGCTCCGCCCTGATCCAACTGGCAGGCGAGGCAGGCCTGGTGAGCCTCGGCGGACTGCGCCTGGACCCGGATTCCACCGCCCAGTCCACCGCGATCGGCATTGTCGTCCTGGTCGCCGTCACCTTCACCGCGGTCATCGGCACCCGCTCGGCCGCCGCCCTCCAGAAGTGGCTCCTGGTCTTCGAGTACGCGGTGCTGCTCGGCTTCTGCGGCTACGGGCTCGTCAAGGGCCCCCACCCCTTCAGCCTCGACTGGCTGAACCCGTTCACCATCCCCTCCGGCCAGGCCCTCGCCCAGGGCCTGCTGCTCTCCGTCTTCTGCTACTGGGGCTTCGAGTCGACCTTCAGCGTGAACGAGGAGATCAAGGACCCCGAGGACGCCTCCAAGGCCGGGCTCATCACCCTGTTCACCATGCTCGGTCTGTTCCTGCTCGGCTCGTTCGCCTTCCAGCGGGTGCTGTCCGCCGACGAGTTGGTGGGCCATGGCGCCCAGGGCCTCACCTTCTTCGGCGACCGGCTCGCCACCCGGCCGCTGGCCGCGCTGCCCCTGGTCGCGCTGACCTTCTCGGCCGTCGCCTCGCTCCAGTCCGGCGTCATCCCCACCGTGCGCGGCATGTTCGCGATGAGCCGCGACCGCACGCTCGGTCCGCTCTGGCTCAAGGTCAGCCCCCGCTACGGGACGCCGGCGGCCGGCACCGTCGCGATCGGCTGCGTCGCGGCCGGCATCGCCGTCCTCTCGCTGCTCATTCCCAAGATCGGCGACCTGATCCTCGCCTCCGTCAACGCCATCGGGATCGTGGTGTCCCTCTACTACGCGCTGACCGCACTGGCCGCGGCGAGCCGCTTCCGCGGGGCGCTGCGCGCGAGCGTCGGCGAGGCCGTACGCGCCGTGGTGATCCCGGTCCTGAGCGCCCTGTTCCTGCTCGGCCTCGGCGGCTACCTCGCCTGGACCTTCTACACCTCCGCCGACCACTTCGAAGTCAGCCCCGACAACGGCTGGTTCATGCTCGCCTGCCCCGCCGCGATGCTGCTCAGCGGTGTGGGGGCCGCCGCCTGGGCCAAGTGGGTAAGGAAATCCCCGTACTTCGTCACCGGCCTCTCCAGCACGGAAGCGGCCACGGCACCGCTCGGCGCCGCATCCGAACCCGCCTGAGCCCCCGGCAATCCTCTTCGCACCCACTCCTCCCTCGCAGAACGGAACCCCACATGCGCCACGACCCCGCCGACCTCGTCTTCACCGGCGGCCCGGTCCTCACCCTGGACGCCGCCCGCTCCCGTGCCACCACCGTGGCGGTCACCGGGGACCGCGTCACCGCGGTCGGCCACGACGAGGTGCGCGAACTGATCGGCCCGGGGACCCAAGTCGTCGATCTGGCGGGCAAGTTGCTGATCCCCGGCTTCCAGGACGCCCATGTCCATCCCGTCTCGGCCGGCATCGAACTGGCCCGCTGCGACCTGACGGGCCTGCGCACGGCGGCCGAGACGCTGGACGCGGTCCGCGCCTACGCCGACGCCCACCCCGAACAGGAGTGGATCACCGGGGGCGGCTGGTCGATGGAGGCCTTCGAGGGCGGCAGCCCGACACGCGACCTGCTCGACCGCGTCGTGCCCGACCGGCCCGTCTACCTCCCCAACCGGGACCACCACGGAGCCTGGGTCAACTCCCGCGCGCTCGCCGTCGCCGGCCTCACCCGGGACACCCCCGACCCGGCCGACGGCCGCATCGAACGCGACGCCGCCGGCCGGCCGACCGGGCTGCTCCAGGAGGGCGCCATGGACCTGGTCGGCCGGCTCACACCGCGCTCGACCCCCGCCGAACGCCTCGCCGCCCTGCTGCGCGCCCAGGCCCACCTCCACTCGTACGGGATCACCGCCTGGCAGGACGCGATCGTCGGGAACTTCGGCTCGATGGACGACCCCGCCGACGCCTATGTGACCGCGGCGCGCGACGGCTCGCTGACCGCACGGGTCGTCGGCGCCCTGTGGTGGGACCGCGAGCGCGGCGCCGAGCAGATACCCGAACTGGCCGAGCGGCGACGGGAACTGAGTCACGGACGCTTCCGCGCCGGATCGGTGAAGATCATGCAGGACGGGGTCGCGGAGACCGGCACCGCCGCCCTGCTCGGCCCCTACCTCGACGCCTGCGGCTGCGCCACCGCCAACACCGGCACCAGTTTCGTCGACCCCGCCGAACTGCGCTCCTACGTGACCCAGTTGGACGCCCTCGGCTTCCAGGCCCACTTCCACGCGCTCGGCGACCGGGCGGTGCGCGAGGCGCTCGACGCGGTGGCGGCGGCCCGCGAGGCCAACGGACGGACCGACACCCGGCCGCACCTGGCCCACCTCCAGATCGTCCACCCCGACGACATCGCCCGCTTCCGCGCGCTCGGCGCCACCGCCAACATCCAGCCCCTGTGGGCCTCCCACGAACCCCAGATGGACGAGTTGACCATCCCCTTCCTCGGTGCCGAGCGGGCCGGGTGGCAGTACCCGTTCGCAGCGCTGCTCCGCTCCGGGGCGACGGTGGCGGCGGGCTCGGACTGGCCGGTCAGCAGCCCCGACCCGATGGAGGGCATCCACACCGCGGTCAACCGGGTCGCGCCCGGCGAGAAGGGCCCGGTGTTCCTGCCGGAGCAGCGCATCACCCTGACCGCGGCCTTCGCCGCGTACACCGCGGGGACGGCGTATGTGAACCACCTCGACGACACGGGCTCGATCAGGCCGGGCGCGCTCGCCGACCTCGCGGTCCTCGACCGCGATCCGTACGCGGGGCCGCCCGAGGAGATCGGCGCGACCCGGGTGCTCGCGACCTATGTCGGCGGCCGACGGGTGCACGAAGCCACCTCATAAGGTGTATTCCTGATACACCCGAACACAGCCGACGGTACGAAGCAGGGAGTGGCGGCATGGCGCAGCAGGTCCAAGGGGTCATCGCACCGGGCAAGAACCAGCCCGTGCGGGTGGAGACCATCGTGGTACCGGACCCGGGCCCGGGCGAGGCGGTGGTGAAGATCCAGGCCTGCGGCGTCTGCCACACCGATCTGCACTACAAGCAGGGCGGAATCAACGACGACTTCCCGTTCCTGCTCGGCCACGAGGCGTCCGGCATCGTGGAGTCGGTCGGCGAGGGCGTCACCGATGTCGCGCCCGGCGACTTCGTGATCCTCAACTGGCGCGCGGTGTGCGGCAGTTGCCGGGCCTGTCTGCGCGGCCGTCCGCAGTACTGCTTCAACACCCACAACGCGAAGCAGAGGATGACGCTGCTCGACGGCACCGAACTGTCGCCGGCGCTCGGCATCGGGGCGTTCGCCGAGAAGACCCTGGTCGCGGCGGGCCAGTGCACCAAGGTGGACCCGGCGGTCTCGCCGGCGGTGGCCGGGCTGCTCGGCTGCGGGGTCATGGCCGGCATCGGCGCGGCCATCAACACCGGTAACGTGGGCCGGGGCGACTCGGTCGCCGTCATCGGCTGCGGCGGCGTCGGCGACGCGGCGGTCGTCGGGGCCCGCCTCGCCGGCGCGGCGAAGATCATCGCGGTCGACATCGACGACCGCAAGCTGGCCACGGCCAAGTCGATGGGCGCCACGCACACCGTCAACTCCCGCAGCCAGGACGCCGTCGAGGCGATCCGCGAGCTCACCGGCGGCAACGGCGCGGACGTCGTCATCGAGGCGGTGGGCCACCCCGAGACGTACAAGCAGGCCTTCTACGCGCGCGACCTGGCGGGCACGGTCGTCCTGGTCGGCGTGCCGACCCCGGACATGACACTCGAACTCCCGCTCCTGGACGTCTTCGGCCGGGGCGGCGCCCTGAAGTCCTCCTGGTACGGCGACTGCCTGCCCTCGCGCGACTTCCCGATGCTGGTTGACCTGCATCAGCAGGGGCGCATCGACCTCGGGGCGTTCGTCACGGAGACGATCGCGCTGGACGAGGTGGAGAAGGCGTTCGAGCGGATGCACCAGGGTGACGTACTGCGCTCGGTGGTGGAGTTCTGATGGCGGTCCGCGCACGCATCGACCACCTGGTCACGTCCGGCACGTTCGAACTCGACGGCGGTACGTGGGACGTCGACAACAACGTGTGGATCGTCGGGGACGACGAGGAGGCCGTCGTCATCGACGCCGCGCACGACGCGGAGGCCATCCTGGCGGCGCTGGGCGGCCGCACCCTGCGGGCCATCCTGTGCACGCACGCCCACAACGACCACATCGACGCGGCACCGGCCCTGGCGCAGGCCACGGGTGCGCCGGTCCTGCTGCACCGGGACGATCTGCCGCTGTGGAAGCAGACGCATCCCGACCGGCTGCCGGACGGTGAACTCACCGACGGCCAGCACGTCTCGGTGGCGGACGTCGAGTTCGAGGTGATCCACACCCCGGGCCACGCGCCGGGCGCGGTCTGCCTCCACGCGCCGGCCCTCGGCACGGTCTTCACCGGCGACACCCTGTTCGCCGGGGGACCCGGGGCGACAGGGCGGTCCTTCTCCGACTTCCCGACGATCATCGACTCGATCAGGGACCGGGTGCTGACGTTGCCGTCGGACACGGTGGTCCGTACGGGGCATGGCGACGGGACGACGGTCGGGGCGGAGGCGCCCCACGTGGCCGAGTGGATCGCCCGGGGCCACTGAGACCCCGGCCCCTGTGGGCCGCGGCCCCGTTCGGGATCTGGCCCCTGTGGGCCGCGGCCCCTTCGGATCTGGCCCCTGTGGGCCGCGGCCCCCTGTTCGCCGGGGCCGCGAGCCCGGGCTGTCCGCCGGGGGCCGCGAGCCCGGGGTCCCTGAAACCCGCTTTCGTCCGTCCACCGTGCGTGGCTGGTCGCGCGGTTCCCCGCGCCCCTCAACGGCACGGGCGCGGGGGCACTCCCGGGGTCCGGGGCGGAGCCCAGCGCCCTTGACCCCGGGCCGCTAGTGGCCCGGGGCCCGTGCGTCGGACCACGCCCCCAGCCGAAGCCGGCTCTCGAACCGGCGCGCCCGCCCGTCCACCGGATCGGCGAACTCCATGACCCGGGCCAGCAGTTGGAGCGGTTCGGCGAAATCGTCCCGATCGGCCTCCGGCAGCACCACCGGATACACCGGATCGTGGAGGATCGGCAGGCCGAGCCGGTTCATATGGACCCGCAGCTGATGTGTGCGGCCGGTCATGGGCAGCAGGCGGTAGCGGCCGAGGCCACCACGCCGCTCGGCCAGCTCGATCCGGCTCTCGGCATTGGGCTCGCCCGGCTCCTCGCGTGCGGCGATGACCCCGCGCTCCTTCACGATCCGGCTGCGTACGGTCGCGGGCAGGGCGACCTCGGGGTCATACGGCGCGACCGCCTCGTACTCCTTGCGCACCCGGCGCCCGCTGAACAGGTTCTGGTAGGTGCCCCGGTCCTCGGGCCGCACCACGAACAGAGCCAGGCCCGCCGTCAGGCGGTCGAGCCGGTGGGCGGGCTGGAGTGCCGGCAGCGACAGGTCCCGGCGCAGCCGGGCCACCGCCGTCTCGGTGATGTGCCGCCCGCGCGGGGTGGTCGCGAGGAAGTGCGGCTTGTCCGCGATCACGATCCGCTCGTCGCGGTACACGATCCCGATCTCGAACGGCACCGGCACCTCCGGCGCGAAGTCCCGGTGGAACCACACGAACGTCCCCGCCCGGTACGCCTCCGCGCCGCTCAGTGCCCCCTCGACCCCGACGAACCGCCCCTCGCGCAGCATCGTGCCCACCCGCTGTGCGCCGATCGCCCCCTCGAACCGGGCCCGAAGGTGATCACCGACCGTCGCCCAGGCGCCGTCCGGATCGGCCGGCAGCCGTACACGTACCGGATCGATGCCGTCGCGCTGCGCGAGCGGGGCGTCGGGAGTCCTGGATCTGCGTCTCACGGAACCAGAGAACCCCATCGGACCCGCCACGGGCAAGAGAGTCCCAGGTCAGCGCCCGTGTGAGCAGACGGTGACGGGGGAGCCCGGCGGCGCGACGGATTTCCCTGGCCTGCGGACGTCCCCGCCGGGAGGCATGCTGCCTGAGGGGATCGCGTCCGCTATAGCCGCTTCTGTGGCGAACAGGGCAAGGGTTCAGAATGAGCGAAGAGCCGGTCATGGGCGGAAAGTGCCTGCTGCTCACCACGGGAGAACTGGCGCCCGGCGACGTCATCGCCACGGACCCCGAAGGCCCCTGGCTCGTGGTCGTGCGCACCGCGCCCGCGACCGAGACGAAGACCCGGCTGCAGCTGCGTCCGCTGACCGGCGGCCCCGACGTGGAACGCGTCATGCCCCGCTACGAACGCCAGGTCGTGCGCACCACCCGCGTGAACCCGGCCGAGCTGCCCGGCCCCGCGCAGTGGGCCGTCCCCGGCCGCCGCCGGGTCGTCGTGACCGGCCTCGGCGCGATCACCCCGCTCGGTGCGGACGTACCCGAACTGTGGCAGGGCCTGCTCGACGGCCGCTGCGGGGTCACGCTCGTGGAGGGGGCCGACTTCGACGGGCTTCCGGTGCGCATCGCGGCCCGCGCCGCGGTCGACCCCGCGCTGCTGCTGCCCAGACACCTGGCACGGCGGATGAACCGGTCCACCCAGCTCGCGCTCGTCGCGGCCCGCGAGGCCTGGCGGGACGCGGGGCTCGACCCCGGGGGCACGGAGGCGAGCGGGCTGCGTCCGACCCGTACCGGAGTGTCCATGGGCACGATCATCGGCGGCGCGCCCGTCATGGTCGAGAGCAGGCTCACGCTCATCGCGCGGGGCCCGAGGGCGGTCTCCCCGCACACCTCGCCCATGACCGTGCCGTCCGCCTCCGCCGCGCAGATGTCCAAGGACCTGGACATCCGCGGCGAGGCACGCACCTTCGTATCCGCCTGCGCCTCCGGTACGGAGGCGATCGGGCAGGCCGTCGAGGCCATCCGCGGCGGACGGCTCGACCTCGTCGTCGCGGGCGGCACCGAGGCGGTGATCACCCCGGAAATCCTCGCCGCCTTCGCCGCGATGCGGGCCGTGTCGCGGCGCAACGACCAGCCCGAGCACGCGTCCAGGCCGTTCGACGACGCCCGCGACGGATTCGTCCTCGGCGAAGGCGCCGGCGTACTGGTCCTGGAGGCCGAGGAGCACGCCCGGGCGCGCGGCGCCCGCGTCTACTGCGAGGCGGCCGGCTGGGGCCTGTCCGCGGACGCCTTCCACATGGCGGCCCCCGAACCCCACGGGCGCGGCATCGAGGCCGCGCTGCGCTCCGCCCTCGCGGACGCCGGGGCCACGCCCGACGACGTGGCCCACGTCAACGCGCACGCCACGGCGACCGTCGAGGGCGACCGCACGGAGGCGCTCGCGCTCGGCCGGCTCTTCGGCAGCCAGATCCGGGACATCCCCGTCACCGCGAACAAGGGGGCCCTCGGTCATCTCCAGGGCGGCGCGGGCGGCGTCGAGGCCATCGCCTCGGTCCTCACCCTGCGGGACGGCCTGATCCCCCCGACCGTCGGTTGCGACCACCCGGAGGAGGGGCTCGGCCTGGACATCGTCCGGGACACCCCTCGGCCCCTGCCGCCGTGCGGCGACCTGGTGCTGAGCGATTCCTTCGGCTTCGGCGGCCACAACGCGGTCCTGGCCTTCCGCCGGCTCTGAGCGGAGGCGGGCGGGGGCCGACCGATCGGGCCCGCCGACGAAGGTCCCCGGAAACGCAGAGAACCCCACCGAAGTGGGGTTCTCGCTGGTGTCCGAGGGGGGACTTGAACCCCCACGCCCGATAAAGGGCACTAGCACCTCAAGCTAGCGCGTCTGCCATTCCGCCACCCGGACAAGGTGTCTGTCTCGCGGGCCGTGCCCGTTCCGACGTGGAAAACAATAGCAAACATCCGGGGGTGCTCGATCACCCCCCTGGCCTGCGTGAACTCCGGATGTCGACGGGAAGCCGCCCTTGGGTGCCGAGGGGGGCCGGGGGGAGGATGGGGGAGTACCGAGCGGAGCGACAGCGGGAGGAAGCAGCGTGAGCGAGTCGAGCACGACCCGGACCGGCGGCGTGACCGGTGAGGACGAGGTCGTCGACCTCTGTCGCGATCTGATCCGGATCGACACCAGCAACTACGGAGACCACTCCGGGCCCGGCGAGCGTGCGGCCGCGGAGTACGTCGCGGAGAAGCTCGCGGAGGTCGGCCTTGAGCCGAAGATCTTCGAGTCCCACAAGGGCCGCGCCTCCACCGTGGCCCGGATCGCGGGCGAGGACCCGTCCCGGCCCGCCCTGCTCATCCACGGCCACACCGATGTCGTGCCGGCCAACGCCGACGACTGGACCCACGACCCGTTCGCCGGCGAGATCGCCGACGGCTGTGTGTGGGGTCGCGGCGCGGTCGACATGAAGGACATGGACGCGATGACCCTCGCGGTCGTGCGCGACCGGCTGCGCAGCGGCCGCAAGCCCCCGCGCGACATCGTCCTCGCCTTCCTCGCGGACGAGGAGGCGGGCGGCACCTACGGGGCGCGCTTCCTCGTCGACAAGCACCCCGAGCTCTTCGAGGGCGTCACCGAGGCGATCAGCGAGGTCGGCGGGTTCTCCTTCACCGTCAACGAGAAGCTGCGGCTCTACCTCGTCGAGACGGCCCAGAAGGGCATGCACTGGATGAAGCTCACCGTGGACGGCACCGCCGGACACGGTTCGATGATCCACAAGGACAACGCCATCACCGAGCTGTCCGAGGCGGTGGGGCGGCTCGGCCGGCACAAGTTCCCGGTGCGGGTGACCAAGACGCTGCGGCACTTCCTCGACGAGCTCGGGGACGCGCTCGGCACCGAGCTCGACCCCGAGAACATGGACGAGACCCTCGCCAAGCTCGGCGGCATGGCCAAGCTCATCGGCGCCTCTCTCCAGAACACCGCCAACCCGACGCAGCTGGGCGCCGGCTACAAGGTCAACGTCATTCCGGGGCAGGCGACCGCCCATGTCGACGGGCGGTTCCTGCCGGGCTACGAGGAGGAGTTCCTCGCCGACCTGGACCGGATCCTGGGCCCGCGCGTCAAGCGCGAGGACGTGCACGCGGACAAGGCCCTGGAGACCTCGTTCGACGGCGCCCTGGTGGACGCGATGCAGACCGCGCTCCAGGCCGAGGACCCGATCGCCCGGGCCGTGCCGTACATGCTCTCGGCCGGAACCGACGCCAAGTCCTTCGACGACCTGGGCATCCGCGGCTTCGGCTTCGCGCCGCTGAAGCTGCCGCCGGAGCTGGACTTCGCCGGTATGTTCCACGGCGTCGACGAGCGGGTCCCGGTCGACGGCCTGAAGTTCGGCGTACGGGTCCTGGACCGGTTCATCGACGCCTCCTGAGGCGCCGGTCGCGAGGTCGAACGGGGCCCGCGGACATCGGGCACCACGCGCCGGGGTGGCGCTCCGCTAATCGTTTGAACGTACGTATACGACTGAAAAGAGTGAATGCACTCATATGCTCGTAGCCCCATAACTTCCCCCTCGTTACAGGGTGTGCGGTCCGCGGCTGGGACCGCGCATATGCCAACAAGGAGGAAGTAATGATCAAGAAGGTCGTCGCTGCTGCGGCTGTCACTGGTGGTCTGGTTCTCGCGGGTGCGGGTCTGGCTGTCGCGGATGCCGGTGCCGAGGGTGCCGCTGTGCACTCCCCGGGTGTCGCTTCCGGCAATGTCATCCAGGTCCCCGTGCACGTCCCCGTGAACCTGTGCGGCAACACGGTCTCCGTGATCGGGCTGCTGAACCCCGCCTTCGGCAACACCTGCGTCAACAAGTGACGTTGTGCCTCAACCCGTGAGGGTCTGAGCCGGGCGGCCCCGGAGTGCGCGCCACGCACTCCGGGGCCGCCGGGCATTTCAGCCCGGGCGCAACGGCGCAGCCGGGCTTTCCGGAAGGCAGAAGGCAGGGAACGAATCTATGCGACAGGTCACCCGCAAGTCACTGATCACCATGGCGGCTGCCGGCGGGGTCATCGCCATGGGCAGCGGGGCGGCGCACGCCGACTCGGCGGCCCGGGGCAGCGCCGCGAACTCGCCGGGCGCGCTGTCCGGCAATGCCGTCCAGCTCCCGGTGCACGTGCCGGTCAATGTCTGCGGCAACACCGTGAACGTGGTCGGCCTGCTCAGCCCGGCGTTCGCCAACGGCTGTGCCAACCAGGGCCACCCGGGTCGTCAGGGCGGCGGCGCGGACGCGCACGGCAAGGCGGTCGACTCGCCCGGCGTGGGCTCCGGCAACCACGTCCAGGCCCCCATCGACGTGCCCGTGAACCTCTGCGGGAACAGCGTCAGCGTGATCGGCATCGGCAACCCCGCGTTCGGCAACGACTGTGCCAACGACGAGGGCGGCCGCGCCGGCACCCCGCAGCACCCGGGCCACCCCGGCCACCCCCAGCACCCCGGCCAGCCCCACCACCCGGGCAAGCCGCAGCACCCCGGTCACCCCGGCCACCCGGGCCACCCGGGCGGCCACCAGCAGCCCTGCCCGCCGCACCACCCGGGTCAGCCGGGTCAGCCGGGCCACCCCGGGCAGCCCGGTCAGCCGGGGCACCCCGGTGTCCCGCAGCACCCGGTCAGCCCGGTCGCGCACCAGCCGGCCCAGCCCGCGGGGCCTGCCGCGCCCGTCCGGGCCGCTGTCCCGGTCACGCACGCCGTGACCGCGGCGGGCCCCCGGGCCACGGCCCCGCAGCTCGCGCACACCGGGTCGGAGGGCATGGGCTTCGCCGTTCCGGCCGCGGGTCTGCTGCTCGGCGGAGCGGTGCTCTACCGCCGCGGACGCGCGGCGCAGTAGCCGCAGCGGTCCCGGCAGGCCGTCCCGCACGGCTGTCATGACGGAGCGGGCCCCGCACGCGCGGGGCCCGCTCCGTCATACGTCCACGTTCACCACGTGGCTCGCACCTGGCGGATGATCCGCCTGCGCAGCCGCACGCGGCGGCTGCCGTCCCGGTGCAGACTCAGTCGGTCCAACTCCCAGTGTCCGTACTCGGCATGGTCGGTCAGCAGCCGCGTCGCCTCCTTGCGGGATACCCCGCGGGGGACGTACACGTCGACAAATTCGTATTCCACCATCGCATCTATTGTGCGGGCAGAGGCCCGGTACGGATAGCGTCTGCACTATGTCTGATGCTGCGCAGCCCACCGCTGCCGAGGTACGTGCCGCCGCCGAGGCGGTCAAAGCCGCGCTGGACCGTCACCTCGATGCGGTGGAACGCCGCACGGGGGACGACGATCCCGATGTGTACGAGGCCTTCAACGCGCTCGCGGCGGCCGCCGAGGCGTACGACGAGCGGCTCTACGACCGCTACGACGAGGTGACCCCCTTCGAGATCCCCGGCGCCGACGACTCGCTGCCGCCCTACGCGGGCCCCGAGGAGCCCAACGCCCTGAGCGTCCTCATCCGCCGCGACTACGCGGTCGCCGAGCCCCAGCGGCTGCTCGCCCAGGCTCAGCGCATCACGGACCTCGACCCCGAGCCGGACGAGGCCGAGCGCACCGCCCCGGTCGTCGGCAGCAGTGTGCACGCCGCGCTCGGGGTGCTCTTCGGCGAGTACGAACCCGATGAAATCGCCTCCCGGCACAAGGAGTTCGGCCTGGAGGAGGGCGACTCCACGCTGTGGGTGTCGGCCGCCGAGGAACTGCCCGAACCCGGCGAGTGGCTGAGCACCCCGTTCGGCCACGCCGACCCGCAGCACGTGGTGTGCCGCTTCGATGTGAGCGCGGTCTTCGACGAGGAGGAGCTGGAGGACGACCTCGACGAGGAGGACGGCCCCCACACCGCCCCCTGACCCGGCCAGATACGGCGGAGGCCGCGTACCCCGGAATCCCGGGGTACGCGGCCTCCGCCGTACGCGCCCTGCTACTGCTCCGCGGGCTTCACCAGGCCGTGCAGCAGCGGCGTGAGGCGTGTCGTGCGCGGGGCCGGAAGGACCTCCGCCACGGCGCGGGGCAGCGCCTGGTCGACGCCGTGGACGACGGACAGATGCCGTTCGGCGCGGCCGAACGCGGTGTACACCCAGGCCCGGTTGAGCCCCTGCGCCGCGTCGCCCGGCAGCACCGCGACCACCGCGGGCCAGCGCATCCCGATCGCCTGGTGCGCGGTCAGCGCCCAGCCGTGCCGCAGCGCGGACTCGACCCGCTCCTTCGGCACGAGGACGGGCGTGCCCGCACAGTCGAGCCGCAGGCCCTCCGCGTCCGCCTCCACGACGGTGCCGACGACCGTACGCCCCAGGTCCTTGGCGTACGCCGCCCGGTCGCCGGGGTCGAAGCCGCCGAAGCGGCCGGGGCCGGGGTTGAGGCGCTGCTTCAGCGCCGCGTTCAGGGCGCGGGTGCCCGCGGAGCCGCCGTGGCCCACCGTGATGACCTGGGCCTGCTCCACCGGGATGCCGAAGGCCCGGGGGATGGAGTCGGCCAGGAGCTGCACGGACCGGTGCACGGCCTCGCCCGCGTCGCGCACCGGCACGATCACGACTTCCTTGCCGGGCGCCTCCACCTGGTTCAGTTCGCCGATGCCGATGCCCGACACCAGCTCGCCGACCGGCCCGGGGTCGGGCAGCCGTGACGCCACGACGGGGCAGACGCGGGCGGCCAGCAGGTCCTGGAAGACCTGGCCCGCGCCCGCCGGGCCGAGCACCCCGGGGTCACCGCTCAGAACCAGACGGCAGCCGTCGGCCAGCGACTCCACCAGGATCGCCGCGGTCTCCACGTCGACCTGGCCCGCGTCCTGCACCACCAGGACGTCGAGCGCCAGTGTGCCGTCCGCGTCCCGGCCGGGGCCCTCGCCGGACAGCAGCCCGGCGAGCGTGAACGCGGCCAGCGGGCCGGTCAGTTCGGCCAGGCGGCGCTGCCCGTCCATGGTGTGCGCCGCGCCCGCCGCGCGCAGTCCGGCCGCGGCGGCCGCGGTCACCACCGCGGCCGACTCGGCACGCGCGGCCTCGCCGCCGGTGTGTGCCACCAAGCCGCTGCCCGCGACCGCGCGGACCAGCTCACCGCTCTCGGGCCACACCGAACCGTCGTTCCCCACCGGGGAGTTGAGCAGCCGGGCGAGCCCGTCGGCCAGGCTCTCCTCGGCCAGCGCGTACCGGTCGAGCCCGAGCAGCACCTGGACCGGCTCGGCGGGCTCCGCCGCCTCCTCCGCCCCGTCGATGTCCGCGGCGTCCGCGGCGTCCGCGGCGTTCCCGGTGGGGTCCGATTCCTCCGCCAGGCCGTCCTGGAACACCAGCACCACGCCCTCGGCGATGGCCTGTTGGACCGCCTCGTCGGGATCGGGCACGGACCGCCCGGCCAGGGCCTTGCGCACGTCGTCGGCGGCCAGCGCCGTATGCCCCCGTACCGCCGCCTGTTCCAGGATCCAGCCGACCAGGGCGGCCGCCCTGCGCTCGTCGTCCGGGCGGCACTCGGCGCCGAGCAGCGCCCGCGCGAAGCCGTCGGCCTGCTCGGGGCGCACCCCGGGTACGGCCAGGAGCTGCCAGGGGTCCGCCCCGAGCCGCTCGGCCGCCTGCTCGCCGAGGGCGCCGGTGACCTGTGCGGCCAGCGCCTCGGGGGCGCCGCCCCTGCGCAGTACGCCCCGTACGGAGTCGAGCGCCTCGGCCGAAGTGGCGGGGGCCTGCGCCGGTTCGGGCGCGCGGGGCCGTGCCGGAGCCGTCTCCTGGGCGGGCCCGGGGGCGGGCTTGCGGGGCGCGGGCGGCGGGCCCGCGAAGAACGCCGCCCCCGACTTCTCGCCGCTCTCCACCGCCCGTACCGCCGCGAGGAGGTCGGCCGCCGTTCCGCTCAGCTTGGTGCCGGCCGGGATCGGCGCCTCCTTCTCGGCCTTGCGCGCTGCGATCCTGGCCCGCAACTCCCGCTGGGCCGCGAGCTCGGCCGCGGCCTCGGAGACCTGGGCCGCCTCGGCTGCCTTGGCAGTCGCGTCGGCGTCGGCGTCGGCGTTGGCGGTGGTGGCGTTGGCGTTGGCGTCGCTGGCGTCGGGCTGAGCGTCGTGCCCGGCCTCTCCGGCGCCGGCTTCAGCACCGCCGGCCGCCTCCGTGGGCCCGGCTTCCTCGCCCGCTGGCGCATCAGGCGCATCAGGCGTATCAGCCGGTCCGGCTGCCTCGGCGGCGGCCGCGTCGGCAGGCTCCGCTTCCCCGGCCGTGGCCCCATCCGCAGGTTCGCCGCCCTCGGCCCAGGACCGCGCCCCACCCGTGCCGCCGGGCCCGGCACCCTCGGGGGACCCGGGCTCCTCGGCGGGCGCCTGAGCGGTCTCGGGCGCCACCTCCGCCTCGGCGGATTCGTCGGCCGTGGATCCAGGGGCCGAGCCCTGGGGAAGCGCAGTCACAGCGTGCTCCAGTCCTGATCGGGATAGCGGTGCACGGGCGCCGACACATCGTCGAGCGCCTGGCAGATCTCGTCAGGAAGACTAAGGGCCTCCACTGACAATGCCGCCGCGAGCTGCTGCGCGTTGCGCGCGCCGACGATCGGCGCCACCACTCCCGGCCGGTCCCTCACCCAGGCCAGCGCCACCTGAAGGGGTGTCGCGGCGAGTCCGTCCGCCGCTATGGAGACCGCCTCGACGATCCGGCTCGCCGCGTCGTCCAGATAGGGCGCGACGAACGCCGAGAAGCCGTCGGACGCGCCTCGTGAGTCCGCCGGCGTCCCGTGCCGGTACTTGCCGGTCAGTACGCCACGCCCCAGCGGCGAGGACGGGAGGAGCCCGAGGCCCAGGTCCAGGGCGGCGGGCAGCACTTCGCGCTCCACCCCGCGCTGGAGCAGCGAGTACTCCATCTGGGTGCTGGCGAGGCGGGTGCGGACACCGGGCGCGGCGAGTTGCCAGGTCGCGGCCTTGGCGAGCTGCCAGCCGCTGAAGTTGGAGATGCCGGCATAGCGCGCCCGCCCGCTGCTGACCGCGATGTCGAGGGCCTGGAGCGTCTCCTCCAACGGTGTTCCGCGGTCGAAGGCATGCACCTGCCACAGGTCCACGTAGTCGGTGCGAAGCCGTTCGAGCGAGGCGTCCAGGGCGTTCAGGAGGTGCCCGCGCGAGCCGTCGAAGCGCCGGTCGGGATCGGGCACGCTGCCCGCCTTGGTCGCGACGACCAGGTCCCTGCGCGGCACGAGCCGCTCCATCAACTGGCCGAGCAGATACTCCGAGTCCCCACCGCCGTACACGTCGGCCGTGTCGATCAGGGTGCCGCCCGCGTCCCAGAACGCCTTCAGGAGATCGGCGGCGTCCTGCTCGCCGACGTCCCGGCCCCATGTCAGGGTGCCGAGCCCGATCCGGGATACGCGCAGGCCCGTGCGGCCGAGATGCCTCTGCTCCATGGGCGCGAGATTACTGGCCAAGGGCCTGCGGGGAGAGAGCCTGTGGACAACTCGGCCCTGCCGCATCACGGCCGCGCGCGCTAGAGTCCCCGGCACAGGAACGTTACTCATGAGTAAGACGCGGGAGTGGGCGCGTGCGTACGCGTCCCGACGAGTAAGGGGATCGGCCATGCGGCTCGGCATCAACCTCGGCTACTGGGGCGCCGGAATGGACGGCGACAACCTCGCCGTCGCCAAGGAGGCGGACAAGCTCGGTTACGACGTCTGCTGGGCGGCCGAGGCCTACGGTTCGGACGCGCCGACGGTGCTCGCCTGGGTCGCCGCGCAGACCGAGCGCATCGACGTCGGCTCGGCGATCCTCCAGATCCCGGCCCGCCAGCCCGCCATGACCGCGATGACGGCCGCCACCCTCGACTCGCTGTCCGGCGGCCGTTTCCGCCTGGGCCTCGGCGTCTCGGGGCCGCAGGTCTCCGAGGGCTGGTACGGCGTCAAGTTCGACAAGCCGCTCGCCCGCACCCGCGAGTACGTCGAGATCGTCCGCAAGGCGATGACCCGCGAGCGGCTCTCCTACGAAGGCGAGCACTGGACGCTGCCGCTGCCCGGCGGCCCCGGCAAGCCCATCAAGCTGACCGTGCACCCCGAGCGCGAGCACATCCCGCTCTACATCGCCGCGATCGGCCCGAAGAACCTGGAGCAGACCGGCGAGATCGCCGACGGCGCGCTGCTGATCTTCCCGGCCGCCGAGCACATCGAGGCCACCGCGATCTCCCACATCCGTACGGGCCGCGAGAAGGCCGGCCTCACCATGGACGGCTTCGACGTCTGTCCCACGCTGCCGATCGCGCTCGGCGCCGACGCGGACGTCTCGGCCCTGGCCGACATGTTCCGCCCGTACACCGCGCTGTACGTCGGCGGCATGGGCAGCCGCAAGCAGAACTTCTACAACCAGCTGGCCCAGCGCATGGGGTACGAGAAGGAGGCCGCCGAGATCCAGGACAAGTACCTGGCCGGCGACAAGGCGGGCGCGGGGGCGGCGGTGCCCCAGCAGCTCATCGACTCGACCACGCTGCTCGGCTCGGTGGAGCGGATCGCCGACCGGATGCAGGCGTACGCCGCCGCCGGCGTCACCACGCTGACCCTGGCCCCGGCCGGCTTCACCCTGGACGAGCGGCTCGCCTCGCTGCGCGCGGGCACCGAGGCGCTGGAGCGCGCGGGCCTCGCGTAGGCAGAGGGGGATCGAAGAGGTTCCGCGGCCGTGGTGGGGGCTCGGGGGTCTTCCCCGCCACGGCCGTCATGACGCACAACGCCCGCCCCCGCCGCCTGGTTACGGCGCCGGGGCCACCGCACATTCCTTCGTTCGGCCCAGTGGGGCCCGATCCCTGTTGCCGGGGTCGATGTGCCGCATTTGACTCGGTTCGGCAGAGTCCTGCGCGCACCCGGAGGTACGGCGATGCTCTCGGCCAAGAGCCTGTTCCAGGAGATCCTCGACAACGACGAGTCGTACCGGCTCTTCTGTTCCGTCGCCGCCGCCGGCGAGGCTCAGGGCGGCTGGGAGAACGGCCGGATCGCGGCGCTGCTGCCGGACGAGTGCCGCGCCCTCGCCCCGAAGGTGGCCCGGCACGGCGCCGACGAGGACAAGCACGGGCGGATCTTCCACGCGCTCCTGAAGAAGCGCGGCCTGCGCCCGGTCGACGTACCGCACGACACCAACTACACGATGCTGCTCGAACGGCAGGGCATCGGGCTCGGCCACGCCCAGCTGCGCGGCGAGGAGCCGCTCACCGCGCGGGACGTCGTGGTCTACCTCGCACACAGCCGTGTCACCGAGCAGCGCGCCTCCGAACAGATGCGGCTGCTGTGCCGGCACTTCGGCGACGACCCCGACCTCGGGCGCGCGGTGCGGATGATCTCCGCCGACGAGGACAACCATCTCGCCTACTGCCACGAGGAGCTGCTGCGCCTGGCCCGCGCCGGACACGGGCCCGCCATCCAGCGGGAGCTGCGCCGCAGCGCGCTCGCCGAGATCCGCGTCCACCGTGACGTCGCCCTCGCCGTCATGGCCCACATGGGACGGATCCTCGGCTGGCCGAGCTCCAAGGCCGCCGTCCTCGTCGCGGGCATCCACGCGGTGTACGCCTACGAACGCCTCGCCGGGTGGCGGCGGATGGTCGGCCTCACCATGCCCGAGCGGCGCGACGCGCTCGGCGGCCCCGCCGTCGCCGCGCCCGGATTCGCCTAGCCACCAGTCGTCTACAGCCAGCCGCGCCGCTTGAACAGGCGGTACAGGCCGAACTCCAGGAGCACCATCAGGAGGATCAGCGCCGGATAGCTCCACGCCCAGTGGAGTTCCGGCATGTGGTCGAAGTTCATGCCGTACACGCCGGCCAGCATCGTGGGGACCGCCGCCATCGCGGCCCACGCCGAGATCTTCCGCATGTCGTCGTTCTGGCGGACGCTGACCTGGGCCAGATGCGCCGACAGGATGTCCGAGAGCAGCCGGTCCAGGCCCTCCACGGCCTCGTTGGCCCGCATCAGGTGGTCGTCCACGTCCCGGAAGAACGGCTGGGACTTGGCGTTCACGAACGGCACACCCGCGCTCGCCAGACGCTGCACGGGCTGAGCCAGCGGACCGGTGGCCCGCCGGAACTCCTGGAGCTGCCGCTTGAAGGTGTAGATCCGCGACGCGGTGTCCTTGGTGTCGCGGCCGCCCGTGGTGGGCGAGAAGATCTGCGCCTCCAGCTCCTCCAGGTCCGTCTGGAGTTCGGCCGCCACGTCCGTGTAGTGGTCGACGACCGCGTCGCTCACCGCGTACAGGACGGTCGTGGGCCCGTGCGCGAGCAGCTCGGGCTCCGCCTCCAGGCGCTGCCGTACCGCCTTGAGCGGCGCGCCCTCGCCGTGCCGGACGGTCACCACGAAGCAGTCGCCCACGAACAGCATCAGTTCGCCGGTGGACACGGTGTCGCTGTCCGGCTCGTACACGACGGGCTTGAGGACCATGAAGAGCGAGTCGTCGTAGACCTCCAGCTTGGGGCGCTGATGCGCCTTCAGGGCGTCCTCCACGGCCAGTTCGTGCAACCCGAACTCGGTGCTGACCAGGTCGAACTCCTCCTCCGTGGGTTCGTGGAGGCCCACCCACAGGAAGCTGTCCCCCTCGGCGCGGGCCCGGGCGAGGGCATCGGAGAAGTCCTGGGGCCCCTCGGTGCGGCGGCCCTCGTGGTAAATGGCGCAGTCGACGATCATCGCGTGCATTCTCCCGTGAACGGGAGCCGCCCGCACCCGAGGGGAACGGGCCGCTTAGGCTGGCGCCCATGGCCACGCTGATCCTCGTACGCCACGGACGTTCCACCGCCAACACGGCGGGGGTGCTGGCCGGCTGGACGCCGGGTGTCGCCCTCGACGAGCGGGGCAACGCCCAGGCCGCAGCCCTGCCCGCCCGGCTCGCCGGAGTGCCGCTCGCCGCCGTCGTCACCAGCCCGCTCCAGCGCTGCCGGGAGACCGTGCAGCCGCTCCTCGACGCCCGCCCCGGGCTGCCGCTGCACCCCGAGGACCTGATCGGCGAGTGCCACTACGGCGACTGGTCGGGCCGCAAGCTCGCCGAGCTGTCCCCCGAGCCGCTCATGGAGGTCGTGCAGCAGCACCCCTCCAACGCGGCGTTCCCCGGCGGCGAGTCGATGCGCGCGATGCAGGCCCGGGCCGTGGGGGCCGTACGGGACTGGAACGAGCGGATCGAGACCGAGCACGGCCCCGACGCGGTCTACGCCATGTGCTCGCACGGCGACATCATCAAGTCCGTCGTGGCGGACGCCCTCGGCATGCATCTGGACCTCTTTCAGCGCATCTCGGTGGAACCGTGTTCCCTGACCGTGATCCGCTACACCCGGCTGCGGCCCTACCTCGTACGCCTGGGGGACACCGGGGATCTCGCCTCCCTGATGCCGCGCGAGAAGCCGGCGGACGAACAGGCCGAGGTCGGTGGCGGTGCGGGAGCACCGTGATCGCCGGGCACAGTAGGGTGGACGCGCCGAAAACCGCCGCTCCAACTCCGAACTAGGGAGACCAGAACGTGTCCCGTCAGGTGTTCTTCTACGACCCGCCGGACCGTTTCGTGGCCGGCACGGTCGGGCTCCCCGGGCGCCGGACGTTCTTCCTCCAGGCGTCCTCGGGCACCCGCACCACCAGCGTCGCCCTGGAGAAGACCCAGGTGGCGGCGCTCGCCGAGCGGATCGACGAGCTGCTGGACGAGGTCGTGCGCCGGACCGGAGGAAACGCTCCTGTACCTGCCGTGGCCCCGCCGGACGTGACCGACACCGCGCCCCTCGACTCGCCGGTCGAGGAGGAGTTCCGGGTCGGCACCATGGCGCTGGCCTGGGACGGCGACGAACAGCGCATGATCATCGAGGCGCAGGCCCTGGTCGAGCTGGACGCCGACACCGAGGACGACCTCGCCGAGGCCGAGGAGCGGATGCTCCAGGACGAGGAGAACGGCCCGCCGATGCTGCGGGTGCGCCTGACCGGGGCCCAGGCCCGGGCCTTCGCCAAGCGGGCCCTCGACGTCGTGAACGCGGGCCGTCCGCCGTGCCCGCTGTGCAGCCTGCCGCTCGACCCGGAAGGACACGTATGCCCGCGCCAGAACGGATACCGCCGCGGAGCCTGACGTCCGTCGAGCTCCTGACCCGGGGCGAGCTGACCGTCCTGGGGCAGATCCGCGAGGCGTCCAACGCGGTGCTCTACTGCTCCGTCGCGTACGGGGACGAGAGCGCCGAGTGCGTCTACAAGCCCGTCGCGGGGGAGCGGCCGCTCTGGGACTTCCCCGACGGCACGCTCGCCCAGCGCGAGGTCGCGGCGTACGAGGTCTCGCAGGCGACCGGGTGGGACCTCGTGCCGCCCACCGTGCTCCGCGACGGCCCCTACGGCCAGGGCATGGTCCAGCTGTGGATCGAGCCGGTGGAGGGCGACTCCGGGCTGCTCGCGCTCGTCGAGGACGAGGAGCCGGCCGAGGGCTGGAAGGCGGTCGCGCTCGCGGAGGTGGGCGAGGGGCGGACCGCGCTGCTCGTGCACGCGGACGACGCCCGGCTGCGGCGGCTCGCCGTGCTCGACGCGGTGATCAACAACGGGGACCGCAAGGGAGGGCATCTGTTGCCCGCGCCCGAGGGGCGGCTGTACGGGATCGATCACGGGGTCACGTTCAACGTGGACGACAAGTTGCGGACGCTGTTGTGGGGGTGGGCGGGCGAGCCGCTCACCTCGGAGGCGGTGGGCGCTCTGAAGGGCCTGGCCGAGGCCCTTCTGCCCCTGGGGGATCTGGCTGTGCGGCTGTCCTCGCTCATCACCGGGGCCGAGCTGGACGCCCTCCGGGCGCGGGTGGCCTCCCTGCTGGACTCGGGCCTCCATCCCGTCCCCTCGGGCGAATGGCCCGCCATCCCCTGGCCTCCGGTCTGACCCCGCGGCCCCCGAGCGCCGGGGGTTTGCCCACCCGCCCGCCCGCCCGTGACCCGGGGTTGGTTGGTTCCGGGCCCCCGGGGCTCCGCCCCGGACCCCGGGGGGTTTGCCCGCCCTCCCGCCCGTGCGGCCGGGTTGGTGGGTTCCGGCCCTGGGGCTGCGCCCCAGACCCCCTGAGGGGCTGCGCCCCTCGGACCCCCGCAGGGGGCTGCGCCCCCTGCACCCCCGGTTCGGGGCTCCGCCC